>QKJP01000048.1 GCA_003249255.1 Bacteroidales bacterium
ATCGTTAAGGGGATAGGTAAAATTGCCTTTCGTTGTACGACGAGGATCTGTCAAAGTAGAAAAGTGTGAAATAAAAGATATATTTTGTTCAATATGTGTTTGCGCCTTAAAATTTTCCATTTTTTTGACGCGTAGTCATTATTTTATAACTCAAAGATACTAAGAATTTTAACACTATGAAAGCAAATGACTCCTAAAAGCGATTTCCCTGTTCAAAGCTGTATTTTACAAAAAATAAGTTGACCATAACTAAACAATAGACACAGGCAATTTGTAACTTATAAGAAACGTAAATGCGCACAAAATGAATTTTAGCTCAAACTATACTCTGGCTGTTGAAATGATAGAAGCAGCCTATCAATCCAATCTTGAAACAGAGATTGAAAACGGCACATCCTACCCTAAAGAATTTCTGTATGGAAAAAGAATGGTACAGGTCTTAGAAAGCTTTGAACCCCATGCTACTGAGGAAGCATTTTTGGCTGCCTGGTGTCAACACCTTTATCGCTGGGAAATACCAAGAGACTCATACCCCATGGATCGAAAAGGTTACCATCAATGGCGAACTTATTTATATACCTATCAAGCAGAAAAAGCAGCGCATCTTTTAAGAGAAGTTGGCTATAGTAAAGAGTCGGTTTCTGCAATCAGTGAGATGATTGAAAAAAAAGACTTAAAAACAAATGCAGACAGCCAGTTAATAGAAGATGTAGTATGCCTAGTATTCCTTCAATATTACATTGAAGATTTTGTTGAAAAGCACAAAAGTGATATGGAAAAACTGAAGCGAATCATCCTTCGCACCTGGAATAAGATGAGTGATAAAGCACATAACGAAGCTCTAAAAATCCCATTTAAAGAAGATCTAAAAAATACTATTGTAGAAGCTATACAATAAAGAATTGAATGTCTGCAATTACATACAATGCGAAAATGCTTGGCATAACGTTAGGAAATTCCACCACAACCCTAACCTGTACAACCTGAGACATAGCGTTTTATAATTTCACTTCATAAACACTGTGCTTTTGCGCCTCGTGTTTAAACATTTATGCGTAAAAAAGGATGTACATAATAAAGAAAGCTTGGTTCGAGAATTGAACCAAGCTTTTTTTTATAACAACTAATTGTAAAATTACTTTCTCACCTTAAAAGTGGAACATCAAGTATAATCCACCATAAACAGCAGGAGTAGTTGAAGCTGTCGATTGGTAAGTCGATGGTCTTGATGTTACAACACCTGAGTTCGAACCTCCCGGGCTAATTGCTTTGTCTGAATTAACTGCAGAGTTGCCATCAAAATGCTCACTCACTGAAGAACTTTGACCGGTTGATGTGTAGTAATACATTAAGCTTACCTCACCGCCAATACATGCTTTAGGCAAGAAATAGTATTCTACCCCACATAAAGCACCCACAAAAACCGAGTGTGCTGTACCTGATTTATACTCTAATACACGGTGTCCATCAGCTGATAACTTAGCACCTGAAACATTGGTTCCAAAATCACTTGTTAGCGGTGTTTGGTTCGATGACGTAATGTTATTGCCATAGCTATATTCTTCCTTAGTACTAGCAAAACCATATCCTAATTGTGCACCATAAAAACCACGCAAACGACCATATCCACGCATCTTTTGTGCTCCGATTAAAATATTTGCACCACGGTTTTTAATAATCTGTTGATCGATTAACTGTGCCTGGCTTAATGGGTTAGAATAACGTGCTGCTTCATCAGCCACATATAAATTATTCTCACTTGTGGTGTTATTCAACTGTAAATTAACACGTACAGCCATATCATCAGCCAGATAATATCTAAAGTATAAGTTCTGAGCACCTAAACTAAGAGAATTATTTACGGTATTGTTAAACATATTCCCCAAATAATTTAAATAAGGGGTAGCGTCAGCTCCTAAAGCAATGTCTCCGGCTTTAGGCAATACAGGTACTCCGGCTTTATTCGTCACCAAGGAATCTTGGGCCATCGAAGAAAGACTTAAAGCAACTGCAAAAATGCTTATGATTATTTTTTTCATTATTTACGTATTCTAGAAAGGTGATTTTTCGGTGTCTTTTAAATTGTATGGGAATCCATCTCCATTTTGACCTAAACTATAAGAAGCTAAGGTAGCTGAATAAACATAGGTTTTTGTATAAGTTTTCTGACTTTCACCACTCCCTTCAACAATCGTCTTTATTGCCTCAAAGTCTAATAATTCAATTGTTTCACCAGCAGGTACACTTACTGAGATTTTACTATAGATATCACCATTTATATTTTTATTTTCAGGAGTAACTACAGCTGACCACTTGTCATTTACTTTTAATGTTAAAGAAGTTCCTGCAGGAATTGGATCTAATACTGCTGAATTCTGATCAAAATCGCCACGTAAATAAATATTTACATCTACAAATTTAAACTCACCAGACATCTTTTCTTTCTCATTAAAAGACACTTCTACAACTTCTGTAGTTCTTGAAATAACAGTTACTTTTTTATCAGCTTCAATCGTATACACTTTATTAATTGTTGTAGCAATGTCATCATCTTGTTGAACTTGATCAAACTCAAAATCTGGAGCATCAATCGAATAAGTTACAGAACCTTCCGATGCTACCGGTAAAGTTGCTTCAAAATATCCACCTTCACCTACAGTGTATACCATTAATTTTTCACCTGCTTTACCATCTTCAAAATCAGTATTCACTGCTTTTAAAATAATTTCAGTACCAACTGGGGCAGCTTCTTTACCAGCAGTTTTCAAATTAGTATCTGCATAAACGTAAATTTTTACTTTTGCACTTTTTCCTGCATCCAGGGTTAAGTCTGATGTAGTAACATCCTCACTACAAGAAGTTGTTAGCATTGCTAATCCAAGCACAGCTAAACCGGCTAAGTTTCTTTTTTTCATGTTTTTATTAATAATTGATTAAAAATTAGTTGCTCAAAAGTAAAACTATTCTCTAACGTCTGTGAGTATATGATTTTAGAAATAAAAAAAATCCCATGGTGTTAATTGAGTACCATGGGAATAAATCCTTAAATAATAAGATCTTGAATTACTTTACGAGTTCTTCAATTTTTTTTGCCAGTTCTTCACCTCTCAAGTTCTTTGCTATAATCACCCCATTGGTATCCAACAATACAGTATGTGGTATGGTAGTGACTGCATATAATTGGGCTGCTTCATTTTGCCATTCTTTTAAATCTGAAACATGAGACCAATTTAACTGATCACTAGAAATGGCACGCACCCAACTTTCACGTCTTTGATCTAAGGAAACACCCAAAATCTCAAAACCTTTATCCTTATATTTTTGATACATTTTAACCACATTGGGATTTTCCATGCGGCAGGGCTTGCACCAACTGGCCCAAAAATCGATTAATAAATATTTCCCTTTGAAAGATGATAAACTCACATCATTCCCCTCAGGATCTTTCATGGTAAAATCAGGTGCTACTTGACCAACTTCAATGCGTTCTAATTTTTTTACCCGCTCGGCTAATATTTTATAATAGGCTGATGATTTTAAGGTATCATTTAACAAAGCTATACCGGATTTCATCTCTTCCAAACCTTTTTTAGCATACAAGTAATTGACATAAAAGGCGGCTAAAGCGGATTGCGAATTAGCTTTTACATACTTTAGTTTGGCATCACTAACTGAGAAATTTAAAGAATTGTATTCTTCTACAATTGCTTTTAAGCTTTCGTTATCCTTATTGGCACTTGCTTCCTGATAGGCTTTCCCCAGCTCTTGCTGTCTCAACTGCACCTGCCTTTCCAAGTCTACAAGTTTACTAAAGTCTTCTTGCAGTTTACCTCCTGTTACTTTTACGTTAGATAATGAATCTATATGACCTTCAACATCATAAGCTTCATTATCTCCAAATAGCAAAACACGGTCATTTTTATTTTCTATGCTTATGAGTACTAAAATGGGTTGATCTAATTTAACTTGATAATTAATAAGCTCTCCCTGAAGTTGTATTGTATCCAGGCTTTCTATTCCCTTTTCGGTATATGTACTGATAAAAACAGTATTACCATTGGCACCAGTAAGGGTTCCATGTAAACTAAATACACCTGATGGATGTGCCTGGCAACCTGAAAACACAATTAAGGATAGACCTAAAAGATAAAGAAGTTTCTTCATGTTAAAATTTTTAAATATGACATTCTAAAGATACCATCTCGGATACCTAATTCAAAACCACAAATTAAAAAGCTCAGCATTAAAATTACTGTGGTCAGTAGGAAAATAACATCAATAAGAAGGATAAAAAGCATCACAAATGCAGTGTCTTAAAGTATCGTCTGTAGAGCTGTGAATTTAAGGGCTAAAAGATATTGTCTGACTCAAGGATGTAGAGCTTGTAATAAAGATTAACACCCTTTTAAGACTAGACAATGTATAAATAAAAAAGGAGGCCATAACCTCCTTCTTTTTATACAATTTTACACCCGTTTAGTTTTCTTCGGTTACTGAGGGTGTTGATTCTGACTCTTCATTGGCCATTGCCTCAGCTTTACTTTTCTCATAAGCATCCAATTGCTCTAATAAACCATTAAGATCGATTAAATAAGGATGACCTTTTAAATTTACTCGTAATTGCTGAGCTAATTCGTTCCTTGTAAAAGCATCCATATACTCTGCAATATTTTGCAATACAAAAAGCCCTAAAGGATTACTTATATTATCTCTTATAAAACCTTCTGCATAAGCTGTCTGCCTAGGAATCAACTCCCCAATCTCGATATCTAAAGCCGCAATTTCTTCAACATCACGTCCCATTTGAGCTTGCATATATTCCTGACTAATTTCTCTTAAGCGCTCTCTATCAGGCATGCTTTTTTCAAACTCTGTCATTTTATCAGACAAGGCAGAACCTGATATTTCTGCATCAAACATATTAGAGGCTTTAGCTGAAATAGAAATGTCACAATTCTCAATGAAGAAAGAAATCGGTTGTTGTACTCCCTCGCATGAAATAAAGTAGATCTCAGGCGTTTTGACCTCTCCTTCGATATAAAACTGTCCATTGCCTATAACAGTGGAATCAACTATTACTTGGCGACCATTCCTTAAGCAACTAACCATTACCTTCTTTCCGTCTTCAACACCCTCAATCGTGCCGCTAACCTGATATCCTTTTGGCTGACAAGCAGCTAGCATGGCTACACTTAAAATGGCCAAAATTACTTTTCTCATATTCTGTTGTTTATCCCACCTTAGTGGTTTTTCTTATTTAAATTATTAAAATATTGTTCCAATAAATTTTTGGCAGCCATAAACGAACTCCTTTCATCATTTAAGACCATTTGTTCATTCTTTTCAATTTCAGTTTTAATTAAAGCATCATCGTAAAAGCTACTTTTTAATTGCTCATTGATACTTTCAAACATCCAGTATTTTGCTTGGTTTCTACGATTGCTTTTGAAATATCCATTACCCTTAGTTAGTTCTACATAAGAGATAACCATTTTCCAAACTTCATCAATACCTTTATGATTAAGGGCAGAACAGGTCTTTACCTCGGGAACCCATCCGGATTTAGTGGCTGGAAACAAATGTAAGGCATTTCTGTATTCGGCCTGAGCCAATTTCGCTCTTTCAACATTAGTCCCATCAGCTTTATTGATGGTAATGGCATCAGCCATTTCCATAATTCCTCTTTTAATTCCTTGAAGTTCATCACCTGCACCGGCTAATTGAATCAACAAGAAAAAATCGACCATTGAATGAACGGCCGTTTCCGATTGTCCCACGCCTACTGTTTCTACAATGATGTGATCAAAACCGGCAGCTTCGCACAAAATTATGGTCTCTCTGGTTTTTCGGGCTACACCCCCTAAGGATCCCGCTGAAGGAGAAGGTCGTATATAGGCATCTTTTTGTCCTGATAATTGTTCCATTCGGGTTTTATCACCTAAGATGCTTCCCTTTGTACGTTCACTGGACGGATCAATTGCAAGCACGGCCAATTTTCCTTTCTGACCAATAATATGCATTCCTAAAGCTTCAATAAAAGTACTTTTCCCGGCTCCCGGAACACCGGTAATGCCTAATCGAATACTATTTCCGGTATGAGGCAAACACTTTTCGATAATTTCCTGAGCAATCAACTGGTGATCAGCCCTTGCACTCTCAACTAAAGTAACGGCTTGACTAAGTATGGTAATATTTCCTGCTAGTATACCTTCTACATATTGATCGGCAGTTAAGGTTAATTTTCGGCGTTTTTTAATATGCCGAAAAGCATTAGGATTAACAGCCGGCGCATGTTCTACGCCTTTATTTACAGTTAATCCTTTAAATTGCGGATCATTTTCAATATGATGATTATCGTTATTCCCGGCCATAAATTGTCGTATAATAAAAAAGAGCTGTAAAGATACAGCTCTTTTATAAATAATATTTCAAACTTCTTATTCTACAGTCACATTTCCCGTTAAACGAAGCATGGTCGAAGTAGATTTTGGATCGTTTGTAACCACAGTAACGGACTTATTTTGGCGACCACTTTTTCCTTTCGAATTAAAGGTGGTTTTAATATTTGTAGATTCGCCCGGTGCTAATACGGTTTTCTCAGGATTAGTGGCGGTACATCCACAAGATGCTTTCACTTTACGGATAATTAAATTGGATTTCCCAATATTTTTTACCACAAAATTATGATCAACAATATCTCCTTGTTTAATCTCTCCAAATTCCCAAGTTTTTTCTGCGATCTCGATTTTAGCAGCTTTTTCTAATTCTGCCTCGCTTAAATTTGAAAAATCTTCCTGAATAGTCGCACTTACAGTTAAACGATTTTGATAATCTTTTTCTCCATTGAATTTTAAATATAAATTATCAACTAAGAATCCCCAATCATTTTTCAAAGCTGCATCATAGGTTACTCTAATAATTCCTTCTTGATTCGGCTGTAAGGTTTGTGGTACTGCTTCGATTTTTAGGTGAGCAGGAACATTATCAAAATCAATAGTTACCGGTTTATCAGAAATACTAATAATTCTAAAATCTTCCGTTTTCTTTTGATCCGGAGCTACCTTTGTCAAAGACAAGTGCGTTGATTCTAACCGAATTAAATCCATGCTTCTTGGATATTCATCTTCAAGGCTCTTAGTCTTCTCCTTTACTAAACCGGTAATGCGTAATATTTCATTTTCGGTAGAGCTATTGCTATATACCGTAATTGTTTTATTAAAATTACCCGGACGATTTTGTGGATCAAAAGTTGCTTTAATGGTTCCACTCTTCCCAGGTAAAACAGGCGTTTTAGTCCATTCCGGAGTTGTACATCCACACGATGCTTTAACATTGTGAACAACCAAAGGCTGGTCACCTTTATTGGTAAACTTAAATACATAACTTACTTTTCCATCCGCTTCCTGAATGGTTCCAAAATCATGTGTTTTTTCATCAAATACAATGGTTGGTTGGGCAAATTGAGCATGAACTGCCACAGCAACCATTATGGAAATTAATCCTAATAATACTCTTTTCATCTTATAAATAAGTTAAGTTTTACATCTTAAATCCAAAATCACTTTCCTCTTTAATAAATAGAAAGAAATCCATACAAAACTATAAATAATATTTACGCAGTAAAAGTCTAAAACAACATAACATCCATGTTTAACTTTTCATTAACTACTCAAATTCAGAAATTGAAACATGTAAAATTAAGACTAAACTTAAATCGTACCCCAACAATAATTGTAAAACTTTCAATAAGTTTAATTTATTTTTGAGGCAGTAAATCAATGAAATCAATAATATGGATTACAGAGACGAAGTCTTTTTATCAGTAGCAGAAAATCTAAGTTTTTCAAAAGCAGCAGATGAACTTTTCATAAGTCAACCTGCCGTTACCAAGCACATTAAAGAACTGGAATCAAAACTAAACTCATCTCTGTTTGACAGAAAAGGAAATAAAATATACCTCACCAAAGCCGGTAAAGTTTGCTACCGTTTTCTCAAGCAAATAAAACAACAGTACCGGGCAATGGAATTTGATTTGGGCCAATTGAATGATAATTTCGAAGGTCTTTTAAAAATTGGAGCCAGTTCTACCATATCTCAATACATTATTCCGCCGGTTATTGCTGCCTTTCATCAACGCTATCCCAATATCAACATCGACTTGTTTAACGGGAACTCAGAAGAGATGGAGAAACGCTTGTTAAATAATGACATTGATTTGGCTTTGGTGGAGAATGAATCCTCTCAAGCGAATATTCGCTACCGGGAATTTTTACACGACGAAATTGTGGTTGTTACAGGCGCTCAGAGCGTATACAACAAAAAGAAAAACATTGATCTCACAGATTTACAGCAAATCCCCATTGTTCTCCGAGAAAAAGGATCCGGTACTCTACAGGTCATTAATAAAGCCCTAGAGAAACATAAAATAAACACCGAAAAGCTAAACATATTCATCCACATGGGTAGTACTGAAGCCATTAAGAACTTTCTCAATAATTTTGATGGTATAGCTCTTATATCGGACAAAGCCATTACCAAAGAACTTCAATTAAAAACACTAAGTAAACTAAATCTCAAAGAACTTACCATTCACCGAGAATTCCGGATGGCCTATAAATATGGAAACGTTTTAAAAACACCTCAACTCTTTATGGATTTCCTAACTGGATATAACTTTTAGTTATAAATGTTAATTATATGTGATTTGTTTTAATTATATCAATCTCCTACCTTTGAACTATAATTTTTTGGGAGAAATGATACAGAAAAAAGCAGTTCACATAATTTACATTGCCGCAATTATTGTTTTCGCATTAGGCATTACTAGCCCAATAGTTGCATTAATAAGTGGACTGCTTTTTTCAGTTTTCAACCTTCAGCTAAAAAGTTTTTCAAACTATTCGTCATTCATCTTAAAAGCCGCTATTGTAATACTTGGTTTTAACATGGATTTAAACCAGGTAATCGAAACAAGCAAGTCAGGCTTTAGCATTACAGCTATTTCAGTTACAGCAACTTTATTATTCGGCCTGGCATTTGGCCGCCTTTTTAAGCTTGAAAGAAATGTAGCTTTACTCATATCAGCCGGTACTGCCATTTGCGGAGGAAGTGCCATTGCCGCAGTTGCACCTACCATTAATGCAAAAAACCATCAAATATCATTTGCCTTAATCGTGGTTTTTGTATTAAATGCACTCGCTTTAATCCTATTTCCTTACCTGGGACATCTATTAAACATGAGCCAGGAAGCTTTTGGAACATGGTCTGCAATTGCTATTCACGACACCAGCTCGGTGGTGGGAGCCGGAGCTGCTTATGGCGAAGAAGCTTTAAAAATCGCAACCACCGTAAAACTCACAAGATCACTATGGATCATCCCTGTTTCTTTAACTTTTGCATTATACAATAAACAAACAGATAAAGTACAATTCCCTTGGTTTATAGCCCTGTTTGTTTTGGCTATTCTAACAGGACATTTTGTACCCAACCTTAAAACATTGTATAACATGGCTAATTATGCCGGACACCAGGGAATGACCGTAGCTTTATTTTTAATTGGAAGTGGAATTTCTTTAAAAGAAGTCAAAAATGTAGGTTTCAAATCTTTTATTCAGGGATTACTTCTTTGGATACTCATTAGCGCAGGTTCTTTGCTTGCGATTTTATCTCATTAAGCTCACAAACAAAAAACTTTCCTCCTAGCTATCAATTTAAAGTTAGCGGTTTAGATATTGTGTTTTAAACCTCAGCAAAGTATTGTACAAAAATCAATTTCAAATTTACACATTAACTCATTAGCGCATCTGCACATTAGTTACTCCTGACTTTAAACAACCTTTCCTTTTAATCACTCCAGAACTTGATTATTTAAGCATCTCGTTTCTTAAATCATTATCTTTGCCAGTAAAAAATTTACAGAAATGGATAGCACTACTAAAATAAAAGCCCTGATAAAAGAAAATTTGGATAAAATCATCGAGTATCGTCGCCATATTCATGAGCATCCGGAAGTTTCTTTTAATGAAAATGACACCTCCATATATGTTCAAAATCAACTCAAAGAAATGGGCATTTCCTTTACTGCAGGCTTTGTAAAAACTGGTATTCTTGGGGTAATCAAAGGAAAAAACCCGGAAAAACGCACCATCGCTTTAAGGGCAGATATGGATGCTTTACCCATTACAGAAAAAACCTGCTTACCATTCGCCTCAAAAAATGAAGGTGTGATGCATGCCTGTGGTCATGATGCACACACTGCTGCTCTATTGGGCGCTGCGAGGGTTCTTAATTCGCTAAAAGAAGAATGGGAAGGCACCTTGTTATTAGTATTTCAACCGGCTGAAGAAGTACACCCGGGCGGTGCTAAACTCATGATGGATGAAGGTGTATTTGATGAATACAAACCCGATTTAATCTTAGGTCAACATGTGTTACCAACAATGGAAACAGGTCATGCAGGCTTTAAAGAAGGCATGTATATGGCCTCGGGTGATGAAGTACACATTACCGTAAAAGGCAAAGGAGGACACGCAGCCATGCCACATGCTCTAACCGATACGGTAGTGATTGCCTCACAAATTATCATTTCGCTCCAGCAGATTGTGAGTCGTATTGTTCCTGCACAGATACCAACAGTTTTATCCTTTGGTAAAGTCATTGCCGATGGGGCGACAAACGTTATTCCTGAATCGGTTTATATTGGTGGAACTTTACGTACCATGGATGAAAAATGGAGAGCCATTATCAAACAAAAGATTAGAGAAATTGCTAATTCGATTGCCAACTCGATGGGTGCTGAATGTGAATTTGACATTAAAGATGGATATCCGGTAGTCACTAACGATGCCGATATGACTCGCAAATGCATTTCTTTCTCTCACGAGTATCTAGGTGAAGAAAATACTGAATACATGGACATTAGAATGACTGCCGAGGATTTTGGATATTACACTCAAAAATACCCTTGTTCGTTCTATCGTTTTGGAGTTAAGCAAGCCGAAGGTGAAACCGGTAACTTACACACCCCGCAATTTAATTTAAATGAGGATTCCTTGGAGCCGGCTGCCGGCTTAATGGCCTACATGGCATACCGCTTTTTAACGGAGTAATTACTCACAACGCAACACTTTTTTAATTATCAAATACTTATACATTCGCCACCATAATAAAAGACTTTCAATTCCTATTTAGATCAAATTCAAATAACCAAAATAGGTTTAGGTTTCTTTTCATTATTCAAAAAAGCGGATAATTTTGCTTTTAGTATTAAACACCATAAACAAAAAAAAATGGCATACGTAATTAACGAAGATTGTATCGCTTGCGGTACATGTATTGATGAGTGTCCAGTTGACGCTATCTCCGAAGGCGATATCTATAAAATTGACGCTGACACATGTACAGATTGCGGAACTTGTGTAGATGTTTGTCCTACTGAGGCTATCAAACCTGCATAAGTAAAAATATGAAAGCCCCTTTGAAAGGGGCTTTTTTTTTGCACTCTCCATTCTAAACAAGTAGCGTTAGACATCTGATTTGCATTTCAGCCTCTAACAAATGTTGAATCATCAATTTGCACATTGAGGCATTAGCACATCAGCACATATAAATACTTTTATCCGCAAATGACCAAATCCATTGGTACATCATGTGCCTCTACCGGAATTTGTTCTACCATTTGAAATTTAAAAGCAACACCAACTTTTAACGCGCGCAGAGTCCGTTTTAAAATCCGATCATAATATCCGGCTCCTCTGCCCATTCTATTTCCCTTTACATCAAATGCCATTCCCGGTATTAGTACTAAATCTATAAGAGACTCATCGTTTAATGCTTCTCCTATTGGTTCTGCAATATTATATTTGGGTTCAACTTTAAGCTTTTCTTCCCCTTCGAAAAGCACCAATTTCAGATCATCCCCATGTATAACCGGCAAATAGATTTCCTTTTGACAATACCATTTATTAATAAAGTCGTGCGTAAAAACCTCATCTTTCAAAGACCAAAAACACAATACTTTTTGTGCTCCAACAAATCCTTCATGAGCTTCTAAAAGCTCAAATATCTCACGCGTTGATTTTTCACAATTAGCAAAATCAAATTCGTCTTTAAGGGCGCGAATATACTTTCGCAATGCTTTTTTTTCCAGAGATATACTAGTGGGATCGCTCATCATTATGGCCTGTATTGAGATTCACTTAAGATCCGATGTGCATCTTCTTCTTTCATCAATGCATCCAAATTCAATTGAGAATTTTTATCCAAGTAGGCTTCAATAATTTTATAACCCAAATAAATAGCAGCCCGCCCAGGCGACTCCTGTCCAAAATAGTAGGTAAAAGGGCTCTCTCCCACATATTTTTGAATAATTAGGCGATCGGTTTCAAACAGATGTTTATGCTCTACCAAACTAGCCCAAAGGTCAGATTCAAACTTATAGCACCAATCCATTTCCTTTTGAGTATAATCAAACAATAAAGAATCCGGAAGCTCCGGCATCATCTGACGAACATAATACAAAGCCTTCCCTTTATTAATCATACTACTGATTACATCATTGCTTTTTGTACGCATCGAATAATCTGTCATGGCCATGGCTTTCATCACATCCGGCACTACCTTTTCGCGAATCATAGTTCCTCTCAAATACACCGGAGTTGCCAGCCATTCGTAAAACTCGCAATCAGCCCCAAGATATCGCTCTATACTTACAGACACCATTCCCGAATCCACCACAATCGCTTCATTGAAGCCGGAAATATGAAAATATACCTGGGGAATTTCTGCATTTGGATAGTAATATTTATAATACTTGAAGGCTTGGGTTAACTCAGCAGCTAAATCGTCTACATCAGTATATTGCTCCTTACATTTTTCAAGCACGTCTATATTGGCATCGTATTCAAGAAATTTTGTTAAGCGCTCGTTAAATTCAGGGTGATCCACGGCACCTACTCGAATAATCCCCTGGCAATAAACATCGAAAAATCGCTTGTATTTTCCTTTTAACATCGCCACCTCTTCTCCCAAATTCTCTTTATTCATCGAGAAAAAATCCAGATAAAACAACTGAGGCTTTACCTCTAAATCAATATGGCTAACATCCGGTGCAGATTTCTTTTGACAGGCAGCCAAACCAATTACACTTAATAAGCCAATAGCAACAATCTTTCCTACATTCATTTTTTCTAACGGTTTTAATAATCTCAAAAATATAAAAAATCATATTTGAAGATGGTCAAACAGCCTGTTTTAAGTATGTTTGCATAAAATTTCATCCATCAAACTTTTTTTTGGTTTGATTATTGAGCATAACCGAGGACACTAAAAGAATATTCGAAATGAAACGACACTTATTAATTGCATTAACAGTAACGTTATTTTGTTTTAAAGCCTTTTCTCAGGAAGACGAAGGCTTACGTTTAGCCATAGTCTTAAGCCCACAAGTATCCTGGATGAGCACCGACCACGAGCAAGTCACTTCAAAAGGTAACCTAATGGGATACAATTTTGGTATCATCATGGATAACTTCTTTGCTCCCAACTATGCGCTCACTTCCGGATTGACCATTAATTCATCGGGAGGTAAATTACACTACAATCCGGGAATACCGGTAATGGAAATTGGGGGCGAAAACAAAACAAACGTAACTGATGTAACCTACGATCTTAAATACATTGAAATTCCTATTGGTATAAAGCTTATTACCAACGACTTTAGAAGAAGCAGGTATTATGCTCAGTTTGGATTATACTCACAGTTTAACATCCAGGCTCGAAATGGTGATAAAAAAGCCATAGGTGATGATATCAATTTCTTTGAAATGGGTTATAACCTTGGTGGAGGTATTGAGTATTCTTTAGGCGGATCTACTTATTTAACAGCCGGCTTATTATACAATAATGGATTTATGGATGTAACCAACCACAGTGGCATTGATGACAAAGCAACCTTAAACAGAGTAACCATTCAGTTTGGTATTATTTTCTAATACCCATGATTTGTGAATAAAGAATTAAGAACTAGAGGAAGATGAAAATAGCCGTTGCACAATTAAATTACCACATTGGAAATTTTGAATCGAATGCAAATAAGATAATAAACTCAATTAAACAAGCTAAAAGTGATGGTGCTGAATTAGTTGTATTTTCAGAACTGGCTTTATGTGGATATCCACCGTACGATTTACTTGAGCGAAAAGAATTTGTGCAAAACTGCCTGGCAACTCTCGACAGCATTGCAAAAGAATGTGATACCATTGCTGCAATTGTGGGTGCTCCTGAAATCAATCCGGCTCCTAAAGGTAAAAACCTTTATAACGCAGCCTATTTTATGGCAGATGGACAAATCAAACAAATTGTAAGAAAAACACTTCTTCCAAACTACGATGTATTTGATGAGTACCGCTATTTTCAGCCCAACAATGAATTTAACATTATTGAATACAAAGGCAAGCGCATTGCATTAACCATTTGCGAAGACATTTGGGTGAATCAGCCATTTGCAAATGCCTTCTCTAAAGATAAATTATACACCATTGCTCCAATGAAGGAATTGGCTAAATTTAATCCGGATTTAGCCATTAACATTGCTGCTTCTCCATTTTCATACACTCAGGTTGATGTGCGCAGAAGCATTGTAAGCAATAAAGCTGAGCAATTCAACCTTCCATTCATCTACGTGAATCAAGTAGGTGCGAATACAGAGCTCATTTTTGATGGCAATAGTAAAGTGGTAAACTCTAAAGGAAACATTGTGATTCAAAGTAAAGCCTTTGATGAAGATTATTTTACTTTCGATTCGGCTGAAATAGAAAAACTACCCGCAATTACACCTGAAGAAACCAATCAATTGGCTTTAATCCATGATGCTTTAGTAATTGGAATCAGAGATTATTTTCAAAAAACAGGTTTCAAACAAGCGACATTAGGTTTATCGGGTGGCATTGATTCTGCCGTAACGGTTGCGTTAGCAGTAGAAGCCTTAGGCAGTGAAAATGTAAGAGTTCTGTTATTGCCTTCTCAATATTCATCAGACCACTCGATAAAAGATGCCGTTGATTTGGCTGAAAACCTGGGCATTGAATATCATATTGTTCCAATAAAAAACATCTTTAACGAATTTAATACGGCTCTAAGTCCAATTTTTGAAGGATTAGAACACAACTTAACCGAAGAAAATATACAAGCACGTATCAGAGGAACTTTATTAATGGCCTTATCCAATAAGTTTGGCCCCATACTATTAAATACCTCTAATAAAAGTGAAGCTGCTGTAGGTTATGGTACTTTATATGGCGATATGAATGGAGGAATTTCGGTACTGGGAGATGTTTATAAGACTGATGTCTTTAAATTGGCCAGATACATCAACCGTAACGGCGAAGTTATTCCTGAAAACACCATTGTAAAACCACCATCAGCAGAACTAAGACCAGATCAGAAAGACTCAGATTCGTTACCGGATTATGATATCCTGGATGGCATTTTATTCAAATACATCGAACAAAACCAAAGTCCGCAAGAAATTATTGAGGCAGGTTACGATGAAGCAACCGTAAACAAAGCAATTCGATTGGTAAACATCAATGAATACAAACGCTTTCAGACGTCACCTACATTAAGAGTTTCCAGCAAAGCTTTTGGTATAGGAAGACGAATTCCGTTGGTTGCAAAGCTTTAAATTAATAATGTACTGATGTGAGAATGTGCAAATTAACTCTCTACCTATTCGACATTTACCAATAGTACAAAGCACAACATCTGATCGGTAATAAGACTTATACAAGGCTCAGCGATACTGAGCCTTTTTTTATTTAGAGGTAAGTAGTTAAATACTTATCAATAGTAAGCATACGTTAGCATCAAAGATGCGGTGTCATTAAGCATAGCCTGAAGGGCTATGAATATCATGCCATGATATTGTTAGCGCCAAATATAGGTGCGTAGTCGTGCGATTAAGACTACGCACCTTTTGCGCTTAAATAAAATACCTGATTAATATCCTAGCCCTTACAGGCTAAGCTTTGGGATATCGCCCACTTTGGGGCTTTTTTAGATTTATACAGAAATGGATGTACTTATCTACTGACCTCAATTTTTATTTAAAAAACGTGATCAAAATAAAATACGGGATAGATCCTTTGACCATATCCCGTATTCCTCAACTAAACACTTACTATACTAAAAACAACCCTATAAATAGAATCTAAAACTTAAAAATCGCTCCAACGGTAAGATTTCCAATTGGGCCAACCGTATCATCCATATCGGCTCCTAATCCGAAAACCGAACTGGAATTTCCATCTTTTACAGATGTATTGGAAAAATGAAAACGAGCTACGTTTAATTCTGCAAACAACTCCACTTTATCACTTGCATTATAAGTTAGCAATGGTACTACTTCTAAACGAAGCGTAGTACTTTTCCCATCCTCCAATATATCACCAACTACCTCTCTTTTCGTTTTATTAACTTCAACACCCAGACCTCCTTCTGCACAAAGAGCAAACTTATTAAACCGAATGGCGTAATAACGAACAAAACCTCCAATACCCACAGTTGATGTTTTGGTGGTGGATGCAGGATTTTGCCCATTATCCCAATTATCACCACTAATGGTTAACCTAGCTCCAACATACAAATCATCAGAAAGTATTTTTCCTGCCATTGGAGAAAAAGTATAACTGTTTGACGATTCATCTCCATTACTAATTGTTCCAAAACCAATGCTACCTCCCACAAAATACTCCTGGGCTTGTGCAACTAATCCCATCGCAACCATACATCCAATGACAAATACTTTCTTCATAAACGGATAATTTGTTTTGTTAAACTAAAGACTCCACTTCTATAAATCACCCTACATGAAAAATCAAAAAATATGTTTAAACATAGAACCACAAGCCATCTTTCCAACTGATTACCTTTGTGTTACATTAATTAAATTTTTCATATTTTTTTTAACAATTATCGCAACATCCTTGAGTAATCATAACTTCCAACAAAAAAAAAACTGACATAATTTAAACCATCAATTAACTAGAAAACCATTACCACTAAAATCATCACCCTTGACACAATACCCCCCTCGGGCTAATGACGACAATTTTTATGTGTTTTTTACTCTATCACTTGGGGGTGATGATATATTTTTCTTACTTTTGCTGTTGTAAAACATATTTTGAAAACAGGCAATGGCATCGCATAACAATATTACTGAACCTACCATTCGCGACATCCCCCAATTATTCGATGCGCTTACACCGGAAGAGCAAGAATACCTATTAGAAAATCATACCACCATTCATTACAAGAAAAACGACATCATCTATAAAGAAGGTGATCAACCAATGGGTTTTTTGTGTTTGGGTGCCGGTAAAGTAAAGATTTTTAAACAAGGAGTTGTTGGTCGTGATCAAATCGTACAAATGTCTAGCGCACCAGACATTATTGGTTACAGGGCCTTTTTTGCAGAAGAAATTCACATTGCTTCAGCAGTAGTGATTGAGCCGTGCGTTATTTTCTTGGTTCCTAAGGAGGTCATTTATACTTTATTAGAATCAAACAACAAGCTTTGCGTTAACTTCATCAAGTCGTTAGCTACCGAGCTCGGCTTTTCAAGATACCGCACTGTTACGCTTACTCAAAAACACATTAGAGGACGCTTAGCAGAAAGCTTATTGGTTCTTAAAGACAAATATGGTTTTGAAGAAGATGGTTGCACTTTGAGAATCTATTTATCGCGTGAAGATTTAGCTAATTTCTCAAACATGACAACCTCTAATGCCATTAGAACTTTATCGGCCTTTGTAAGTGAGAAAGTCATAGCACTTGACGGACGAATCATCAAGATTCTGAACATGGAAGAATTAGAGCACATCTCTAAGCTTGGATAAACCTTTATTTATTAATGAATAATTATTAATGATAAATTAGAAACATTCTCTAAAGTCATTAATAATTGATCATTAAACATTCATCATTAAAAACTTATTCGTAAGAATAGATTCGCTTCACCCGTCTGCTGATACCGGTTAATACTTCATAAGGAATAGTACCCATTGCTTCGGCCATTTGAACAATACTGCAATGATCACCAAAGACTTCCACCTCATCTCCCTCTGAAACTTGTATCCCGGTAACATTTACCATGCACATATCCATACATACATTGCCGATGATGGGCACAATAGCACCATTGATGTAAAACTGTCCAACACCATTACTCAAACGCCTGTCTAAACCATCAGCATAACCAATGGGCACAATTGCAATCACCATATCCTGATCTACTTTACCAACACGGCTATATCCAACGGTTTCACCTTTGGCAACCTTTTTTACTTGCGAAATGTAGGACTTTAGTTTTGCAACGGGCATAAGTTGTTTACTCTCACCAATGCCATACATCCCTATTCCAAGACGCACCATATCAAATTTAGCATCTGTAAACCGTTGCACTCCGGCTGAATTAAGTATATGACGCAGAAAATTAACTTGCAATCCTTTTTCCAACCTCTCACTCATTTGGGTGAATAATGTTATTTGCTGATTGGTAAACTCATCATGAATCGCTTCATCCGTTCCGGCTAAATGAGAGAATACAGAACTTACTTTTAACACAGATTGTTTTGCCAATACGCCAATAAGGTCATCAATCTGATCCGGCAGAAATCCTAAACGATGCATTCCACTATCCAACTTAATGTGAACCGGCACATCACTTAAACCGTAACGCTTGGTGGTTTGAAAAAAGGCATCCAGCACTTCAAAACTATAGATCTCAGGTTCTAAATCATAATCCAGCATTAACTGAAAACTACTGATCTCAGGATTCATTACAATGATGGGTAAACTTATGCCGGCTTCGCGCAACTCGATGCCTTCATCAGCAAATGCAACACCTAAATAATCAACCTTATGATGCTGAAGAAAATTAGCGATCTCAAAAGCTCCACTTCCGTAAGAAAAAGCTTTGACCATGGCTAATAATTTGGTGTGTGGTTTAACTAAACTCTTATAATACTGCACATTGTTGGCTAAAGCATTTAAATCGACTTCCATTACCGTTTTATGCCTTTGCAGTTCGAGCAAGGATGAAATTCGTTCTAAAGAAAACGCACGAGAACCTTTTAATAAGATGGCTTCATCTTTAAAAGCTGATATTTTGAAATGCTTAAGAAAAGCATCGGTTGAAGGATAGGCTTCTCCGGCGTCCATCATTTGATACAACACGGGGCCGATACCAATTAAACGATCGACCTCCTTTTCTTTCACAAGAGCTTGTACCTTAAAAAACAACTCATCTTGACTTAAGCCACTTTGAAAAATATCACTCAGAATTAATGTTTTTCGCAAGCCTTTTCGGGCTCCCATTTGATTTAAATGATCCAGAGCAATGGATAAACTACTGATATCAGAATTATAAGCATCATCAATGAGTAAGCAATTATTGATGCCTTCCTTTTGCTCTAAGCGCATGGCTACAGGCTGAAGTGCTTCAATTTTCCGAACCACTTCTGTTTCATCCACCCCTAAATACAAAGCAGATAGCATGGCAAGCATGCCATTATCGATTGAAATTACGTCTGTAAAAGGAAAGCAGACTTTTAACACATGATCTTTCCAGCTTAGTTCTGCCGTACTACTCTCACCAATTATTTTGCATGAGAGCAAACGTAAAGCATCATCTCCCTCATTCCCAACCGTAAAAACTCGTTTATTCGGAAAGCGTTTTTTAAATGCGTCACAAACCAACTTTTGCTTAGAAGCCATCAAAACAACTTTAACACCTTCATATAAATTGAACTTTTCGTGAAGTTTTTGCTCCAAACTTTCAAAATTTTCTTGATGAGGATCTCCAATATTGGTAAAAATTCCAATTTCAGGTTGAATAACATTAGCTATAGATTGCATTTCACCGGGAAGCGATATCCCAGCCTCAAATATTCCTAATTCGGCATTTTCATTAAGCATCCATACAGAAAGTGGAACGCCTAACTGACTATTATAACTACGAGGTGAACGTACCGTAACGTATGTTTCTTCAACAATTTGCCCCAACCACTCTTTCACAATGGTTTTGCCGTTACTACCGGTTATCGCAACAACTTTTCCTGAAAAAAAACTTCGGTGGTAAGCTGCAATCGCTTGCAAAGCCCAAATGGTATTATCGACTTCGATGAACGACGCATTTGGAAAACGAAAGTAATCAACGGCTTCCTTTTTATTAACAACATAACACAACACCCCTTTGTCGTACAAGGATGAAATAAAGCGATGACCATTTTGACCACTTCCTTTTATCGCCACAAACATAGCTCCTTCAGGGGCAAAAAGTTTACGACTATCGAAGTACAAATTTTGAACCTTCAAAGTTGGATTACCAATTAATTGTCCTCCTGCGGCATTGGCTAATTCGTATATGGTGTGCATGATAGAAACATTTATAAAACCCGAAGATAGGTTAAACTAAATCTATTGTTAAATTTGCAAAATAAGTAAAATGAAACGGAATTCTATATGAAAAAGGCGGCTCTTATCGACATCATCATCAATGATCTGCAAGAAGTACAATCTCTGATCAGCTCATTTAAAGATCAGGACATTATCTCTCCTAATTTCATGAAATTAACCCGTCGAAAACTAGCTAGTATCGAAGAGGAAATTTCATTACTTGAAGAGTTAGATCAACTTCAAAGTGAAAATAATGCCCCTGAAGTAAAAAAACGTCATGATGTTAAACCCGATAACATTGTTTCTTTAGAGAAAAAGGAAGAAATGGCCATTGCTGAATCGACTTTAGAAGAAGCTAAAGAAGAGGCCACTCCAATTTCTGAATCCAGAGAAACAAAACCTGTTTCTGAAAAACCAATTCCAATTAAAGAATCCTCTGCTGGAAAAGAAATAACAACGCCACCTCAAACACAAGCAGAAATTGAAACTGAAGCTCAACAAAATATTCCGGAAACAATAATCACAGAGCACAAGGAAATTGAAAACCCCATTATTGAAGAAGAAATAATTGAAGAAAAGTCTCCGGTTGTTGAACCAAAAACAACAGAAAAACCTACTTCAACTACTGATGTTAAAACTCCAAAATCAGGTATTTTGGGTGAGAGCATAAAAAAAGAACAAACCAGTGTTAATGAACGCATTTCAATTAATACTGAAAATTCAGAAAGCATCAAGCACCTTGGTTCCCCGGTAAGCGACATAAGAAAAGCAATTGGTTTAAATGACCGTTTCTATTTCCAACGAGAGCTCTTTAACGGCAATGCAGATTTATTTAATCAAACACTTGACCAGCTAAACGCAATGGAATCATACGAAGCTGCTACCCGTTTTTTACAAAGCAATTACAACTGGGGTAAAGAAAATGAAGTGGCTGCATCCTTCTTGAAAAGTGTTAAACGTCTTTTTTTATAAGCTTACATCATGAGTAAATTATACGTCGTTCCCACGCCGATTGGTAATCTTGAAGACATGACTTTTAGAGCCATTAGAATTCTAAAAGAAGTATCTTTTATATTAGCCGAAGACACCCGCACCAGTGGAAAGCTGCTGAAACATTTTGAGATTGAAACAAGAATGCATTCTCATCATAAATTTAATGAGCATGCAACGGCCGAAAACATTGCCAATAGAATTGCTGCGGGTGAAGACGCAGCTTTAATTTCAGATGCCGGTACTCCTGCTATTTCTGACCCTGGATATTTATTGGTTAAAAAGTGCCTTGAAGAAAACATTGAAGTAGAGTGCCTACCGGGAGCTACTGCTTTTGTTCCAGCTTTGGTTAACTCTGGCTTAACCAATGATCGCTTTTGTTTTGAGGGTTTTTTACCTCAGAAAAAAGGCCGCAAAACAAAATTAGAATCATTGGTGGATGAATCGCGTACCATGATTTTTTACGAATCGCCTCACCGCCTTATCAAAACTCTAACTCAGTTTGCTGATGTGATGGGCGAAGATCGCTTAGCTTCAGTTTCCAGAGAGATCTCTAAACTGCACGAAGAAAATAAAAGGGGAACTTTAAAGGAATTAATTGAGCATTTTTCAGCCAAAACCATCAAAGGTGAAATAGTAATTTGCCTGGAAGGAAAAAGTAAAAAATAGACTTGTACGTAGTTCACTTACAGAACAATAAGAGCATATAAATTGAATCATTTCAAAAAGACATATTATCAATTAAAACAGATGAAACTCCCATGCAAAAACGTTACTCACAAGAGTTCTGATAGTTATCCGGAGATTACATTTCCTTTTGCGGCTTGGCGGCTTTGCGTGAAAATAAAAAAAATATGAAGAAGATACTTATTAGAATAGGCATAGCAGCACTGCTATTTATTTGCGGCTATTTCGTTATGGAATACAGTAACACTTTAGTAAGTGAAGCAGATTTCAAGAAACAAGAAAACCTTTGTCTTCATTCTGATTCAACCATAGGAATAATAAGAACGGAATATGAAGAAACAACCATGAAGATTAATAAAATTGAAGTGAAATTAAATAAGTACACCTACGATTTTAAAGTCGGTAAAAGGGACTTTACCTCTACAATTTCCTCATACAATATCTCTCCCAAAGAAATGGACGTAGTATGGTACTTAAAATCAAACCCTAGTGTAAATACCATGTCTAATCCATGCATCGCTTTTGAGAATTTTAAAGCTTCAAAAAAAATAGGAAACAATGAGGCTTATCTTTTCATTGGCCTTGGATTAGCTATCATTGGTATCGGACTGTTTTTAAATACCTTAAAACTGATGATAATTAATATTTTTAAAAAGAAATAAAGAATAATAATTTTCTAATTCATAAAAAAAATGGTCTTCCTTAAATCAGGAAGACCATTTTTTATATTTAAAACTTCATTCCAATTTGAGTTGTCCCAAAGGACTTTAAAAATTGAAACACCTGTACCATTTACTCAGAAATTTGGAGTAGATAATAATGGAATAACTTGCCCATAAACAATACTACCTATTGAAATTCATCACTTTACAACTCCACCATATCCCAATAAAATAAAAGATCTTCATTCATCATTAACTAAGGCAGACTCCTAAAGAATAATGAAAGTTGGATGTATTGTACCAGCT
Organism: Bacteroidales bacterium; assembly: GCA_003249255.1. GTDB lineage: Bacteria > Bacteroidota > Bacteroidia > Bacteroidales > Marinilabiliaceae > SZUA-582. The sequence continues at coordinate 23,103 of QKJP01000048.1, forward strand.
GCAATAAAACGGTGGGAGTTGTATGTTATTTACTTACCAATTCAAGTAATATAAAATCTGGTTTATAAAACGAGGAAACCTTAAGTCACCGATAAACAAAAACCAGAACCATTTGTGCAGTAAATTAATGTTTATTACCTTATCGCGGGTAATTCAAAAATTACAAACCTTTTAATAATATTTAAAGAATGGATGATATGAGCAACACTTTAAATGTTCCCCTAGCTGAATTAACAGAACGTGCCAATAGAATGATTTTAGCTTTACGAAGGGACACCAGGTACATGGAGGAATATAATTTAGATAAAACTTTCATAGATAAACTTTTACAACTCAACACGCAATTAAAAGAAGAACTTAATTCTTTATCGAAGGATAAAACCAAAAATTGCTCTGAATTAGCATTAGATGTGCATGCACTATTGAAAGAAGCTTCTGTTATTGGAATGAAAATCTGGAAAAATAAAAGTAATGGCCTCCATAACAACTATTACTTATATGGCAGTAACAAACCCAATAAAGAAGCTGAAGACGACATTAGGGAATTTGAAACTTTACAGGTAAACTAATTGCAACACCGGTACAGCTTAAAAATTAGCTTTTAGCCAAGTTCAATAATCATCCCCCTTAAATTGAAGGGGGAAAATGCATTCGTTGTTTTCGAGGATAATTTCAAAGGAAAAATCAGCAACTAAACCAGTTTACTCTTTCGTCCGCTCGCTTCCAATTTTAATCACTAAAGACATTTTACTCATGATGTACTCATGTGCCTTCTTTGAGTGAGGAATCGTACAATTGCTACAATCTTTTACATTCTTACTATATTTAAAATTTCCACCACACTCATCTTTTAACATGTACAGTGGGCAAAAGCAGAATAAACAGTTAAAATCTTCGAGCTTATCGGTTTCGTGACAAGGAAAGTATTCACACTTTGTATTTTGAAAAAATTTATAGTTTTCAGCCATCTTAAAAAACTTTTATTGAAAGGAAAATTGGGTTAAAGATATGTCAATAATGATAAAATCCGTTTGATTTAATTTTAAAGCGGACTAGTATTTTTCAATGACACCATTTGTAACATAACAAAGATTTAGTTGGCGCGATGTAAAACAACCCAAACACAAAACTCTGCACAAACATTTCCCAAATTTATCTTCTCAAATAAAGAGAGGTGCAAATGATTTCTTAGTACATTTGCGGCAGCTTTTCAAAAAAAAAAACAATTACAAAAAAATAAAATTCACAACTATGAAAAAAATCGCATTTCTGTCACTAATTGTATTGGCAACTGCATGTAACATGGGAAAAACCAATGAGCTTCAACAAAAGAATGATTCCCTAATGGTTGACATTATGGAAAAAGACAAACAGTTAAATAGTCTTTTAACAGCTATGGTTGAAGTGGATGACAATCTTCAAAAAATTAAAGAAAGAGAAAATCTAATCAGCCTGAATATGACTTCAGGAGAACTTCAAGGTCAAGCTTTAAATGAAAAAATCAATGCCGATGTGCAATTGATCTATGAATTAATGCTTGAGAACAAAGAAAAAATTGACAATCTTGAGAAAAAACTGAAAAAAGAAGGAGCTCAAAACAACAACCTCAAGAAGATCATAGACCGACTAAACGCTCAAATGAAAGAGAAATCTCTTGAGATTATTCAACTAAATAAAGCCTTAGAAGGAAAAAATATCGAAATTGAAGGATTAAGCTTTAAAATTGAGGGACTTCAATTCACTGTTGATTCTGTTCAAAACCAGTTGACCGAAACAAAAGATGAATTAACCCAAACTACCAATGAGTTATATACTGCGTATTACATTTTAGGATCGAAAAAAGAATTAAAAGATCAAAAGATTCTTACTTCTGATGGCTTCCTAAAAAAGACTAAAATCTTAAGCAGTGATTTCTCAAAAGATTACTTAACTCAAGTTGATACCAGAAAAACTGATACCATTTCTCTATATACAAATAAAGTAAAGGTATTAACTAACCATCCAAGTGAATCTTTCACAATTTCTGAGGATGATGCTGAAAACTTTAAAATTATTATTGGTGATAAAGATAAATTCTGGAGCATTTCTAAATATTTAGTCGTTCAGATTAACTAGCCTGAAAAAATCATTCATACAACCCGGTTTTAATCAAATTGAAACCGGGATTTTTTTTGCAAAATGAAAAAATATCAACACTTATTCTTTGACCTGGACAGTACACTATGGGATTATGACCACAACCTTGCCCAAACCATGGAATTCTTGTTTAGTGAATTTCAACTCAACAAATACTTTCATTCGCCCAAAGAACTTCAACGTATATATTTATCACAATGCTCTGATTTATGGAGACAATATTACAGTCGAAAAATTGGACGAAACCAAATGCTATTGCTGCGTTTTCTAAATACTTTACAAGAAATAAAATGCAACGATAATGATCTTGCACAAAGACTAACAGCTGCCCACATCGAAAACACCCCCAAGCAATGTCAGTTAATAGATGGAGCCACTGAAGTATTAAAGGAACTGAGTATCCTTTACCAAATTCATATCATTACAAACGGCTTTACTGCAATTCAAACCAAAAAAATAGAAAATTGCGGCATCAAACCCTACATTACGAAAGTATTCACATCAGAAGCAATAAGGTGTCCTAAACCCAATAAGTACTTTTTCGAATACGCTTTAAAAAGCCTACACACCTCAAAAGAAAACTGTCTGGTAATTGGCGATAATTTTAAGACCGATATCCAAGGAGCCCAAAACATCAAAATTGATGCAATATGGTTTAATCCTGAAAAAAAGAAAATCGAAGATTCCACAACAAAGCAAATCTCCGATTTAAAAGAACTCTTATCTATCTTACAATTAATACAATAGCAAACCTACTTCTACAGGCATTGGGCATAGCACCATTAAAAAGGCGTATCATGATTAAAACCTGGACCATCCGGAAAATCAGGTAAGCCCATTCCTCCCGTTTCAAAAGGTGGTGGGAAAAAAGGAGCTGCTTCTCCTTGATTCATTTTAGATTGCAACACTGGTGCAGATGGCGTTTCTTCGACAACACCCGCATATTCATCTTCCTCCAAGTTTTGAAAACGAGCTAACTCCGAACGGAAACGTAAGCGTACATCAGCCGTAGGACCCGCACGGTGCTTTGCCACAATCAACTCTGCCACACCAATTAAAGAATTACCTTGTTCATCTTCAGTAATTCGGTAGTACTCAGGGCGGTGAATAAAACAAACCATATCGGCATCCTGCTCAATAGCTCCAGATTCACGCAAATCAGATAATTGAGGGCGCTTTCCATCAATACCAGCACGAGACTCAACTCCACGGTTTAACTGCGAAAGGGCAATAATCGGAATATCTAACTCCTTGGCCAAACCTTTCAGGTTTCGTGAAATCAAACTTACCTCTTCCTGCCTGCTTCCAGGATTCATACCATTGGCATTCATCAACTGAAGGTAGTCAATTATGATCATCTGAATATTAGCCTGTTTCTTCAAACGACGAGCCTTTGCTCGTAATTCAAAAACAGACAAACCCGCGGTATCATCCACATATATAGGTGCATCTATTAGGGCTTGAATTTTATGATCTAATTGTTGCCACTCATAAGGTTCCAGATTACCTTTTTTAATTTTATCAGCAGACAATTCGGTTTCTGTTACAATTAAACGGTTAACCAATTCCAAATTGGACATCTCCAGCGAAAAGATGGCAACCGGAGTTTTATATTGAAGAGCCATTTGACGAGTCATGGATAATACAAAGGCTGTCTTACCCATGGCAGGACGAGCTGCCAAAATAATAAGAGCTGAACCTTGCCATCCAGAGGTTAATTTATCCAAAGCATGAAAACCAGAAGCTACACCACTTAACCCATCTCCTTTTGCAGCAGACGCTTTAATCTTATCAATCGCATCCTGAATAACGGGATTAATCTGTGTAGCATCCTTCTTCATATTGCCTTGCGAAAGCAAGAAAAAAGTATTTTCTGCCTCATCCAGCAAGTCATCTACATCAATTGAATCATCGTAAGCTTTCGTTTGCAGATCACTTGAAATTTGGATCATTTCACGCTGTAAGAATTTTTGCCAAATAATGCGTGCGTGGTATTCAATGTGAGCGGCTGATGCTACACGACTGGTTAACTGGGTAATAAAAAAAGCTCCTCCGACATCATCCAGTTTTCCGAGTTTTTTAAGTTCCTGCGTTACCGTTAACATATCCACAGGCTGATCTAACTGAGCCAAGTTGCGAATGCCATGATAGATATGCTGATGAGCTTCTTTATAAAAATGCTCAGGCTTCAGCAACTCCCCAACTTGTGTAAATGCATCTTTTTCCAACAAAAGAGCTCCCAATACAGCCTCTTCCAACTCCACCGCTTGTGGTGGCAACTTCCCATGCTCCATAGGTAAAGGAGCTCTCTTATTAGTAGAATATTTACGTTCTGCCATTGCTAAATGATGATTGTTTGATTAAACAGGGCATCAAAGATAATTAAATCCTTTCCAACCAATACTATTTTTTATTAACCATGCTCACCTTTTCATACTAAGGATTGAAGGATTTGTTTCACATTTCTCCTAACAAAACTTCAACACTTTATAAACAACAAAACCAAGTAAAAAAACTTATTTTGCAGAAAAAATTAAATATGATTGTTTTCCCCAACGCAAAAATTAACCTAGGTCTAAATGTTGTTTCAAAAAGACCGGACGGCTATCACAATTTAGAAACCATCTTTGTGCCAATTCCACTCAGTGACATCTTAGAAATCACCCATTGGAAAGATGGAAGCTCTGCTTATCAATGGAGTTGCTCCGGAATTGAAATAGATACACCCCCGGAAAGTAATATTATCATAAAAGCCTTACAATTGATCAAACAAGATTTTGAAATTCCTCCGATCCAAATTCACCTTCATAAGCACATCCCATTTGGAGCCGGACTTGGCGGTGGCTCAGCAGATGCCGCTTTTATGCTTAAACTTTTAAACAACGCTTTTGAGCTAAACATTTCCAACACACAATTAGTAGGCTATGCAGCAAAACTAGGTGCCGACTGCCCTTTTTTTATACATAACCAACCCGCTTATGCAACAGGAATTGGCGATAAATTGTCTCCAATTGAACTAAACCTCAAAGGTTATTATTTAACACTGATAAAACCCAATATCCATGTTTCTACCATTGAGGCCTATTCCGGCATAACTCCTCAAGCATCAAATTCTGATTTAAACAAGGACATCCTCAAACCGGTCTCTGAATGGAAGCATTGTGTTAAAAACGATTTTGAACATTCTGTTTTCTCAAAACATCCGACCATAAAAGAGATTAAAGATCAATTATATAAACTGGGAGCTGAATATGCCTCGATGTCAGGAAGCGGATCGACTGTTTTTGGACTTTTCAAGGATCAACCTCAGTTAAATTTTAAAGAAATGTTCATTTACACCAAACAGTTATAACCATAAATTATTTAACAATAACTCTATAATTTGATAGAATTAAATCCGAACCCTCTCGTTTTGGAAAAATACATGCGAAAAACACAGTTCCCACACAGCACCCCCTCCCCAAAGGGGATGTAACTAAATTAAAAGCACATTTAAAATAGAAACTCCCATTTTTTATACAGTGTGTTTTAAAACACATAGGAGTATTCCAAATATTTTATATATTTGTCCCCCACAAGGTAGAAATTTTAAGTACAATTTTAAAATACAATCAAAGTTATGAAATCTAAATTGGAGTACGTATGGCTTGATGGTTATAAGCCAACTCAAAGCATGAGATCTAAGACTCTTGTTAAAAATAACTTCAGTGGAAAATTAGAAGATTGTCCAATGTGGTCATTCGATGGTTCTTCAACTGAGCAAGCAGAAGGTGGTTCTTCAGACCTTTTACTTAAGCCTGTATTTATTTGTCCAGATCCTACTCGTAAAGATGGTTACGTAGTTATCTGTGAGGTTATGAATCCTGATGGAACTCCTCACGAATCTAACGGTCGTGCTACTATCGATGATGATGATGATGATTTCTGGTTTGGTTTCGAGCAAGAGTATGTTCTTTGGGATATTAACAAACACACTCCACTTGGATTCCCTGCTGCAGGATACTTCCCTCCTCCACAAGGTCCATTCTACTGCTCTGTAGGTGCTGAATTTGCTGTAGGTCGTGAGATCGTTGAAGAACATGCAGATGCTTGTATCGCTGCTGGTCTTAACTTCGAAGGTATCAACGCTGAAGTAATGAAAGGACAGTGGGAGTACCAAATTTTCGCTAAAGGTGCTAAAGAAGCTGGTGACCAAATTTGGGCTGCACGTTACTTAATGGAGAAAATTGGTGAGAAACATGGTGTTCGCATCAACTTACATCCAAAACCAGTAAAAGGTGACTGGAACGGTTCTGGTATGCACGCAAACTTCTCTAACGGTATCATGAGAACATGTGGTGATGAGAAAGTATTTAAAGCAATTTGCGAATCTTTCGGTCGTTCTAAAGAAGTAATCGCTGAGCACATTGCTGTTTACGGTGCTGACAACGAACAACGATTAACTGGTAGACACGAAACTGCTCGTATCGATCAATTCTCTTACGGTGTATCTGACCGCGGTTCTTCTATTCGTATTCCTATCGGAACTGTAGAAGATGGATGGAAAGGTCGTTTAGAAGATCGTCGTCCTGCTTCTAACGCAGATCCATACAAAGTAGCTGCTGTTATCATTAAGTCTACAAAAGCTGCTCTTTAATAAGCAATAACTTATTTTAGATATAAAAAAAGCTGTCCAAATTGGACAGCTTTTTTTTCAAACAAATATCTTTAACCCCTTCTAAAAGTACAATACGGTTAAGCTATATTTCTAGGGAATAATTTATATCACTACCGATAAATGCTAAAAGGTAATAAGGTTGTTTTGTTGTGAATTATATTCTACTGAAGTACCTTCGGCAAAGTAAAAATAAGGTTATTAAACCATATAACTATACAAAACCTCGTAGTTATAAAATTGTAAAAATAGTAACCTTATTATTTTAAAATCCACAAGTTTCCGAATTGATTCCACAATACTACCTTAGCTACAAGTACGTTCCTATTTCTTTAGTTAAAACAATTGCTGTTGCCGGACAAAGCGAAGAGAATTCACTGGTCTGCTTTATAATTTCAGGTACTTCATCACAATCAACTGTCGAGAAGCCATGCTTCACAAAATAAGCCTCCGCAGTTGTAGTCAACAGAAAAACTTTCTTTACCGATCTTTCAGAGCATTCATCCAAAAGGTATTTTAGCATCAACTCTCCTAAATATTTCCCTTTAAACCTTTCTTTAACTGCAAGGGAACGAATTAAAGCATAATTCCCTAGCAATTGATATCCACCCGAAACAATTACTTCTCCCTGGTTAATTATACAAAAAAGCTTAACTCCGGGCTCATTTACATCCGTAGTTGGTAGACCAGATTCATTAAGAAGTTGCACTACAGCTCCTTTTTCTTCATTCAAAACACTTCCTATCTCCACTATCTCCGTTTTTTTTTAATTTAAAAAAAGCTGCCCTTGCAGACAGCTTTCAATATTTATTCTACTTCAATCATCAAATGATGTTTTGGGATCCTATCTCCTGCAGCAACATGAATGGTTCTAATTTTACCATCATGCGGCATAGCAATCTGATTTTGCATTTTCATCGATTCTAAAACCATGATCGATTCACCCGCCTTAACAACATCACCAACTTTTACGTTTACTTCTACAACAGTTCCCGGAATAACCGAAACAATGTTATTTGGATTTGGTGCTACGTAAGGTTTACGATTTGCAAACTTCTTGGTTAATTTGGTTTGATACAGCATTGTATGTACTGCAAAACCAACCAGTTCTTCATTTTTAATTTCACTCATAATGCGATTGATTAAAATGGTGGAACTCCGTGTTTCTTGGCAGGACGATGATCATCCTTATTTGCAGAAACTTCAATAGCGTGCAACAACAACTCACGAGTATGATCAGGCTCAATTACAGAATCAATATACCCTTTAGCTGCCGCCACATAAGGATTTGCAAATTTCTCTTTGTACTCTTGTACTTTCAACTGACGCATTTCTTCAGGATTTTCTGCAGCATCAATCTCTTTCTTAAAGATAATGTTTGCAGCTCCTTCAGGACCCATTACTGCAATCTCAGCAATTGGCCAAGCAAACATAAAGTCTGCTCCTAAGTGGCGAGAGTTCATCGCAATATAACCACCACCATAAGCCTTACGAAGAATTACTGTAATTTTTGGAACGGTTGCTTCAGAATAAGCATAAAGCATTTTCGCACCATGACGAATTACCCCGGCATGCTCCTGATCAACCCCCGGTAAATAACCCGGCATATCCTCAAGTGTTACAATTGGAATATTAAATGAATCACAGAAACGAATGAAACGAGCTGCCTTACAAGAACTATCTACATCTAAAACACCAGCAAGTACTAAGGGCTGATTAGCAACAAAACCAACAGTCTCTCCATTTAAACGACCAAAACCAATCACGATATTTGCCGCCCACATGGCCTGTATTTCGAAGAAATCAGAATCATCCACAATTCCTTTAATAACTTCTCTAACATCATAAGGCTGTTTTGGATCAGCAGGAATAATATCTGCTAAGTGACCTTTTTCCTTTGGAGGTTTTGGAGGAAAAGCTTTGGCTTTCTTGGTATTGTTCCAAGGAATGAATGTAATTAATTTCTTAATTTGCTCTAAACACTCAGCTTCGCTATTTGCAAAGAAATGAGCATTACCGGTAGTCTCTGCATGAACGCGAGCACCACCTAAGTCTTCCATCGAAATCTCTTCTCCTAATACAGACTTGATAACACCCGGACCGGTGATAAACATTTTTGAGATTTGATCAACCACAAAAACGAAGTCGGTTAATGCTGGAGAATATACAGCACCTCCGGCGCAAGGCCCTAAGATTACAGAAATCTGAGGAATGACACCTGATGCTAATGTATTACGATAGAAAATTTCACCATATCCGGCTAAAGAATTCACACCTTCTTGAATACGGGCACCACCAGAATCGTTAATACCGATCAAAGGTACACGCATTTTTAATGCATGATCCATAATCTTAGTAATTTTACGTGCGTGCATCAGACCTAAAGATCCACCTGCAACCGTAAAATCCTGAGCAAAAATACAGATAGGAGCACCGTAGATTGTACCAGTACCTATAATTACACCATCTCCGTGTAATTGCATTTTGTCCATCCCAAAGTCACGAGCTTCATGCTCAACGAACAAATCGTACTCTGTAAACGAACCTTCATCCAATAAAGATAAAATTCTTTTACGGGCGGTCATTTTCCCCATAGCTTCTTGCTTCTCTATGGCCTTTTCACCACCACCCATCTCAACTTGTTCTTTCCTTTTTCTAAGGTCGAGGATGTGTTTTTTCAATGACATAATCCTATTTTTGATTTAACAAATTACTAATCAAGAAACAACCCTGCTCTCAATTCGCATTTTCAAAGTGCATAATTACTCATTTTTATCTTCTTAACAAAAACAAAAAAAATGTAAAGTAACTATACCTCCCTATACATTCTATTTTAAAAACATTTTTATTTTGGGGCTCGATAATAAAGAATGCCCCCAATGATAGCAAATACAAGGTTTGGTAACCACACTGACAACAATGGATTCATACTTCCATTAACCGCAAAAGTGATAGATATTTGCATGAAAAGAATGTAGGCAAAACTCAAACCAATCCCTACACCAATGTGCAAGCCCATACCTCCTCTTACTTTTCGCGATGCCAAAGAAACCCCAATTAAGGTCAAAATAAATGCACTAAAAGGAGAAGCAATACGCTTATATTTTTCAATTTGATAATCCTCAATTTGACCAACACCTCTCTCTTGTTGAGTTTCAATATAATCATCCAACTGAGTATTAGTCATCATCTCAAAATAATTGTGCTCTTCCTTAAAGTCGTCCGGATACATTGTCGGAATAATCGTATCCATATAACTCCCTTCAGAAATCAACTGCTCTTCTCCATTAATAAATTGACGCATCAAATAATTTCTTAACTCCCAGCGCCCTGTTTCATAATTATATTTTATCGAACGTGAAGATAACTTGGATTTCATCTCCTTATCCTTATATTTTTCTAAATGAAAGAAATTACCAGTCTCACTGGACGAAAAGTAGCGACCCATATACACAAAAGTACCTGGTTCAATTTCCATGTGAATATCGCTTACCCCGGGGTCTTTACGCTTCTTTATATAGGTTCCTTCAAACTTCAACCTCACCCTGTTTGACGGCGGAATCACATAACCACTTACATAAAACGATAACACCCCAATAATCGCTGCTCCTAAAAAATAAGGAAACATCATTCGTCTAAAACTGATTCCACTTGACAAAATCGCAATTATCTCTGTCTGATAGGCCATTTTAGAGGTAAAAAAAATAACTGCAATAAAAACAAATAATGGAGTAAATAAATTAGCAAAATATGGAATGAAATTCATGTAGTAATCAAATACAATGGCTTTCATTGGAGCATTTTCCTCTATAAAATCATCTACTTTTTCTGTGATATCAAAAACAACAGAAATGCTGATAATTAATAGAATTGCAAAAAAGAAGGTTCCCAGAAACTTCTTTAATATATATAAATCAATCTTTTTCAAATCCTATCAAGTTTAAATTTGCTTAAACAGATTAACTGACAAAAGAATAAAAAAACTAGGAAACTCAACTCTGCTTATAAACGAGTTGTTAATTTCTTAACCATTATTTCTTTCCACTCAACAAAAACACCTTCTTTAATTTTCTGACGAGCTTCCTTCATCAACCATAAATAAAAGGCCAAGTTATGAATACTGCCGATTTGTGCAGCCAACATTTCTTTAGATCGATATAAATGACGTAAATAAGCTTTTGTGTAATGCTGATCAACAAAAGATGTACCCATAGGATCTATTGGCGAAAAATCATCTTTCCACTTTTCGTTTTTCATATTTAGGATCCCTTCACTGGTAAACAGCATTCCATTACGACCATTACGTGTTGGCATCACACAATCAAACATATCAACACCCAATGCTATATTCTCCAATAAATTAGCTGGTGTCCCAACCCCCATCAAATAACGCGGCTTATCTTTGGGTAAGATTCCATTTACCAACTCTACCATTTCATACATCACCTCTGTTGGCTCTCCTACAGCAAGTCCACCAATCGCATTTCCTTCACAATCCTGAGAGGCAATAAATTCTGCAGACCGGGTTCTTAAATCACGATACCCGGCACCTTGCACAATGGGAAAAAAAGTTTGACTATGACCATACAGAGGTTCTGTTTGTTTAAAATGATCAATACCGCGTTTTAACCATCGATGAGTTAATTCCATCGAATTTTTTGCATAATGATAATCCGAATCTCCGGGAGGACATTCATCCAATGCCATGATTATATCTGCACCAATCACCCGCTGGGTATCCACTACATTTTCAGGGGTAAACAGATGTTTAGAACCATCTAAATGCGATCGAAAAACAGCACCTTCTTCAGTAAGTTTTCGATTATCACTTAATGAAAAAACCTGATACCCTCCACTATCAGTTAGAATAGGTTTATCCCAACCATTAAACTTATGCAATCCACCTGCGGCTTTTAAAATATCTAATCCCGGACGCAGGTACAAATGATACGTATTTCCTAATATTATCTGAGCTTGAATATCGTCATGCAAATCCCTAAAATGAACCCCTTTTACTGAACCAACAGTTCCTACAGGCATAAAAATAGGCGTTTCAATTTCTCCATGATCAGTCGTAATTTTTCCTGCACGAGCACTGCTTTTAGGGTCTGTAAATTGCAATTCAAACTTCATTATCCTCTGTATTTTAAATATCGGGATGCAAATATAACCAATTAGATTAGCCAACTACACATTTTTCAGCAACAGTGTTCTTTTTTCAAAAAACAAAATTGATAAATGAAAAAAACAAATGTAAATTCACCTTCTATTACTAACGAAAAAATTGCATTTTTGAACAAAACTTAAACACAGTGACAAACGAATTAATTTATACACTAACTGGGATTTTTATATTATGCTGGCTGTTTCAACTACTGTTTCAATTACGTTTCATTCTAAAAACAGCGATTATAAAAAACGAAGTTCAAAGCAATGAACAGCCTCCTCTTTCTGTTATTATTTGTGCAAAAAACGAAGCGGAAAACCTAGAAAAACACTTACCCCATGTTCTATCTCAAAAATACCCAAAATATCAGGTAATTGTTGTTGATGACTGTTCAACCGATGACACTCAAATGGTTTTATCGAAATTCAAAAGAGACCATCCAAATTTCTATTTCACATCCATTCCGGCAAGTAAACGCTTTTATCAAGGTAAAAAACTAGCTGTTACAATAGGCATAAAAGCTTCCCAATACGAACACCTTGTTTTTACCGATGCAGACTGCCAACCAACATCAGAAAATTGGTTAAAAGAATTAGCGGGTGGTTTTTCATCTGAAAAAGACATTGTCATTGGTCATGGCAGGTATCAAAAAACAAAAGGACTACTGAATCGATTTGTAAGATACGAGTCATTTTATAATGCTGTTCAATACTTTGGTTTTACATTAAGCAAAAAACCGTACATGGCAGTAGGAAGAAACTTAGCCTATAAGAAATCATTATTTACAGACAATGAACCATTCAGAAGATATTTGACACTCGCATCCGGTGATGATGACTTATTCATAACCACCTGTGCCACATCAAACAACACCAGCATTTGCCACACTTACGAAAGCCAAACAGAATCCATTCCACCGCATTCTTTTTCGAGGTGGATTGAACGAAAAAAAAGACATCTCAGTACTGCAAATGAATATCCGTTTAACATAAAATCCTGGCTGTTTTTAGAACCGTTCACAAGGACTTTATTATGGGCCTTAACCCTCTTTTCAGTTTTTTTTCATATTTTTGTATGGTATAGCATAGGTTTGTTTTTTGTAAGATTAATACTTCAATACATTCTTTTAGCAAAAGCCGCAAAAAAAATTGGTGAAGGAAAAATCTTTCTTGGTACAATATTTTTTGATATATTAATACCAGTCATTACAACTTATGTGTGGATAATTAACATTTTTAGCAGAAAGAAACCAAAATGGAAATAAACCCTAATTTATCCGAAAAGGCTAAATATGACCTTGAATTGGTTCATGGAGCAGTAAAAGGAGATCAAAAAGCCTATGCTGAACTCATGGGACGATATCGGGATGCCATTTATTTTATGCTTCTAAAAATGGTTAATAACAAGAGTGATGCTGAAGACTTAACTATTGAGGCCTTTGGTAAAGCTTTTAAAAACATTCAACAATATTCTCCAAACTACGCTTTTAGTACTTGGCTATTTAAAATTGCATCTAATAATTGCATTGATTTCTTAAGAAAAAAGAGAACAAACGTAGTTTCCATCGATGGCAATCACGGTGAGGAAAAAGAAACGGATAATCCGATACACCTCAAAGACAGCTTGCCTGATCCGGAGGAAACCATGATTAAAGAACAGAAGGCAATTTTAATGCGTACTGTAGTAAAAAAATTAAAACCTCGCTATCGCATTTTGATTGAGCTTAGATATTTTAAAGAGTACTCTTACGAAGAAATCTCAGAAGAACTTGATTTGCCGCTAGGTACAGTTAAAGCACAGTTATTTCGTGCCAGAGAATTACTATTTAACACCTTAAAAAATTCAGACGTTAAAAAGCATTAAGACTCCTTTAACACACTTTACACCTGACCTTTCTTATTTCAACACCAATTAGTACAGGTAAAATATCGAATGGAACTTATTTTAAAATATTTCCCCAATCTCACTCCGTTACAAAAAAGTCAATTTGAACAATTAAAGGATCTTTACACGGATTGGAACAGTAAAATAAACGTGATTTCCCGAAAAGACATGGATTACTTTTACGAACGTCATGTCCTACACTCTTTAGCTCTTGCTGCCTTTATTGAGTTTAGCAACAATACAGAAGTTTTAGATGTGGGTTGTGGTGGCGGATTCCCCGGAATACCACTAGCAATAATGTTTCCGAATTGCCATTTCCACTTAATAGACTCGATTGGGAAAAAAATTAAAGTTGTTAAGGGCGTTGCAGACTCTTTAAATTTAAGAAATCTTACAGCGGAACAAATAAGAGTTGAAAATCACCCAAAGCAATATGACTTTATAATAAGTAGAGCGGTTACTGCATTTCCGGACTTCGTTAAACTTTGCAAAAACAAATTTAAAAAAGAGCAAAAAAATGCAATTTCAAACGGAATCATTTATCTTAAAGGTGGAGATTTCGATAGCGAAATTACAGAGTTTAAAAGCCGGGTAAGCATTGTGCCAATTACAAACTACTTTTCAGAAGAGTTTTTTGAAACAAAAAAAATAATTCACCTGTCATTCTAAACATTTGTACAATAAGTAAAAAAACTATAAATAAAAGCTATTTTTTTTTTGGAAGACAAAAAAAACATGTATTTTTGCAGTCCGAAAATAGAAACATTTGATTAAGACATAAGATAAAAAGCATACAAAAATGAAAAGGACATTTCAACCTTCGAACAGAAAGAGAAGAAACAAGCATGGTTTCCGTGCAAGAATGGCTTCTGCAAACGGACGTAAAGTTTTAGCTTCAAGAAGAGCAAAAGGAAGAAAAAAATTAACTGTTTCTTCTGAAAGAAGACATAAAGCTTAAGTTATACGCTTATCGAATTAAAAAAGTAAAGATTCTACTAAAAGGTTCTTTACTTTTTTTTTGCCCTTTCAATTAGCAGTAAGTCATGCCCTAAACATCCTTACGCCACATGCATTATAATTTCTCGTGTATAAATCTAGTTTAAGAACGAAACCTCAGTATTTTATATTATTTTTGAGACAAATAGATTATAGCCCATGTCGTTTTTTAAGTCTCTTTTTAACAAACAAATCTTAAAACACTCAAGCTTGGCCATAGGTGCCATTATCTTGTTTGTCATTATTGTATTTATTAGCCTAAGTATTTATACCCGTCATGGTGATAGCTACGAGGTTCCAGACTTCAAAGGATTAACCGAAGCTCAATTCAAAGAAATCATTGAAGACAAGGATTTTAGATATCTAATTACCGACTCTATTCATGTTGACGGAGCAACTCCCGGAGCGGTTGTAGAACAACTTCCCGAACCGAAAGAGCGCGTTAAAAAAAATCGGACAATCCATTTTACCATTAATGCAGTCTCCGCAGAGAAAGTACAAGTACCCAACCTAGTAGACTACTCATTGCGCAATGCAAAAGTAATATTGGAATCGTATGGTCTAGAACTAGGCGAATTAGTATACGCACCCAGCGAATATACAAATTTAGTTTTAGGGCAATTATTTGAAGGAAAACCAGTTGAACCTGGAACACAAATTCTTAAAGGCTCGATTATTAATCTCGTTGTTGGAAATGGATTGGGTTCAACAAGAACTAATATCCCGGATTTATTTGGCTTAAGAATTGATGAAGCTAAAAATCTTTGCCAAACGTCTTCTCTGAATATAGGAGCTGTTATCTATGACGAAACCATTATTTCCAAATCAGACTCATTGATTGCTATTATTTGGAAGCAAAACCCGGAACCTAAACCCGGAACCAGATTAAGATTAGGATCATCTATCGATGTTTGGTTAAGCCTTGACTCAACCAAAACATTACCTGACACAACTCAAACTGTTGAAGTAATTACAGAACAAATAGATGAAACCTTTTAATTTCAAAATACAACAGAATGGTTGACTATATTGAGGAAGATTTGTGCGAGGAGGATGAAGAAAACTCTGAGTTATTTGAACACTACCGTTTTACGACAAACCCAGGACAAAAACCACTAAGAATTGATAAATTCTTGGTAAATAAAATTGAAAATGCTTCTCGCAATAAAATCCAAGAAGCTGCATCTGGTGGAAACATTAGAGTTAATGATCAACCGGTAAAGGCAAATTATAAAGTTAAAGGAAATGAGATTATCACAATTGTAATGTCATTCCCTCCCCGAGAGTTAAAAATAATAGCTCAAGACATCCCCTTAGACATAGAATATGAGGATGATGAACTAATTGTAATCAATAAAAAACCGGGAATGGTAGTTCATCCCGGACATGGGAATTACACAGGTACTTTAGTTAATGCGTTAGCTTGGCACTTAAAAGACGTACCATTATTCCACTCTGAAGATCCAAGACCAGGATTAGTTCACCGTATAGACAAGGACACATCCGGTCTTTTAGTGGTTGCAAAAACTGAAGAAGCAAAAAACTTTTTAGCTCGGCAGTTTTTTGAAAAAACATCGGAGCGCACTTACAATGCAATTGTTTGGGGGCAAGTACAAGAAGACCAAGGAACCATAGAAGGTCATATTGGCAGAAGTTTTAAAGACCGTAGGCAAATGGATGTATTTCCGGAAGGTGATTACGGAAAGGCTGCAATAACTCACTATAAAGTTTTAGAAAGACTTGGTTACGTTACCTTAGTAGAGTGCAAATTAGAAACAGGAAGAACACATCAGATTAGGGCTCACATGAAGCACATTGGCCACCCTCTTTTTAACGACGAAAGATATGGTGGTGACCAAATACTAAAAGGCACAACCTTTACAAAATACAAACAGTTTGTGCAAAACTGCTTTAGTATTCTTCCACGTCAGGCCTTGCATGCCAAAACATTAGGTTTTGTACATCCTAAAACCAAAGAATTCATGAGCTTCAATACTGAATTACCAGAAGACATGGTTTTAGCCATTGACAAATGGAGAGGTTATATTGCCGGGAGAGAAACAGAATAAAATCAAAAAATCATTTAAAGCTTTCTTACTAAAAATGAAAAAAAACATTGGTGTCATTTACGGCGGATATTCATCAGAAGTTATTGTTTCTGAAAAGAGTAAAAATGGCGTTTTATCGTTTATTGATAACAACCTGTATAACGCATACCCAATTCTTATTTCGGAAGACAAATGGTGTGCTTATGTTAACAACGAGGAATATCCAATAAACAAAAATGACTTTTCATTTAGTGTTCATCATGAAATTATTAAAATTGACTGTGCTTACATAACTATCCATGGTGCACCTGGTGAAAATGGTGAACTGCAAGGATATTTTAACATGTTGAATATCCCTTATACAACATGTGATGTACCAGCAGCATCAATTTCATTTAATAAATTCACTTGCAATACCTATTTAAAAGGATTTGGAGTTGCTGTAGCTGATTCGGTTCTTATTCGTAAAGGCTCTACCTATAATACAGCAGACATCATCGAACAAGTAGGCTTACCCTGCTTTGTAAAACCCAATGCCGGAGGATCGAGCTTTGGGATTTCTAAGGTAAAAGAAAGGGAAGACTTAGCATCTGCCATTGAAAAAGCTTTTAGCGAAAGTAAAGAAGTTATAATAGAACAATTTGTAGGCGGTACAGAAGTTACTTGCGGCGTAATAAAAACTAAAGACGATACGATACTCCTTCCGTTAACTGAGGTTATAAGCCACAACGAGTTTTTTGATTACAGTGCCAAATATGAAGGAGAAGTTGAGGAAATCACTCCCGCCAGAGTAAAAGATGAGGTTAGAGACAGAATTCATTCCATCTCTTCTCTAGTATATGACATACTAGGTTGTAAAGGTATTATTAGAATAGATTACATCATCTCTGAAAATAAAATATTCATGCTCGAAGTAAACACTACTCCGGGGATGACTCCTACCAGTTTCATTCCACAACAAATAGAAGCTGCAAAACTAGATATCAAAGAAGTTTTTACTAAAATAATTGAAGATTCAATATTAAGGAATTAAGAAAAAGGGAGAAGTATAATACTTCTCCCTTTGTTATTTTCTATAAACATCTATTAATAATATGACTGAGCCCCTGTGGTACTTACTGCAGTTACAACCAATGCTCCTTTTCCAAATTTATTTTTCTTCTTTTTAGAGTTCCCAAATGCAACTATGTAAGAGTTTTCTGACTTACAATCTAAGGTCAATTCTTCTTTATCATTTGCAAATTTAATTTTTATCTTTCCTTCTGTTGTATTAAAATTAGAGTTTGCTGTTAGTTGTACTCTCGTTCCGATGATGTCTCCTTTAGTTGAAGTCATATTAAACACCCCGGTAACATTAAACAAGTTTAACGGACCAGCCGCAGACATGGAGCTTAACTCTCCATTTGAATCTGACAACTTCATTATTCCTGAGTTTGTTTTTACAAACACCTTACCTTCAATGTTTTTAACAGTTTGTTTTCCATCAGTAGTATCAGTACTTAAACTTCCTTTTACATGGTCAACAAATACCTCACCGGAACTCGTATAGACATTTACATTACCTTCTACGTTATTTACTGTAACTACCCCAGACCTTGTTTTTACTTTCACTTCACCTTTTACATTTTCAACTAAAACCTCGGCTGTCTTTGTACGGATATCAAGCTCTCCTTCTAGTTGATTGGCATTAATTTTTCCTGAAGTCGTTTCAAATACAAATTCATCTCCCACTAATCCTTCAATGGAGATATATCCGGATGTATTATTAACATCAACTGATAAACCATCCATTATGGTTAAAACTACTTCGCCGGAATGACTCGTCCATCCTGACTCAGGCTTTTGAACCGTAACATTTAAAACACCGTCTGTAACTACCATATCAACAGAATATCCTTCCATTTGCTTGGAAGCTTTCAGAAAAGCATCAACAGAAACTTCATTACCTTTCTTTATATCTACCTTGCAAAAATCACCTAAGACTTTTACGGCTTGTACTCCTTCAAACTTTTGAGATCCTTCAAAAACCTGAACTAAATCCTGTGCTGAAACCCCAAAAATTACAAACATTAGAGAGGTTAAGATGTACATTTTTTTCATATCAAATGGCCTTTTAATTTCACACTTAATTATACCTGCATCAATTTATATTGTTACATGAAATCAAGTTAATTCAAGGGCTGCAAAAATAAAAACACAGAAAACAGTACTTTAGGGTTATTGAATATCCTTCAATACAAACACCTATTCACATCCACAGCAAAAATAAAAAATGGCCGTTTTGACAAACGACCATTATTATTAGATTAAAAAAGAATTATTTTTTTTCTCATGCCCGACTGTTGTTGATGGTCCATGCCCGGGGTATAAAACAACGGCTTCATCCAAGGCCAATAATTTATTCTTTAAACATGAAATAAGTGAATTGTAATCACCTCTTGGTAAATCTGTTCGACCAATACTTTCTCTAAATATAGAATCTCCTACTATAGCAAGCTTATCATCTTCATTGTAATAGGCTACTCCACCCGGAGAATGCCCCGGTAAATGCATGACGTTTAAAATAGAGTTCCCAAACTCAATGACATCTCCCTCTGATACATATTCTTTTAATTCTGGCGTTTCGTCTTCAACCGGAATTCCATATTTAGCAGCGTGAGATTTAAACTCACCAATTAAAAATTCATCTTCTTTATGAGCCGTTAACTTCAAGCCAAAATGCTCAGAAATAAACCTGGCCCCAAAAATATGATCCAAGTGCAGATGAGTTTGTAATAAACGTACCGGCTTAAATTTATTCTGAGTAATAAAATCTACTACATACTGCTTCTCACCTCTAGATAAACATCCAGGATCAATAATCACACATTCCTTAGTTTCGTCGGATAATATATAAATATTTTCTTGCCATGGATTTATTGGCAGTACATCTACTTTAATCATGATATTCTGTATTAAACTATTTTATAATTCCTTTTAACATCGGCACAAAAGCAAACTCTCCAAACTTCTGCTGCTTAAATTCTGTTTCTGATAAACGTACGATTTTAACCATTATTTGTGTTTTTTCTCCAACAGGTATAACCATAACTCCACCAATCACTAATTGTTTAAGTAATTCTTGAGGTATAAATGGAGCTCCTGCAGTAATAATTATCTTATCGAAAGGTGCAAAACCAGGAAGTCCCTGATATCCATCACCTAAAAAGAATCTCCCTTGATAGCCCATTATTGAAAGTTGCCGATTGGATTTTTCAAACAACTCTCGTTGACGTTCAATGGAAAAAAGAGTTACTCCTATTTCCATTAAAACAGCTGCTTGATATCCTGAGCCGGTTCCGATTTCTAAAACACGATCACTCTTATTTAATTCTAACAATTGAGTTTGATATGCTACGGTGTATGGCTGAGAAATAGTCTGACCTGCTGAAATTGGAAAGGCCTGATCTTGATAGGCAAACTTAACAAAACTACTCTCAAAAAAAACATGTCGAGGAACTCTACCAATGGCATTTAGAACTTGCTCATCTTTAATCCCTTTTTCTTTTAACTCTTGGACCAGCCTTGCCCGTAAACCCTTATGACGATATGTATCCTCGATATTTCTCACATTACAAATTTAATCTTTTTCAACAAAACCCGTTCATTACCATAAGCTTCCATCACAATTAAACAAACGTTAGACTTTTGATTACCAATAAGAGTTCAAAGCATTTAATACCAAGCACCTTAAACAATCACATACTGGTTAACGATTCAACTTTAGCAAACGAATACCTGAGTAACAAATCCCTATACTTTTGTAAGCTATTCAATAAACCAATATTAGTTCGATCGATTTTTTTTTACAACATAAACTCATAATGAAACCTTATAAGACTTCTAAAAATTGGGGAACATTATAATTAATAAAGAATAATTTTTAATTTTGTTTAACAGGTAGGGACATAAAAATGAAGAATCCAAAAAAATTAGAAATTAGCTTTCTAAAAAAAGTTTTTTTAGCAGTAGATTTTATATTTGTCTTCTTAGCATCAATTAAAGCTGTTAGCAGCATAAGCTTCAACTTACCTATTTTGATCTTAAAGTTAAGTAAGTTTAGCCACCTCAAAATATCGAATACAGGTTTCATTCTATTCCTAAGCTGTTACTTCGTTATTATCATTTACATATCAGGCCTTTACCGTAAGGCAATGGAACTTTCATCATCAAAAACGGTTAGTTCAATACTAAGTCTTACCTTATGGGGCTTGTTGCTCTTATATATTACCGCATTTGGATTTATTGGTTTATTTGAATATCCCAACGCTTGGTTAACATTCTTAAAACTAGCAGTTCTTTACTTTACAGCAATTTACACCTCCAGGATTTCATTGACCTACTTGATTAAAAAACTAATCAATAATGGATATTATCAATACACCAGTATTTTAATTGGAAATGCTGCCATGGTAGACGAAGCTTATGCTGAAATAAACCATTTAAGCAAAAAATGGGGACATAGCATAAAACATATTATTTCCACGGATGGACTTCCTCATTCAAAACATCTTTCAAAAATAAATGTGATGAGTTCTTATAAAGACATTCAAACATTTATAATGGATCACAAACCTGATGAAGTAATTATAATTCTTCCTTCCTTTAAAGAAGCGATGAACTATGAAGTCATCGAGAAATTTAAACGAAACAACATTGCTATCAGATTATTTCCAGATATTGATGCCATCATGGAAGGTGTTGTAAAGATTGATAAACTAACTGATCCTCCATACATTACAATTGACAATAAAGTTCTACCAGTTTGGCAATTAATCGTAAAAAGGTTTCTGGATATAGTACTTTCAATAATTGGACTGATTATCGTCCTTCCATTTTTCCCGTTAATAATGTGGGGAATCAAAAAAACTTCCAAAGGACCTATTTTCTTTCTTCAAGAACGAATCGGCAAAAATGGCAAACCCTTCTTTATTAAAAAGTTTCGAACCATGTATACCGATGCGGAATACAATGGACCTCAACTTGCATCCGGAAATGACAATCGAATAACTTCATTTGGACGCCTTTTAAGGCGTTGGCGAATTGATGAAATACCTCAATTTATAAACGTTTTGCTTGGAGACATGTCTATCGTAGGTCCAAGACCGGAAAGGCAACACTTTATCAACTTAATCATGGAAAGAGCCCCACATTTTAGCAGAATTTTAAATGTAAAACCCGGCATTACTTCCATGGGGATGGTTAAATATGGCTATGCCGAAAATGTAGATCAAATGATAAGTCGCCTGACCTACGACATTCTTTACATGGAAAATTTATCTTTAATGATTGATTTTAAAATTATCATATACACGTTAAGGACTTTAATACTTGGTAAAGGACAATAAAAAAAAGCCACTCTTTGAATGGCTTTTTGTTTTTTATTTATGAAATAGCAGTTCCCTATATTTCGGCAATGGCCACAATTCATTGTCTACTACTAACTCAAGCTTATCAATATGGCTTCGTACATCATCCAAATAGGGTCGCACTTCTTTATCGTACGCAAAAGCCTTTTCGGTTGTATCCTTGATTACATTTGCTTTACGACGCGCATCAACCATATCTTCAACTTTAGCCTTAATAGCAGATACATGGCCTGATATATTACGAATTAGATCCTTACGTGACTCTGCTAATGTTTCAAACTCTTCTTCAGAAAAAATATCTTTCATTCCTTGAACATTTTGTATCAGCTGAGTTTGATAGGCAACTGCTGTTGGCACAATATGATTAATTGCTAAATCTCCAAGAACTCTTGATTCGATTTGAATTTTCATGTAGAATTTCTCCATTTCGACTTCAACACGTGCCTCCAGCTCTCGCTCAGACATTACGCCGCTTTTCACTAAAGTTGCTTTAGCATCAGGCTCTAAATACTTTAAAATTGACTCCGGTACAGATGTAATATTGGTTAAACCACGTTTAGCAGCTTCTTCCTTCCATTCTTCTGAATAACCATCTCCATTGAAGCGAATAGGATTTGATTCTAAAATGGTCTTTTTAATCACCTGAAAGATAGCTTCATCCTTCTTAACCCCTTTTGCAATTAACTTATCAACTTCACCGCTAAACTTTTCTAACTGAACGGCCATTGCCGCACTTAGAACTGTTAATGGAGCTGCACAATTGGCAGAAGATCCAACTGCTCTAAATTCAAAACGATTACCGGTAAAGGCAAATGGAGAGGTTCTGTTTCGATCAGTATTATCAAGTAAGATCTCAGGGATACGTCCAATCCCAAGTTTTAAGGCAGTTTTCTCATCCGGTGACATTTTTTGATCTGTGATCTTCTCTGCCAAATTATCTAAAGTCTCAGCAATTTGAGAACCTGTAAATACGGATAAGATAGCCGGAGGAGCTTCATTTGCACCTAAACGATGACTATTGGATGAGGTTAAAATTGAAGCTCTTAAAATATCTTGGTTTTTATAAACAGCCGCAATGGCGTTAACCACAAAGGTTAAAAACTGTAAGTTCCCTTTAGGATTTTTACCAGGAGCCATTAACACCACTCCTGTATCTGTTGCCAATGACCAGTTATTATGCTTTCCAGATCCATTTACATTGGCAAAGGGTTTTTCATGAAGAAGCACTTCAAAATCATGACGGCGTGCAATGCGTTTCATCATATCCATTACAATCTGGTTATGGTCATTTGCCAAGTTAGCCTCAGCATAAATGGGCGCTAACTCAAATTGATTAGGCGCTACTTCATTGTGACGAGTTTTTACAGGGATACCATGTAAATGAGATTCTATCTCTAATTGGATCATAAATTTAGAAACACGTTCCGGTATAGATCCAAAATAATGATCATCAAGTTGTTGATCTTTAGATGACGAATGCCCCATTAGTGTACGACCTGTTAACATCAAATCAGGGCGAGCCTGAAACAATGCACGGTCAATCAAGAAATACTCTTGCTCCCAACCTAAATTAGTGTACACCTTTTTAACATCCTTATCAAAATATTGAGCTACAGTAGTGGCGGCCTTATCAACAGCGGCAAGAGCTTTTAAAAAGGGAGTTTTATAGTCTAACGCTTCACCGGTATAGGAAATAAACACCGTGGGAATACAAAGTGTTGTACCCATAATAAATGCTGGGGATGAAGTATCCCATGCCGTATATCCACGAGCTTCAAAAGTTTGCCGTATACCCCCATTAGGAAAAGAAGATGCATCCGGTTCTTGTTGTGCCAATAACTTGCCGGAAAAAGATTCAATCATATTATCATTGTCACCATAATCAATAAAACCATCATGCTTTTCAGCAGTCCCATCTGTTAATGGCTGAAACCAATGGGTATAATGAGTAGCTCCGTGCTCCATTGCCCATGCTTTCATACCAGAAGCTACACTTTCTGCAATTCGTCTATCAATCACTTCACCTTTCTCCATTGCAACTTTTACTGCATTATAGGCATCTCCTGATAAATATTTGGCCATGGATTCTTTGTTAAAAACCAACTTACCATAATAATCAGTAGCTTTTGTGGATGGAAAAACAACCTCTTTGGGCTGTCTATTCATTTGCTCAGCAAGAGCTTGAAATCTTAATTTCGCCATAATTTTTAGATTTTTTTATTCAATCCATTTTGTACTCAAAGTAAAAATAGCGCTTCTTAAACTTAAACACAATTCACTTGGTGTATAATCACATACAATTAAAAAGGGCTATACCATAATAAATGGATAGCCCTACTAATTTCGTTAATTCGAAACTTATTTAATATTATTAAAAACGTTTGTTACATCATCATCATCTTCAAACTTTCCTAATAATTTTTCAATATCTACCATTTGCGCATCCGAAAGCTCAAGTGTATCCTGAGGTATACGCTCAAAATCAGCTTTTTCAATTTCGAATTCATTCTCTTCCAGGTATTTTTGAATTGGCCCAAAACCTTCAAAATCACCATAAATCATGATAAATCCATCTTCCTCAAATATTTCCTGAACACCCGCTTCGATTAATTCAAGTTCTAATTCTTCAAGATCAATACCATCTTTCATTTTAACTTTGAAATTACACTTGTGTTCAAACATGTAATCCACACATCCACTTGTCCCTAAAGAACCGCCACATTTATTAAAGTAACTTCTCACATTAGCAACAGTACGAACCGGGTTATCTGTAGCAGTTTCGATCATAAAAGCAGTTCCGAATGGACCATAACCCTCATACACTATCTCCTGAAAATCAGCCTGATCCTTACTTGATGCTTTTTTTATTGCGCGCTCAACATTATCCTTAGGCATGTTGGCTGCTTTTGCATTCTGAATTAAAACACGTAAGCGCGAATTACTTTGCGGATCAGGACCTGCAGACTTAACAGCAATTGTAATTTCTTTTCCAATCTTTGTAAATGTTTTAGCCATACTACCCCAGCGTTTAAGCTTTCTGGCTTTACGGTATTCAAATGCGCGTCCCATTCTATTTTATTTTTAATGTATATCCGTTTTTATGCATAATTATCTTAACGCCAACCTGCCCGATGAAGGCGGGAACACAAAAGCACAAAGCTTATGAAGTTAAACTATAAAACCCTGGACTCTGCGTCGCTGTGTTGAAAGTTTTTGACGTTGAGCCAATCCTTTTTGCATTATGCACAATTGCGGACATTTAGATTATTTTTTTATTTTTTTCAATTCACAAATTTAATATCTAGTTTTTTATTTTAATGCTAATACTTTACTCTTTTTTTAAGTTTCTAAATATTGTAAATTAGATGGTAGTTGAAATTAAGAAGAAGCAAGATGTCATACAAACATTTATATCTACTCCTAATACTATTCCTTGTAAGTGTGCAATTAACCCACTCACAACCAACTCACGTCAAGGTCATTTACCATACCGGTACATTGGAAGAGGCCTATATTGAAAGTGAAAAAATCAACAAACCCATTTTAATTTACGCATACACAAGCCATTGTGGGTATTGCCGTAAGATGGAGCAAGAAACACTTTGCAAAGGTGGCATCATCGATATCTTCAACAGAGATTTCATTCCAATGAAAATGGACATGGAAAAAGGCAATGGTCCTCAACTTGCTAAAAAATTTGGCTTTAGAGGATACCCTACAATATTGATACTGGATGCCAATGGAACAATAATCACCAAAATTGTTGGTTTTAAAAGCTACGAAGAGCTAAAGGAATTGCTTTTAGATGTCAACACCCCCCTTGAGGAATAACTATTTCAAGAGACCTTGTTCCCGAAGTTCGCTTTCAACTTTTTCTAATTCAGCAAAAAAATCTTGGCCATATTTAGATATGATTGGTTCTTTTAAAAATTTATAAACCGGAATGCCTAAATTGCCTCCTAATTCTCTTGCAGGTCCACAAATTGGCCAAACATGATAGTTCAATGCTTCAAAATCCGGATATTTTTGAACTCGAATTGGATACAGATAACATGACATTGGTTTTCGAAAAGTTACTTCACCTTTGTTATAAGCCTTTTCTATCGCACATTTACACACACCATCTTCATCAAAATAGGTATAAACGCATTCTGCGCCATTAATAATTGGTGTTACTTTATCTCCATCACCATCGACAACCCACTTGCCTTGTTTCTCTATTTCAGCAATTGCCTTTGTTGACAAATAGGGTTTTACTTTAGGAAATATATCTTCCAATAAGCTTACCTCATCCTCTTCCAAAGGAGCACCAGACTCACCTTCAACACAACAATCTCCCTTACACTTGGGTAAATCACACACAAATCTTTTCTGAAAAATATCAAGACTTATAATCTTATCATCAATCTGAATCATTCCACAAACTTTAGTACCACTATCTCCAAATTCAATTTCCTGAATTCTTACTTAAGCAAGCTAATTAAGAATTTTAAAGCTGCAAAAATAGCTGAATAAAACTAAAATAATGATTGTCTTTAATAATTGTTGTGTTTATGATTCTGCGATCGGTAAAGAAAAAATAAAACTACTGCCTAATCCCTCTTCACTTTCTACCCATATGGTGCCTTTATTGAGCTTTACAAACTCAACACAAAGACTTAATCCTAAGCCGGTACCTTTTTGCTTTTCAGTTCCTAAGGTTGTTATTTCTTTATCTATTTTAAAAATTGAATCAGCCATTTCTTTGGTCATACCAATCCCATTATCTTTAACTGTAAGGAGAACCATTTTAGCATCACTTTCTTGAAGCCTGGCAGAAACTGTTATCGTCCCTCCTCTTCCGGTAAATTTGATGGCATTGGAAATTAAATTCCTCAAAATGGTATCTGATGTATTGCTATCTGAATACACATACAATCCGTTGTCTACCTGACTCTTTAACTGAATCTCTTTTTTTTCGGCACTACTTTTAAGAAATAATATATTTCTATTGATGTATTGCTCTACTTCTATTTTTTCAGGATCATATTGCACCTTGCCAGACTGTGCCATTGACCAATTCAATAAGTTTTCTAATAAGTTCAAAGTTTTTTTCGATACATTATTTATTCGATTATAAATCTCCATTCTTTCCTTTGCCCGGTAGTCCGAATCATATTCTATTAACAACTCACTATAACCTAACAAGGATTGAAACGGATTTCTTAAATCATGAGCAACAATGGATAAAAACTTATCTTTTGTCGCATTTGCTTCCTTAAGCCCTTTAACACTTTCATCAACCTTTTTTTGTAAAATCTTTTTTTGCCGCTCTAATTGATTCACTTTTCGATAGGATAAGAACACAATTAAAACCAATACGGTAATTGCAAATACGCCTTTAAACAACCATGTATCCCACCAAGGAGGCAAAATTACAAACCTCATCATGGCCTCTTCTTGATTCCATTTACCATCACCATTGGTCGACTTAACTCTAAATGTATATTCACCGGCCGGCAAACCTGTATAAGAAGCAAGCCGATTATTTCCAACAAAATTCCATTCGGTATCAAATCCATCCATGATATAGGCATACTCAACTTTTTTAGTTGCATAATAATTTAATGAGGCCCATTTTATGGAGAAAATATATTGTTTATGGTTCAATACAATTTGCTCTGTTAAAGCGATGCTTTCCTTTAGTGGTGATGGATCATCCTCATTCGTCTGAGGGCGAACCACATTATTAAACAATTTGAATTCGATAAACCTAACAGGAGATTGCAAAGTGTCTTCTAAAATATCTTGTGGCTTAAACGCATTCACGCCCTCAGTTCCACCAAAATACATGGTTCCATCCGAAGCATACAAAACACCTTTCATAAATTTCCCATCCTGAACGCCATCTTCCCTATCAAAATTCTGAAAGTACACAAAATCATCAGGCAATTCTTCTAAAAATAATGAGTCTTTTGCTATTGAATTTACAACTGCCGGCAAAATAAATTTTGTAATTCCTTTATCTGTGGTCAACCATAAATTGCCTTCTTGATCTTCTAAAATGGACTTTACCTCAGTACCCCCCAATCCATACTTCTCGCCGAAATTCATAAAATAATTGCGTTGATAGTTATAAAGGCTTAAACCTTTTGTATTTCCGACCCACAATCGACTTTTACTATCCTGAAAACAACAATAAACCTGTCCTTCCGGTAAAGAAAAAGGCACTTGATTATCTTGTACAATTTTATAAAAACACTTCTCTTTCAGGTTGTACTTAACCAAACCTGCCCAAGCAACCACCCAAACATTACCAAAGTTATCCAAATGCAAATGCCTAAAAAAGTCTACCTGTTGGTAACAAGATCCTAAAGCTGGATCACTATGCACTTTTAGATTTCCAGTGGATAAATCATATTCACACAATCCTCCATTACTAATGCCAAACCAAACTTTATGATTCGGCCCTTTGATCAAACTTGGGATTAATATATCTTCCTCTATCCTTAAAAACTCACCTGTGGCTTTATTAAATTTTTTTAAAGCGCCCCAGGTTCCAAGGTATAAATACTGATGATCATCTGATTCGACAACTCCTGTAATCGCCTCATTAATTTCCATTTGCGAATCTTCATAATGTTTAAAAACACGGGTTTTAGGATCATAATTATTTAATATTCCATCTTCACAACCAATCCAAATCGTACCATCATGATCTTCATAAAAACAATGAACTAAATTATGTGACAATCCATTTTCAACACAGGGTAAAGATTTGATATGCCAAATGGGATTTTTTAAACTTTTATATACATCCACTCCCCCGTACCATGAACCAATCCAAAAAACCCCCTGATCATCTTTATATACCTTTGTTGTCACATTACTACTAATGGTATTATCAAAAGAGATATCACTTTCATAATACTCTACTTTTTCGTTTTCAATATTGAAAATATTTATGCCTCCGGCAGATATCCACATATTACCTTTATCATCTTCTATGGCCCAGGAACTTTTATTTGGATTTAACATCAAATGATCATAATCCTTTTGTTCATTTGTTTGAGGATTAATCTTTACTGTCACACTTTCGCCTAATATCCACAACCAACCATTGCTATCTTGTGTTATTCCTGTTATTGGTTTACGTACATACTGATATTGCTCAAACCTTCCCTTTTTATATCTCGCTAAAAGGTTTTTGGAGATATCCATTCGAAAGAGATTTAAATTCCCTGTACCACACCACAAAATATCATCACTATCAATAAGTATGGAGTGTACAACACCAACCGGATCATTATCTACTGAAATTGGATTTGCTTTGGACACCCAATCTTTTTCTTCATCATACCAATAAATTCCTTCAGCGCCCCCCATCCATATACGTCCCTTTGAATCCTCATCAATATCTTTCACATGCATTAAACGTACATTCTCATTACCTTCTACATACCGGTAATGAGTAAACTTTTCACTGGCGTAATCATACCTTGCACAACCATTATTCCCTCCGGATATCCAAAGTCTTCCTCCAGCATCTAGATATAGTTTCCAAACTGCTTCTAATTGAATTTTATACGGATTTCCTTCTTTGATATTATATTCTACAAATTCATAACCATCATACCTTAACACGCCGCTGTCATGTGCTATCCAAATAAAACCATAGGGATCTTTAATAATATCCAACACATCATTGGTAGGCAACCCTTCAATTCCGGTAAATTCTTTTATTCCATTAGCAACACTATTCAAGCAGAATAAAAGCATTATACCTGATATATATTTCCTAAAAAGCCTCATTTAAAATAAAATATCATTATTTATGATCAGTTTTTATTCCATCGTTAAATATCAAATTAATATCTTAGCTTATATCTATTATTTGACCAACGAACAAAAAGCATTTATAACGCTACTACATATAGTATTCTCATTACTTCATTGAACAACACTAAAGATCAGAGCTTAGAATTTAGACTCAGGTAATGTAAAAGCAAAAACACTCCCCTTTCCTAATTCACTTTCTACAGAAATTTGACCATTATTACTTTTTACAAACTCACTACACAACATCAATCCCAAACCTGTTCCTTTCTCTTTCTCGGTCCCTTGGGTTGATTTATTTTTATCAATGCCAAATAATGTATTTATTTTTTCTTTTGACATTCCTATTCCGGTATCCTTAATGTTAAATTGGATATAGTGTTTTTGATAACTAACTACTCTTGCAACTTCAATTTCGACTACCCCAAATCGAGGTGTAAATTTCAGTGCATTTGAAAGTAAATTTCTTAAAATGGTGTCGGAGGTATTTACATCACCATAAACACTCAGTTTATCAGGAATCGTACTTTTTAAAGTAATATTTTTCTTTTCCGCAATACTCTTCATTAACTCAACATTACGCTCCACGTACTCGTGAACATCAATATTTTCAGGACGGTAATCTATTTTACCGGATTGAGCAATTGACCAGGTTAATAAATCTTCTAAAAGATCTAAAGTTTTCTGTGACACACTATTAATCTGTTGCAAGACATCAATGCGCTCTTTATCTGAATATTCATAATAATAATTTAACAACAGATCACTGTAGCCTAACAAGGTTTGAAATGGATTTCTTAAATCATGAGAAATGATGGAAAAGAACCTATCTTTTGTCGAGTTTGCTTCTTGCAAATCCTTAGTGCGCTCTTTTACTGTTTTTTGCAAAACATCTTGCTGTTTCTTCAAAACACGAATACGCGCATATATTATTAATACAATGGCTGCCAATAGAACCACTACACTCAATAACTTAAACCACCAAGATTCCCACCAAGGAGGAAGAATTCTGACTTTAATGGAAGCCTCTTTTTGATTCCACATGCCATCACTATTTGTTGCTTTCACCCGAAAAACGTATTCTCCCGTAGGTAATCCGGTATAAGACGCATTCCGAACATTGCCAACAAAATTCCATTCTTTATCGAAGCCTTCAAGCATGTAGGCATACTGAACCTTTGCAGTTGCATAATAATTCAAGCTCGCCCATTTTAGAGAAAAAATATATTGCTGATAGGACAATGTGATTTCATCGGCTAAAGAAATGGCTTGATCAATTGGTGAATCGTCGCCATCCTGTGGTCCTACTACTTTATTGAATAACCTTAATTCAGTAAATCTTATTGGGGATTGAACAGTATCTAACTTTAATTCTTCAGGCTTAAATGAACTGATACCATCGGTACCTACAAAATACATGGTTCCATCACGCCCTCTATATGCTCCACTATTGTATTTTCCATCCTGAAAGCCATCGTCTTTATTATAATTATAGAAGTAGGAAAAATCATCCGGAATGTGCGCCACATAAGCAGAATCCACATCAATTTGATCTACAATTGAGGGCAACATAAATTTACTAATCCCAACATCGGTAGCAAGCCACAAATTACCATCTCCATCTTCCAATATTGCATGTACTTCTACACCGGCCATTCCCTGGGAACTCCCAAACTTCATGAAATAATCTCCTTCATAGTTATAAAGATTAAGGCCTTTATTATTTCCGATCCATAAGCGATCTTTCCGATCCTGATAACAACAATTCACTTGCCCTTTATCTAACATTAAAGGAACATCATTCCCTGTATCCAAAAGCCTAAAACAATGCGTTTTAGTATCATACACATGAAGTGCAGCCCATCCTAAAATCCATATTTTCCCATAAGAATCTTCATATAAACTCTTAACAGAAGTTACTCTCGACCGACAATCAAAATTTTCAGGTAAAAAAGCATGATGCACAATACTTTTATCTTTTAATCGAAACTCATCTAAGCCACCAAATGCAGAAAAAGTAACTCCAATCCATACATTATTATCACTACCTGATATAATTTTAGGGATGCGCGTACCTGAAAGGCTCGTAGAATCATTAATATCATGCTCGTATCTGGTAAATTGCCCGGTCTTTTTATCAAACACCTTTAAGCACCCCCAGGCACCAATTACTAATTCATCCTTACCTTCACCCGGAACTACCCCGGTAATTGCTTCATTATATGACATCAACGAATCTTTATAATAAAAATACTGCCCCGTTGACGGCCTATACCGATTCAGCACTCCATCCTCACAACCAATCCATAAATCTCCAAGATCATCCTCATAGATAGTATGTACCACATTATTTGACAAACCTTTACCAAGCGCTTGCTGGTGTTGAAAATGTTTTATGGGCTTTCGGTACTCGTTAAATTTACTCACTCCACCATACCAACTCCCAATCCAAAAAACACCATTTGAATCATAAAATATACTATTGGTAACATTACTGGAAATGGTTGTTTCATCGTCACTTCCAGTACAGTGTTCCATACTATTCGTAATTGGGTCATAGATATTTACCCCTCTGGCTGAAATCCATAATTTTCCATCTTTTGCTTCGGTAATAGAGGGCACTTCCATACTGTTAATCAATTGATCTGCAATAGATTTTTGCACACCACTTTGGGGATTAATACTAAGAGCCATTTCCTCTCCAACCACCCAAATTTCACCTCTACTATCTTGAAGAATCTTCCAAACAATTTTTCGATTAGTCCCCTTATTTTTAAAATACCCCTTTTTGTATCTGGTTATATAACCATTGGTCCGATCAAGGTTATACAAATTCCCAAATTCATCCCCAATCCAAAAAACATCATCTTGGTCAATAAATAATTCATTAAATAATTCTATGGGTTCTCCATCGTCAGTGGTATAATCCATCATCCTAAATCCATCTTGTTCAGGATCATAATAAAACAAACCATTATCTCCACCAGCCCAAATAATTCCATTATGGTCTTGTTCGAGATCTTTTATATGCCTCATAAAATGTCGTCCACTTACAGTGGCACTGTCATAATTTAAAAAAACATCTGATTCATAATCATATCTTGAGCAACCTGCGTCGCCTCCTGCAATCCACAATTGTTCATCCTGATCTAAAAAAGTAGTCCAAACTGCCTCATGCTCAATTCGATTATTTTTTTCTGAACGAATGCTATAAACAATTACATCGTAGCCATCAAAACGGTAAATTCCATCATTTGAAGCAAACCATATAAAACCATATTTATCTTTTGTGATGTCTATAATATCAGTGCTTGGTGAATTTTCGAGACGCGAAAAAATCCGATTGGACGTTCCACCGACACTCAACAACAAACAACCCTCCATGAATAGAAAAAAGAGGTATCGTAAAAAGATATTATGTTGTTGGTCGTTCATTCACTTAGTAACTAATAGTTAGAGAATTTTAAATGATAAATTACCACTATTTAATTACAAATGAAACCTATTAAGAATCCATTCAAGATGAAAATCCAATCGTTGCTCAAAAAAAATCCCCTCAGTATCATTTAGCTATATTTGCACCTCACCCCAACCAACCTGCACTTCAAGGTAAAAAGCTCCTCAAACAAGTAAAATTAACCACAACAATCCCATTGTTGTTAGTAACTTTTGATGATTTAAACTAAAATATACAGCCTATAAGCTATCTTTGCATAAACAATAATTGAAATGAAAGACTCTCTTCGACCCATCATGTTTGTTGGCACCGGTTCTGATGTAGGGAAAAGCATTATAAATGCAGGTTTTTGTCGAATCTTAAAACAAGATGGCTTTTCTCCGGCTCCGTACAAGGCTCAAAACATGTCACTTAACAGTTACGCAACTCCCGAAGGTTATGAAATCGGAAGGGCACAAGCAACTCAGGCAGAAGCTTGTGGAATCAGTTGCCACACAGACATGAATCCTGTGCTTTTAAAACCTACCGGAGAAAAAATGTCTCAGGTTGTATTAAACGGAAAACCGATTGGCAACCGTTCTGCCTATGAATATTTTAAGTCTGAAAATAACAATTATTTGTTTGACGAGGCACACAAAGCTTTTGAACGTTTAAATGCTAAATACTCACCTATTGTACTCGAAGGTGCAGGTTCCATTGCTGAACTTAACCTAAAAAACAGAGACATTGTTAACATGAACATGGCCAAACGAGTTAATGCTGCCGTGTATGTGATTGCTGACATCGAAAGAGGAGGGGTTTTTGGTAGTGTTTTCGGATCAATCTCTTTGCTTTCGGAGGAAGAAAGAAAACTGGTAAAAGGAATCATCGTTAACAAATTCAGAGGTGACATTCAGTTATTTGACGATGGCCGAAAAATCTTAGAAGACTTAACCGGCATACCTGTCGTTGGTGTAATTCCTTACCTTAAAGATGTTTACATTGAAGATGAAGATTCGGTTGTACTGGGCAGAAAAAACACCTTGTTTAAAGATGGAAAAGTCAATATCTGCATTGTTAAAATGAGCCAAATGGCCAACTTTACAGACTTTAATGCACTTGAATTAGACCAACGTACACACGTTTACTACTCACAGGATCCTCACCAAATTAGTCTTGCGGACATTATCATTCTTCCCGGTTCCAAAAACTCATTAGCGGATTTAAAAGAAATTCATGAGAATGGTGTTGCTTCTGCCATTTTGAATGCAAAAAATAAGGGTAAAACCGTTATTGGCATCTGTGGAGGTTATCAAATGATGGGAGAAAAAATCATGGATCCGTTTGGAATAGAAGGTTCTATTCCTGAAATAGAAGGACTAGGTATTCTTCCTATTGAAACAACAATGGCACAAGAAAAACTAACCATTCAATCTAAATTCAAATTCCTGAATTATAAAGACAACTGTGAAGGTTACGAAATCCACATGGGCGTTTCCACTCCGACGAAAGAAGTTCAGGCTTTAAATAAGAAAGATGATAATTCTTCGGAGGGCGTGTTTTTGAACAATAAATGTTGGGGAAGTTATTTTCATGGCATCCTTGATAATAAAGTGGTCATTGATTACTTATTGAATCCATATACTCAAGAAGAAAATGACCAACCTGCCTACAGAGATTTTAAAAATGGCGAATACGACAAGCTGGCATCTCATTTGAGAAAACACCTCGATATAAATGCCATGTACCAAGCCATGCACCAAAGCCAATAACAGATGAATTACTCACACGGAGACGACGGCTATTTATACGATCGGGAGATTATCGCCAACTTCAGCACAAACACTTGGTACAAAGGACCTTCTAGCGAATTGATTACCCATATCCAAAAGGAAGTAGCTAACATTAGCCAATACCCGGAAGTACATGCTGAATCACTTACAAAAGCTATAGCAAATTACCATCAGGTAGATTACGAAAATATCTTGATAAACAATGGATCTACAGAAACCATTTTTTTAATCGCACAAGCTTTTAGAGAATCCAATAGTCGCATTGTGACACCCACTTTCTCGGAATATGAACATGCCTGCTCTTTATTTAAACACAACCTCACTTACTGCGGAAGTAATTTTATCAATGCCAATATGATTACTCCGGAAGGACTTTTTTGGCTTTGCAACCCCAATAACCCAACAGGACAATTATTAAAAAAAGATTTACTTAAAAAAATCATTAAAAAAAATCCTCAAACAACATTTATAATAGACGAAGCATATAGTGACTACTGCCTGGTAAATGAATCTTTAGCAAGCGAAGCCGGCACTTTAAAAAACTTAATCATTCTCAAATCGCTTACCAAAAATTATTGCATTCCTGGCTTACGGTTGGGTTATATGATTTCTAGCCCACAATTAAAACAGCGCATTGCGACCTTCAGACCTCCCTGGTCTACCAACTCCTTAGCCATTCAAGCAGGACTTTATCTTTTACAAAATCCGGGGATCGAAATGAGTGAACTTATCCAATTCCACTCACTTGCCATTAGTTTTCAATCAGAAATATCTGTTATTGACGGCTATGAAGCTCAAGCGTCTTCAACGGGGTTCTTTATAATCAAGACTCCTTATAAGGCAAGCGACCTAAAAGCTAAGCTTATTAAAGATTACGGTTTACTAATTAGAGACGCCTCAAACTTTAGAGGCTTAAGCCCTAATCACATTAGAGTTGCCACATTAGAAAGGGAGAAAAACATGCTTCTCGTAAAGGCTTTACAAAAAGTTACTGAACTAAACCGCACTTTTGATTTTAGTTACTAAACATTAAAATCCCACTCAATCCTTTTGTACATAAACACAATTTTACAGAAAAAAGGAAACATGATTCAACCAATAGAAATACTTCCAATATTACTTGCAGGAATATTGGACACTCTTTTAGGAGACCCGGCATGGATTCCTCATCCCATTGTATATTTTGGCAAAGCCATTGCAAAACTTGAAAAACTTCTCAACAAAGGAAAGCGTCGCCTTTTAAAAGGAGCTCTCATGACACTTTTCTTATCCTTGGGCACCTTCGTATTTTTCTATTTATTGATGTATGCATCTCACCTTATTCACCCTTACCTAGAAGCAGGTCTGATCTGTCTTTTCTTATTCTATGGAGTTGCTAACAAAACGCTTATAAAAGAAGGAAAAGAAGTGTTTAAAATACTTGACTCAGAAGGCTTGGATGCAGGCAGAAAACAATTGTCACGAATTGTAGGACGAGACACCTCACCATTAAATGAACAGCAAATTCGAACTGCTGTATTAGAAACCATGTCGGAAAACCTTAGCGATGGCGTTGTAGCCCCCTTGTTCTATTTTGCAATAGCAGGGATACCCGGAATAATGACCTACAAAATGATTAACACTCACGATTCCATGATCGGTTATAAAAATGATCGCTTTTTACATTTTGGTCGATTCGCAGCCAAATTAGATGATGTTGTTAATTACATCCCGGCACGCATAACGGCACTATTAATTGCTCTTTGTAATTTCTCAATCAGGAGCCTCATCTTCATCTTTAAGTTTGGAAAAAAACATGCCAGTCCCAATGCCGGTTTTCCTGAAGCTGCTTTAGCCGGAGTTCTTAATTGCCGATTTGGCGGACCCAACACCTATCATGGCAAACTATTGAATAAACCATTCATTGGAAACAATCACAAAATCTTAAACTACCAAGACTTCAAAACCACGGCCAGAACTAACAATGCAGTATTTGCATTAAGTTTAGCTACAATCATTGGCATCAACACCTTTCTATCATGATAAAATTAGACAACTTAAATATCCCAGACCTTCATCACGAACTTACCGAAGCAGTGCAATATAAAATAGACCAAAAAGCTAAACCTCTGGGTTCATTAGGTCAAATGGAACGCATTGCCAAACAAGTAGCTCTCATTCAGGGAACGCTATCGCCTCAATTATCCAAACCAACCATGCTAACTATCGCTTCCGATCATGACATTTGCGAAGAAGGCGTTAGTCCATGCCCGATTGAAATAACATGGCAACAATGCCTCAATTTCCTCAACGGAGGCGGTGGAATTGGTTTGTTTTGTAAAGAATATGGCTTTGATTTAAAAGTTGTTGATGCAGGGGTAAAATACGATTTTAAGCCTCATCCCAATTTAATTGACGCGAAAGTAAGAAAAGGCACCAGAAACTTCAGACACGAAGCTGCAATGACCATTGACGAATGCCTGCAAGCCATTAACAATGGAAAAAAAATTGTGAGCAATTTACACCATGAAGGTGTCAATGTGGTTGGTTTTGGCGAAATGGGAATAGGAAACACAAGTCCAGCATCTGCTTTGCTTTCAGTTTACACTGGCATTTCTGCAAATGATGCTGTTGGACCAGGCTCCGGCTTAAATTCTGATGGAGTTATCCATAAGGGCAAGGTCATCCAAGAAGCCATAAACAAACACGGCATATCAGAAGATCCAATCGAAAACCTGGCACGTTTTGGCGGACTAGAGATAGCAACTATTGCAGGAGGAATGCTGGAAGCTGCAGCTCGAAAAATGATTATCATCACCGATGGCTTTATTACAACTTCTGCGTTACTAGCAGCCTATAAAATAGATCCTAAAGTAGTCGATTACACGTTCTTCTCCCATCAATCAGAAGAACAGGGACACATTAGAATGGTTCAACACATGAAGGGGGAACCCATTTTAGATTTAGGATTCAGACTAGGAGAAGGCACTGGTGCCGCAGTAGCCTACTCCATAATAAAAGGATCGGTAGCGATGCTAAACAAAATGACTTCGTTTGAAGAAGCTGAAGTGTACAATACAGCAAACGAAAGCTGCCATACTATTCAATCATAAAATCACCCCAAAAACCGTCTAACATTTCAAGCTTCTGTTTAAACACAGAGGCTTTTTTTATGGTTTCTTCCGAGATTTTATATATATTTTATATTTTTACAACACTTTTTAACCTTACTTTTCATAATACAACGCGCCATGAAAAATACTGTATTCCTAATCTGCATTTCATTAAGCATCTTGATGAATGCACAAAAACCGGAAAGCTCTAATTACTCTATCAACTATAAAAATATTCCTCAATTTGATTTGGGGTCTAAAACATACCAGGTAGAGTACAATGTTGATGCCCACTCCAAGACCGTTCTGGATGAAAATAAACTTTCGATAGAATTAAAAGGTTACCAAAAGGGGAATGATATCACATTGTCTTTCACATCAACCATGCCGGAGATCAATCAAAAGATTACTCCTATTACCTACAACAGTGGAACAACAAGTGAATACAAGCGTTATGTTGGACTTACATACATTAGAGCTACCTCAAAACTAGAAATTAAAAACACTCAAAATAAGATTATCAAAACAATCCAACTCTCTCCCGATCCTCAAAAAGTAGACCTTGAATCTGAAGAAACAACAAGTCAATCGAGCGCACAATTAGAATTAAACAAGATAGGCTACGAAAAAAGAAAAGAGATGATCAAAAACTACCTTTCTGAATTAATAACAATTTACCAGGAAGAGTTAGACCAACTTTATGGTAAATTCACTCGACAAGCTGACTTAGGTATTTTTACCATTAAATCAAAAAAATACAACTACTCTCAGTTCAACAAAATGACTTTGGCATTTCAAAAAGCCTGCGCTACCACCAATATCCTTTCTGA
Source organism: Bacteroidales bacterium (assembly GCA_003249255.1). Taxonomy (GTDB): domain Bacteria; phylum Bacteroidota; class Bacteroidia; order Bacteroidales; family Marinilabiliaceae; genus SZUA-582. Next base: position 62,362 of record QKJP01000048.1, read on the forward strand.
AGAAAACCAAACCATCATTAACAATGCTATTAACGAATGGAAAGAAGCAGCTGACAAATACAAAGAAGGCAAAGACAGTAGAATATGCGACTATAACATTGATGCTATTTATTACAACTTAGCCATTGGGTATTTAGTTCAAGGAAATGGTGATGAACTGAGCAGATACTGGCAAAAATGCACCGTTCGTAAAGGCAATAAAGCAGTTGAGGAAGATGCTTTAAAATACATTGAACCGATGGTCAACAACCATAATTCATATTAAGAAGACAAAAATGTTGGAGAAAATTTGAAGCACAGCAATTGCGATTTTCTATACACTTCTTACTTCCAATTAAATCACAAAAAGGTAACCTTATACTGAAAGTTACCTTTTTAAATACCCTTAAAAAAACGACTGCTCCCGAAGGAACCGCCGTTTTCTATTTAACGTTAATTGATCTCCGTATGATTAGTTCACTTTAATCAGTGATTTTCCAGTCATAGATGCAGGTTGCTCAACGCCCATTAACTGAAGAATCGATGGCGCTACATCAGCCAATACACCTTCTTCAACAGTACCATTTTGCTCAGTTACCCACACAAAAGGAACCGGATTTAATGAATGAGCTGTATTAGGGGAACCATCTTCATTCATAGCATTATCCGCATTACCATGGTCGGCAATAATAATGGCTTCGTATCCATTTGCTTTAGCGGCTTCTATTACAGCTTCCACACACTCATCTACAGTTTTAACAGCTTTTTCAATGGCTTCATAAATACCTGTATGACCAACCATATCGCCGTTTGCAAAGTTTAAAGCTATAAAATCGTATTTTTTTGCATCTAACTCAGCAACTACTTTATCTTTCACTTCATAAGCACTCATCTCAGGTTGTAAATCGTAAGTTGCAACCTTTGGTGAGTTAACCAAGATACGATCCTCACCTTCGAATGGCTCTTCACGACCTCCTGAGAAAAAGAATGTTACGTGTGCATATTTTTCAGTTTCTGCAATACGTAATTGTTTTTTACCTGCTTTGGCTACAATCTCACCAATTGTTTCTTGAACGTTTTCTTTATCAAATAAGATATGTAAACCTTCGAATTTAGCATCATAAGGTACCATTGTACAATAGTGAAGCGGCAAGGTTTTCATGCCGTGCTCCGGCATATCTTTTTGAGTTAATGCAATGGTTAACTCTTTAGCGCGGTCGTTACGGAAGTTGAAGAAGATAACCACATCGTTTTCTTCAATTTTCCCAATAGGATTACCGGAAGCATCCACTTTATAGGTTGGCTTGATGAATTCATCAGTAACTTCTGCATCATAAGACTCTTGAAGCGTTGCAAGCATATCTGTTGATGATTCACCAACACCATTTACCATGGCATCGTATGCTGCTTTCACGCGTTCCCAACGATTATCGCGATCCATTGCATAAAAACGACCTGACATTGTAGCTACATCACCGGTAGATTTAGCCATGTGATCTAATAACTCAGTCATATAACCTTTTCCACTGCGAGGATCAGTATCACGACCATCCATAAAGGCGTGAACAAACACATCTTTTAAACCAAATTCATTCGCAACATCTAATAATTTATGGATATGAGCCTGACTACTATGCACTCCACCTTGACTCATTAATCCTAACAAATGAACTTTTTTATTGTTTTCTTTGGCAAAGGTTAATGCTTCAACTAATACTTTATTTTGAGAAATAGATCCATCTTGACAAGCTCTGTTAATTTTAACAAGATCTTGATATACTACACGACCAGCACCAATGTTTAAGTGACCTACCTCAGAGTTCCCCATCTGACCATCAGGCAAACCAACATTACCGCCTGAAGCCTGCAATTGTGAATATGGATATTTTTCTAATAAAGAATCCCAATAAGGAGTATCAACTTGAGAAATAACATCTGCTTTTGATTTGTTTCCAAATCCCCATCCGTCTAGAATGACAAGAATTGTTTTTTTGTTCATGAGTTATATTTTTTTAGTTCTTTCCTAATTTTCAGCTGCAAAATTACTCATTTAGTTGTATACGAAAAAATTAAGACGTTAAAAATGAATAAATCCAACTCCTAAAAGGTAAACATCAATAACTCTTTTTGGTTTAAACAAAAGGTCTTATGCCAACAAACACGACAAAATTGCACGATGGCAAAAACACATTTCCGTTTATTCGTTTCTATATTTTTAGGCCTAGAACAACGACATCATCCACCTGTTCCTCATCTCCTTTCCAATTCAAAAAAGTTTCCCACAGTTCCAAATATTGTTCTTCCATTGCCTTATGTGCACCTCCCAAGATCGCTTCTCTAAATGTTTGATATTTAAACTTTTTACCATCCGCTCCTCCAAACTGATCCGCATATCCATCGGAAAACAAATACACCTGATCTCCTTGCTTAAGCTGAACTTCAACAGCTTCAAAACGATCCATACGTTCATAAATTGCGACTGGCATTTTATCGGGTTTTATTTCCAAAAGTTCGAAATCACCCTTTAACATACGCCTTTGACGTGGAGAATTAACATCAAACAATCCATTTTCCTTGACATTCCTAACAATATACACCGGATTATTAGCTCCACCATAGAGCATTTTTTTATTCTTCTGATCGATTGAAACCACCGACATATCCATACCGTCTTTATCGGAATTGACGCTATTGCATTGATTGAGCGTACGGATAACTTCTTTTCTAATACGATGTAAAATCACGGCAGGATGAGTTACATATTCTTTTTGAACAACTTCTCGCAACAAAGACATGCCTAACATACTCATGAATGCCCCCGGCACTCCATGTCCTGTGCAATCAACTGCTGCCACAACAGTAGATCCTTCAACGCTTGCCCACCAATAAAAATCTCCACTAACAATATCCTTTGGGAGAAAGAAAACAAACCGATCACTCACTAACAGTTTTAAGCTATCAAAATTGGGCAAAATGGAATCTTGAATTCGTTGAGCATAATCAATACTCTGAGTAAGTTGTTCATGGATCATCTCAATATGATTTTTTTGAATTTCCAACTCATCTCTTTGCTCACTAACTTGCTCTACTAACTGAAACAACTCTTCATTTCTATTATTCAGAGCTTCATTAGCAAAAGCCAGATCTTCTGTTTTTTCCTCAACAAGCTTTTCTAATCTGGAGCGGTATTCATCCAATTCCTTTTCATCTTCCTTTTGTTGGGTTATATCTTTTAAGATAGCCTGAATATACACTTCGCCACTTACTACAATTTTATTTAAGGATACCGAAGCATCAAAACAAGTTCCATCACTTTTCTTATGCCTCCATTCAAACCTCTGTGCTCCTTCTTGCAAAGCTAAATCGATGTTATGAACTGATTTTTCAGCCGAACCTTCCCCATCATACTGAAATTCGGGACTTAACTGAACCGGAGTCATCCCTTTCAGCTCCTCCCTTGACATGTTAAAATATTCACACGCCATATAATTACAATCAAAAAAACGCCCATCAGGCCTCAATAAAATAATTGCATCACCCGCATCTTCAAACAAAGTTCTATATCGCCTTTCCTGATCGGCTAATTCTATCGTTTGTTTGGCATTTTTCTCATAATATTCAGATAATGTACTGATGAAAAAATGACTCATATACAACAAACCCCAAGAAACCACTAAGATAATTGCACCATCTATACTCCATGAAACCAAATCAATGGCATAATCTTGAACTGCTAATGAATAATCTAAATAACCCTGAGTGAAAAGAAATGCAAAGACAACAAATACTAGAAAGTAGGAGGCTAAAACCAAACGCGCCTGTTTAAAAGGTATTACAAATGACAGTATTAAAGGCACAATGGGAACATATATTTTGGCAGATGCCAGAATCCCGACTTTGGATAGTCCTGAAATTAAAGCTATAAGAACTGCTAAATAAATAAAAACAACCTTAAATTGAAGAGAGGTTTTTTTTCGTGATAGATAAACTATTACAACACCCAATAGCAAAATAAACCCTACAGCATCTTGCTCCGAAAAACCATAATTCAAAAACCTGAAAACAACCAATGTCTGAATTATTATAGCAAATACAAGAAAAACCAGCAGCACATTATCTACCACTTTGATTTTCATTTTGTTTATCGCACTACTGTCGTCAAAAAACCACATAACAATAAGGGTTGGTCAATCATTCCTTAAACGTACCAGTCCTACAAATTGTTAAGATTAAATGACCAAACTAGATATAATGGTGATAAGCAACTAAATATTCACACCTACGATAACCAAATCATCTACCTGTTCTGGATCTCCTTTCCAATTCACAAACACTTCAAAGATTTTTTTGACTTTACTCTTCTAACGGCAAATGTGCATTAGACAAAAACGATTATCTAAAACATGTCTTGATCCTAAATGATATAGACGTAACAATCTTTCTCCTATTTCAGAATACTTAGCAAGATTTGAATAATATGTCCTATTCCTATTCTTTTTAATGTGTGATTCTATTTTAAGTGCTACACTCCTATTTGGACATTCTAGCGTGTAAAATAATTCCCAATCCGAGGCAAAGGAGGTTGAACTCCCTTTGAACTTCTTTTCATTATGAGATACCAATCGTTCTCTTAAATCGTGCGTTTGACCGATGTAGTATTTATCCGTAAGTGAACTATAAATGATATAGACGTAACAAGTCATAAACTACAACATATAAAAAAAGGGAAAGATGTGATATCTTTCCCTTTTCCTGTGGTGCTACCTGGAATCGAACCAGGGACACATGGATTTTCAATCCATTGCTCTACCAACTGAGCTATAGCACCGTGTTATTTTGAAATCTCAAAATAACCTATAACCCCTACTTAAAAAACAGTTTTAAAAACTGGTGGTGCTACCTGGAATCGAACCAGGGACACATGGATTTTCAATCCATTGCTCTACCAACTGAGCTATAGCACCAAGCTTTAAAACACCTCTCGTTTGAGGCTCTTGAGATAGCGTTTTTGTCAAACGCGGTGCAAATATACGCAAAGTTTCTTTACTTCAAAATTTTTTTCACTTTTTTCATTGATACTTTTTCAGCTTCCTTGTGATATATCCTGATAATTAAGTATTTTTGCAGCTCATTTTTTTTCATGGAATATCAATCGCATACTTTAGCAAATGGCATTCGCATTATTCACAAAGAAGATTCTTTTAATGTGGGTTATTGCGGATTAATAATTAATGTGGGTTCACGAGATGAAAAAGAAGATGAGCATGGCATGGCTCATTTTATTGAACACATCATTTTCAAAGGCACAAAAAAAAGAAAAGCTTATCACATATTAAGTCGTTTAGATGATGTAGGCGGAGAGCTTAATGCCTACACCACAAAGGAGGATACCTGTATTTATGCAGCGTTCTTAAAGCAAGACTTTGAACGTGCCATTGAATTAATTTATGACATTACTTTTAATTCCATCTTTCCTGAAAAAGAACTCGAAAAGGAAAAAGAGGTCATTTTTGATGAAATCAACTCCTACAAAGACAGTCCATCGGAGTTAATTTTTGATGAGTTTGAAGAAATGATTTTTAAAGGTGATCCCATCGGAAGAAATATTTTAGGAACTCCAGAGCAACTTAAACAATTTACAAAAGAACACGTCGAACAATTTATTTCGAATAATTACAGCACTAATGAAATGGTGTTTTGTTCTATAGGAGACGCCCCTTTTGAAAAAATAATTAAGTGGTCTGAAAAATATTTTGGAACAGTTCCCCTCAATAACAACAAAGCTGAAAGGCCTCCCGTTGGCCAATACATTCCGCAAGCCATAACTATTGAAAAGGACACCCACCAGTGTCATGTAGCCATGGGTAATATTGCTTATGACTTTACCAATTCCAAGCGAATTGGTTTGCATTTGCTCAACAACATTTTAGGTGGACCGGGAATGAACTCCAGATTAAACATGTCATTGCGCGAAAAAAACGGGATTGCTTATAATATAGAGTCTAATTTCACACCTTATTATGGCACCGGGGTATTCAATATTTATTTTGGAACTGACCATGAGAATTTAATGAGATCGCTTGATATTATTGATAAAGAATTAGTTAAGCTAAAAAACAAAGCACTTGGCACACTCCAGCTGTACAAAGCTATCAGACAACTTAAAGGCCAAATGACGATCTCATCGGATAACCGCGAAAGCTTGATGCTCTCAATGGGAAAAAGTTATTTACTTTACAATCAAATTGACTCATTGGAAAAAGTTTATCAGAAAATAGATACCCTATCTGCCAAAGAACTGATGGAAATAGCCAACGAAATTTTTGACTCATCTCAATTATCATACCTCATATATAAGTAACACATGCATTCTAAAGAGCTAGATCAATACATCCTTAACCACATTAACGAAGAAGAAGCAGTATTAAAAGAATTAAACAGAGAGACCCACATCCACATGCTTCAACCTCGCATGCTAAGTGGTCATTTACAAGGACAGGTATTAAAAATGCTCTGTACCATGATTGATCCTCTAAACGTTTTAGAAATTGGCACTTTTACCGGATACTCTGCCATTAGTATGGCTTTGGGCATGCACAAAGAAGGCAGTCACATCGACACCATTGAAATTAACGATGAGTCTGAAGAATTCATTCAAAGCTACATTGACAAAGCCGGTTTCACAGATAAAATCACCATGCACATTGGCAGTGCCATCGACATTATCCCAACTTTAAAAAAGAAATATGATTTAGTTTTTATGGATGGCGACAAAAGAGAATATACTAAGTATTTGGATTTATGTCTGGAAATATTAAATCCGGGTGGATATATTTTAGCAGATAATATACTTTGGGACGGAAAAGTAATTGAACCTTTGGCTCCAAACGACGCTTATACCAAAAACATCATTGAGTTCAACCAACGAGTTAAAGAAGATTCTTCTCTCGAAAAAGTAATTCTTCCACTCAGAGATGGCTTATTTCTAATACGAAAAAAATAAACAATACAAGTAACTAAAACGTTTGCCTAAAGCATCCGTTTGGATTATATTAAGAATGGAGGCTCAACATCTTATTTCAAGAGCCCATCGTTCTTGAAACTATAAATGCAAACCAATGAAAATAGGAATATTATACGGTTCATCCTTAGGCAACACACAGTTTGTTGCAGAAAAAATACATCAATACCTACCCCAAGCCGAATGCCTTGCGGTAAATGATTTAAGAGCTTCTAAAATTGAATCTTTTGATTTTATGATCTTAGGCACTTCAACCTGGGGAATTGGAAATCTGCAAGACGATTTTGAGATGTTTGTAGATCTTTTACTATCTCTTGACTTAACGGAAAAAACATTTGCATTATTTGGATTGGGAGATCAGCAAACCTACCCTGATTCTTTTTGCAATGGTATGGGTAAACTATACCGTCTTTTAAAAAACAAAGATTGTAAAATAATAGGTAGCTGGCCAGCTGAAGATTATGATTTCTCCGAATCCGAAGCTCTTATAGATGATAACTTTGTAGGCTTAGCCCTTGATGAAGACAACGAACCGGATTTAACAGATGGACGAATTAAAGGGTGGGTCGAATTATTGAAGCCATACCTCAACTCATAACCACGATTTGAAATAATGTCATAATCCTTAGAGAATCAATTTTTCTAAGGATATTTTTTTATCCGTTAGTCAACACTTTTCTAATCATAATCACTTTTTTAATTGCTAAAATCAATTTCTCATGTATCCCTAATGGATTCACCCTAAATTTAGTTCCTAACCGAAACCTTTACACTGATGTTTGATCAAACCAAAACTGTAAAACATAAGAAACCTGAAGAAAAATACTACATTCCTTTACAAAGCGCACCCTTTCCGGTAGCTATTGTAACCAATACCGGTGTCTTTAGGGAAAGCAACCAATTATTCATGAGCTTTTTCGATTACAGTTTGGTTGAAAATGCACTGATAAACATACAAGATGTCATAATCACCAACGAGCACTCGCCTGAAGAATTTAGATTTAAAGAATTAATTACACACAGAAAAAATGACAATTGCATCTTATGCAGATACAATAGAAATAATGAAAATCAAACTTTTGTTTTAAATATCAACCCAATTGAGGAATCTACAAGCGATTTTCTAATTACCATCAAAGACTTAACACTATGGATAGATACTCAAGATATACTTATTAGTAAGCAAGAAGAATTTTTAGCTGATTCGATAAAAAAACAAGAATGGAAAACCCAATTGGCTCTAAAAAAAATAAGCAAAAGCCGTCTTGAAACACTGGGAGAAATAGCATCAGGTATTTCTCATGAATTAAAACAACCCCTTGCTCATCTAAGCCTAAAGATTGACAATTTACTAGACCGATGGCTGGATGGCACCATCACTGAAGACTATTTAAGAAGCAAAACAAGCTCTATCCAACGGCAAATTGATAGAATGAAAGCAATTACCAACCAAATTAAGGACTTTGCATCTCCTCCTGAACAAAAAAATTCAGTTTTAGACCTTAAAACAATAATAAACAACGCCTTAGAAGACATAACTCAAATTAACCTACCCGGCTTATCTATCACCATAGACCTTAAACCCAATTCGTGTGTAATGGGTTCAGCCAATGAACTGGAACAAGTATTTGTTAACTTACTAACAAACAGCATCCAATCATTACATATTAAATCTCAGTTTTCAAAAGACTTCAAACCAAAAATTGAAATTAAGAGCTACATTGATACATCGGTAATAATAAACCTTACAGATAATGGTATTGGATTAGAGCAACATCAAACCACAAAAATTTTTACACCTTTTTATACCACCAAAAAAGCAGTAGGTGGCACCGGACTGGGTTTATTTATAGTAAGCGACCTGTTAAGAAAAATGAATGGTGACATTACCATCACCTCCGTACCAAACCAATTTTTTCAAGCCAGCATTTCTTTACCCAAAGGATCATAAGCTCATCCATAATTTCAGTATAACCAAAAAATTCCTTTCCGATGAAGTATACCATTCTCCTTTTTGAAGATGAAGATGATTTAAGAGATGAAATTAAGGAAAGTATTCTTCTTGAAGACATGGAAGTTCACGCATTTAATTCCTGGGAATCTTTTAAAAAAAATCATTCCTTAAATCATGCAGACTTAGCAGTTTTAGACATCAACCTTATGGGAGAAAACGGGATTTTTGTTTTTCAACAATTGAAAAATAAATTTCCAGATATTGAAGGAATAATCATCACAGGCCAACCAACCACAAATAACGCCATTGCTTCATTAAAACTAGGTATACGAGATTACCTTGAAAAACCATTTAGGGCAAAGAGTCTCATTGCATCCATAAAGGATTCTGAAAGTTATCAAAATTATGTCTCTGCATTTAACCTTTACGATGAAATATCCACCCAACTAGACTTTGAATTTATAGGAAATAGCCAGGTAATACAAACCACCAAACAACTGATCCACAGAGTTGCCCAAACCAATGAAACGCACGTTCTTATTACCGGAGAGAGCGGAACCGGAAAAGAACTTGTTGCAAAAAGTATACACCAATTGAGTAAACGAAAAGAGGCTGCCTTCCATTCTGTAAACTGCTCAGCAATACCCGATAATCTTTTTGAAAGCGAATTCTTTGGTTATGAGAAAGGTGCTTTTACGGGTGCCAACCATGATCACGCAGGATGGTTTGAACATGCCAATGGTGGAACCCTTTTTTTGGATGAAATTGGCGAAATGAACCTTATTCTTCAAGCAAAATTGCTAAGAGTATTGGATGAAAAAAAAGTAAACCGATTAGGTTCGCACAAAGCGATTTCAATCAATACCAGAATTATTTGCGCCACTAACCAAAACCTAAAAAAACAAGTTGAACAAGGAAAGTTTAGACTTGACCTCTACCATCGGCTTAACTCTTTTAACATTACAGTCCCTCCTTTACGAGAACGAAAAGAAGACATTCCATTATTAGTCCATCATTTTTCAACAACGTTTACTTCTAAGGAAAACCAACCCAAAAAGAAAATTCATCCCGAGGCCATAAATTCGTTAATGAATTATGACTTCCCCGGGAATATTAGAGAATTAAAAAACATTGTTGAAAAGTCAATACTCATGTGTGATACAAAAATCCTTTTTAATAAAGACCTAAAAAATATCCATTCTGAAATTGAGACACCCTCTATTAGCACGTTGAATTTAGCTACTATTGAAAAAGAAACCATTCAAAAGGCCATGAATGCTTGCTCGAATAATAAAACCAAAACAGCAGAAATGCTTCATATTACCAGACAAGCATTAAACAGGAAGCTTAAAAAGTTTAATATAGAGTAATCAGATGCATTAGTGTACAATAATGGTCGTTTCTTGAATTTTTCTTAATTCTTCATATTTTCCACCGAAAAAAAAATTCACGTGATACTGTAACCTAATCAACATCCATTTTCAACATTTAATCAATTCGCTCTTTACATTTCATTATCCCCAAATGAGCTTTTATTCATTAAATACCTCTTTCAAATACTCCATGACCGATAATGGTCATTCAAACAAAACCAAAACTCAAGCCACTATCTACCAATGTCATAAGAAAAAACATTTTTTTTAAAAATCTAAAACCCTTGACCGTTATCGGTCATTTTTTTTTAACACCCACCAAACACTATTCCACAAACAACTAAATAACAATAACTTATATCAACTGGCATGTGAATTGAAATAAGGGACAAGGTAAAACTTAACCCAACATGCAACACAAATTTAAAATATCGATCTATTGTACCTTTTTTGTGTCAATCGCCTCATTATGGCAACTATATGCAGGCAACAACAAGACAAATTCAAATCAGGAAGGCGAAAACAATAAAACAACTATCTCTCAAAGTGGAGATAACAACCAGCATGATATAACCCAATTTGGAATTTCAAACCACTCGATTATTCAAGTAACAGGCAGTAATAACATTGAATTAAATTATCAGACAGGACACTCCAACAACACGGATGTATTACAAGTTAATGATGATAATTACATCAGCCTTAATCAAAATGGAATCAGTAATCAAACAACAATTCATCAAGTTGGAGATAACAGCTTAAATACCAATCACATTGAAGCAACTATAACCGGCAACTTTAATGCGATTTCAATTGTGCAATTAGGAGCAAATCACAACTACCTAACTCAAAGTGGAGATTTCAATATTGCATCAGTAAACCAAATTGGAAGCAACCAAAAATGCAACATCGAACAAAAAGGTGATCATCACCAAAGTTTAGTAGATCAATCCAATGGAAGCTTTAATGGGATTGACATCAGTCAATTAGGATCAAGTCATATTGCTCTCGCTTTTCAACTAAATACCATTAGTAATTATATCAGCATCATTCAAAGCGGTAGCAATAACTTCTCTTCTGTACATCAAATGAATGGAACTAATAATGAAGCCCTTATCCAACAAGGCTCAAATAACAATTCAGCCATTATAAATCAGAGTAGTTCAAATAACACAAGTATAGTAAACCAATTTTAGTAACCTTAAAAATTGAAACCATGAAAAAGCTATTAATTTCATTATTCGCGATTGCTGCTACATTTAGTATTTCAGCACAAAACAACACTGCAACTACATCTCAAAATGGAGATGCCCTTTTAATAAATGTTGATCAAGATGGATCAAACCAAGCAGCTACAGTAAAACAATCTGGTAGTATGGCCACAACAACGATTACCCAAAGTGGGATTGACAATCCTGATACACCACCAAATAATGTAGCAACAGTTACTCAAGTTGGTGGCGGTAGTGCTTTAAGTACAATAAATATAAATCAAGAGTTGGGTAATAACATAACATCTATTACTCAAGAAGGCAATGGTAGCTCTGTAAATGTTCTTCAAGTAGGGAACGACATAGGTTCTACTACCAATAACAGTGCAACAATTGTTTCATATGGGAATCAAAATAGTGTTAATATTGAACAAAACGGTTTTTTTAACAAAGGGACTGTAAACCAGAACTCTGATAACAACACTGCTATCATTGACCAATACATTAGTACTACTCCCGAAACCGAAAACAATGCTAATATTTCACAAGATGGCCATTCAATGGGCAGTAAAGCTTATATATATCAAAATGGTATAAAACATGAAGCAAAAATTCTACAAAGTGGGGAAGGTGATCACCTTGCACATGTTAGCCAGTGGAGTGACCAAGCTAGCAACATCTTGGCTCCAAATCAAAAAACTAATATTGAACAATTCGGTTTACACAATATAGCTAAAGTTGAACAAGGTTATAAAAGCGGTGGAATAGGAGAAAACAAAACAAAAATTGAACAATCTGGAGTTAACAACACGTCAGAAGTTGTTCAAATGTCCGATATGTATAATGAACCTGAAGCAACAGGCGTATTCAATAATGAAGTTAATATTTCTCAATCCGGAAATGAAGATTTCTTACGAATTGAACAGCATGGCAATCAAAATCTGTCAAAAGTTAATCAAAATAGTCTAGGCAGCAACGCTCAAATCTACCAAAATGGTAATGACAACACAGCTACTGTTAACCAGTCAATGGGAGCAAACGATGTAATCATTAATCAAAACTAAAAAGCGATTAACAGCCATAAGAAGTTCTCATTCTTATGGCTGTTTTCTTTTCTAAAATCCATCTATTCATCACTGGATTATTAATCTTGACCAACTTTTTCTGCAAAAAAAAAGAGGTTGTCATAATTTACCATCTAAACATTTTAATTATGCATCAGCTCATATTACATATTATAGTCTTTCTATTTCCAATCACGATTTGGGCTCAAGACGATCCAAATTTAAAGGATCAGCAAGAAAAAACACAAATCCAACAAATAACAACCCAACAAACGCTTAATTCAGGCAACAAAGTTTTTATTACACAAACGGGGTCACACAACACTGCTGAGGTTAACCAAAATGGTAATAACAACACGACCACAATTACACATTTGGGGAATAACAACAATAGTACAGTCACACAAAATGGACAAAACAACCAAGTCATTAATTCCTTTACGGGTAATAACAATTCTGCAACAGGAACACAAACAGGAAATAGCAATCAACAAGTGATCATCCACAATGGAAATGCTGCTCAATATAACATTACACAAAGTGGCAACCAGCATGAAGTCACCTACATCACTTATGATCAAAATCACAGTGTAAGCATTAATCAAACTGGAAATCAACCCATGAAAGTTGAAGTCAAACAAGGAAGTAAAGGAACCTTTTAATGAGAGTTATCATACTATATGTTATAATATTAGCACCAATACATTGTTGGTCTCAAACAACACAATCAGATAGTTTAAAAAACAAAGAAGTACCCCAAGCGGTAAAAAACTTACTCAATCAATATAAAGAACAAACGGAAAAAGCAAAAAAAGAAAGATTACCACCTGTTCGAATGGAAATAGACGGAATTATCATGGATGAAACCATGTCGAAAGCAGGAAGAGATTTTTACGAGATTTTCTTTTCTCAATGGGTAAGGCCAAAGGGCTTTTACAATTATTACATAAAGATAAAGGAACGCCCATTTCGATTTAACAATACCATGATTGAAGTGTATTTAAATGAAACACTACTTTACCAATCCATGTTACAAAGACGCTATGATGACATAGAACAAATGGCCAAAGAATCGAATAGAAGAACATTAAACTTCATCAACCAAGAAAAAAATAATCAAAGAGCCCTAAACACTCCATATTCCTACTAACCAAAAACTAACCTAAACAACCCAACATGAAAAATATTTTCCTGATCATACTACTATCACTTTCCTCAATAATGTTTAGTCAGGATTTTGTATACAAACCCAAAAATCCTGCGTTTGGAGGAGATACTTTCAATTACCAATGGCTTTTAAGTTCCGCTCAGGCTCAAGACACCTATGAAGATCCTTCGAAAAAGGAAAGCAGTTACAACCGTGATCCCATTCAAGATTTTGAAGATAATATCAACAGGCAAATTCTTTATCAGCTTAGCCGACGCTTAATTACAGACAACCTCGGCGAAGAAAGTCTTGATGAAGGCTCATACAAAATCGGTTCGTATCAAATAGACATTAAAGAAGGTGCCGGAGGTGTTAGCGTAAAAATAGTTGATGACGCTACCGGTAGTCAAACCGAGGTTCTCATACCCGAAATATAAATTTACCCTAACCTAGCCCCAACCCACTTCATGCTCAATCTAATTAAACATACCCTCTTACTGGTAATTATTTTGATTACATCTAGTTGCAGCCAAGTCATTCACCAGTCATTCACAACCACTCCGGCTAGAATTGGGGCGGAAACAGAATTCCATAAAGAATTTAAAGAGCTCCCTAGACCAAAGGAAAAATTAATTGCTGCCGTTTATAAATTTCGAGACCAAACAGGACAGTATAAACCTACTGAAAATGGGTCAAGTTGGTCTACTGCCGTTACCCAAGGGGCAACTACCATTTTAATAAGAACACTTGAAGAATCTGGTTGGTTCCGTCCATTGGAGCGAGAGAATCTGGGTAACCTCAGCGCAGAAAGGCAAATCATCACAAACACATTAGCAACTTACGAGGGTAAAAATGCAACTGCTCTAAGTCCACTTTTATTCGCGGGAATTATTTTAGAAGGTGGAATTATTTCCTATGAAACAAACGTGAGAACCGGAGGAATGGGAGCCAGATACTTTGGAACCGGTGCATCCGGCCAATATCGCGAAGACCGGGTTAGCATCTACCTACGCGCCGTTTCTACCCGAAATGGAGAAATTTTAAAAACAGTGTACGCCAGCAAAAACATTCTATCTCAACAAATTGACTTTGGAATTTTTAGATACGTTAGCTTTAAACACTTATTGGAAGCAGAAACAGGAGTCACCTACAATGAACCTTCTGAAATGGCAGTTACCGAAGCTATTGAAAAATGTGTTTACAGCCTTATCCTCGAAGGAATGTTAGATCACTTATGGTATGCTTCTTCTCCTGATGAGCAAAATGAAATAGTTGAAAAATACAGTGCTGAAAAAGAAAACAATGCACAAATAGATCATCTGGGCAGGCGAATTTACAACAAGAATAGTATGCTTGGAATAGGCATAAACACAGGTTTTACCAGATTTGATACAGATGCTTGGCCGGTGAGACCAGGTTTTAACACGGCTCTTAATACTTACATCAAACTAAATCCGGCTAGTGCCTTTAACACTGATCTGTCTATAGGCAGATCAAGTTCATTTTACATTGATAACTTTGATTACGAAGCCTTTTCATCTTACATCACTTTTAATTTTTTACCAAAAGAAAGATTGTCACCCAATATCTCTTTAGGTTATGGGATATACCACAATAAAACTTCGAATCTTTTCAATACCGAATCTAAATATTTCACCTTTTTTCATACTTCTTATGGTTTTGAATACCTCATTGACAGAAGCTTCAAAATTAATTTTGGAATTAAAAACCGCTATTTTACCAATGATCTGTTGGATAATACCACACATGGAAAATATAACGATATGATTTGGGAAGGCTATTGCGGAGTTAATTACCTATTTGGTACCAGATGGAGAAAAACCAGCTTATTTAAACGAAAATCAATCAGCTATGAAAAAAATAACTAACCTAATTCTTTTCCTTGGTGTTGTACTCCTTGCATATCATTGCGAAGAACCTTATGAAGAAACGCCATTAGGAAGTATATCCGGATTAGTAATAGATTACGAAACCAACAACACTATTGCGAAAGTACTTGTATCAACCACTCCTCCAACTCACTCCATAATGACCAGTGAAGATGGGAGCTTTTTAATTAAAGATGTAGATCCGGGAAGTTATACTATAAATTGCCAAAAATACTCCTACAAAAATTCTTTCACTTCTGCATCGATAAAAGAAGGCAAACAAACTGATGTAATTATCCAATTAGAAAAAGATGATGACAATAATGCTCTGGTGATTTTAGATAATCCAATTCCGGCCAAACAAGCACAAAACATGGAACCCAGCCTAACCTTACACTGGGAACTTTATGAAAAAAATTTAGCCACTGAACTCTCCTACCAAGTCACTATCTATGGTAACAACAGCTCAACTCCCAAATTAAAATCCGGCTCGATAAACGATACTTTTTATGTAATAAATAATTTAAAATATGAAGAAAACTACCTTTGGCAAGTAACTGCCTATAAGGAAGAAACACAAGTTGGACAAAGTGCATTATGGGAGTTTTCTACAACTACTGAACCGCACATGACCTTTCTTTTTGTTAACACAAATGATCAACAAATTTATACAACAAACTCAAAGGATGCACCCCAAATTCAACTCTCAAATGAAACTTTTTCAAATGCCTATCCGATTAGCAACCCAATAACCGGTGAATTACTTTTTTCTGCTATAACCAATTCACAAACTCATTTGTTTAAAACAAACTCTAGTGGTGATCATCCCATTAAAATAACAGAATTACCCTTGGCTGGCTATCATAATTCAGGAGAAGGATTTTGCTGGTCACCGGATGGAAATCACCTGTTATACTGCCATTACGATAAATTATACAAACTAAACAAAGATGGCAGTGAACTGAAGACGCTCTGCACCGCACCTAACAACAGAAACTTCGTTTATGTAGATTATTCAGGAGCAACCAAAAAAATTATCGTTCAAACGAGAGGAATAAATATATATGATAACGAATTCTATACAATGAATGAAGATGGGAGTAATCTTACCATGGTAATTGAAAATAAAGCGGGTATAAGCCAATCTCCTACCTTCAGCATTGATGGCAATAGCATTCTTTACACCCATGATATTTCAGGTTTAAATTCTCCTTCCGGTAGGCAGTTAGATGCAAATATTTTTAAATACAACCTTAGTGACAACACCACAATAAATCTTTCTGAAAAAAACAAGACCAAAGGAACGAACGATTTACAACCAAGATTTTCCCTTGATGGCTCAAAAATAATTTTTGTCAACACTTCAAATATTGAAGGCTCCAAAAAAAACATTTATATCATGGATAGTGATGGTAATAATCGGGAACTTTATTTTGAAAATGGAGAAATGCCTGTATGGAGATAGAGCTCAAATACCTTTGAAAATATAAATCTAAAGTCAATAGATTGTTACAATTAAGACCCAAAACATTAGGCTTACGCTAGAACTAAAAGGGTTCAACTTATGACAATGGTCTGCATTGCATTGATTAAACAATTCTTCAAGACCAGTTCAAATAATCAAGCGATCTAAATCCTGCTTTTCAAATAAAGTGGGATAATCTTCTAAGAACTGCTCCATGACCGTTCGTATAACGGCTTCACGCATAAATTTTGATTTATTGGCCACTTTGTATTTTTTACAATACGCTTCAATAGCTTCCAACTCTTTATCATTCAAAAGAAAAACAGCCTTATGCTTACGAATTAAAGCCTTATCTCTTGAAACCTGAATTTGATTATCTTTTTTCTTCCCCTTTGCCATTTTAGCACTTAGATCATAAGGCCACAAAAATAACAAAAAGTATTCATTTTCACGCTTTTATAAAACCTTATTTACAAACACGTTTCTAACCACCTATTACTCACACGGATTAAAGCTATAACTTACAATCAATTGCATACTAACATATAGGTTTAAGACTTAAATTCGTTTTCCCCAAAGACCATGAAATAGCATTTGAAACAGTCAAAACAAAACAAAAATCGCTAATTTATGATGAGGAATAATAACCTAAACGTTCTTAAAATAAAAAGCATAAAAAAACCGGACTGTTATTTCCGGGCTTTTTATATCCTTTATTTATCCACACTCAGTAATTCATACTTTTTAACTGCATCGATCCAGATAAGCGCTTTTGACTTTTGTATCCCAACAACAGCACCTTTAGTATACCATTTACCTTTTCGTTTTACAACAGATGGACTTTTATCCATTTCAACAATCTCTACCTCAACCGAATCACCAACTGCATATTTCAAGGAATCCAATACAAAATCGCCCATTACTTTAAACGGCTCAGAATATTTTCTTTGAACAGTTTTTCTACCAACGCTATCCGCCTCAAGATAAATATTTAGCATATTAATGTCTAAATAGGAAATCTCACCTTTTTTCAATTCGCCTTTTCAAGCAAACAAACTGATTCTCCCAAAGAAAAACCTCTGCGCTCTTGCACTTTATAATCGTTTCCTTGCTCCTTATCATCACCACTAAAATCAACAATTTCGGCAGTCACATAAACTTTTGTCTTCGAATAAACTAAAAGATCTGTTCGCTTAAAATCAACAGAGATATTGGTTAAAGCTTGTCCCTTTTCTAAGTTGATATTTTTATACAAATCCTTTTTGGCTTCATAAACCAAAGCACTTTTATTTAAACCACCTATGCCAAATATTTTGGTTGTTTCACTCTCCCCTATTCCAAGTCCAACAACTCGAAACTGATCATTTACCACCACTGCATTAGAACTAAGCATCCCAAAATGATTGGCACAAGAACTTACAAATAACGCAACAATTATTGCTGCAAAAACTACTTTCATTTTCATACATTAAGGTTTATTTCATTGTCCATAAAGGTTGATTAAGACAAAGCTTTATTCTTTATTCTTTATTCTTTATTCTTTATTCTTTATTCTTTATTCTTTATTCTTTATTCTTTACTTAATCATTAAACATTAATAATTAACACTTATCGCTTTCCTCTAATTTGCTTAAACACAATATTCAATGCCTTTTGAAAATACTTGATTTGCTTTAACTCCTGAGTGGTAACGATGGCTAAAGAAATGCCTCTTTTTCCACCCCGGGCAGTTCGACCACTGCGGTGAATGTAATACTCATCCTTATCAGGCAACTGGTAATGAACCACATAAGCTAAATCATTAATATCTAAACCACGAGCAGCCAAATCGGTAGCCACAAGAATTTTCAGACTTTCATTTTTAAAGGCCCGCATCACTTTATCGCGCTCTATTTGTTTTAAATCCCCATGAATTCCATCAGCAGAAATATTCTTGGCTTGCAATTGTTTAATTAGCTTTTGGGTAGCCACCTTTGTTTTACAAAACACAACTCCTCGGGTGTCTCTATTGGCATTAATCATTTGCAATAGTACATGAAGCTTTTCTTCTTCTTCACACACCACAAACTGGTGATCAATGTTTTTATTCACTTTCTCCTTTTTATTACCAACCTGAATGAATTTGGCTTTAGCAGATAAGTGTTTTTTAATGATATCCTTAATACCAATAGGCATGGTTGCAGAAAACAACCACTTATTCTCAACATTAGCTAATGTTTTTAGAATGATATCTAATTCTTTTTTAAAACCCAATGTAAGCATCTCATCCGCTTCATCTAAAACAATGGTTTGCACATTGGTTAAATCAACGGCACCTTTCTCGATTAGTTCGATTAAGCGCCCAGGAGTTGCGACCACTACATGTGTCGGACGTTTCAAAGCACGTATTTGATTCTCGATGGGAGCACCACCATATACGGCTTCTGTAAATATTTTATCTGTATACTTTGTAAACTTAAAAAACTGCTTGGCTATTTGTTGGCCTAACTCGCGTGTAGGACTCAAGACTAATGCTTGCACGGCTTTATGTTTGGGGCTAATACGACTTAATAACGGTAAGCCAAAAGCAGCCGTTTTTCCGGTACCGGTTTGTGCCTGACCGATTAAATCGGTATTTTCATGAAGCAACAAAGGTATCACCTCTGCCTGTATTTGTGTAGGTTCTACAATTTTTAATTCTGCTAAACCTTTTGAAAAACTCTTACTTACCCCTAATTGCTCAAAATTCATATCACCTTTTTTAATTTACCCTGCAAAAGTACAATAATTATCCCTCAAAATTATTAACCTCAAAGTGCTATATTTGTAATTAGACTACACATATTGATTTATTTAACCAGTTTAATTATGAAAATTAAAGGAGCAGCCAATATATTTAAATGCATTATATCTCTTTCTTTTATAGTAGCACTAACAGTCTCGGTCAATGCCCAGTCTTTAGTTCCTTCAAAAGAAGAGTTAAATTTCTCTAAACTATCAGTTGATAAAATCCAACTTTTCCCGAATCCTTTTATTGATGATTTAAATATCCAACTACCCATAAACCATCCTTATAAAGAATTGGAAATAATAGACTTAAGCGGAAGTATTGTTTACTCAAGGGAAATTACAAATTCGAAATTTAAAATAAATACAGAGTTAAACCCGGGAATTTACTTCCTTTCATTTACCGGTGTAGACTCTAATAAAATCATCAAAGTTATTAAGCAATAATTGCTACTTTCGCCTTCCTAAAACACAGAGCAAATGCAAACATTTCAACTAAAAGGCGAATTTATAGAGCTGATTAAACTTCTTAAGCTACTGCAAATCGCTGAAAGCGGTGGAGCCGCAAAATCAATAGTCGAAGAAAATGAAGTTTATGTAAACGGTGAAATTGAAACCCGCAAAAGAGCTAAACTTCGTAAAGGCGATGTGGTTAAGGTTTTTGATGAGGAAATAAAAATCGACTAAGAAAAATTAAGAGAGCAGAAATATTCCGCTCTCTATTCTAGATTCTACATTACACCTACTGCTCGGTAAAACCTTTTTCCTCTTTTAAAGATGAGTTTCTGATCCAATAATTCCTTTTCTTCAGGCTTGGCTAAAAAATAAGTATGACAATCGTCGCCACAGCAACCATTCAATTTTGAAGCACAAGCAGAACACTGGATAAATAGCAAATTACATTTCTTATTGGCACAATTAACATGGGTATCACATACTGCTCCACACTGATGACAATGGCTGATGACCTCATCGCTAATTCGCTCGCCCAATCGATCATCAAATACAAAGTTCTTGCCTTTGAATTTATTTTCTAATCCTTGAGCTTTTATTTGCCTAGCATAATCGATGATTCCTCCATGTAACTGATTGACATCCTTAAAACCATGATGTTTTAAATAAGAGCTGGTCTTTTCGCAACGCACACCTCCGGTACAGTACAAAAGAACTTTATCATTTTCTTTTCCTTTGAGCATTTCAAGTACTTCCGGCAATTCTTCTTTAAAGGTTTCTGAAACCGGCAGCAGAGAATTCTTAAAATGACCAATCTCACTTTCGTAATGATTACGGATATCAACTACTGTGGCTCCTTCATCAATAGCCTTATTCCATTCATTGGCAGACAGATGATTACCAACATTTGTTACATCGTATTGATCTTCCGATAATCCATCCGCAACAATTTGCTTGCGTACTTTTATCTGAAGTTTAATAAATGATTTCCCGTCATCTTCAACGGCAATTTTAAATGGCACATCCTTAAACTCCGGAAATGAGCGCAAATGACTTTCAAACTTTATCCAATTATGAGCAGGAACACTCATTTGTGCATTTATACCTTCTTTAGCCACATAAATTCGCCCTAAACAATCTAAGTTATTCCATTTCTCAAATAAAGAATCGCGTACTTCGGTCGGGTTCTGAAGCTTTACATATTTATAAAAAGAAACTGTTGTTCGCTTAAACTTCTCATTTTCTAATCGTTTCTGAAGTTCTTCCCGGCCTAACCGGTTAATTAATTTCACTTTACCGCTATTCGGATCCATAAATCTTTTTTGTAGCAAAATTACATAAAAGACTTCAAAGTCTTTTTCTTTAACTGAAAGAAAACTTCAACAATTATTTATTAAAAAGAATAGAACCACAGAAAATAAGGACAAACACGGAATTATAATTTATAGAGGTAAGTAGTTAAATACCTATCAATAGTAAGCTAACTTTAGCATCAAAGATACGGTGTCATTAAACATCGCCTGAAGAGTTATGAAAATAATGGCATGATATTGTTAACGCCAAAGGTTCGTAGTCGTGTGATTAAGACTACGCACATATTGGCGCTTAAATAAAATACCTGATTAATATCCTAGCCCTAACAGGCTAGGCTTTGGGATATCGCCCACTTTGGGGCTTTTTTTAAATTTTTTGCAGAAATGTATGTACTCATCTACTGACCTCAAATAATTTATTCTACCCAAACAGTAAACTGTTTATCCGGCCAAAAATCCTGTTTAGTCCAATAAGCTACATTCCCGGAAATAGAATCAGGTTTATACGACAATGAATCGACTTTAACCTCATCAGCTATTTCTAAGGAATAATAGGCATTTCCAATGGCTTGTCCCCAACTACCTGTACAAGTTAAAAAATAGGCATTCTCTTTGGCAGCGATTTGTTGATAGGCGATATTAACCTTTAGCGTATCTTGGGGTGCTAACTCCAATGTAAAGGCAATTCCTTTTTCTAACTCTCGAAATGGGATTGACCTGAACTTATTAAGGTCGAAAACTCTAATTTTAGATACCGAATCATTCAAAATACCAAAGGGAAATACAATATTTTGCTTCTTAAAAGCCACATCATTATTCACAAAATAAAAAACCCCATTGATATAAAACCGGCTGGAATCAATTTTAAAATCGATATTCTCTTGCACAAAAGAAACTCTCCCCTGGGCAAAGGCCAAGGAAGAGCTTAATAACAAAATGAGTACTAAATATTTTCGCATTACTCAACAATCACTTTGGTAGAATAATTTACTTTTCCATCTACCAATAGATTGACAATTAGTATATCTCCTTTTGAGCTATTCGCAATATCAATAGTTCCTTCTGAAGCGGAAATAGTTTCTAATGAAAGTACTTTACCTTCTACGTTGCAAATCTGAAGCTGGCAGTTTAAGGTTTTTACTGGTAAGTCAATTTTATAATTTAAGGCTGAACCAACTTTTACAGGATTAGGATAAAATTGAATAGGAGCAATAGATATTAATTCATCAGTAATGCCTACCTCATAATCTTTCAAGATTATATCAATACCATCGATAATATCTCCCTCTTTTCCATTTACGTTGATTGGTACAATTTCTCTATAATTCCAAAAATGCTCATCTACTGGATGATAGTCAAAAACATCCGTATGTTTATATATCTTAGTATATCTACGCATCCCATTTAATATGTAGATCTTGGTTTCGTAAGTATTACCCTCTCCAAGAATTAATGCTTCGTCTAATCGCCAAGAATAATAGGATTCCATAGGTTCTTCATCTGGAATTTCAAATTTTCCCATGATGGTGAAATATGGAATTTCGCCATCTAAATCATTGGGATATCCAATAGTTGGAGAAGAGTCAATTCCATATCCCCAACGGTAAGATGAAATAGACTGACCTTGCAATGGAGCTTGTACTGTTGCACCTTTATGATTTCCAAATGCTAAATCGCCTGAAGTAGCCATACCTATAGTTACCAAATCCCCTTCTGGATTAATATCAATAGCATTATCATGCTCTTTAGATGAAATTACGTAAATATTATTGGGTTCACTATCTGGCAAAGTAAGTTCCATAGAACCGGAAGTACTATTTATTTCCAAAACCTGTCCTGAGTAATAATTTTTAATTTCTAAAAACCAATTCCCATCTTCATCAAAATATAACTCTTCAATATCATTAACATAAATTGGATTACAATAACCCGAAGTATATACTAATAACAAACAAAGAACACATAAAACTTTTTTCATAATTTAAATTTTAATATTTACAAAAGTTATTACAAACACAAACGGACATTCTCCTATAAAAAACTCAATTTACTCAACAATCACTTTTGTGGAATAATTTATTTTTCCATCTACCAAGAGATTGACAATTAGTATATCTCCTTTTGAGCTATTCGCAATATCAATAGTTCCTTCTGAAGCGGAAATAGTTTCTAATGAAAGTACTTTTCCTTCTACAGTGCAAATCTGAAGCTGGCAGTTTAAGGTTTTTACTGGTAAATCTATTTTATAAGATAAAGGCTCTCCTGCGCATAGTGGATTTGGATATATTGATATAAATTGATTCTCAATGGATAGTTCGTTAACTCCAACATTTAATCTTTTTCCTAAATCTATACCTTCAATAGTCTCGCCGTGTGCTATTGTGAATGTAACAGGCTCGATTTCTACTGAGCTATAAATATCTTTATAAGCATCTTCCTCTCTGTCCCAGTCAATATAGCCACAAGTGCATACTTCATATATACTTTCAATTTCTGACCCCAAACCTGTAACCAAAACTTTTAGTTCATAAGTCCCATCACTTACTATTAAGGCCACATTTTGATACTCCCATCTTTCATTAGTGATTTCACTACATCCAAGACCAATCGTATTATGAGTTTTTTCAATGTTAATACTCCCTTTTATAATCCCATAAGCTCCCTCAATATCATTTCTCTGACCAATAGAAGGTAAATTATCTAAGGCATATCCTCCACCAAACAAAGCTATGGACTGTCCAGTTATTGGTGCTGCCACATCAGGATCATCTACACTTCCATACCTAAGAACAAGTGGATAATCCTTTGAACGAAACACAATTTCATTATCCCTAAGAAATCCACCTGTGTATATTTCAATTACATCACCATCAGGATTAATCTGAAAATCCCCTACTAAATCTTTGGACGATATAACTGTTGATGCAAAATCGCCTATGTAATCAAAATCATCTTTATTTAGAATAACCTCACCACTATTAGATACGATCTTTATATATTTACCCTCTACCCAACATAATTCCAGCTCCCAATTTCCTTCTTCGTCAAACAAAAGTTCATCTAAGGATGGAGGTGGTAATGCAATTGGATTTGCAAACGAAACAAATACAAACAAACATAATAAAGCCGTCACAAAAAACTTTTTCATAAATTTTAAATTAAGGTTAACATAAGTCCTGCAAACATAACAAAAAAAGCAGCTCACATCATCATGCAAACTGCTTTTTTTGAATAGCTAATACTGTTAATCAATTAGATGTATTACTTCACCTGTAAAGTCTTGTTCAATTATTAAGTGAATTACACATTCTCAAATTTCCTAATTGACAAATTAACTCATCAGCACATCAACCTACATCCCACTAAAGTCAATGCCTTCAAACAGCATACAGGGGCTATAAACGGATGAATATTTATAAGGATCATTACCTACTTCTACCAACCGCTGCCATAAATCCATAGCATTACCGGAGATATTCATTTCATTGATTGGCTTTACAAGAATCCCATTCTCGATAAAAAAACCGGTAATACCAAAAGAATAATCACCAGTGGTTGAGTTGGAATTACCGCCATTAAAGCCGGTTACTAATATTCCTTTTTGAATTCCTTTGATTATTTCTGCTTGATCCTTATCCCCTAACTCAAACTCCACATTAGAACGAGAACCACTGTTAGGCGTCATTCCTAACTTAGCGCCATAATAGTTATCTATAAAAAATTGCTTAAGCACGCCATTTTCAATCACAGTACGCTCTTTAGACGCTAAACCTTCACCATCGTACAAGCGTGAGCCAAAACCTTCTAATAAAAAAGGATTGTCTTTAACGCTTAGCTTATTAGATGCTATTTGCTGATTTAACTGCCCATCCAGAAAACTACTTTTTTGTTGCAGGGCACGAGCTGTCATGGCACCAAACAAGATGGATAGTAAACGAGGTACATTCTTATTTTCTACCAACATATCGTATTTACCGGATGCAATCTTACTCTGCCCAACTTTATCAAGTGCGCTTTTAACGGCAGCTTTTCCTAGTTCTTCTACAGAGGGTAGCTTTGAGAAATAACGGCTTCCTCCCCAAAAATAACCTTCCGGACGAGCGTCCATATCGCGAACGGTTGCTTCTGCTCCTGCCCAAAATGAAGTAGACTGCTTCTCTCCTACAAAACCATTGCTGTGCACGCGCACCACTTCAGAAATACTATCAGCATAACCGGAAGAAACCGAAATGATATTATCACTTTGCCCCAAAGCAATTTCTTCTATTTCCTTTGCAATTCTGATGCGTTCATCCGGCGTGACCAAATCATAATTCTTGTCATAAATTTTTAGATCCCTATCCAAGCTTTCCGGATACAATGAAGGATTCGGTAATTTACGAAACTCATCAGCAGCCAAATATTTTGTAGCTTCTACGGCCTCACTAATAAAAGATTTTAAATCATCTTTATATAAATTATTGGTGGTGTGACCGGAATATCGATTGTTGTAATATATATTTAATGACAGTCCCATCTCGGTTGATTCCTTAATGGTTTCTATCTTCTTTTCTCTAACTTCTAATTCTACCGAACGAGAATGAGATATGGATGTGGTCACCTCAGATGCCCCACATTGCTTGGCATAAACAACCACCCATTCGGCAAGTTCTTTTCTTTCTTTATTTGTCATATTTAAGCCCGAAAATTATAGTCCGAAGTCCGGAACAACACTTATGAATTTACTCCTCCTACGGTAATTTTTGAAACTTTTACGGTAGGTAAACCTTGCGAAACAGGGACGCCTTGCCCGTTTTTACCACAAGTCCAGCCACCTTCAGAAATTTCCAAATCATCAGCTACCATTACGATATCTTGTAATACCTGCGGACCATTACCTATGATATTGACATCTTTTATAGGCTTGGTTAACTCTCCATTCTCAATTAAGTAACCCGACTTTACATAGAAAGTAAAATCACCGGCACCAATCATCACTTGACCATTGGTGAATGATTCGGCATAAATACCATACTCCACCGACTTAATAATATCTTCCTTTTTATGAGGCCCCGGTAACATGTAAGTATTTCTCATACGTGGCATGGGTATATGGCGGAATGATTCACGACGGCCATTACCGGTTGGCTCTACTCCATAATGACGAGCTGATATTTTATCGTGCAAATAAGATTTCATGATTCCATTCTCAACAAGGTAAGTACATTGAGTAGGATTTCCTTCATCGTCTACATTAATAGATCCACGAATGTTGGGATTGGTTCCATCATCTACAATGGTCACAAAGTCGGCAGCCACTTTTTTACCTATCTTATCACTAAAAACAGATACTTCTTTACGGTTAAAGTCTGCCTCCATACCATGACCTATGGCTTCGTGCAGAAGAATTCCGGAACTTCCGGCGGCCAATACCACCGGCATTTCACCTGCTTTTGGCTTTACGGCATCAAACAAACGAACAGTTCGCTCTACGGCCTCATTAGCCATGTGCACCAAAGTATTTTCGGTAAAAAACTCAATCCCTCTTCTGCCGGAAAGGTTATAGCCATTCTGCTCTTTTTGACCATTTTGCTCAGCTATACAACTCACCGACAATTGGCACATTGGTAAATAATCGCATGTTAAAGTTCCTTCAGAATTGGCAAATAAAACTTTGGAGGTTTCATCAATGAACCAAATATTGCATTTGACCATGCGCTCATCCTTTGCAAAAACCAGGTCATTCAACTTTTGCAAATAAGGCATTTTATCTTTAATAGAAACTTCGTTCCAGGAGGTTTTTATGGGATAATAGTTCGGTAAGTCAGAAGATTTAAACTCTACCGGTTCAGCTACCTGCTCACTATCTGCTATATTTGCAGCTGTTAACGCGGCCGACTTCATGGCTTCGATGCTTACTTCTTCACTAAAGGAATAACCGGTTTGATCTCCTTTTAATACGCGAATTCCCACACCAAAATCAATATCCGAATAGGCTTTATTGACTTGCTTATCTTCTAAGCCAATAACATTTGAGATGGTATGCTGAAAATAAACATCACAATAATCGCCACCTTTAGATAAACCTTCGGCAATGACTTCTTTTATGATGCTTTCGGAAACACCAAAGTGTTCTAAATATTCTTGTTGTGTCATGTACAATGATCTATATTCTTCTATTTCCAAATTGGAGAAGGGTAAATACCATCTTTAATCAGCTGCCCAATTTTTTCCTGAACCATTGGACGATCTTCCTGATAAGTCACACCAAACCATATAGAATCAGTATTGATGACTTTAGTTGTAGCTTTACCAGATTTAATCAACTTATCAGCTACTGCGTTGAAATAAAACTCAGATTTCAATTCTGACCCCTTTTCCTTTAAGAAATTGATAAACTGATTTTCGAGATGAGTGAAGAAGGAAGGTTTAAACGCCCAAAAGTTCATAGAAACAGCTTCACGACCACTTAGCTCGGTTTTTCCATCCTCTTCATAAAAGAATACTTTCTCGCCTTCTAAACCAATCTTTGTGCGCTCCACAATATTTACCAAATTGCTTTGATCATCGGTTTCACAAACGCCTCTTGAAACCGTTCCAAACTCAGACAAAGTGTTGTTTAAGGCATAACCTAACATGGCATACTCGTTTTCGGAAGGACTATTTTCTACAAAATCGACCACCTGCCCAAAAGCTTCACGACCATAAAAATCATCGGCATTAATAATGGCAAATGGTTCATTAATCACATCCTTTGCCATTAAAATGGCATGTCCGGTACCCCACGGTTTTTCACGACCTTCAGGTAAAGAAAAACCCTCAGGAAGATCATCTAACTCCTGGTACACATATTCTGTTTGAATTTTACCCTTCAACTTTGGCTCAAATGCTTCTTTAAAAGCCTCTGCAAAACTCTCACGAATAACAAAAACCACTTTCTCAAACCCTGATTGTATGGCATCATAGACAGAAAAATCAATGATCGTTTCTCCGTTTGGACCTAAAGCATCCATTTGCTTTAAACCACCGTAACGGCTCCCCATTCCGGCTGCTAATATTAAAAGTGTTGGTTTCATATATAATCGTTTTATTTTTTATGTCATTTATTACGGATAAAAATATAGAAATGCTGCTAGATACAAGAATCATTCGAAAAATACTTCAATACTGAATCCTTGATTAATATATTTGAAAGCATAACATCATTAGCACATCAATTAATTGGCACATTAGATAATTAATCTCATTTCTTCTTACTGCGAAAAAAATCATCTCTCAAACCTTCATACATCCAGTTTGCCAAAGCTTGACGATTCTCATAAATCACAAAACGTTTTTGATCACCGTAATTTTGAATATTCCCTAACTCTGCAAATACGCAAACCGGAGTCATTTCCCGCAATACAAAAAGATTACGTTCACTCACCGTACCGGAATAACCTCTACTCGGCTGATGCTCACTGTATTTAGAATCAAACACAGCCTGTAAAGCATGGGCTAATTTTTGTCCGTTTTTACTTTCTTTATAATGATAGAAAAATACATCTATTCGCTTTTTCTTACTTCGACTATCCAAATGTAAGATAACGCATCGCCGATAAGCTTCAGTATCGAGTTTATACAGATCATTAACTTTTTGAGTACGTTGTTTTAATCGTGCTACTTGATCCAGAGGGATCTTTTCATCACCACATGTTTCATGGTTATCGTACTGAAGTATACGTTCGTCTCTTATGCCATCATCTTTATCTTTAATTATCATGTGAACTTTGGCTCCATTTTCAGTTAGACGTTTAGCTAACCTTAATGTGATATCGTAAGCATATTCATCCTCATGTAAATCGCCATCTACAAATTTACCAATAGCTCCGGGATCCGGACCTCCATGACCTGAAACCAAATAAAAAACACTCCCTTTCATCTCATCAGAATCCAAGGTATATTTTTCTCGCTCCTTACCATACAAAGGCTCATACAACATCACCGACTTGCACGGAATCACATATTCATGATGAGCCAACAAACAGCTATCTGCACCAAACTTCCCTTCATTCAATTTAAAAAACGAATCTAAATCTTCAGAAATGGATAATTCATGACGCAAAAAGAAACTGTACAAGCCCTCTCCTTTTTGCGGACGATCAGTTTTGATAGTATCAGATAATTGAGCATTTGCATCTTTTATAAAAACGATTAAAAAAATGCAAAACACGTAGGAAATATCTCTGCTAAAATTCATAGAACACAAAAATATATTTTTTCGCTGAGTCGGTAATAACATGCATAGTAAAATCTAATAAATACCTAACTTAAATGAAATCTTCTTCTAAAAACTAAATGATTTTTCAGGTTTATAATTGAAACAAAATGAATGGCGCCACTAAACAACGCTAACACAAACATCTGTATATCTATACATTAACCCCACTGAAACAAAACAACCTTAATTTGAAACAAAACCAACCACACCTCTCCACACCTTATTTTACATTTGTTCCAAATAAAATATACCCGACCCACAATTTATTTTATTCGCAACTTTCTAAAACATTTTGAAATGAAAAAATTAACAATTGCATTAATTGCAATGCTAACCGCCCTTACTTCTTATGGTCAATACGACTGGGATAACATTGCAATTCCAGCTGATGCAGGTTCTGGTAAAAAATGGGAACTTCAAAGTAATGTTTCTGATGATTTTAATTACACTTTTAATGCAACCAACTCAAAAAGTAATTTTGGTAATGGAAAATGGTATAATTTCAACCATAATAAATGGGACGGTCCTGGTACTACTTACTGGAAGTACAACCACGTCTCGGTAGATGGAAGCGACCTTGTATTAAAGGCTTCTCGTTACGAAAGTAACAACCAACCCAACCCACAGTACCCTTTCCCAGGAGCCTGGGAACTCCCACATAAAATGGTAGCTGAAGGCATTCCGGTTGAAAAAGGAGTCAATGCAGGCTGCGTAACATCCAATAATAGAGTAACATTTCCAGTCTTCGTTGAATCGTCAATTAGCGTTGCAAACATTGCACTTGCATCTTGCTTTTGGCTTCTAAGCCCTGATGATACGGAAGAGATTGATATTATTGAAAACTATGGAGGTGTTGATTACTGGAAACAATTTACCCACATTAGCCACCACTCTTTCGTACGCAGTCCATTTCACGACTACCAACCGAAAGATTGGGAAAGTTGGTGGCCAGATCCTCGTGTAAATTCAACCAACGGATGGGGAAGTTGGTGCTGGAATAATGGCAATAGAAGATATTTAAGAATGGGTGTATTTTGGGTTAGTCCTGAGCATTTTGAATATTATATAGATGGCAACCTAGTACGAGTTATGTATGAAAATGCAATTGCTACTAAATATAATGGAACTTGGGTATACACTTATTACGATGCACTTCATCCCAATGGAACAAAAGACCAATGGGGCAATAACCTTGGAGGCATTCCTAAAACTGATGGTGGCGCCCATAATGGGTATTCAAATGTCACTCAACACAGTTCTAGCTCAACCTTCGACTTTGCAAAATTACAAGCTGCCAGTAATGCCTCTAATGGGATTAGCGTTGTTGATCCGGGATGGTACCAAGGAGGTGATACCAATACCGGAGCTAAAGGTTTCACTAAAGAGTTAGACATCATCATTAACTTGGAAGCACAAAGTTGGTTAGTCAACCACGACACTCCAACAAACACTGAACTAACAGATGCTGCTAAAAATCAAATGAAAATAGACTGGGTACGTGTATATAAACCAGTAGTAGATGAAGGTGGATCGGAAGACATAGCCGTAACAGACATCACTGCAACCCCTGCTACCCTAAGCTTAAAAGTAGGTGAAACTGGAAACATTTCAGGAGCAGTAATTCCGTCAAATGCTACCATTAAAACCATGACTTTCACCTCAGACAAAGATGCTATTGCCACTGTAACACAAAGTGGTGTTGTGACTGCTAAATCTGAAGGTACTGCGATCATCACATTAAAATCGACCGATGGAGGTCATACAACTACGTGTACAGTAACTGTTACAAATGATGATGGGAACAATGATGACGCATTAATTCTAGAAGACGAACTAGTTATTGAAGCTGAAGACTTCATAGCAACCAGAGGTACTACCAATGATGCTGAATGGGGTGGTCCAGGTCTTGGCGTTGGAAAAGAAGCAACTTTTATCAACTGGGTAAACGGTGGCGACTGGGCAGAATACAAAGTAAATGTTGTTAGCGCAGGAACTTTCGATTTATCTTATAAGATTGCAACTCCCGGAACTAATACTCAAATTCAGTTCTTAAGCAACAATACTGCTTTAGCTACTGATAACGTTTCACAAACAGGTTCTACATGGAAAACAGCTGCATTTACAACTCAAAACTCTGGTTCATCGATTGAATTAGCTGCAGGAGTACAAACGATTAAAATACTGGCAAGTAATGCAGAAGTTTGGCAATGGAACCTTGACAACATTACTCTTAAAAGAGCAAGCAGTTCTATAGTTGAAAAAACAAAAACTGATTTAATTATATATCCGAATCCATTTGTGGATGAAATCTATATCAAGACAACAAAAGAACTTGAAACTGTTAGCATCTATCAAATCAATGGTACTTTGGTAAAAACAGTAAATTCAGCTAAAAACATCATATCTGTTCAAGAATTAGATCACGGTATCTATATAGTAATGATCCAAACAAAAAATGGGGAATGGGTCACTCGCAAACTAACAAAGCTATAAAAGGTTAACCTTTTATTTAAAAAGGATGTCTTAACAGACATCCTTTTTTTTTGCTTTCTCTGTTTTATTTGTTTGGGAGGAGAATTAATTATCTAATAACAATATGGTAAAAGCTACTTTATTAGATATGAAGACCACACAAAACAAGCATTTCTAATTAAAAAACTGCACACTCACCAGATCAGCATTTATATACCATCAGCACATTATACAGTAAACTACTCTCCACTATTTATAAATTCTGTAGGTGTTTTACCAAATTCATTTTTGAAATTAATCCTAAACCGCCCAACTGTTTTAAAACCTACCATTTGACTAACCTGTAACACATCTGTTTTACCGGAGCGAAATAATTCCGCTGCTTTTATTACCCGGAATTTCCGGATAAAATCAGATATATTTTTACCCGTTAATCCGGTAAACTTTCGAAAGAAGGTGGTTCGCGACATATTCATTGTTTGATAAACGGTACTTGAATCAAAATCTTGATCCATGTAATGATTAGAAACAAGTTCATTCACAACATTCAAAAACTCTTTATCCGCAGCGGACACTTTCTCATTGGGCAATTCCTGATCGATATTATATTTTGTATAATGCTGTTTGAGTTTTTCCCGACCAGAGAGTAATGAGTGAATTCTTGCAATTAAAACTTCCGGCAAAAATGGTTTTTGAATATAAGCATCCACTCCTTTCAATAATCCATTTATCAGAGTTTCTGGATCAGACTGCGCTGTCACCATAATTATCGGAATAAAAAAATACTCTTTTGAGTTTTTAACTTTTTCTATAAAGCTTAATCCATCAACTATCGGCATTTTAACATCCGATATAATAAGATCGGGTACTACCTGTTCTACCTGATTTAAAGCATCACGTCCATTCGAAGCTGTGGTCACTTCAAAATCCTCCACCAACAAACCATGAATAAAATTGAGAAACTCCTCATTATCATCTACAATAAGAATCTTCCGATCCACAGTAATCTTAGGTAATTCGGGAACTTCAAGAGGTTCAATAATCTCTGAAATAAACTGCCCTTCACGTACTCTAAAACAACTCTCATCAAAATGGTCAGCTCCCTTTTTAAAAATAACTTTAAAGGTTGTACCTACCCCTTGTTTGCTCACAACTTCTATTTTACCATACATCGCATCAATAAGTCCTTTGATGTAAGATAAGCCGATCCCATGACCAGCTTCGGCAACATGTTTAGAGCGATAAAAACGGTCAAATATTTTGGGTAATTCATTCTTCGAAATCCCAATACCTTCATCTTTAACTTCTAGTTCAAATTCATTCTCAAAGTCGATTACCGAAACCAATACACCCTTATTTCCGGGTGTATATTTAATTGCATTTGATATTAGGTTACTTATAATTTTCTCCAATTTATCCCGGTCTAACCAAACGAGCAACTCCTTTTTTGAAGAATAAAACTCCAACGAAATATTCTTTTCGGAAGCAAGCGTATCAAAGGAAAGCAACATGCTTTTTAGAAAACTTACAACATCAATCCGGCTCACATTAAGATCTAATTTTCCTTGATCCATTTTTCGAACTTCAATGAGCTGATTAACAAGCTCCAACAACCGTATCGCATTCTTTTTGATCACAGAAGCAGACTGTTTGTCATTTAACCGGGTCAAGCGCTCAAGATTACCCAAAATAATAGTAATTGGAGTTCTAAACTCATGGGAGATATTGGTAAAAAAACTTAAGGTAGCCTGATCGCTTTCATGAAGTTTCCGGGATATTTCTTTGATCTGAGAATTTTGCTGAATAATTTCATTTTTTTGATCTTTCAAAACCAGATTCGCTTTTTGCAATTCTGCTGTTCGATCACTCACCTTAGATTCAAGAATAATTTGCCTTTTTTTATACCTGTTTAAACGAATGTAAAAGAAAGCAATAACCACTAAAATCAATACTCCAATAGCCAATATTCTAAACCATAAAGTTTCCCACCAGGGAGGTAAAACAGTTATTTTCAGAGATGCACCATCTTCATTCCAAACTCCGTCATTATTAGCAGCTTTTACCTTAAAGATGTAATCGCCGGCAGGAATATTGGTATAAGTCGCTGTTCGTTTTGGCCCTACATAGTTCCAGTCTGCTTCAAACCCTTCTAGCTTATAGGCGTATTCATTCTTTTCATTTGCTGTATAGTTGAGCGCCGACCACTTTAATGAAAAGATATACTGGCGATGCGTTAATTCAATTTGTTCTGTTACACTAATATGTTTATTTAAAGGAGATTCATCATCATTTCCTTTCTTGACAGAAACGGGTTGATTAAAAAGACTTAACTCTGAAAAGTAAACTGTAGGTTGATAAGAATTCTGAACAATATCATGGGGATGAAATGAATTAAAACCTTTTGTACCTCCAAAATACATCTTCCCACTTTTTGTTTTTAAAGCTGCACTTAAAAACTCACCGGATTGGAGTCCATCATTTTCATCATAATTTAAAAAATAGGTATAATTAGCTCCTATGGAATCTAAAAAAATTGAATCTTTTGAAATGTTATAAACATCCTTAGGCAATAAAAACTTACTAATTCCTTTCTCTGTTCCCAACCATAAACTTCCTTCATCGTCCTCTAAAACGGATCGTACTTCTTTTCCGTCCATGCCTTCGGAATGACCAAAAAACAAAAAGTCATCTGAATCATAATTATAAATGCACAAGCCACCCGCTGTACCAATCCACAAACGTCCTTTCGTATCCTGAAAACAGGTATACAAACGACCATCACGCATGTTGGAGTCATCATTAGAACCTCCACTGTAAACCTGATAACATTTTTCATTTATGGAGTATTTAACAAGCGTATTCCATGCACATATCCACACATTTCCCCTATTATCATTAAATATTGAGGATACCGATGCAAACTCATTCCTACAAGTTATTTCTTTTTCTAATCCTCTATGATGAATAATTTGACCATTCTCTGTATTCAGTTCATCCAGTGTTCCCCATCGGCCATTATTTATTCCTAACCAAACACTTGCCCCATCACCTTTCTGAATCCCATAAATTTGCTCACCCGAAATAGTATTACTATCCAGCGCGTTGGGTATAACAACCGTAAAATACTCACGTTTGATATCAAAAAAGTGCAAGCCATTATAAGTACCAACGAGTAATTCATTCTCCGTTCGACCTTGTATAAGGCTTAATACATAGGGACTTTGAAGTCTTCCTTTTTGATCCTTTTCGGGTTTATAAATACGAAACGTTTCTTTTTGCGGATGAAAACGATGCAAACCACCATTTGAAGTACCAACCCCTATCCAAAGAGTGGTATCATTACTTTCATGAAAAGATAAAATTTGGTTCCCGGACAAGCCATCTTCTTTAAAAGGAATCTTATAAAAATGCTTAAAGGGTTTAGTGTATCTATTATACATCTCTAAACCAGACCATCCCGCAACCCATACAATCCCTAAGTCATCACAATAAATATCTTCAATCACTTCATTTGTAATCGCATATTCATAATTCTCATTGGGAACATATTTCTCTACATTTTTAGTTTCCGGATCATAAATAGATACACCGCCTGAAGCAAACCACACATCACCTTGCCCATCAACCATCACTTTACTGATCCTTTCAGAACTAATTAACCGATCCCAAATTGAAATTTGCTCCGAGGTATTAATATTAATCCCAATGGCTAACCTAGTCCCTACAACCCAGAGATTTCCTTTTTTATCCTCTGTAATATCAGCAATTGCGGCAAACCGACCATCTGCATCTCTTTTAAACCATGCTTCTTCGTAAGGAAATATTGATTTAGTGGCTACATCAAACCGGAAAAGCCCTCTATCCTTAGTTCCCAACCAAAAATTATTTTCAGAATCTAAGTACATGGCCGTTATAGCTCCGATATTTTTCTCACTCACATCAGCCGCATTGATTCCTAAAAAAACATCATCTTCTGGTAAGTATTTAAATATACCATGCGCTGTACCAACCCATAAGGTGCCTGTATGATCTTCTAAAAAGGAGGAAGCATCATACAACACATTCCACTTTTTATAGGTTTTGGTACTATCGTAATATACAAAGCGGTCTTCTTCCCGCAAGTAACGCGTAATGCCTTTTGAGGTTCCTGTCCACAAGCGCCTTTTACTATCTTCAAAGATCACTTTAGTATCTCCGCCTAAATATTGATTTGGATTCTCCTTGTCATCATCAAACAATATCATCTCGGATGCATCATACTTTACAATGCCATTTCCCCCAATCCATACAAAACCATAGCTATCTTTAAATACAGAAAACGCAAACGAAGACGGTAATTCCTCGAGCGATGTAAATTGTTTTTCTTGCGCGCGCATAAAAGATACTTGCAATACAACAAAAGCAAACACAAAACTTATTTTACACCAAACTCTTTGCATTCTACCTAAAATCATAAATCCATTAAATCCTTTTTCTTAAATTCGTTTTCAAACTAAGACAAAATCATCTTTTCTTTGAGACAAAAATATTCATTCGATCATTTGATGATGATTTGCTGATGAATTACTTTTATCCAAAATTTACCGTTATGAAAACAAAGTTATTATACCTATTTACATTCACATTGTTTACAAACACTTTTATGTTTTCGAAAAACAATGATAAAACCAAACCCAATATTGTATTTATTTTTTCAGATGATGCCGGCTATGCCGATTTTGGATTTCAGGGCAGTAAAGAAATGAAAACACCAAATTTAGATCAACTTGCAAGTGAAGGCATGAAATTCAAACAGGCGTATGTTACGGCGGCTGTTTGTGGCCCATCACGCGCAGGTTTAATTACTGGCAAATACCAACAGCGCTTTGGCTACGAAGAAAATAACGTCCCGGGGTACATGAGCAATTGCGCTTTAGAAGGTGATGAAATGGGATTGCCTTTGAACCAAAAAACCATGGGAGACTATATGAAAGACCTGGGGTACAAAACAGCCTACTTTGGCAAATGGCACCTGGGCAACGCCGATAAGTACCATCCCAACAAAAGAGGTTTTGATTACTTTTATGGATTCCGGGGTGGGGCCAGAAGCTACTACGAATACAATGAATCCAATCCTAACTCCTACCATGAAAATTGGCTAGAAAAAAACTTTAAAGAATATGGCGAGTCAAAAAAATATTTCACAGATGTACTGGCTGACGATGCAATCAGATACATTGAAGAAAATAAAGAAGGCCCATTTTTCGTATTCCTGGCTTTTAATGCAGTTCATGCCCCAATGCACCCGGATCACCCGGATTTAAATGAATTCCCCAACCTGGAAGGGAATAGAAAAAAATTAGCAGCCATGAACTTATCCATGGATAGAGCGATTGGAAGATTAACAAATAAAATTTCTGAATTAGGTTTAGATGATAATACAATTATTATATACACCAATGATAATGGGGGGCCTTCAGATCAAAATGCCTCCAACAATGCCCCACTAAGTGGCTCAAAAGCAAACCATCTCGAAGGTGGCATCAGAGTTCCATTCTTGGTAAAATGGCCCGGTGTTACAAAAGAAAAATCTGAATACGACTACCCGGTTAGTACCTTAGATTTACTGCCAACCTTTATAAATGCTGGCGGTGGAGATGCAAAAAGTGTAAAAGAATTTGACGGTGTCGATTTACATCCCTATATTTCAGGCCAAAATATAGAGCAACCTCATAAAGCCTTGTATTGGAAAAAGGAAAATCGGGCAGCCATTCGCCAAGGAGATTGGAAACTGCTTAGATACCCTGACAGACCTGCTGAATTGTTTAATATCAAGAATGACATTGCTGAATTAAACAACTTAGCTTACCAATACCCCGATAAGGTTCGCGATATGTTTAAAGACTTATTTGAATGGGAATTAACGCTCGACCGACCCTTATGGCAATTAAAAAGGATGTATGAGGGTGCAGCCATGGAAAGAATGGATAAATACAGAAAACAGGTTATAAATAAATAAAGATAAAAGAAAAGACTGCTCGTGTTTTAATTTGATATACATATTTGTTAGTTAGTTATATAAGTTCCCCAACCCTCCGATTCCCGTCCATAAACGTTTGGAACAAGGAATACAGATTTTAATTACGACAGTCTTTTCTTACTTCTTAATAAACTGCGCCATTATCGCTTCCAAAACACCTTGAACCAACATCGAATCCCTTCCACATTCCATTTTAATCCGGATCAACACTTCAATCTCACAAAACTTCTTCACACTCTAAATCTCAACACATTACCCCCTTTTCTAGAGAAAATAAAGCTTTAATCCCAACACTTTTCCGTACCTTCAAGAACAAATAATTCGTTTTTTTTTGTTATGTTCACCCTCTTTCAATCAACCATTTATGTCTATAGTATAGGTTCAAATCCTATCTTATAGCCATTGATATAAAAAACAACAAAACAATTTCTTTCTTTTGAAAGCTCGACTAACAATATATCTATCACTCTTTTGTGGTATGTGTATAGCACAAAGAATTCAAGAAACGTCGGTATTCACACCGTATTATGAAGATATAATTGTTAGAAACACTACCGCAAAATCTTTGGTTGATTACCTTGAAAATCCAAAAAACCAAAAAGTAAAAGCCAGCTTTTACCTCAAACAACGAACTGGAATTTTTAAAGAAGTACGTTCTTCAAACCTCAGTGCACACTTTTCATCCCATAATTCAAACACAGGAATAGAGGCTGTATCCGATCGAAAAGGAGACAAAATAACAAGAAGCCGTATTAATGGATATTATGCCAACCATTTAAAAATTGACCGCGAAAAATACATTGCCGGTGGCGTATATCTAGGAGTTCTCAATTATTCCATCAAAGGTAGTACAGCGGGGCCGGGAGGTTCAGCCATGGCAATTGATGCCGGCTTTGGGCTTAGTTATTACGATTTAAAAACCACCATCAACCTTACCGTCAATCAACTTCCACAACCCAGTCTTTCTCCTTTTGATTACGACTCAATGGTTCATGAAAGATATGCTCAGGCTTTAATATTACGAGAATATGGTAACGAAAAAACAAATGCTTATTGGAGCGGCCATTATTATGCCAGAGTTGACGTTTATTCCAACAATTATCAACAATATTCCATTGGAAATAAGCTCATCTACAGTCAAAGCGTATCATGGGGTATTAGTGCAAACTCTGATGGAGGATTTTTTACAAGCCTGGGATATAAATACCATACTAAACAAAATCATACCATCGACTTACACATCGGTTACCACATGCAAACAGCTTTAATTGTTCCTCGATACCCCGTATCTTCTTTCCAATTAGGAATGATTTTTTCACTTAAAAGTGATAACCCTTTACAAACTCGATTGTAATTTAGAAAAATGAAGTTTGAAGAAAAAATAATTCAGGCGGTGTTGGAGAGAGATGACCAAAGAGTGATCTCAACACTTTACCAAAAAGCTTACCCGCCTATCGAAAGAACCTTGAAACGTCAAGGAGCGGATACAGACGACATACAGGATGCCTTTCAGGATGCAATGGTGATATTAGTTCGGAAAATTAGAAATGGGAGCTTTAAAAAAGAAGAAAGCATTAACAGTTTCCTCTTTATCATTAGTCGCAACTTGTGGATTAATAAAATAAAAAGAGATAACAAATCTCAATCCATCGAAGGTTACGATGTTGAATCGGAATGGGATACCGATATCCAGTTTCAAGCCTCTGTAAACGAAAAAGAACATACGATCAGGAAAGCTTTTGAAATGCTAGGCGATAAATGCGCCAATGTATTTAAAGCCATTCTGTTTAGTGGGCAGAAATACAAAGAAGTAGCAGAAGAATTTGGCTTTGCCAACGAAGGCGTTGTAAAAATCATTAAAAGCCGCTGCAAAGAGAAACTTGTTAAGCTACTTCAAAACGAAAGCGAACTAAGAGATTTATTTATTGGCTATGACCAAAGATTTACGAAATACATATAAGGACTTGTTCAGTTACCTTCGAAAGGAACTTCCTTCTGAAAAGGAGAAAGAACTTCTCGACATGGCTGAAAACAACCCCGAAATTGGTGAGGACCTTTATAGTTTTGGCGCCGCAAAAGTCCTGTTGGAAGAGAATGATTTACTTGACTTTAAACAAGCTGCAAAAGGCTATGTGAAACAACAAAAAGCAAAGAAATTAAAAATTAAAGCTGCTACTGCTACTGTTGCTGTGGTTGCAAGCGTATTCACATACCTACACTTCAACAATGAAAGCAAATCAGATGATGCATCCCTTCCTACCCAAATTGAAACGAACAAAGATTCTTCGATCAATGATTCAGAGGTAAAGGAAGCGATTGAAAAGCAGTTCCATAACAACCCAGAAAGTCAAAATATAGAAGACATTAAAAGCGATTCTGCTAAAGAAAAGGTTTCGATGGAATCTATTAAGAAAGAAAAAATTGAAAAAGAGGCTCAACCATCTACTCCAGGGGAAACGCAATTACAGAATTTATTAGAAAAACCTTCAAAACCAGATTCGACCAACAAAGAAACTGTAAAACCTGGAGAAGAAACCACGACTCCTGGCGCTGAAAAGAAAACAACTAAAGATCCTGAGAAAATAGAAAAACCTCTGGCTCAAGAATCTCCAAAGGATAAAAAGAAAAAAGAAACCGATCGCCATATAATTACTGCAGATGATCAAGAAGAACCTTTTGAAGAAGAGGTTATTATTGAGGATGAAAGTAAAACGGCAGAAGTTGATCCATGTGATTTGAAAACCGCAGACACTTTTGAGCCCGAAAGAGAGTATGATGTTGTTCTGATCGATTACACTGAAGAAGATGGAAATTTAGTGATATTCAGCGAACACATGCAAGAGATTTACCAACAGAATTTCCAGGCCGGAAACGAAATAAGATGGGAAGGAAAAGACATGCGTGATAATTTTGTACCAACAGGATATTACAAGATTATCATTACGTTTAGAAACGGAAGAAAATGCATAAAAGATATTACCATATTAAGAAGATATTAAACAACGCTTTAACAACTTACCTATCAGTAATTATGTTACTGACAGTAAGTACTCGTGTTAGTGCGCAAGTAATTGATGTAACTGATGCAGCTTTTGCTCAATATTTATATGACAATTATGTGGATGTGTGTCCAACAAACGGTCAAATAGATATCAGCAAAACTATAAACATCACTGGTACAATGAATTTCAACAGCCTAAACATAAGTAACATTGATGAAATCATCTATTTTAAAAACATCAGTGGCCTTATTGGTTGGGGAAATACAATTACTAATTTTCCGGCAATAGCAGACTTTCCAAATCTTAGTTCAATTAATTTATCAGGCAATAAATTCACCAATACCATTGACCTAACTTCCCTTACCTCACTCACAACGATAAATTTCAACAGCTGTGGCTTAACCGAATTTCCTAATATTGATGGCCTAACAAATTTAACTAACCTTGACGTTGGATGGAATTTTATAGAATCCATCCCCGATTTTACCAAATTCCCAAACCTTACGTCAGTAAAACTTGATGGCAATCAATTATTGCTTTCATCCTTTTATTATATATCAACCATACCAAACTTTGGTACTATTTTCACCATCTTTCCTCAAGAATTTGACAATCAAAAAAAATGGCACAGCGTTTACATTGGAGACACCATTGTGTTAGATAGCCGGGAAACATTGCCCTACGACAAAATATCATTTAGATGGTTAAGAGATAATACGACCATAATAACAGACTCTACAAGAAGAGTTTTAATCGTGCCCAATGACATCAAAAGCGATGCCGATAATGGCGGAAACGACATTTACGAAGTTGCAGTTAGACCTTTAGGCGTAAGTGAATGGATTGGCAAGGTAATTTACAGTGCCGAAACATACATTAAAGTGCATGAATGCCCTACTCTACTTGATGCTACATATACCATTTCTTCAAGTTGTGAAAGTGGAAATATCCTAAATTTCTCAGCATTCATTTACAGTGGTACAGTTTTACCTGGTTTTACCTATTCACTAATTGATGAAAACAACCAAGTCATTACTGAGATAGTAATAAACCAAGATTACTCTATTCCCGGTGGCGCCTACAGAGTCATGTATTCAAATACAACCTGTTCAGGTATTTCAACTTTTACGATTAATCTTCCCGACCACCAAACAGGAATTGGCACTGTTGACTTTACCCCTCTCGAAAACTGTAGAGAAACCATATTAACGATTGATAACATTAACTTTAATTCACCGTTTTCAAATCCTGATTTTTCACTTGAAAATGCAACCACTTCTACGATAACACCTATCTTAACTAACACAACCTATAACCTTGAGGGTGGTTCTTATAACCTAATCTTAAATGAAGGTAATTATTGTAAAGACACACTAAAAGCTTTTTATGAAGCTCCTGTTTTAGAACCTTTCACCTGCCCTGAAGTGGATAAAATATCTTACTCGGTTAACTTCTCTTGCGAACAGGGATATTCGATTAACTTCTCTGAATTAAGTTCTAAAGGCTGTATCATTAATGATTTTAAATACAACTTGATCAATGAACGTGACGAAATAGTTTATCAACTTATCACCAACAACAACTACGCGGTTTCCCCAGGTAATTACAGAGTGCAGTTTACTGATGAAATGGAATGTACAACCGTATTCGATTCTCTTATTCAAGTAGCAGATTTCCCAAAACACAGCAATTTTGATATTGCTACAGATCAAAACTGTAAAGAATCATTCTTGGCCATTAACTCTGTTACATTCGAACAAACTCTTAATAATCCAACCTATACATTGGTACATGAACCTTCACAAGTACATTCAACCATTAATTTAGGAAACAACTATGTGGTTGAAGAAGGAATCTACAATTTAATAATAAATGAAGGGTTATATTGCGCAGACACGATTCAGGCTATTTATGATGCTCCTGCTCAAGAAGAATACGTTTGTCCGGAAATAAACAAAATAGCTTATGATGTAAACTTCAGTTGCGACAACGGTTATACCATCCGCTTCTCTCACTTGAGCTACAAAGGTTGTGTTGTAGTCCCAACTGATTTCCAATATATTTTAAAAGAACTTAACGGAGACTACAGCAAGGTTCTTGGTATTGGACTGGAT
The DNA here is from genome assembly GCA_003249255.1 of Bacteroidales bacterium. Lineage (GTDB taxonomy): Bacteria > Bacteroidota > Bacteroidia > Bacteroidales > Marinilabiliaceae > SZUA-582. Next base: position 105,843 of record QKJP01000048.1, read on the forward strand.
TTTTCAGTAGAACCAGGAGATTACATCATTGAATACACCAATTATATTGACTGCACAACGGCTTTCGATTCCATTATTCACATTAATGATTATCCAAGCACTGTTGATTTAGGATTTAATGAGAAAGAAACCTGTACTACATCTACTTTAACGTTTGAATCAATCATTTTTAGTCAATCCTTACTCGATCCTACATACACTCTGCAAAATGAAAGAACTGACATCGAAACAGAAGTTGAGTTAGGAATGAATTACGTTTTAGATTATGGCATCTATAATTTTATCATTGATGGAGGAAAGTATTGTTCAGATACCTTGTACAACATTTACAACTCTCCTTTTAAACCTGAATATACTTGTCCGGTGATCGATAGCATAGCGTTTGATATAGCGTTTGATTGTAATGATGGCTATTCCATTAACTTTAGTCACCTCAGCACCAGCGGTTGTGAAATGGTTGATTTTTATTATCAAATTGAAAACACAGTAACCAATGAAACAAAAGTTGTTTTAAAAGACCAAAGCACAATTATTAAACCGGGAAACTACCAAATAAAATACACGAATAACGCTGATTGCACAACTGTATATGATACATTAATTGTAATTCCTAATTATTTAGAAATAACAGATGTTGACTTCACGGTTACTGAAACCTGCAAGCATAATAGGATTAAGATTAACAATATAACTTCTAATTTAACGATTGATGATCCTAATATTTCAATTCGCAACATTTCATCAGGTATTGAAACACCAATTGACTTAAATGAAGATTTCATGCTACATGACGGATTCTACCAATTAAAAGTCAACAATGGTTTATATTGCCAGGCAAGTTTTAATGACTTATATGAATCGCATGCTATTCCGGAATGTGAATGCATCAATGAAATAGAAATAGAAACAGAATACTCCAGCAACTGTAAAGCAGCTGAATTATCCTACACATTAATTAATGCACCAAAAGACTTTAGTTATGAAATAAGTGCCATTGATGTATTTAACAATAAAACTTATTTGCTTTCAGATGATTCCTCAGCAATATTGCCACACGGCATTTATAACATTAGCATTTCAGATAACTCCTCTTGTTCTAAGATCATAGAGAATGAACTTTCATTGGCGCAACCTAACAATTGTGACATTGTACTTTACCATAGCATCCCCAATGCACAAACATCTTACCTTCTAGAAGGAGAAGGTGAAGTGAAGTTAATCAATGAAAGAGGAGTTCTTATTTACACTAAAAACCTTCCGGCAACGATAAACACCTATGATTTAAAAGGAAACCGCCTGCCTGTAGGTTATTATGTACTGATACTGGAAGATGGAACGACTTTAAATTTATCAATTGTAGAATAAGCTTTAGCTACTAAACCTTAACGAACTTCTTCCTAAAAAAACTGCCTTGATTGGCAGTTTTTTTTTGCATATATCTAATCTCCACCAAAAACAACGTTCTAAAAGGTTACATTTTTTCCACAAAAAAGTGTTAACTATTGTTAACTCCCCATGTAATATGCTTAGAAACACAGCTCCTCAACCCCAAGTTGGAGCATCTAAACAATAAACACATGAAAAAGATTTCTAATCTAGTTCTATTATGCCTTTTAGCCTTTATAGGGGTTGCAAATACGTTTGCGATTACAGAAGGCGAAGTAGTCGTGTCGGGCGAACAAAAGCAATGGCACAAAGTAACTCTATCTTGTGGTGGTGTAAACACAAGCGAAACTAATGGCACCAACCCTTTCTTAAACTACCGCTTACAGGTGACGTTTACTAAAGAAGCTTATCTTACAACATTCCGGGCTATTTTGCAGCCGATGGCGATGCAGCCAATACGGGTGCTACATCAGGTAACGTATGGAGAGCTCACTTCTGCCCTCCTGAAACCGGAACTTGGAATTACACTATTTCTTTCCGAAATGGTTCGAATGTAGCCATTAACGATTCTGAAACTGCAGGTACAGCTGTTTCTCCTTTAGACGGAACAACCGGTACAATTACCATTTCTGCTACCGACAAGACAGGACGCGACATGCGTGCTAAAGGTCGTTTAGAATATGTAGGTGGACACCATTTACGTTTTAAAGGAACTGGAGAATACTTTATGAAAGTCGGTCCGGATTCTCCTGAAAACCTTTTAGCTTATTACGACATTGACAATACCGGCGGTGGCTGGACTGAAATCATGAAAGATTGGGCCCCACACGTACAAGATTGGAAAGATGGCGACCCTACTTGGGGTCCTAATAAAGGTAAAGGACTTATTGGTGCACTAAACTATCTAGCTGAAGAAAAAATGAACTCGTGTTCTTTCTTAACTATGAATGCGCCTGTTGGTGATGACAAAAACGTATTCATGTGGATTGATAGAAACCAACAAACACAATATGACTGTTCAAAATTAGATCAGTGGGAAATTATTTTTGAGCATGCACAAAAAATTGGTTTATTCTTACATTTTAAAACACAAGAAACAGAAGGAGAATTAATTCTTGACAACGGTGCACTAGGCACTGAGCGTAAATTATACTACCGTGAGTTAATTGCGCGCTTTGGACACCACAACGCTTTAGAGTGGAACATATGTGAAGAAGGTGGTGCAAGTTTTTCTAACACAAATCAAACGCAAGCTCAAAGGAAAGAAAGCATTGCTTATTTTGCAGACAAAGATCCTTATGGAAGTAACGTAACCTTACACACAGCTCCAAATCTAAATGCTCAAAAACTCATTTACAATGATATGTTAGGTAACAACTCAAAACTTACGGGCGTATCACTACAAAATGAGTGGAACGAAGTATTTGAGTGTACTAAACACTGGGTTGATGCTTCAACTAATGCAGGTACAAAATGGGTAGTAGCAAACGATGAGCAAGGTCATGCACAACTAGGTGTCCCACACGATGACTACACAGGTACTCCTAACAAAGAAAGCATCCGTCAGGAAACACTTTGGGGTAACATTATGGCAGGTGGTGCCGGTGTAATGTACTACTTTGGATATGGAAATGAAATCCCTGGTGTGGGTAATGTTGGAATTATTACGACAACAGCGATATGCGTTGTGAGGATTTTCGCACACGTGATATCTCATGGGATTACGCGCGTTATGCTGTTGAATTTTTAGATTTATATGTTCCTTTCTGGGAAATGACTAATGATGACAGTAAAACATCTAATGCAAACAGCCACTGCTTATACAAAACAACGAAGTATATGTTGTATACTTAAAAAGTGGTGGTTCTTCAACCATCTCTTTAGGTACTGGAACTTATAACTTAGATTGGTTTAATCCACGTACCGGAGGTGCATTAAACGAAGGAAGCAGAAACATCTCTGGTAGTGTTTCGATTACAACTCCATCAACTGGTGACTGGGTTGCTTTAATCCGCAATACAGGGTTTACACACTCTGGTCAAGTTGGTAATGGTCACAAACCTGTTGACCCTGACTTTGTCTCAAACATTAGCCTAGATAAAACAAGTATTGATTTAGAAGTAGGCGGATTCGAACAATTATCAGCGATGGTTTCGCCTAACACAGCATTAGATCAGTCCATAACTTGGTCTTCTTCAAATCCTGCAGTAGCAACCGTTAGCTCTACCGGTCTAGTTGCAGCCATTTCTCAAGGTACTACCACCATTAAAGCAACAAGTAACGATGGTACAAATGTATTTGGTTCTAGTACCATTAAAGTAGCTAAAGCTTGTCAGGATGGTGATGCTTTCGAAGAGAAAAACGGTTATGTAGTTATCGAAATGGAAGATGCTTTAGAAATGAGTTCTGAGTGGGGCATCCTTACCGGAATCGAATCGCTTGGTGACGGTTATATCGAATACCAAGAACCAGACCGCTTTGGTGGTGCTATAGAAAGTGGAACCATATCGTACAAAGTAAAAATTAACAACCCGGGTACTTATCAATTCAAGTGGAGATCTCGTCGTGCCGCAACAGCAGCATCTGGCGATGCAGCAAATGATACTTGGTTAAAAATTAAGGGTGATGCATTCTATGGTGTGGCCAATGGAACAAATGTAGATTGCACTGACCATTATATGAAAGTTTGGATTCAACGTGATGACTGGGGATGGAATTGCTTTGGTGAGCATGGAACCAATGGCTTAGCAATTTACGCAGACTTTAATACTGCAGGCGAATACATCATTGAAGTATCTGGCCGTTCAAAAGACCACATTATTGACCGTATGGCACTATTCCAGTCGGGAAAAGAAGCTTTAGCGACCGCTGATGCAACTGTTGCTGCAACAGCTAGCTGCGATGAGTTAGTTATGAACTGCGAAAAGATTTTAGCATCAGACTTCGATAAAATTTCTGGCATTACAGAATACGATGCTGCCAATAAAGCTGCAGTACCAAACTCGCCTGCAGATGCAGTAAACGTAGGATTGGTTGTATTAGGCTGCGGCGGAACTAACGGAATTAACCAGCCTTGTGCTGCCGAAGAAACATACACAGGTGAAGCCGGTAATTACTTTATTAAAGTTAACGCGATGGGCGAGCCAGATGGTGAGTGTACTTATGAAGTTTACGTGAACGGAACAAAAATTGGTGAAAGAACAAACACAAGAATATATGGCACAGAAACGCCTGCTTACAACATTGAATCTTTACAGGTAAACACTCCAGCAATAGCCTTAGAACCAGGCGATGTAATTCGTGTAACCTCCAACCAAACTTCAAATAATTTGGTAGCAGAAGGAACAGGTTATGCAACTGCACGTGGCCGATGGGAAAGCATCGAGATTTGCGACATGAGCGCTCCTATGCCGGTAGACGTTACTGGTATTGTAGACCTTGCAGCAACAGCTACTGTTGGAACTGCAGAAAGCATCAGCTTGGCTACTACTGTAGAACCTAGCAATGCAACTAATAAGAATATCGAGTATTCATCGAGCAATACTTCGGTAGCTACAGTAAACGCAAACGGTGAAGTAACTGGTATTACAGTTGGTACAGCTATCATCACAGCAAAAACAGTAGAAGGTGAATATGAAACATCTTGTAAAGTAACCGTTACAAAATCGCTTAAAGTTGTTCTAAGCCCAATTCACGATGCGTTTATCGAGAATACAACAACTTATAACGATAACAACTTAAAAGTTGAAAATGGTAGAAGAACTGCTTACCTAATGTTTGATTTAAGTTCAGTAAAAGACGAAATCATTGGTGCGTCATTGCAATTAACCGTAGGAGCGGATGATGGTACGGGTACTTTCAATATCAACTTAGGTAATGGTACTAGCTGGACTGAAACAACACTAACAACTGCTAATGCACCAACTAAAGGTGCTTCGCTAGGTAGCTTGAATACAACCTATGCCCTAGGTAGCACTTATACATTCGACTTAGATGCATCTTTAATTAGTGGCGGAGACAAATTAACCTTAATCGTTTCATCTCCTTCAGGTACTTATGATGTGTGGTTTGCATCTAAGGAAAGTGGTAATGCACCTCAGCTTACTTTATCATTAAAAGAAGATGATGTAGTAATTGTAGATCCAAATGTAGACCCTATTATCATCGAAGCAGAAGACTTTGTAACGACTGGTGGTACTGTTGACGACTCTGTATTTGGTTACGATGGAGTAACAGGCGTTGGAGTAAAAATTGATGCTGGTGATGAGTTTATCGAGTGGGTAAATAACGGAGATTATGCTGAGTATGCGTTAGAATTTGCAACACCGGCAAGCTACAACATTACTTATACCATTGCTGCACCTGCGGGATCTGATGATGCTCCGGGTGAAATATCACTTTACTTAGATGATCAGTTAATTTCGACTACCACTGTTACCTCTACTGGTGGATGGAAACAGTTTATTGAATTAGAAGCAGATGGTATTGTTAATATCTCTAGTTCGTACACCATTAAAATTGTTGCTAGCAACGATGAAACATGGCAATGGAATTTGGATAAAATTACCTTAACTCCAGTAGTTAATGAGATTCCTACGACTATTAATAGAGATGAAATTGAAACAGTCGTTTATCCAAATCCATTCATATCAGAAATTAACATTGTTTCGAATACAGAATTAGCTAACATTGCCATCATTAACACGAACGGTTCTTTAGTAAAATTAGCAACTGTAAATGCAACTACTGCAACTATCAATGTTAATGACCTACCTGCCGGAATCTACATCTTAAAAATCCAAACGGTAGATGAAGAGTATACAACTCAAAAATTATCAAAAACTCGATTCTAAAAATTAAAACACTTCGTTTTAATTGATCCAAAAGCCGCCTGGAAATCCAAAGGCGGCTTTTGCTTTTATAGATCCTTCTTAATAAACCTACTAACCTTCTGACCTATTACCTAACGACCTAACAAGCTTTTTTCTCCAAATCTGTTTACCATTTTGATTAACGCTTGTAATTCATAAGTAAAGATTTAATTATCTTGCATACACACACAACTAACAAATAATTTATGTTTAGAGTATTAAGTACATTCGCGCTTGTATTCATGCTGTTATTTGCCATGAATGCAAAAGAAATCCACGTCAGTAAAAGTGGGAACAATTCTAACCAGGGAACAGCAGCAAGCCCTTATCTAACCATCCAAAAAGCTGCCAATGTAGCAAGCGCCGGAGACATTGTCATCATCCATGCCGGAACCTACGAAGAAACAGTAACGCCTGCTAATTCAGGATCATCAGGCAACCCCATCGTTTATAAAAGTGCTCCCGGAGAAAAAGTAATCATCTCTGCCATGCAAGCCATCTCTGGCTGGTCACTAGACAAAGACAATGTTTACAAAACATCAGTAAGTTGGGATCTGGGCCAGGATAACATGGTTCTTCATGGTGATAAATTAATGGATTTAGCCCGTTGGCCTAATAACACCAGCCAAAGCCCTTTCCCATTAACCTATAATGTAATGACATCCGGTGGTAGCAACTGGCTAGAGTATAGTCCGGGCATTCCGAACTGGAACTGGGCTGATGGTGGATCGATGCACTTCTACGGGGCTGCCGGTTTCTTAGCCTGGAAAGAATACATCACAAAAGTAGATGGCAATAGAGTTTATTTCAATTTAGTTCGTAACGAAAACTGGATTCCTGAAAAACATAATCCAGGCTATACCGGACATGGTATTTATGATGGTGAATTTTTCTTACAAGGTATCCGCGAAGCTTTAGATTATAAAAATGAGTGGTTTTACAACAGTAGTTCAAAAACGCTCTATGTGCAAATTGAAGGAGGAGGAAAACCGGTTGATGGAGCGGTCATGATGCGTAAACGCAAACAGTGTATCAACATCACAAAAAACTACACTCACTTCGAAAACCTTGCTGTATTTGGAGGCTCTATTGACATTAGCGGTAACAACAATAAATTAACGCAAGTATCCAGTTTTTATGGCAACTACACATTAGGAGTTGTAAATACCTTTAGTGCAAAAAACCAAAGTGTATACATAGATGGAAATAATAACACGGTTGAAAAATGTGAAATCGCTTATGGCGCAGCCAGTGGATTGACCGACAAGGGTGATTACAACAAAGTTTTAAACTGCTACATACATCACTTTAACTTTTTGGGTAACTACGACTGTGTATTAAACACACGTGGGGCTGTTGGTGCAAAATACTTAAACAACCGATTGGAATACGGAGGGCGAGATATCATACAAGCTTATGCCGATAATTCGGAATATGCCTATAATGATGTAGCTTGGAGTAACATTGTGGCTGATGATTGCGCACTGCTTTATACGACTAATACCAGAAGTACAAAATCAACCATTCATCATAACCATTTCCATGATGCTGCATCGAAAGGAAAACGCTTTAAAGCGGCAGGCATTTATTTAGATAACCGCTCTAAAAATTGGGATGTTCACCACAACGTTGTTTATAATACTGAGTGGACAAATATTCAAATCAATTGGGATGGAACGAACTTAAACATCTTCAACAATACTTTTGTAAAAGGAAATGGTACCATGGGAGCCTGGTACAATGGCTATGAGTTCAGTAACGTAAAAGTGTACAACAACCTTACCGACGAAGAAACCATCGACAAAGTAGGTAATCAGGAAACTGAAAGCACCTGGGTAGAGCAAGCCGAAAAGAAAAACAATTTGATAAGTAAAGAGTCATTCTTAGATTACGTCAATAATAATTTCACCCTTAAGGCTGGTGCCCCTGCTATTGATTACGGAATTGTAATCAGCGGTATTACTGATGGTTACTCCGGTTCAAAACCGGATGTAGGTGCTTACGAATTTGGTCAAAACTGGACTGCCGGTATCGATTGGGATCCTTCAGTTGGGCCTACCGGAAATGGTTGTTATGGCCTACCGGGTGAAACATGTGGATCTGTTGTTGTTCCAACTAAAGATGCAATCAGTTTTGCCAACCTTCCTTCTGAAATAGAGCAATCAACCCTATTCTCAGTTTCAATAGCTTACACAGCTACTGAGTCTCGTGATGTCATTGCCATCTTAAATGATCCAAACGGTAATTGGTTAGGCAATGGAAAAGCAACCGTTAATAAAGGTACAGGTGTGGCTACCGTGAATGTTGAGTTAGCATCTTTACCGGCTTTAGGTAGCAATTACCAATTAGCTTTAGCCATTCGCCCGGTTGGAAGTGGTAATTGGTCTGATAATACAGACGAAACCAGCACTACAGTAAACATTGTAGAAGATGTCATAAATGCCGATTATGTGGAATTCGTAAACTTACCAACTGAAATTGAACAAGCCATATCTTACACAGGCAGAATTAAATACGAATCCTTAGGAGCCAGAGACCTATGTTTAATCGTTTCTAAACCGGATGGGACTTGGTTTGCGGTTGGTAAAAAACAAATTGAAGCCGGTGCGGGTAAAATCGATGTTACCGTTGACTTCCCTTCGTTACCTGAACTTGGTGATGGTTACAAATTTGATATTACCATCCGTCCTGTGGGAGGCAACTACGCTAGTAATACTTTTAACCAGTTAAAGCTGGTAAATATTGTAAAAGAAGTGCTAGAAGAAGACCCGACAATCATCATCATTGAAGCTGAAGATTACAAAGACACAGATGGAACTATCGATGATTCCTCTTTTGACAATGGCCCGGCAGGAGTTGGTGTTAAAAACGATGGTAGCATCATGAACTGGGTAAACAACGGCGATTGGGCAGAGTATACCATTAATGTAAGCGGTACCGATTCTTATACAATCACCTATAAAATAGCTTCACCATACAGCAATACAAACATTAACTTATTGGTAGATGATGCAGAAGTTGCAACTGACATTGCGCCAAACACAGGAGATTGGGGTGTTAATAATACCTGGACTGAACTTACTAGTACAACTAAAATAAACTTAACAGCAGGTACTCATACCATAAGAATTCAACCGGGAGAAGATACTTGGAATTGGAATCTGGATTGGATTAAATTAACGCCAAGCTCTTTAGACCTGCCAACTAACATGGTGGAATCTGTAATTACAACAGCTGTATCACCAAATCCTGTTGATAATTATGTGATCATCACTTCAAATCAAGAGATTAAAAACATTATCTTGTACCATGCAAATGGTAGCTTAATCTTTAACAAAACAATAAATAGTTTATCTAAAAATATTGCCACTAGTAATCTGTTACCTGGTGTTTACATTCTCAAGGTGCAAACCCAAGATGGCACATGGATTACCAAGAAACTTATGAAGAATTAACTTGGGGTTCTTAGCTTTTAGCCTTTGTAATTAATTACACCTAATTACGAGGCTAAAGGCTTTGATTTTTTGTCATCGAATTGGCGCGAATTAACACGAATTATTGATTTCAATTCAGAACATCTCCGAACTTCGTGCTTCGTACTTTAAAACTATAAATCAGCCCAAATCCTCGCTAAAGAGAAGCCCGGAGCATCAATTTTTAAATCGAGAAAATATCCAAATGGCGTTTGCGCTACCTGATGATCAACCTTTTCTAAGCGGGCCTGTGCAGCATCAAAAACAGCTTTGGTAAACTCCACCGTGGCCTTTGATTCGGATAGATGAGCAAAGGAATGCAAAACAACATTCTTCGTATTGTTCTTGCGAGCGGTCCATTTAAGGTGATTCACCAATTTCTTTTCCCGGCTTTTTACATCTTTTTCTTCATCACTTTCTTCAATCTGGATAAATGCCAAAATGCAATCCTCAAAGCTCTTTGCTTCACCCGGATCAGGTGCATCTTCTAAATTCTTTTCGGAAGGATTATAGGAAAATGATTGGGTGTAAAACACTAAAACTTTCATTGATAATGTAGTTAGTAAGCACCAAAAGTAACGTTTTTATCGCAAAGCCGCGAAGGCGCAAAGTGAGGTGAGAAAACCCAAACTACCTTATTAATAGAGATCATTAGACTTTAGATAATAGACCTTAGACTAATTTCCCAATCACTCAAAACCAATCTCCATTAAATACCACTAGCATCACCTCAAAAAACAATTATTGAGGTCAGTAGATAAGTACATACATTTCTGTATAAATCTAAAAAAGCCCCAAAGTGGGCGATATCCCAAAGCCTAGCCTGTAAGGGCTAGGATATTAATCAGGTATTTTATTTAAGCACCAAGGTGCGTAGTCTTAATCACACGACTACGCACCTATATTTGGCGCTAACAATATCATGGCATGATATTCATAGCCCTTCAGGCTATGCTTAATGACACCGCATCTTTGATGCTAACGTATGCTTACTATTGATAAGTATTTAACTACTTACCTCTAAACAATTATTCTTTTTTCCTTGCCGACTTTGCATCTTTGATAGAGTCTTTTTCTTTGCGACTTTGTGGCTTTGCGAGAGCTTTTTCTCTTGTTGGCTTTGAGAAAGCTTTTCCTCAATAAAAAGCTTATAATTTTACGCTGGACACTTTTCTATAAGTTTTATAACTTTCTATCCTAAACCATTAACAATAAACTGATATGAAAAAAAACATGGGAAAAGCAGACCGTATTATAAGAATACTAATTGCTGCGATTATTGCAACATTATTTTTTACAAACATCATCGGCGGAACTATTGGCATTATCCTACTGGTTTTAGCAGGAATATTTTTATTAACCAGTTTCATAAGTTTTTGTCCCTTATACTTTCCTCTGGGAATAAGCACCTGTAAGAAAAAAGATAAATAAAAAAAGTATACTCTCAAGATAACTAACTTCTTGAGAGTTCTTTTCAAGCTTTCTACTTCATTTCTTGCAAAGACGCTAAGTCGCAAAGTGAGGCAAGAAAATCCAAACGAACTTATTAATATAGATCGTTAAACTCTAGATAATAGGCTTCAGACTAATTTCCCAATCACTCAAAACCAAACTCAACATTAATTACCACTAGCAACACCTCAAAAAAACAATTATTTTTTTTCTTAGCGACTTTGTGCCTTCGCGAGATACATTAATCCTATCGAATTTGTGAAATTGCTTCCCTTTACGTCTTTGTGTCTTCGCGAGAACAACATTCTTTTTTAGCTTTGCACCATGCAAAACATCGAACCATACCGCCGTTGGGAAAAAATCTACTCCCCTTACTCAGATCCGGACTCTCCTTATTTTGGAGAAGCCTACGATGAATTTTTCTGTAGAAACACCATCTACGATCATTACATCAATCCTCTTTGGGATGACTTTGAATCAAAAACACTCTACCTAAAAATTCTTTTTACCGACTACGACCAAGGTTTTACCATTATCGAATTACTTGGCGAATGGAACGATTGCTTGTACAACGACATCATGCATCTAAAACGTAACATCATCGATCATTTGGTAAACAAAGGCATTAACAAGTTTATCCTTATTGGTGAAAATGTGCTTAACTTTCATTATTCAGATGATTCTTATTACGAAGAATGGTTTGAGGATGTGGAAGACGGTTGGATCATAGCCCTCAATTTTAGAGAACACATTCTTGCCGAATTCAATAAGATAAACCTCAACTATTACATACTGTACGGAGGAAACTTCAACGAGGTAAAATGGCGAACACTCACACCACAGAAGCTTTTTGAAGGCTTGAATGGATGGATTAATAAGTCGTTGAATCCATAATTGATGCATAGTGCATTGATATACATTTTGCAATTTGTGCCTGATGCATCATAAAAACACACTTAACTTTTCAATTGATGACTCAATAAACAACTCATTCTCCCAGAAGTTTTTAATGATTCCCTATTGAATTTGGCACTTTTTTTTGAAGTAAGGATTTAGTAAAAAAGAAAAAGCCTGTCTTAGGGTCGACAGGCTGTTGAAACATTCAAAAATTAAACCTAACCTAAACCTCACACACATCCGAATGTTTCAATTATGATATTTAAGGAGATACGTTTGTTTCAACCTTGTAATACAAATTTACGACTATATCGAAGCAGCGTCAATGCACATAAACGTTAATAAATTTAAAACATTGTAAAAGCTTCTTTTCTTTTTACTTTTTGAAAAAAAAGCAAGAATATAACCAATCAACATTCATATTTTTTCGAAAACAAATTTCAAATAACAAGAGGTAATCCTTACTTTTGCACAAAATTTTAAAAAGTGATATACCCGACATCGTTCGAAGACAAAATTAAGTTCTCAAAGATTAGAGAACTGGTCAAAAACAATTGTTTAAGTCAATTAGGAAAAGAAAAAGTTGATACCATGACTTTTTCTGAATCTTATGATGAAATCATCTTACAACAAAACCAAACTTTTGAATTCAAACGCATTTGTATAGAGGAAGATAAATTTCCGGTAGGTTATTTTATAGATGTTCGTGAACCGCTTGTTCGTATTCGTACCGAAGGGCGATTCATGGAAGAAAAAGAGCTTTTTGATTTACTTCGATCAATGCAAACCATCAATGCAATATGTCGCTTTTTCAATTCTAAAGAACCGGAAGAATATAGTCACCTGAAAGAATTAGTGGCGCAAGTGAGCGTGTTTCCATTCTTAATGGATGGGATTGAATACATCCTCGATAAAAAAAACGCCAGACTAAAAGACAGTGCTTCTGCTGAGTTGAGCCGAATCAGAAGCGAAATGGCTTCAAAACAAACCGCAGTATCACGCAAATTAAACTCCATACTAAAAGAAGCTAAACAAGATGGATTGGTTGACCCGGATGTTTCTATTTCCATTCGAGATGGAAGAGCCGTAATTCCAATTCCTGCCGGTAATAAACGAAAGATCAGTGGTATTGTACAGGATGAATCGGCTACCGGTAAAACATCCTTTATTGAACCTACTGCTGTTGTTGAGCTAAACAATGAATTACGCGAATTAGAATATGCCGAACGCCGTGAAGTCATGCGTATCTTAATTGCGGTTGCAGATAAAATACGTCCCTACATCGATGAACTGTTAGAATCCTACAACTTCATGGGTATAATGGACTTCATCAGGGCCAAAGCCAAGTTTGGCATTAGCATCAATGCCACTTTACCAACTTGTAAAAATCAACAGGATTTTGAATGGATAGATGCTACACACCCACTTTTATTCCTTCAGCATCAAGCAGCTAACAAAGAAGTAATTCCTTTAACCATTGAACTATCTTCGCCATCCCAACGAATCATCCTGATTTCAGGTCCCAATGCCGGAGGTAAATCGGTTTGTTTGCAAACAGTGGGCTTGGTTCAATACATGTTCCAATGTGGCTTGTTAGTTCCTATGAATGAAGGATCAAGCATGGGAATATTCAAAGACATTTTTATGGACATGGGGGATGAACAATCCATTGAGAATGACTTAAGTACCTACAGTTCTCACTTGTTTAACATGAAGCATTTTTTACGTTTCAGTTCTAAAAAAACCCTTATTCTGATTGACGAATTTGGAACCGGAACAGAACCTATGCTGGGAGGTGCCATTGCTGAAAGTGTATTAGAACAGCTAAATACCGAAGGTGTGTACGGTGTAATTACCACCCATTATACCAATTTAAAGCACATGGCCGCTCAAACCGAAGGCATCGAAAATGGAGCCATGTTGTTTGATACAGGAAGAATTCAACCTTTATATAAACTTCAAATTGCTCAACCAGGATCGTCATTTGCCTTTGAAATTGCCCGCAAAATTGGTTTACCAGAAAACATCCTTCATGCAGCGAAAGAAAAAATCGGCCAGGAACATGTAGATTACGATAAAAATCTACGAGAAATTGTTCGTGACAAACGCTATTGGGAGCAAAAACGTGATAAAATTCGCATTAACGATAAGAAGTTAGCCGATGTTTTGGAGCGCTATCAATTAGAACTTCAAAACGCAAAAAAGGAGCGTAAAGAAATTATTCGCGAAGCAAAAGCTGAAGCAGAAAGCTTACTGAACAATGCCAATAAAGAGATTGAAAAAACAATACGCCAAATAAAAGAAACCCAAGCTGAAAAGGAAAAAACAAAAGAAGCTCGTAAAAATTTAGAACTCTTTAAAGAAAAAACGGCAGCTCAAACCGAGAATGACGCTAAAATCGAACGTAAGATTCAGCAAATTCAAGAAAGAGAAAAACGCAAAGCTGATAAAGCGAACAAGGCTTCAGGAAACTTAAGTGCTCAAGCAAATTCAAATGCACAAGCTCCCAAAGAGAAGAAAAAAGCCTTTGATAAATTCACCATTGAAAAAGGAGATGTTGTAAAACTCGCCGGCCAATCATTGCCTGGTGAAGTTATGGAAATAAAAGGAAAAGAAGCCATTGTGGCATTTGGTAGCATCATTACAACTGTAAAAACCAATCGCCTGGAAAAAATCAGTAAAAATGCAGCTAAAAAGCAATTGCTGGATCACAACCAGTTTACCGTTTCCAATGCTGCCGAAAAAGTGCGCCAACGTAAATTAACCATTAAGCCGGATATAGACATAAGAGGTATGCGGGTTGAAGAAGCAATTCAAACAGTTATTAATCATCTGGACGAAGCCATCATGTGCGAATTGCCGGAAGTAAAAATTCTTCATGGCAAAGGCACCGGTGCTTTACGCGAAATGATTCGCCAACAATTAGCCATTACACCTTTTGTCACCAGTTATAAAGATGCTCATATTCAGGAAGGCGGAAGTGGCATTACAGTAGTCAAATTGGATTGGTAAAATTGGTTGAGTTATTTAACTGCTGAAGACTCATTTTTCCTAAAAAAAATTAAATTTTTCTACACCAAGCTCTAGATTTTTTAAAGTATTTATCTTTAACTTTTCTATATTGAATGAAAACAAAACAGATTTTATTTCCGTATTTGCAAAAAATTATTTAAGATATATAAACAACAAATTTCACTATTAAATTACCATGCGATGAACACTACTAAGCCAAGAGTAATTAAAGACTACGCAAAACTTGATAAAGCCATTCAAGAACAAATCAAGTTAGCTTACCCTTTTGGATTCAGTGAAAACCTGATTACCTTTTACAACAAAGATAACCATTTGGTGAGTGCCCTGCCATTTGAAACAGATGACAAATACTATCTGGTGAAAATGAGTGAAACATTGGCTGAAAAGATCATTGAAGAAGACGATGATTATGATTCTTCAGGCTTCCTAAAAAGCAGTGCCAAAGAAGACCTTTCTCTAAAACACCCTGACTTCATGCAAGAAAACAATGAAGACGATGAGGAAGAGAATGATGATTACGATGACGACATTGATGAAGATGAAGAGGAGGATGACGATGATGATTATTAACCAAATAGCAGGAAGCAAATTAATGATTCCTGCTCGTTAATTTCACACCATATGTTACGAAAAACATAAACCAACAACAGATCTGCACGAAATAAACATTCTCTATTTCGTGCTTCTTAGTTTTTTGATCAAAAAAACATTCCATTTTCAGAAGGAAAGCCCTAGACAATACAACTTACCTTTTGCACATTTAGCAATTAGCACTTCAGTACATTTTTAAAAGTCTTTATAAAACGCTTTAAGAGATGTTCTCACCCCCATGCTTATCCATTGCGTGTCTAAGGTTTGTTCGCTAGAGGTTGCTTTTCGAATGCGAACAGATCCAAATACATTCAGCATATTTCGTGGGTTCACCAAGTAACTTAAACTTACATCAGCATTTATTACATCCGTTGTTAGCCCCTGTCCAATATAATGGCCGTACTCGTGCGGGCGATTGGTATTTCCAATTAAAACATCCTTACCCCAACTAACGCCATCTCCAAAATCATCTCCGTACCTAGCAATGGTTACTTGACCCTTAAACATAATGCGCTTATACTTGTATCTTAAAATCCCTAAATACTCTTTACAATTGGCTCCCAAAATATGAGCCATAGGTTGCTGAAGGTGGGAATAAGCATAAATAGGCGTATAATGCGAATACATGTAGGGACGAATATGATTGTACTCTACCTGCACATCTAAATTCTTGACGCCGAATAAATCAAAGGTTTTAAATCCCAATTGGAATCCATGTTTATTGGCCCACCATTGATTTCGTGAAAATACCTCATCGGCTTTAAATTCACCTAATACGAACTGACCATATAAGGTTATCCATTTGGCAGCAACATATTTACCATTAAATCCTAAGGTCACATTATCGGGTGAGCCTAATGAATATTCTACCGGACGAACAAATGCCATGGGATTTAGATAATAAATATCAAAACCTCTGAAGCCTGTTGTATCAGCAGCTGCATAAGTTACATTTGAAAACAAGCCTGTACTCAAGCGCTTACCAATATTCACATCTAAATATTGGGTAACACTATATTTTCCGGGAAAGCGATGATCTTGTGTTGCTTTGTCTTCTTCGTATTGCAAAAGCTTAGAATAAAGTGCCTGATACTTTACTTTACCAAACGTGGCTGTTGCTTTCACGTAAGGATAACTGTAAGCCACATCAGACAGCAATAAGGACCGATAACCATCTCCTATAAAATTCTTACCATTTCCGATTTGTAAATTAAAATACTTCGCCACATTAAAAGAAATATAACCTGTTGCCTGAGAGAAATCATGCCCATTGTCGCCAAAGTCTTTACGAGGCCCATATCCGGGAATCACATCGTATCGATCAGCAAACCGGTTGATGTAATTAGGATAGATAGCCTGAGTTTCTATCACATCGGTATAAAAGCTGAAGAATTTGCCTAATTGCCCTTGAATATTAATTCCTCTGGTATTGGTAAAGGTTGTAATGCCCTCTGTAGTTTCTTTACCTCCTTCAAAATTAAAGAGTGGATTAATGGCCACCTTGAAGTCATCATTTTCCCATTGTAAAAGGTCATCATACAGAAAACGCTTGAATATATTCAGCTTTCCTTCAGGAACTCTTATTGCTGAGTACAAAGCAGAATCGGTTGAACCAACAGCCTCCAACTCATCAAAACGAAACTGGCGAATGGAGGTATGAAAATTCCTTCCCGGCTGGTAAACCATCCTTTCAAAAGGTAAGTAATCGGGATTTTCATAAGGACTATAACTTTGTGATGATAACGAAAGAGTGCATAAAAATATGCTGATAAATGCAAATAGTTTTTTCGACATCTTAAATCAAGTATTTAATAAGATTTAAAGTTAATAAAGCTTATGAATACAAGAAAAGAATAAATCTATGAATTGCACTAATGGCGATTTTTCAATTAGTGATCGATAAGCATCTAACCACTAACTGTGAGACCCCGTTCACTATTGGGGTAGTTTAGTTTGGGAATAAATTTATGAGGCGAGGTTAAAGATTAGTCTTTAAAAAATACACTCTGATTTTTTCGTTAGGAAAGAGCTCACCACCTATCTCCCTAATCCAGGGAGATGAAGTGTAATATTGAATGAATTTCCATCCGTGCATCTGTGGCCATAAAACATATTTAAACTAGTAAAATAGCAGTAAAACATCTGTGGCTATAAAAAAAAGAAAAGCCTCTAAAACTTTCGTCTTAGAGGCTTGAGTACCCGGGGCGGGACTTGAACCCGCACGTCCTAATGGACACAAGATTTTAAGTCTTGCGTGTCTACCGATTCCACCACCCGGGCATCCTTGGAGCGAAAGACGGGATTCGAACCCGCGACCCCGACCTTGGCAAGGTCGTGCTCTACCAACTGAGCTACTTTCGCATTTTGCACTTGCTCTACCTCTCGATAACTATCAGGATGAGCTTCTTTCGCAATTCAAAAATGTCTTTTTTTTGCATTTTCAGAAGCTCATTAGCTACTGTTTTTCTCAAACGCGGTGCAAATATAGGAATTATTTTTTAATCTCAAACACTTCAATTAAAAATATCTTTACAATTTTTTAAAATCATCAATGATTTCAATGGTACATAGTATTAAGTAGAGAGATCTGAGAATATAACAAATGATATTAGCACCTACTAGCCCCCGATTGCTATCGGGGTAGCTATTAGCTACTAGCCAAGTTGAGCAAGGGGGAATATCTTTGAGGCAAAGATAAATATAAGTCTTGAAAAAGAACCCTCTGATTTTTCAGCAGGAAAAAACTTACATACCATCTCCCTAATTCAGGGAGAGGAAGCGCAAGTGTTGGAAAATATATTTTTCTTGGGGGGGGGATAAAAATCTAAGTTTTCATCCGTGCATCTGTGGCTAAAAACATCCGTAAATCCATGGATCAATCAAAATAGCTATAAAAAAGAAAAGCCTCTAAAACTTTCGTCTTATAGGCTTGAGTACCCGGGGCGGGACTTGAACCCGCACGTCCTAATGGACACAAGATTTTAAGTCTTGCGTGTCTACCGATTCCACCACCCGGGCATCATTGGAGCGAAAGACGGGATTCGAACCCGCGACCCCGACCTTGGCAAGGTCGTGCTCTACCAACTGAGCTACTTTCGCATTTCAAAAATGTCTTTTTTATTGCACTTCCAGAAGCTCTTTAGCTGCTGTTTTTCTCAAATGCGATGCAAATATAGATGCTTAATTTCGAATCACCAAATTAAAATGAAATATTTTTTTCGCCTCTACACACCGAAACACCTTATTTCACTCCTATGCAGCGCTTTATCTCATTCAATTTATTTAAGGCTTCTACAGGAGTGAGGTTATTTACATCTATATTCATGATCTCATCACGTATTTGAGTTAATACCGGATCATCCAGTTGAAAGAAACTTAACTGTATTCCTTCTCTTGATGCTGAAATATCTCCAATGGGTTTTGATAAATCACCTTTGCGGTGAGCCGCCTCTAATTCACTTAATATATCGTTAGCCCGGTTTACTACACTCTTTGGCATTCCGGCCATACGCGCCACATGAATACCAAAACTGTGCTCACTTCCTCCAGGCACTAACTTACGTAAGAATATCACCTTATTATCAACCTCTTTCACAGACACATTAAAATTCTTACAACGCGTAAAAGTTTTTGCCATTTCGTTCAGCTCATGATAATGTGTGGCAAATAAGGTTTTCGCTCCAGCTTTCTTATTCTCATGAATATACTCCACAATCGACCAGGCTATCGAAATACCATCATACGTACTGGTTCCACGACCAAGCTCATCAAACAAGACTAAACTCTTTGAGGTTAAGTTATTCAAAATACTTGCTGCCTCATTCATTTCAACCATAAAGGTTGATTCCCCCTGACTAATATTATCCGATGCCCCTACTCTGGTAAAGATTTTATCTACAACCCCAATGATGGCAGACTCTGCGGGCACATAACAACCAATTTGAGCCAATAAAGTAATCAAAGCTGTCTGACGCAACAATGCAGATTTACCGGCCATATTAGGACCTGTAATAATAATCACTTGCTGCTGATCATTACTCAAATGAACATCATTCGGCACATAATCCTCGCCCGGAGGCAACTGTTTTTCAATAACCGGATGGCGCCCTGCTTTTATATCAATTTCGTCATCATCGTTTACCACAGGCTGCACATACTTATTTTGTTGAGCTAATACATTAAACGATGTCAACACATCAATCCTGGCTAATAAATTCGCATTTAACTGAATGGCCGATATAAATTCAGATAAAGCAATGATCAGATTATTATATAAATTAGTTTCAATAGCTTGTATCTTCTCTTCTGCCCCTAAAATCTTAGATTCATATTCCTTTAACTCTTCGGTTATGTAACGCTCAGCATTAACCAAAGTCTGCTTACGAATCCATTCTTGTGGCACTTTATCTTTATGGGTATTTCTAACTTCTATGTAATAACCAAATACATTATTAAAAGCAATTTTAATACTAGGAATGTTCGTCTCCTCACTTAAGCGCTGCTGAAGATTTGCCAGATAATCTTTTCCTGAATATGCGATTTTTCGTAAATCATCTAATTCTTCAGATACCCCTTCGCGTATAACACCTCCTTTGGCCATTAAAGTAGGAGGTTCATGCTCTATTTCTTGATGAATACGCTCACGTATCGTTTGGCAAACATTTAATTGATCACCAATATGGCGTAAATGCTCATTTTCCGAACTTAAACAATTTACTTTTATGGGTTCTATGGCAAACAGTGCTGTTTTCAACTGAACCACCTCACGCGGATTAATTCGTCCGGCAGCAACCTTTGCCACCAAACGTTCCAAATCTCCTATTGAATGAAGTTCGTCAATAATACTTTGCTTTAACTGAGGATCTTTAAAAAAATATTCTACAACACTCAGGCGGTCATTGATGGCTTTCACCTCCTTTAAAGGCAATGCCAACCAGCGCTTCAACATCCTGGATCCCATTGGGCTAATGGTTTTATCAATGACTTCACTTAACGATCGCCCACCTTCACTGGATGAAGAAAATAATTCAAGATTACGAATGGTAAATTTATCAAGCCACACAAATTTATCCTCATCAATACGGCCTAATGTAGAAATATGCTGTACTTTATGATGCTGTGTTAAATCAAGGTAATGTAAAATAGACCCGGCAGCTGTAATTCCATAAGTTAGTGCATGAATACCAAATCCTTTTAAAGAATTGGTTTCGAAATGCTTTAATAAACGATCATGAGCTGAGTCCTGAGAGAATGCCCAATCATCAAAAGCATAAGTATAAAATTTATCTCCAAAATATTCCAGGAACAGCTTTCGTTTAGCTTTTTCAAATAAAACTTCTTTGGGTTTAAAGTTGGCTAGAAGCTTCTCTACATACTCTACCGAACCTTCCGAAGTTAAGAACTCACCGGTTGATATATCTAAAAAAGCCACTCCTATTGCTTTCTTGTCGATATGCACACTTGCTAAGAAGTTATTTTCTTTGTGCTCAAGAATATTATCACTAATTGCAACCCCCGGAGTAACCAACTCTGTTACACCACGCTTTACAATAGTTTTGGTTGCTTTAGGATCTTCTAACTGATCACAAACAGCAACCCGTTGCCCTGCCCTAACAAGTTTTGGCAAATAAGTATCCAAGGCATGATGCGGAAAACCGGCTAGTTCAATATAAGCTGCTGCACCATTTGCTCGTCTGGTAAGGGTAATTCCTAAAATCTCTGAAGCCTTTATTGCATCTTCAGAAAAAGTTTCATAAAAATCACCTACTCGAAACAATAAAATTGCATCGGGGTACTTTTCTTTAACGCCATAATATTGCTTCATTAACGGAGTTTGAACCGCTTCCTTTTTATTTTTTGCCAAAACGTTGCCTTTATATATTTTCAATCCCAAAAATAACGGCTGCAAATATAAGCATATACATATGTCATAAAAAGTCATTTTACGCGAAGACCATCCATCTTTTTCAATAGTTTTCAACAAAAGCTCCGTTTTTAAAAGTAACATAAACTTTTTATTTGAAAACAAGTTTTGTACCTTTAGCTCAAAGACTATAAAGTGATATATTATGAACGAATTATTAAAAAACTTAGGTATTATTTTTGTAATTGCAGGAGTCGCGGTAATTGGAATTTATGCACTGAACACACCTGTTAGCAACACTACTTTAATTATATCAGGGGCATTAGCAATTGGCGGTGTGGCTTTACATGTAATACTTAACCGCATTTTAGACTAAAGAATCAAAGGCTATTCAATCGAATAGCCTTTCTTATTTCTTCAAATAGCTTTTGTTATAAACCATCCTAAATCGAAGTAATAAAACCACACTTGCTAAAAACAACCCGATTAGATATCCAATCCAAACTCCCTGTGCTCCAAACCCTAACTTAAACGCAACCATATAGCATACCGGAATAGTTATTAGCAAATACACAACGGCCGCAATAACTAAGGGCACCCACACGTCTTCCATTCCACGTAAGATACCCAGCATCACAACCTGCATTCCATCAAAAATCTGAAATAATCCTGCTACCAACATCAATGCACTAGCTACAACTATCACTTCTTGATTATCAATAAATAAGGAAGGTAAAAATTGCCTCAGCAATAAAAATGCACAACAGGTTACACTCATAAACATAATCACCATATGAATCGATGCAAAAGCTACATTCTTCACCTCGAGAAAATCTCTCCTCCCTCTATACATACTAACCCGAATTGTAGTTGCCGCTCCTAATCCATTAGACATCATAAAGGTTAAACTGGCAATGGTTATTACAATTTGATGTGCAGCTAAACTATTTGCTCCTATCCAGCCTACCATAATACTGCCAATACTAAAGGCAAACACTTCAATTACAAACTGCAATCCTATTGGAACTCCTAAAGAAAATATCTTTCGTATAGCTTTTACAGAAATCAATATGGGTTTCTCCAGCTGGTACTTTTGAAAAAACTTTAGTTTTTTATACAACACCAACATAGCTAACAACATAAATAGGCGTGAAACAAGGGTTCCTATGGCAGCTCCAAGCAATCCTAATGCTGGTAAACCCATATTCCCAAAAATCAACAGGTAATTGATAAAAACATTGATGACATTGGCACACAAGGTTATTAACATCGGCAATTTTGTATTCCCAACCCCTTCTGAAAACTGCCGGTAATGATTAAACATCTGTTGAGGAAACAATGATACTGCCAATACAACAAAGTAAGGAATTGCTTCTTGACAAACTTTTTCATCCTGTCCCATGTACGGCATCAGAAAAGTAAGACTTAGACCAACAAGGGTTAGAATAATAGCAACAAACAAATTAGTATAAAAACTCTGAGTAAGCCAAAAGGCACATTTTTTAAAACGCCCACCTCCATGAGCTTTACCAACTAAAGGCGTTAAAGCAATGGAAATACCCATTCCAAACACAAGTATATTTATAAAAACATTATTGGCAAAGGATGCAGCTGCTAACGACACTGCTCCTACTCGCCCAACCATGAGAGTATCGACCAAACCAACCAGCATTTGTCCGGCATGAGAGGATATCACAGGCACTGCTAATTTTAAATTAGGTATATAATGCCTTGCACTAGTGTTTATCATATATTGTTATTATCCCATATATTTTCTTTTGCAAAGAAAACCATTTTATCTATTCAGAAGAGGAAAGTTATGAGAACTGAATAACGAAAATAAAATATTAAAAAATCTATAATACAACAAAAAACTCAATTGAAACAAAAAGAAGTAACGACCACTTTCTCTTTGCTCCAATTGAGTTTAAAACTGCATGAAAAATTAATTAACAAGCTACACAAATATCCTCTTGCCAAACAGATCCGTTAATAAATTTACCTTTGGTGGTATAAACAAACGATTCATGTTTGGAAGAATACTCAATTGGAGCTCCTAATTGCTTCATCATGTCAAGGTAATAATACAATAATCGAACCGACATTTTTAATCGCCCTGCTAACTGATTCGGAGTACCTGTACTGATCAAACGAATCTCTTTATCAATCCAATCAATTGTTCGGTGAATTTCTCTTATAGACATAACAATGCAGTTTAGGTTTAGGTACTTTTTTTATTCTCAGTCAAGATATTCTCAAGACCTCAGGTTCATTTTTAGAAAAAGACAAGGGAAAAGTTATGACAATTCAAATCAAAAGGGAACCCCACATCAATTCTCTTTTGACGAACGAATAAATAATCAAGCTAACTAATACAATACCGTTAATAAACTAACGACCATCGTTGATCAACTATTTAAAAGGCCAAATAAAAATCCTTAGTTAACGCTTTATACTCCGGCGAATAATTGTGTCGACCATTAATCTCCAACACAAAGTCAGTTACAAGTGGCTTATCAACATAGTTTTTTCCAAATTCTAAAAGAACACGCTTTGCCGGCTTCGTTTCGGTTGGATGAACACTAGTCTGCCGTAAAAGATACAATTCATTTTTTTGAGCAAAACTAATTATATCGGCGGCATATTCACAGGGATATATTAGTCCAATCTTACCAACCTGGGTAAGCAAAGGAGATGACAACCATAACAAATCTTGATAAGTGAGCACATCAGAATGGCGAGCCAAGTTTCGCCTTTGATCATCAGATTTAAACCCATCTATATAAAAAGGAGGATTACAAACGATTAAATCAAACAATCCTGTTTCTACAGGATTAACATCTTGAATTTTCTGATGCGCGGCAGACAAACGGTCACTCCATGGGGAAGCTTCAAAATTAATAGTCGCTTGCTCATAGGCATATTCATCAATATCAATCGCTAATATTTCAGCATTTGCATTGCGCTGAGCAATCATGAGTGAAATCAATCCAGTTCCAACACCAACATCTAAAACGCGTTGGCTCTGCTCAACATTTACCCAGGCACCAAGCAATACTCCATCAGTACCAACTTTCATGGCAACTTTATCTTGATGAACTACAAATTGCTTAAACTTAAAATAACTATTGCCCATCTTTTAAAAATCCTCATTGACGCCTAATCCAAACAACGCAAAATCATATTTCACAGGATCATCCGGATCAAACTCTCTAAGCCTGTGCATCAGCTCCTCAAGCGCCTTCCAGTCATTCTGTTTCCGCGACAGCAATCCTAGCTGACGGGAAATGTTTCCGGTATGAACATCTAAAGGTAACATTAAATCAGACCTTCTTATTTGCGACCAAATACCAAAATCAACACCATGATTATCCTTTCTCACCATCCATCGCAAAAACATATTTAAACGCTTGGCTGAAGATCCTTTTTCTACATTAGCCAAATGCTTTTGAGTACGATCTTCAGGCGAAAAAGACATGAAAATATTACGAAAATGGATTAAGGCTTGTTTTATACCGCCTAACTTATATCCGTGAGAAAAAACTTCTTCAAGTCCTCCATGCTTCTCATAAACAAACCGAAGGGCTTTTATAAAATACACACAATCAACCGAAGAAAAGGTACGGTAATAGAATTTCTCAAACACCTGATAATCGGCAGAAGTAGCATTCATAAGAAAATCAAAGGGACTATCATCCATAAGCTCCATCCAATAACGAGCTTTTTTTAGAATCTGATCTCGTCTTCCCCAAGCAATAGCAGCACTAAGAAATCCGGCTATTTCAACATCCTCCTTTTTCTCGAATAAATGTGGGATGGAAATAGGATCATTAACAATAAAATCTTCTTGATTATATTTGATTACCTTTTCATCTAAAAAGGCTTTTAACTCATTAGGGTACATCTACAATAATTCCGTCCTTCATTTCAATAACCCGATCGCACATATTGGCTAAGTGGTAATCATGCGTAACAATCACAAACGTTTGGTTGAATTCTGATCGAAGATCAAAAAACAATTTCTGCAATTCCTCCTGACTGTGAGAATCAAGATTTCCGGAGGGTTCATCGGCAAAAATCACTCCCGGATCATTCATTAAAGCTCTGGCAATAGCAACGCGCTGCTTTTCTCCACCACTGAGTTCCGAAGGCTTATGCCCTAAGCGATGCGATAAACTTAAAAAATCAAGGAACTTTTTAGCTTTTATTTCGGCTGTCGTTTTATTTTGCCCATTGATCAAAGCAGGCATAATAGCATTTTCTAAGGCAGTAAATTCTGGCAACAATTGATGAAATTGAAACACAAAACCTATTTGCGTATTGCGAAATTGGGCCAACTCTTTTTCGGAAAGTTTGGTTAAATCTGTCCCATCTACAAATACCTCCCCTGATGTAGGTTTATCCAACGAACCCAAAATTTGCAATAAGGTGGTTTTACCAGCACCACTCGCACCTACAATCGATACCACCTCACCGGCTTTAATATGTAGGTTAATACCTTTTAATACCTCTAAAGAACCGTAATTCTTTTTTATATCTTGACAAATAACCATTCTAAAGATTTAAAAAAACAACAGGTAAATATAGAGTACATAAATAAGTAACAGCACAGCACCTTTCCAACGTGTTATTACTCCTTTGGCTATTGGTAGAATAAAAACAAAAAGAAGAACCGCCACAGCAAGCATCCACCAATAATCGATGTGTACAATTTGTTCATTAACCGAAATTGGTTTTAACACTGAAGTTATTCCTAAAATAGCCCAAATGTTAAAAATATTTGATCCAATAATATTACCAATTGAGATATCTGTTTCTTTACGAAATGCAGCCACTAAGGAGGTAGCCAATTCAGGCACACTTGTTCCAAAAGCCACAATTGAGATACCAATCACACGTTCGCTGATGCCAAAGTTCTGAGCTATTGTTTTAGCGCCAAGAACCAGCCATTCGGCACCAAAATACAAACCGGCACCTGCAACCATAAACAATGCAATGGTCTTCCAAAGAGCCATTGTAGGATCTAATACCACTTCACTTTGTTTCTTACTTTGCAAACGGCTTTTGTGGATCGACCACCATATATATAAACACAACAAACATAAAAATACTATTCCTTCGGCAATACGGATTTCTCCATCTTGACTTAATAACATCAATACAACCGATGCCACAAACATTACAATCCAATCTTGCCAAATATCTTTTCGTTTTACAACAATAGGCAATACTAAAGGTACCACTCCTAATACCAAAGCAATATTGGCAATATTACTCCCTACTACATTTCCAATAGAAATATCAGGAGACCCCTTATAAACTGCCTCTAAACTAACTAATAATTCGGGAGCAGACGTACCAAAAGCGACGACGGTTATTCCAATTACCAAAGTAGATACTTTAAAATGTCGAGCTAACTGAACACTGGAATTCACTAACCAATCGCCACTAAAAAACAACAATACTAAACCGGCGATTAAATATAAAATTGGCATAAATGAAACTTTATTTAGTTTATATCCTTATCTGGCGCTGTATCAGCACCCTTATTATTATCTAAGCTATCTTTATTCAAACTGGCCTTTTCTTCATTAAGCTCAGTAGAGTTTTTCAGTCTCTTTTTAAATTGATCTACTTTAGAGACTTCAACCATATCTTTCTCAATATCGGAAACACCTCGGCGAACCTCATTTTTAATTTCTTCACTTGCTTTTTGAAACTCGTTTAGGCCTTTACCTAACATTCGAGCAATATCGGGAATGGCTTTGGATCCAAAAAAAAGCAAAACCACAGCAAATACAATGAACAATTCACCACCTGAAATAAAACCAAATATCATCATAAAATACCTCTTTCACCGCAAAGATAAACAAAAAAGCTCCGGTATAAACCAGAGCTTTAAAAAGTATAATTATAGAGTAATCAATATTACTTCTTTTCCTTTTTCTCAATAAACATATTAGCTATTGGTGTTGCAATAAACAATGAAGAATATGTACCAACAACCACACCAACCATTAAGGCAAATACAAATCCTCGAATAACATCTCCACCAAACATAAAGATGATTAATAATACAAGGAAAGTAGTTAAAGATGTATTTACGGTACGGCTAACTGTTGAATTCAATGCAGAGTTAATCACGTCACCTCTTTCTCGCTTAGGATGCAATCCAATGTACTCACGTATACGGTCAAATACGATCACGGTATCATTTATCGAATAACCAATTACAGTAAGAATTGCTGCGATAAAGGATTGATCAATCTCCATTGAGAAAGGCATAATTGAGTATGTTAAAGAGAAAATCCCTAAAACAATTAATACATCATGAACCAAGGCTACTAATGCACCTAATCCATACTCCCAGTTACGGAAACGAATTAAAATATACAAGAAAATTACGATCAAACTATAAAAGATTGCTAAACCTGCTTTATTCTTAATATCAGATGCAATGGTAGGTCCAACTTTTTGTGAACTCATACGATTATTACGTAAGAACTCGTCTTTAGAAACAGATACATTTTCTTTTAAACCTTCATAAAGTTTAGTTTCTACAATGTTATCAGCATCATCAGAATTTACATCAACCATATAGTTTGTTGCAATACGAACTTGATTTCCTTCAGTTCCAAATTGCTTAACTTCTACGTTTTCTCCATCAAATGCAGCAGTAAGAGACTTTTGAATATCAACAGAAGAAACTTTGTTATCGAACTTTACAACAAACACCCTACCTCCGGTAAAGTCAATTCCTTGTTTAAGTCCTTTTACAGCTAAGGATCCTACTGAAACTATAATCGCAACTGCAGAAATTACAAAGAATACTTTCTTCTTCTCAATAAACTTAATCTTTACGTTATTATATAAATTACGTGTAAGCTTAGTATCAAATACAAGATCAATCTTTTTATCTAACATTTTTTCAAAAATCAATCTTGTAATGAAGATTGCCGAAAAGAATGATGTTAAAATACCAATCATTAAAGTTGTCGCGAAACCTTTAATTGGACCGGTACCGAATAAGAAAAGGATTAATGCTGTTAAGAATGTAGTAACGTTTGAGTCAATAATTGCAGAGAATGCATTGCTATATCCATCTTTTACAGCTAAACGTACTCCTTTACCGGCACGAAGCTCCTCACGAATACGCTCATAAATAAGAACGTTTGCATCTACCGACATACCAATCGTTAATACAATACCTGCAATACCCGGAAGTGTTAATACAGCTCCAAACGAAGCTAACACCCCAATGATAAAGAACATATTGGCAACCAAAGCAAAATCCGCAATCCAACCTGCTCTTACTCCATAGTACAATAACATATAGACTAACACAATGATGAATGCCCAGAAAAATGACGATAAACCACTATCTACCGCTTCCTGACCTAACGATGGACCAACTACTGTATCCTCTACAATACGAGCCGGTGCTGGTAACTTACCTGACTTAAGAATGTTTGCTAAATCCTGCGATTCTTCCGGGGTGAAGTTTCCGGAAATCGAACTACGGCCACCTTTAATCTCATCATTCACAGTTGGAAAACTATACACAAAACCATCTAAAACAATAGCTACACTTTTACCAATATTAGATTTTGTAAGACGAGCCCATGTTTTAGCACCTTCAGCATTCATACTCATGCTAACTTCAAACTGACCTCTTTGATCAGTCTGGCTACGTGCATTTGTAATTACATCTCCTTCTAATGGAGGACGACCATCATGTGTACTTGCTTTAATGGCTACCAAATTAAAGGCGGTTTCTTTTTCATTGGCTTTATCTCCCATGCGAGCCATCATGTATTCAGCACCTACAGGCTTTACGGTCCACATGAACTTCACATCTTTTGGAAATAAGCTTTTGATTTTCGAATCAGCAAAATAAGCATTAACTTTTGCGGTATCACGCGCTAAAGACATACCTACAACCGGACCTTGCATTGGACCTTGGCGAGTGTAATTTGGTCTTAGATAACTAAACAAAGAAAGTGCTGTTACATCAACAGAATCTTTAGTTAAACTATCAGCTGCAGCCACTTCGTCTAGAAGAGCTACTTCATTGGATTCTGTAGTTTCTCCTTCTACTTGTTCATCTATTGGAGTTGCTGCCTCAGGCTTTTTCGCCTCAAGCATTTCTCTCACTTTTGCATCAGCTTGCATTAAAGAGTTAAATAACTCTCCATTTTCATAAGTTTCCCAGAACTCTAAACTAGCAGTTCCTTGCAATAACTTACGTACACGCTGAGGATCAGTTACGCCTGGAAGTTCAACCAACACACGACCAGCTTTTTCAAGCTGTTGAATATTTGGTTGAGTAACACCAAAACGGTCAATACGAGTACGTAAGATGTTAAACGCATTGTCAATAGCACTTTTTGATTCTTCACGAATAACTTCTAATACTTCTTCATTAGTTGAATTGAAGGTTATTTGGTCCTTTAGTTCTATCGTGTTAAAAATAGTAGATAACTGAGCGTTGGGGTTCTCACTTAGAAATACATCTCCAAAAATAGTAATGAAGTCACCAGATGTCTTTTTTTGAATGGAATCAGCTTTAGCGACCGCCGCCAAAAAGTTTTCATCTGAATTATAATTTGAAAGAGCCTTTACAATGTCTGAAACTTTAACCTCAAGGATTAAGTTCATACCACCTTTCAAATCAAGACCAAAATTAATCTCTCTTTCTTTACACTCTCGATAAGTGTATTTTCTCATCCATAAAAAGTTGTAAACCGTCTCATTAGCTAAAGAGTCAAGGTATTCAAATTTAAGTTTTGAATCTCCATTTGCAAACTCATCAGCTGCACTTTCAACTTTACGCGTATGGTAAGTGAAAATCAATTGATAAAAGCTGACTAAGGCCAAAAGAATGGCAAACAGTCTTATCGCTCCTTTGTTCTGCATTTTCTAGTAAATTTTATTTATTAATTCTAACACGTTTCTAGTCACAAACGCGCAAATATATTGTTTTTTGTTAAAAAACAAAGCCAATATTTAAGCTATTTTAATAATGAGAACGCTTTAGATGGATAGATAGAGAATTGAAATCGGAAGTTAGGTTGAAGTACATCCATAAAACCATTCAGCTGAATTGCTAAAAAATAGTATCTCCACCTACGAAATCAACCCCAATTCAAAGAGGTCATGAGTAAATTTCAGACAAATAAAAAAACGCTCAAAACAGACTTACATTCTTTCCTAAAGATCACAATTTCGACCACACTACTTTGAAGAACTCGACTTGACCTTCAAGCGATTAAACATAACTGCCAAATGTGCATATAAAGAAGTATTTTGCACAACGATATCATCATCCACTTTAATAGTTACCGGAGTAAAATTCCAAATCGCCTTTATTCCCCCTTCAACCATTATAGACGTAACCTCCTGCGAATTACCAACCGGTACAGTTAAAATACCGATTATCGCCCCTGTTCGATTCTTATTTTTAAATTCATCTATATGGTAAATAGGCACGCCTTCGATTGTTTTACCCACAACCTCCGGATTGACATCAAATGCTGCTATCACCTTTAAGCCAAATTGCTTTAATCCATGATCATGCAAAAGCGCAGTCCCTAAACTTCCTACCCCAAATAAATAAGCCTCATCAACCACAGTGAAACCTAAAAAACTTTCTAACTCTTCAATGAGTGGCTCTACTTCATAGCCAACTCTTGTTTTCCCTACAATACTAGTATATGACAAATCTTTCGTTACCTGAGTTGGATCCACTCCCATATCACGAGCAATAAAGGTTGATGAAATATGCTTCATCCCTTCTTTTTGAGCTAATTTTAAATAGGATAAATAACATGGCATTCTGCGCAATGCAGGCTCAGGCACTAATTGATTCTTTTTCTTGTTTCCTGTAGGCATGAAGGTGTTTTACTTTTACAATACACTACAAATTTAGAGAAGTTTTTCTAATTAAAGAATATATTCTTTATTAAAAACATATATCCCCAAGGTAAACCTCGACGAAAATCTAATTTTGAGACAAAAAAAAAGGAAGGCGAACCTTCCTTTTTTTTTTAGTGGGCGATGAGGGATTCGAACCCCCGACCCCTTGGGTGTAAACCAAGTGCTCTGAACCAGCTGAGCTAATCGCCCGAATCTTTATTCGGTCTTGTTATCTGAACTTTCCGATAGCCATCGAGATGAGCTAATCGTCTGAAATTTCTTTACTTCATTTAAAACAATAATTTTATTGTTTTTCAGTTGTGGGCGATGAGGGATTCGAACCCCCGACCCCTTGGGTGTAAACCAAGTGCTCTGAACCAGCTGAGCTAATCGCCCGAATTTTTATTCGGTCTTGCTATCTGAACCTCCCGATAGCTATCGGGATGAGCAAATCGCTCGAAATTTCATTATTTATTAAAAACAATAACTTTTTATTGTTTTCAGTTGTGGGCGATGAGGGAGTCGAACCCCCGACCCCTTGGGTGTAAACCAAGTGCTCTGAACCAACTGAGCTAATCGCCCGATAAACTTAATCTTTGTCTCTTCTCTTTTGAAAAGCGATGCAAATGTAGTGTTCTTTTTCTTAACCTGCAAATAATTTTTAAACTTTTAAATCAACTCAGCTACCAAAAATGTACTACCTCCTATGAAAATCAAATCATTAACCCCGGCATTTTTCTTCGCATTTTTTAAAGCATCTTGGGAATTCTTGTACACTTCACCCGCTAATCCAACTTTTTTCGCTTCGGCCAACAACATCTCACAAGGCAAACTTCTCTCCATTGATGCTTGAGTAAAATAATACGTTGCATTGCGTGGCAACAACTCCAAAACCTCTTTATGACTTTTATCACTTACCATACCCCAAACTACATGTAAATTCTGATAGGGTGTTTGCTTAATTTGCTCTACTACATAAGAAACGCCCTCTACATTATGTCCGGTATCACAAATTATCCGGGGATTATAACCAAGATACTGCCAACGTCCAAGCAAGCCTGTATTTCTCACTACATTTGACAATCCGGAACGAATTTGCTTTTCAGTTATTTCAAACCCTCTCTTCTTTAAGACATCAAGGGCAACCAAAATGGTTATTATATTTTTATGTTGATACAGCCCTAGCAAATCATACTCTAAATCTTTATATACACATTCACCAACCGAATTATCAACTTGAAAAATCTGCCTCTCATTTACTGAAACCATTGATAAACCAATCTTTAATAATTGATCGGCAAAAACTAATTCACTATCATTTTCGGCAGAAATGGCTTCAAAAATTAATTGCGTCTCCTGCTGAGTCTCTCCAACAACGACTGGTACACCTTGTTTTATAACTCCAGCCTTCTCTTTAGCTATCAAACCTAAATTAGCTCCTAAAATTGCAACATGATCCAATCCAATATTGGTAATAACCGATAATTCAGGGATAATAATGTTCGTAGAATCCAAACGTCCTCCCAAACCAACTTCAATTACCGCCACATCTACATCTTTACTTCTAAAATGATCAAAAGCCATCGCCACAGTCATTTCAAAAAAAGAAGGCATTACTTCTTCAATAATCCCCTTATGGGCTTTAACAAAATCAACAACATCTTGCTCTCCAATACATTCGCCATTCACTTTAATCCGCTCTCTAAAGTCTTTTAAATGGGGTGAAGTATACAAACCAACTTTCAAACCCGACTCACTTAAAACCGACGCTAATGAATGAGATACAGAACCCTTACCGTTAGTTCCTGCAACATGTATTGTTTTAAAACTTCGATGAGGATAGTTTAAATAAGCATCCAACTTCATGGAATTATCCAAATTAGCTTTATAAGCCACCTTCCCCACCCTTTGATACATGGCCAATTGACCAAATAAAAATTCAATCGTTTCTTTATAATTCATCTTATAATTCCTCCAAAAAGTCAGCAATTAACCTTAATTATTGTTATATTTAAATGCAAACCAAAACGCAGCAGTCATGGCAAAAAAGATATTTATTTTGGACACAAATGTCCTATTGCACGATCACAAAAGTATATACAACTTTGAGGAAAATGATGTAATCATACCAATAATTGTATTAGAGGAGCTCGACCGATTTAAAAAAGGGAATGATCTAATCAACTTCATGGCCAGAGAATTTGCACGCGACATGGACTCTTTAGCCGGAGAAAAACTCTTTAAGGAAGGAATTCCATTAGGCCCCGATAAAGGAAACCTGTTTGTTGCCACCGGAAAGCCATTCCCCAAGATCATGGATGAGTCATTCAACGAAAAAACATCAGACCACAGAATCTTAGCGGTTGCTCTACACATCAAAGAACAATACCAAGACAGACAATGTGTTCTGATAACCAAAGACATTAATCTCAGATTAAAAGCTAAGTCACTTGGCTTATCATCAGAAGATTATGAAAACGATAAAATCAAAGACATTGACTTCCTTAACAAAGGTGTTGAGATCATTGAAAACTTTGACATCAAAACAATCGAATCACTATATCAGTTTCAAGGAGTACCTGCAAAAGAACTCCCTTTAGATGTAGAATTATCGCCAAATCAATACATTGTCCTTAGAAATGGAAACCAAAGTGTGTTAGCGTTTAACGACCCTATTTCAGGTCTAGTAAGGCGAGTGGAAAAACATGGAGCATTTGGCATTGAACCAAGAAACGCAGAACAAACCTTTTGCATGGATGCGCTTCTAAACCCTGAAATCAAATTAATTTCTCTAACAGGAAAGGCTGGTACAGGAAAAACCTTACTGGCCTTAGCATCAGCCTTACAACAGCATCGTGAGTTTGACCAGATTTTATTAGCTCGCCCCATTGTTCCTCTGGCAAACAAAGACTTAGGATTTCTACCCGGAGATATCAAAGAAAAGATTGGCCCTTACATGCTACCTCTTTTTGATAACCTATCAGTTATTAAAGGTAAATTCAAAAACTCCAGTAAAGAGATCAATATCATTGATGAAATGCTAAAAGACGAACGCCTATTAATTACTCCATTAGCTTACATTAGAGGACGTAGTTTATCAAATGCATTTTTCATTATTGATGAAGCTCAGAATCTTACTCCACATGAAGTAAAAACAATAATTACTCGTGCAGGAGAAGGCACAAAGATGGTCTTCACAGGCGACGTTCAACAAATTGACTCCCCTTATCTGGATATGCAATCAAACGGCTTGGCCTACTTAACTGACAAAATGAAAGGTCAGGATTTATTTGCTCATGTGAACTTAATTAAGGGAGAAAGAAGTTATTTGGCAGAACTCGCTTCCAACCTTTTGTAGACATTTTCAAAAGCTGCTTCTCATCAAGCAGCTTTTTTTCAGCAAGTCATCAAACTATCACCCAAATAATTCATCCCGATGTCTCATTTGTTATAACTGATTTTATTATTTTTGCAGCCTTATTTAACGGCACAACATGATTGATCAATCTGTATTTGAAAACAAAACCGCAGCCTTTCACACTTTTGGATGCAAACTCAACTTTAGCGAAACATCCACAATAGCCAGAACCATGATTGATGCTGGTTTTTCTAAAGTCCAACTTGAAGAAAAAGCCGATGTGTATGTTTTCAACACCTGCTCAGTAACCGAACTTGCTGATAAAAAATGCCGTCAAGTAATAAAAAAGGCAATAAAAACTAATCCTGATGCATTTATTATCGTCACAGGATGTTTTGCCCAACTAAAACCTGAAACAATCAGCTCCATAGAGGGAGTTGATCTGGTACTAGGATCTGATGAAAAGTTTGACATTATCAAATACCTGGAGAACACTCAAAAACTTGCATCCACAGAAATCCATACAGGAAAAATAAATCAAACCAAAGACTTCAAACCTTCTTATTCGTCAGGAGATCGCACAAGGAGCTTTTTAAAAATACAAGATGGTTGTGACTATTATTGCTCCTATTGTACCATTCCATACGCCAGGGGAAGAAGCAGAAGCAACACAATTGAAAAAACCGTTGAAGAAGCTATAAAAGCAGGAAAAGAAGGCGCAAAAGAAATTATTTTAACCGGAGTAAATATTGGTGATTTTGGAAAACTTCAAAATGAAACTTTTTTTGAACTCATTCAGAAATTAGATAAAATTGATGGTATTGATCGCTTTCGCATTTCTTCCATCGAACCAAATTTACTAACTGATGAGATTATTGAATTTGTAGCAAAATCAAAAAAATTCATGCCACACTTTCACATCCCGCTTCAATCAGGCTCCAACAAAATTTTACAACTCATGAAGCGTAAATACAACCGTGAGTTATTTAAAAATAGAGTAGAAAGCATCAAAAATAAAATTCCAAATGCTTTTATTGGCGTTGATGTAATTGTTGGCGTAAGAGGAGAAACCGAAGAGGATTTTAATGATACTTATCACTTTCTTGAAAAGCTAAACATCTCTCAACTTCATGTATTCACATACTCAGAACGACCAAACACGCAAGCTCTTAAAATTGACCATGTAGTTCCAATACCCGATAGAAAGGAAAGAAGTCAGAAACTTCATAAGCTATCTGATTTAAAAACACTTGCTTTCCTAAAAAGCAATCTTCAGTCAAATTTTGAAGCCTTAATTGAAGGTTCTTCGCAAGAAGACTCAATGAGTGGATACACAGAAAACTATATCAAATGTGAACTTCCATTTGACAAAAATCTGATTAACAAAATAGTTAAAGTAAAACTAAAGCACTTATCTTTAGACAAAACTTCTGTTGTCGCAGAAAAAATTAACTAAGCATGGATATTAAACATAAAGATATTTGTCTGGAAGTTGTAAAAATTGCCAGATCCACAGGACAATTTATTCTAAACGAACGCAAGTCCAATAACCTATCGATTGACACAAAAGGGGACAACGATTTTGTAACACATTTAGATAAAGCTTCCGAAAAATTAATTATTGAACAGCTTAAAAATTTAATTCCGGAAGCAGGATTTATTGCCGAAGAAGCCACCACATCTATAAAAGGAGAAAAATACAATTGGATAATTGATCCTATCGACGGCACAACTAATTTCATCCATGGCTTATTTCCATTTGCAATAAGCATTGCTCTTCAAGAAGAAAATGAAACCGTAATCGGTGTTATCTACGAAGTAGGATTAGATGAATGTTTTTACAGCTGGAAAAATGGTGATGCTTACCTAAATAATGAAGTTATTTCAACCACAAATACACCAACTATCAAAGAAAGTTTAATTGCAACTGGCTTTCCTTATTCTGAATTTTCAAGAATGGAAAAATTCACAGAAACCCTAAATTACTTTATGGCTAATTCTCATGGATTAAGAAGACTGGGCTCTGCGGCTACAGACTTGGCTTATGTTGCTTGCGGTCGTTTTGATGCCTTTTACGAATACGATTTAAAACCGTGGGATGTTGCAGCAGGTGCTTTTTTAGTCACTCAAGCCGGTGGTAGAGTATGTGATTTTAGTGGATTTGACAATTATCTTTTCGGAAAAGAAATTATTGCAACCAACTCTCCTACACACGATGATTTTAAAGCAGTTGTAAAAAAAATAATGCAATAACATGATTAAAATAGGTAGTTATATATCCATTTTTATCTTTTGGGTCATCAGCTTACTTCCACTACCGGTTTTGTACCTATTTTCGGATTTCCTATTTCATATCATGAGAATGATTGGATATCGAAGAGATGTAATTAATGAAAACCTCACCTATTCCTTCCCTCACAAAACAAAAGAGGAAATTAGAACGATTAGAATAAAATTTTACAAACACTTTTGTGATTTATTAATCGAAATTGTAAAACTTCAAACCATTTCCCAAAAAGAAATGACAAAACGCGTTACTTTCAAAAATCTGGAATACTTTGAAGATAAATACAATAACGATCAAGACGTTTTAGCAATCTTAGGTCACTATGGCAACTGGGAATGGGCCACTGCTTTTAACCTTCACACCAAGGCTTTATTATGCAGTGTTTATCGTCCACTAAAAAACAAAGTTTTTGATTCTTACATGCTTAAACTAAGAAGCCGCTGGGGCAATACGAATTCCCCTATGAAAAAAACACTTAAAGACGTGATTAAGATGCGAAAAGCAAACCAGCGCTTCGTCCTTGGTCTTATTGCGGATCAATCTCCTGGAAAATTCGAACCACAATACTGGACAAAATTCCTAAACCAAAACACTCCAATTATTATCGGCCCTGAAAAGCTGGCCAAAACAACCAAATCTCCTGTTGTTTTTTGTCGAATGGATAAAATTAAACGTGGTCATTACCAAATAACATTTATTCCGGTCACGGACGATATTTCAAAAGAAAGTGAATACTCAACAACTGAAAAACACGTTAGACTTCTGGAAGAAGCCATTGTACAATATCCTGAATACTGGCTTTGGTCACACAGACGTTGGAAATATTCCTCTGAAAGAAACTAAAAAAAGCTCTATCAACTTTATTAAAACATGACAAATACAGCTGTTGTTATCCTTAATTGGAACGGGCAAGAACTACTAAAAAAATTTCTTCCCAAGGTAATTGCTCACTCAAAATTGGATGGCGTAAAAATATATGTAGCTGATAATGCATCAACCGACAACAGCATTGCATTTATTAAAAAACAACATCCTGAAGTTGGTATTATACAACTTGACCAAAACTATGGTTTTGCAGGTGGATACAACAAAGCCCTATGCCAAATTGAAGCAGATTATTTTCTGTTGCTAAACAGCGATGTTGAACCCAAAGCAAACTGGCTTCCTCCACTTATCAATGCAGTTGAAAAAAATCCAAATCTAGCAGCTTGCATGCCCAAAATACTTGCATACGACGAACCTAACAAATTTGAATACGCAGGCGCCGCTGGGGGTTATATTGATTATTTGGGATACCCTTTTTGCAGAGGTAGAATCTTAAATGAAAACGAGGTTGACAACGGACAATACAACAACCCACTTCCAGTTTTTTGGGCAAGTGGAGCGGCTTTATTCATTCAAAGTAAAATATTTAAAGAGGTTGGAGGATTAGACGAATACTTCTTTGCACATATGGAAGAAATCGACCTTTGTTGGCGGATAAAAAACATGGGCTATGACATCGAATGCATTCCTCAAAGTGAAGTACTTCATGTGGGAGGCGCTACTCTATCTCAACAACACCCTCAAAAAACGTACTTAAACTTTAGAAACAACCTCTTAATGCTGGTAAAAAACCTTCCCTCTAAGAAGGTAAAAAGAACTATGCTCCTTAGAATGATCATGGATGGAATTGCTTTCTTCTTCTTTATCCTAAAAGGTGAATTTCACCATGCAGCAGCAGTAATAAAAGCACACCTTTCATTTTACAAACTACTTCCTCTATTTTTAAAGAAAAGATTTAAACTAAAACCTACTCACAAAAAAATAAACCATGATGAAATATACCCACAGAGTATCATCATGGCTTTTTATTTAAAAGGTGTCAATCACTTTTCAACGCTAAAACACTTTTCTCTAAAAATAAGGCAATAATTTCTCAAGCTGATTACTTCTAGAACCCTTTATCAAAACATAAGATCCTTTTATAGGCATTTCTTCAAATCTTGAAATTAAGGCTTCTCTATCCATATACAAATGAAATAATTCACCCAACTCCATATTATCAAATTCACTTCCAAGCAGATAAACCTCTTTAATATTTTTTGATTCAATAAAACGAATCAACTTTTCATGTTCTTCTTTTGAATCCGCTCCCAATTCTTTCATTCCCCCCAAAACCAAAACCTTATTTTCTCCAGAAAGCAACGAAAAATTTTCGATTGCAGCATGCATACTTGTCGGATTTGCATTATACGCATCCATCACTACTTTATTCCATTCTGTTTCAATAAATTGAGATCTATTATTCTGAGGCTCATATCGATTAATTGCGCGATTAATAGATTCTAAATCCACATTAAATTGAATTCCTACAGCTATTGCACATAATACATTTTCTAGATTGTAGGAACCGATCAAATTGGTCTTTACCTGATAATATCTTTCACCATCAGAAGTCCAATCTACAATCAATTTTGAAGACTGATCATTTACACTTCCCCACACTCGACTTCCAGCAACGCCATATTCGATTCTATTTCGATTATCCTTTGCCATCTCATTCAGATGCTCATTGCCTGAATTAATAAAAATAATACGATTAGCTTTTTTCAAATAACTGTACATTTCACCTTTGGCCACTTTAACCCCATCAAAAGAGCCAAACCCTTCAAGATGAGCTTTTCCTACATTAGTAATCAACCCATAATTAGGTTCGGCAATTTCACAAAGTGTTTCTATTTCACCTAAATGATTAGCCCCCATCTCAACCACTCCAATTTCAGTATCTCCGTTAAAACTTAACAATGTTAAGGGAACTCCAATATGATTATTAAAATTACCCACTGTTGCAGAAACAGAATAACGCTCACTTAAAACCATCGAAACTAACTCTTTAGTGGTAGTCTTTCCATTTGTACCTGTTATAGCAATAATTGGCAATCCCAATTTACGTCGGTGAAATTGTGCTAATTCCTGCAAAGTTTTCAACACATCTGAGACATAAAACATTCCTGCCTCACCTTTCAAGGCTTCCTCATCAACCACTGCTAAGGAAGCTCCATTAGCCAAAACATTTTTGGCATATTGATTCCCATTAAAACGCTCCCCTTTTAATGCGAAAAAAATGGCACCATCCTTACAATTTCTACTATCAGTAGAAACACCATTACTTTTCATAAAAAAGCTATACAACTCTTCAATCACACTCATAACTATCCAATAAAAAAGGCCGACATTTGCCGACCTATTATTATTTCATATTTCAAAAACACTATTCTCCTTTAATTGGACTTCCTACTCTTGTCATTGCACATCGGAACCCTAAATCATCTCTACATTCTCTCTCATCCAGATAACGACGAGCACCAGGACTTAACCAATAAGCTCGGTCTCTCCAACCACCACCTTTGTATACTCTGGTTCTATCTGAAACCAAACTACCTAATGCTGAATTTGGAGTACCTCCATACATCGTTTTAGTATCTTCTTCAGATCCATTCCAATCAGAACCCGAAACAATATTTGAAGTGCCATCACCATCTAAGTAATTAATGTTATCAGCTGTACGGTAGTTTTTACGCGACATGATATCTTTATCAGTTTCAGTTCTGTAACGAATTCTACCTAAACTATCTTTCTCAACAACATAACCCTCTTCGTCAAGAACTTTTTGTTTAAACACATTACCTCTATAAGGACTATATTCATCTACATCGTCAAATGTCAATGGTCGATAAACATCTGATACCCATTCGTTAACATTTCCAGCCATACAATATAACCCATAATCATTAGGCCAATAAGATTTAACATCAACGGTTATATCACCCGCATCATTTAAGTCACCTGCCATACCCATCATATCACCACGACCTCTTACAAAGTTAGCCATCATACGACCTCGGTCATTTTTACTGGCATTACGAGTAATGTGACCATCCCATGGATAAATGCGACGACTTGTCATACGTTCATCATAAGAATTACCAACTAGACCAGAAGCAGCATACTCCCACTCAGCTTCAGTTGGAAGACGATATCTTGGCAATAATATACCATCACTCTGACGAACTCGACGCGTATCTTTATTGGGATCTAAATCCTCCATAGGATTCTTACCCCCTATTCCATCATACTGCCCTAAAAGATAGGCTTCAGTATTAAAGTTATTTTCTCCAACCTGATTAATATCAAATTCAAGAATACCTTCATCAACCATGATCAACTCATTCACACGGTCTGTACGCCACTGGCAAAAATCAGAAGCCTGTTCCCAACTTACTCCCACAACAGGATACTCCGCATAAGCTGGATGACGTAAATAATTCTCGACCATCGGCTCGTTATATGCCAAAGGCCTACGCCACACTAATGTATCTGGTAGAGCTTTTCGATAAACCTCAGGATAATCAACAAAAACTCTCCTAATCCAGAATAAATATTCTCTATAATCAACATTACGAACTTCTGTCTCATCCATGTAAAATGACGGAACAGTTACTCGTCGAGGAATATTATTCCACTCATACATTACATCTTGTTCAGTACGCCCCATAATAAAGGTACCACCTTCAACAAAAACAAGACCAGGACCGGTCTCCTGCTCGTATTCATTTTGATATTCAAAACCTCCAAAATCAGGACTATTATATTCCCAACCCGTTGTAGAGGAAGCATTTTTACCACCACCACTGCTACACGATGACAAAACTGCCATTCCTAAAGCAATAACAGCTAAAAAATAATTGGATCTTAGTTTCATAGCGTTTTTATCTTGTATTCTCTTCATCTATTATTCTTTACTTACTTTTATTAATACATTAATAAATGTAGTACAGGTTCAAAAGCACGTTCTTATACTACAAAATTAGCAAAAGGTTATAGTATTGGATATTTTTTATTGCGTTTTTTAGTACTTTAAATGATCATCATTCAAAATACTTATCTTTACAAACGTTAAAGATACAAAAATCTTGTGTGCAAATTAAGTAATTTTTTTAATACCTGATAAAATACCGCAACACTTTTATCGTTTATTAGGTATAACACTCCATAAGTTTAAGGCAGATATAGAAACTGTTGGGGAAATTAATGTGAAGA
This sequence comes from Bacteroidales bacterium, assembly GCA_003249255.1. Classification (GTDB taxonomy): domain Bacteria; phylum Bacteroidota; class Bacteroidia; order Bacteroidales; family Marinilabiliaceae; genus SZUA-582. Next base: position 148,051 of record QKJP01000048.1, read on the forward strand.
AATGATGAAGTCTTATTTATTTTTAATTATAGCTATTATTCCAAGTTTAATATGGGGCGAAACAACCAATTCTCCTTTTAAAAATAAAGTCAATTCAGTATTTGAAAAGGGAAAATGGATAAAAATAGCAGTTACACAAAGTGGCATTCATAAGATCCCATACGCTACTTTAAAAGAGTGGGGTTTTTCAGACCCTTCAAAAGTTAATTTATTTGGTAGTGGAGGTAACATGCTACCTGAAGAAATAAGTAAAACTAAATTTATTGATCCTGAAGAAAACTACATTCTTCATAGTAACAATGCAATCTATTTTTATGCTCAAGGCCCTACACAATGGGAATACAATTCAAACTTTGGGATGTTTGTACACCAAATGCATAACTATACCAATAATGCTTATTATTTTTTAACAGATGACCAAGGTGAAGGAAGGCGTATTTCCTCCATCTCATCTGACCCAAATTACAATACTATTACTAACGAATATGACAGCTATCAATTTCATGAAAGCAATTTAGAAAACCTCTTAAAGAGTGGTCGGGAATGGTATGGTGAATATTTTAAGCAAAACAATTCTACCTTAACCATTAATTTCAACATACCCAATTTGGTTACCTCTGAAAAAATCAAACTAAAGACAAATTTAGTTGCCAGATCAAATGCAAGTACACGTTTTAATATATATACTAATGATGATTCTTCACCTGTAAAATCCTTTAACATAACCAGTGTTGCTAAATACAATGACACTGAAGGCGATTATGCACTGCAGAATAGCGAATATTCGCCAACCTTGTTTTACGGAAAAAAAGGTGACAATTCCATTAAAATTGAATTCACGAAAACTTCGGATAATTCTGAAGCTTGGTTAAACTACATTTGTATTAATGCCAAACAAACCATCAATTTAGATAACAAATCCCAGCTATCCATTAGAAACATAGACGTTACCGGAAGTGGTTTAACAACTCTTTTTCAAGCAGAACTAGGCAATAATCTAGTTTGGGATGTAACATCTCACACAGCTCCCGTTAGCATTGAAAAAATAGTAAATGGCTTTACGGCAAAGACTGACATATTAAAAGAGTTTGTAATCTTTAACCCCAATGGTAACTTACCTACTCCAGCCTTAATAGGAAACGTAGCAAATCAAAACTTAAAAGGAATGAGCACACCTGAAATGCTCATTATCACATATCCTGACTTTATTAAACAAGCAGAAGCCCTTGCAAGTTTGCATTGGGAACATTCAAAATTGGAAACGGCCATTGTTACATTAGATAAGATTTACAACGAATTCTCATCCGGACAGCCAGACATTACAGCGATAAGGAATTTCAACAAATACCTTTATGACAAAAACGAAGGCTACAAATTGCTATTATTATTTGGCGATGGCTCCTACCAAAATCATTCTTCCAATAATAAAAGTAAAATCATAACTTACCAATCTGAAAATTCAATCGCCTACAACAAATCTTATGTAAGTGATGATTACTTTGGAATTTTAGAAGATCATGAAGGTGTAAGAATCTTAGAAGAAGATCTTGAAATTGGAATTGGAAGGCTCCCGGCCGATAGCAAAGAAGAAGCTGAAACTCTCGTCAGTAAAATTGAGACTTACCTTCTGTATAATCAAGATGGAAAATGGAAGTCAGAACTTACTTTTATAGCAGACGACATTGATGTTAAAACTGATAAAAACCATATAATAAATGCAAAAGCACATATTGATTATGTAAAAAATAATTACCCTGATTTTGAAATCAATGAAATATTCCTAGATGCATTTCCACAAGTTTCATCAGCGTCTGGTGAAAAATACCCTGAAGTCAATGAAATTATTGCAAAAACATTGGATGAAGGAACCTTATTAGTAAATTATACCGGACATGGCTCTCCTAGCGGATTAGCTCACGAACAAATTTTAACATTAAACGATATTAATAAATGGACAAACTTTAACCGCCTTCCTTTATTCGTAACAGCAACCTGTGAATTTAGTCCGTATGATCATGATGGAGAAAAATCAGCTGGTGAACGGATTCTTTTATCTCCTCATGGAGGCGGCATTGCAATGTTTACCACCACTCGAATTGCTTGGATTGATGAAAACAAACGAATTAATGATGAATTATTGGAACACTTATTTCGTCAACATGAGGATGGAAGTAAATTAACTTTTGGTGAAATCACAAAACACACCAAAAATGAAAGTGGAAAAAACACTGTAAATAACAGACAATTTACACTTTTAGGAGATCCTGCATTGTCATTAGCGTATCCGGAATACAAGGTTAAAACTTCATCCATAAATGATAAAAACTTTGAAAACTTTCAGGATACTTTAAAAGCCATTAGCTACAATACCATTAAAGGAGAAATCAATAATGAATCTGGTAAATTTAATAATGGTAAAGTTAATGTTATTATTTATGATAAGGAAGTTGCCATTAACACACTTGGAAATGGTGGTGCTAAATTGTTAGAAGACATCGATAAAGAAAATGCATTTAGTTATAACAGTTTTGAAAACATCATTTATACTGGTGAAGCAGAACTCAAGCAAGGACAATTTTCTTTTGAATTCATTATTCCTAAAGACATCAGGTACAATATTGGAGAAGGTCGATTGTTTTACTACGCTACAAGTGAGGAAGGTTACGATGCATTCGGATCTGATGTTGTATTAATTGGTGACATCGCAAATAATTCAATCCTTGACATTACAGGACCAAGTTTAAGCATTGATGCAAACGGCAGTTATTTCTCGAATGGTACTAAATTAAACAACAGACCAATACTTTACATTGAATTGGAGGATGAGAATGGGATAAACACAAGTGGCATTGGAATTGGACATGACATTACACTTACAATTGATAATGATCGCACTAACGCCATCATTTTAAACAAAGAATACACTACTGCAAAAAACAATTTTAAGAAAGGAAGTATCACTTTTCAACTTCCTCAATTAGCAGAAGGTGATCACACTTTGCAACTAAAAGCTTGGGACAACTTTAACAACTCTTCGTCAAAAGAGATTTATTTTACAATAGATACTGAAGAGGAATTAGATATATATTATGCGGAACTTTCTTCAACAATTATTAAACCAGGAGAAAGCATTGTTATTGAATTTGAACATGATGCACCAAATGCCTATTTGGATGTAACAAGCCGTATTTTTAACCTAAATGGCCAACTTGTTGATGAAAGAACAGACAACTTACCTTCATTAGGAAACAGAACAACTCCTCTTGTTTGGAAGCCTAATGCAAATTTGTCGGAAGGCATGTACATTGTTCATTATTTAATTTCAGCAGAAGATGGCCAAACAGGTTACATCGCAAAAAAAATTATCATCTCACAATGATTTCATTATTAACCAACCAGCACTATCACAATGATTAAATATTTGTTTTTAACAATTGTATTCACTTTCCAACTTTGCGGCAATTTAACTCAACTGTCTGCAAAAGACCTAATCTCAAATGAATCGGTATTAAGTAATGGTAAGTGGGTCAAAATAAAAGTCGCAAATAAAGGAATCCAAAAAATACCTTATTCTGCTTTAAAAACATGGGGGTTCAATGACCCGTTACAAGTTAGTATATTTGGCAACGGTGGCGCTATGCTGCCAGTTTCAATAGCAGATACAAGAGCAACTGACCTTAAAGAAATCAGTACCTGGCATCACAACGATGCGATGTTCTTTTATGCTCCGGGAACAACCCAATGGAAGTATGATAAAACGAATGATTTTTTTAAACATGAATTAAACCAGTATTCAAATGCTTCCTATTATTTTTTATCGGATAGTAATGGAAACCAATTAACCATTGAATCAATCAATTCAACTGATCAATACACCCAAGAAACTTCCGAATATGACAGTTATCAATTTCTTGAAGAAAACACCTACAATCTATTAAAATCAGGAAAAAGATGGTTAGGAGATAATTTCAACCAATTTTCAAATGAACGAAATTATTCTTTTGATTTTCCAGATTTAAATATTTCTAAACCTATCACTGCAAAAATTCAAGTAGCTGCAAGAAGCAGAAAAATAACAACTTTTAACATTAACACAAACGGATCCAGCGATCCAATTCAAATCCTGACTGTTGGAGAAGTTAATTTTAATTCTACAACAGATGATTATGCCAAAGATACAAACAAAGTTTTCTCTTTACTATCTGACAAAAATTTAGACATATCAATCAAATACAACTATGGCGAGACAACCTCGTTGGGATGGTTAGATTACATCTGTTTAAACGCTAAAGAATATATAAACCTTGCTAATAAAAATCAACTTTCTATAAGAAATAAAGATGTCATTAGTAATGGCTCAATTACTTTGTTTAAATATAATTTTGAAACATCTCATAAAATTTGGGACATATCTAATTTCACAAATCCCATCAACATCAATCCATTATCAAATGGTTTTACAGCGCCAACAGAATCATTAAAGGAATTTATTCTTTTTAATACACTAGCTGAATTTCCTCAACCTACATTTGAAGAATTCGTTAACAATCAAGACATAAAAAACATCTCAATACCGGATATGTTAATTGTATGCCATCCTGATTTTTTAGCACAAGCAGAACGATTGAAACAGCTCCATCATGAACACACAGGCTTAGAAAGCACAATATTAACTCCACAAACCATCTATAATGAATTCTCTTCAGGACAAAAGGACCTATGTGCCATAAGAGATTATTGCAAATACCTTTGGGATAAAGATAAAAAATTCAAATTCTTGTTGCTTTTCGGGGATGGTTCTTACGATAATTTATCCAATGACCAATCTAACACGAATAAAATAATCACTTACCAGTCTGATGAATCTTACATTCAGAAATTCTCTTATACAAGTGATGATTTTTTTGGAATATTGGAAGATCATGAAGGTAACAATATCATCGATGAAACGGTTGATATTGGGATAGGTCGCTTCCCGGTAAACACAACTGAAGAGGCAAAGAATATAGTTGATAAAATTGAAAGATATCTAACTACCCCTCTTAAACAATGGAATACTACTCTTTCGTTTTTTGCAGATGATGAAGACAATAACACACACATAAAACAAGGTGATGGTTTGGCAATTATCAATTCGATTAACCATCCTGAATTCCAACTTCAGAAAAATTATTTCGACGCCTACCCTAAAGTAACTCTATCTAACGGAATGCATGTTTATCCTGACATTAACAGAAGATTAGAAGAAACAGTAAATGATGGTGCACTTATTATCAATTACACAGGACACGGCAGTGAACATTACCTAGCTCATGAAAAAATTGTAAGCACTAATGACATTAATAAATGGTCTAATTATGACCGACTTCCGATATTCGTTACAGCATCTTGTGAATTTAGCCGTTACGATAACAAGGCAGGAATATCCGCAGGTGAAGCTGTACTATTAAATCCCAATGGAGGTGGCATTGCATTATTTACAACTACCCGAGTTGCCTGGGCCACTTCAAACTACTCTTTAAATACAAAGTTTTACAACCACATATTCCTAAGAGATGACAACGGAAACTACCTTCCTTTTGGTGAAGTTATGCGTCGAACAAAAAATGCTTCAGCTAAAGAAGTAAATACCAGAAATTTCACATTATTAGGAGATCCGGCTTTAGCTATAGCCGCTCCAAAATACAGAATTGACCGTACCCTCTTAGATGGAGAAAGTGATCATAATCAATGGTCGCCTCTTCAACCATTAACAACGCATACTTTTGAAGGAACAATTAATGCTGATGATACCGGTAATGGTTTTACTTCCGGCACCATATATTACAAAGTTTACGACAAAGCTCTAGATTTAAAAACATTAGGAAACTCAAGTGCATCTCCCATATATCCATTTCGTGAATTTAAAAGGCTAATTGCCGAAGGGCAGGCTGAAATAATCGATGGTAAATATACTTTTGACATTTTTATCCCCAAAAACATAAGTCCGGAAGTTGATTATGGCAGAATCTACTACTTTGCAACCGACAACAATGAAAATGAAGCTTTTGAAGTTGATTCTATTCCAATTGGGATAATAAACCAGTTTACCGTATCTGACACTCAAGGGCCAGCAATCAGTGCTTCTGTTACTAGATCTGAAAATTCAAATCTTATTCTTAACATCAACTTATCTGATGAATCAGGAATAAATTCAACAAATTTAGGTTTAGGCCGAAATATTAGTTTAAGCATCAACGATCAAGAAAAACTAATTCTCGACAATTATTTCATCAACTCAAATAATTCGTATCAAAAAGGCACTATTTCTTTCGAGTTACCAGAATTACAAACAGGCGACAATTCATTAACTATTAAAGCATGGGATTATTGTAACAATTCAAATACATTGACTATAAAACATACAATTGAACCAAAAGAAAAGACTCCTAGAACCATTAGTAATCTTTCCATCGAAAAAGGCGCATTCAACGAATTCAACATTAGCTTCAACCATAATTTCACCGACTCTAAAATTGCAGTAAAATGTTCTCTAAGCTCTCAAGATGGTCAATTGGTAGATAGTTACTATTATCAAGTTCCTTCCGGGCAGTACATTGAACAATTAATTACCTGGAAAACAACTAAAGAAATTAAGAAAGGTATTTACACACTTGATTGTACGGTAGCTATTGAAAACAGTGATAACATTAACATTTCGAAAAAAATTCTGATGTACGAATAATAAATTGTTAATTATTGCAGTTATTACTACAGCAAGTCCCCAAATCTGAAAGAAAATAAATAGATTTGCGAACCAAACAAATTTTAATTACACATGAAGCTAATTTCATTTAAAACAACAACATTACTTTTAGCAATCGTTTTTGGTACACTTACAGGTACTGCCCAAGATGAAGGAAATCCCATTACAACTGTAGTTCCTTTCTTAAACATTTCTCCTGAATCTAGAGCCGGAGGTATGGGTGATGCAGGTGTTGCAACTGCGCCAGATGTAAATTCTCAGCATTTGAATCCGGCAAAGTATGCCTTTATGGAAGGCAAAATGGGTGCAGGTGTTTCATTTACACCTTGGCTCAGAAAATTAGTTAACGACATTAACATGTCATATGTTGCAGGCTACTACAGATTAGATGATATGCAAGCAATAAGTGCCTCACTAAGATATTTTTCATTAGGTTCTATTAGTTACACCGACCTAAACGGAACGCCTCAAGGAGAAGGAAAGCCCAATGAATTTGCACTTGACGCAGCCTACTCGCGCAAACTGTCAGATGTCTTTTCAGCAGCGGTTGCTTTTCGTTACATTAGATCTGATTTTAATGCCAGACAAGAAGATTTAGAACCTGGTGATGCTTTTGCGGCTGACATTGCATTTTACTTTAAAAAACCGGTAAAAATGAACGGCCAAAACTCTGAATTTAGCGCAGGGATGAATGTTTCTAACATTGGTTCTAAGTTAAGTTATGATGGCGGTACTACCAAAGACTTCATCCCTACAAACTTGAAAATTGGTGCCGGGTTTGCCACTGAAATAGACGATTACAATACCATTTCATTTGCGCTTGATTTTAATAAATTGCTAGTTCCAACTCCTCAACCTTCATCCGACAAACAGGCAAACGATGATGCCAAGGAACAATCAACAACTGCTGCTATTTTCAGCTCATTTAACGATGCTCCTAATGGCTTCGATGAAGAACTTCAAGAAATTTCACTCTCGTTTGGTGCGGAATACTTATACGATAAGCAATTTGCCATACGTGCGGGTTACTTTCATGAGAACGAAAACAAAGGAAACAGAAGATATGCAACTGCAGGTATTGGATTGAAATTTAACACTTTTGCATTAGATGCGTCTTATATCATTCCGATGGTGGCCAATAACCCCTTAGCAAACACCATTCGTTTCTCTCTATTATTTGACTTAAGCGAGTTATAATAATGAAGATAAGAGTTGGCTTTGGCTATGATGTTCACCAACTAGCAGAAGGAGAAGAACTTTGGCTCGGAGGAATTAACATTAAACATTCTAAAGGCAGTGTAGGACACTCTGATGGAGATGTGTTAATTCACGCTATTTGCGATGCTTTACTAGGCGCTGCAAATTTGCGAGATATTGGTTTCCACTTTCCGGATAATGATCCAACTTTAAAAGGGATAGATAGTAAAATATTGTTAGATAAAACGATATGCATATTACGAGAAAAAAGCTTTGAAATAGGTAACATTGATTGCACCATTGCACTTCAAAAACCCAAAATCAAAGACTTCATTCCTGACATGCAAACTACATTAGCCAATGTTTTAAAAATATCAACTGAAGACATTGCGATTAAAGCTACAACTACAGAAAAACTAGGCTTTGTAGGTACCGAAGACGGAATTGCTGCTTATGCCACAGTTTTGATTAATAAAATTTAATATTTGGAGAGCTTTAAAGCTCTCCTTTTTTGTGTTATGACTGTTAACGAAATTAATACCATAATTACTCAACAAAATGCAATCCTACTTTATTTTTCACATGACCAATGTAGCGTTTGCAAAGTATTAAAACCAAAAATTAGTCAATCAATAACTGAAAACTTTCCCAAAATAGCCTTGGCATTTATAGACTTAAAAAATGACCCTCAAATTGCTGCAAATTTTCAAGTCTTTACCGCACCTACTATACTACTTTTCTTTGAAGGTAAAGAACACTTCAGATTCGTTAGAAACTTAAGTATCGAGCAGTTTAACAAAGACATAAAAAGAACCTATCAACTTTTATTTGAATAATACTAGATCATACCATTGTCTATTAATACAATGATGTATTCGATCATTTTATCATCCCCTTCCAGATCATATTCCGACTTCAAATTAGATCCAAACATAATGGCTACAGATTGCCAAAAAAAAGCAGAAAAACCTCCTTTATACTCCTTAATCAAATTAAATGTTGTATCTCCGGTCTCCCGATCTATTAATCGAATTAATAATCGCCCCTGTGAAAAAGTAAGATTCTTTAAAGGTTCTTCAAACTCATCAAACAAATCCTTTTCGGCCTTCTTCATGTAGGCCTTTCTTTCTTTCTCTGTTTGAAGCTTTTCCAACTGAGTATTTATCTCCTTAAGTTTTTGGCTTGCACTTCGGGCATAAGGCAATGTTTTCTTTATATTTCTTACCAAACGAGAATACTTTTTCTTTTGCTGCTTGCTTTTAAATTTATACGGTGGCATTACTTTTATTTCTCTTAAGCGCACATGTGGAATTGTATCTCCTTCATCTACATATCCCTTAACATATGTTCCGTTCATTATGGAAGAAGGTACCTGCTGAGAATTACATTTTACATTTGGAAAGATCAAACCTACAAATATTAGAAGTAGAAATACACATTTTCTCAATCCATAATAATTACAGATACGTTTAAAATTAATATTTCGATGCTTCAACTTCATGTAACAAATTTAAGCTCTCACTGTAGTATTGACAAATTATATACAGCCAAATATAGCACCTATCACGCAATCAAAAATTTTGATGATCAAACCAAACACACGCTTTTTTGTTTATTAACTAAACCAATTATTCTTTGATATGACGATTGATAAAAGATACGATATAATTATAGTTGGCGGAAGCATTACTGCCATCGAAGCTATAAATTCAATACACGAAATAAATCCACACACAAAAATTTTATTAATATCCGGGGAAGATAGATTGCCATATAAACGCACAATGATCAACAAAAACATCGTAAGAGGATTTGACAAGGACGATTTTAAATTGGCAACTAACGAGTGGTATCAACAAAATAATGTAACTCTTATAATAGACAGAGCAACCAAGATAGACCGTAAACAAAAATCCCTAGAAACGGCCACAAATGGAACATATACTTACAATAAACTTCTTCTTGCCACAGGAGTAAGGTCTAAAACCTTAAAGTACAACAATCTTGCCCATAATGATTACTACCGCGTACAAAATGCTTCAGATGTAGAGAAACTTCTTAAGGATATAAAACATAAACAATCTTTCTTAATCATTGGCTCTGGTGTAGAAGGCATAGAAACAGCTGATCAACTTATCAGAAAAGGTAAAAATGTTACTATTATTGACAGAAATAACCGTCCAATGCGAAAACTTCTACCTGAAGAATATTCTAACGAGTTAATTTCTGCAATGAAAAACAAAGGCGTACACTACCTTCCAAATACAAGTATTAATTCAGTAAACAGGATCCGGAATCAGCAATATGAAGTAACTTTCGGGGATTCTAAACAAGTGTTCGACGGAATCATTTCCTGCATTGGCACTCAAGCAAATATAGAATTAGCTCAAGAAGCCAATCTCAAAACCAATAAAGGGATTTTGGTAAATAACTTCCTACAGACATCAGATCCCGATATTTATGCGGGCGGTGATGTAGCTGAACATTCAAATGGTACAATGACCACATTATGGCATGCAGCTGCCTATCAGGGAGAAATTGCAGGATTAAACATGATGAGCATAAGCAGAGAACACAAAATCAAACCTTTCAGATTAAAAACAGATGTTTTTGGTTTATTCCTTTTCTCGGCAAATTTTGAAAATGTTAATTCCGGCCAATACGAAATTTCATGTCAACAACAAGGCAACCTCAAAAGAACCATATACTACAAAAATGATGAAACAAATGGTATCATCATGATGAATGATAAAAATAGGGCAAAAGAATATCAACAAGCAGTAATGGAAAAATGGAGCAAAGAAAAATTCAATAACTCATTACCCATACAACAATCGGTAATATTTTCTTTTGCAGCATCTTTTAAATAGGGAAATTCCTCCAATACCTTAAAAAAGTATGATGTTTTTAAAATATACTAACTCTGAAATTAGAGCTACAGAGGGAGTTATCATTGATTCTACACAAAAAGAGAATATGACTCCCTCATTAACCATACTGGCTCAATACAGTGACATACTAAACCTTTCAATCGCAAAAACACCAACAACAAGAAGCAATCCATAAAAAACATTGCCAACCTATCAACAAAAGACTTGTCTATAGATATCCTAAAAGATGGCAAAACCAAGACCATTTTTTATCGATCAATTTGTAGACATTTACATCTCTCTTTTCAACAATTGTTATGTCTCTAATATGGCTACAACGGTTAGAAAGCAAGAAACTTTTATCATTGATACTATCCTATCTAATTCCAATGTAATCAATCTTTTTTTCCTGAGAGCCTGAGATAATCATTGGATATGCAAGAAATATCCAAACATTAGAAGAATTAAATAAGAATAGCTACAACATAATAAAAGCATCTGAAGTTGCTAATGAAACTTCAGATGTAAACAATTCCAACAAATGTATTATAACCATTGACGGATCAGAACTTGCAAGAGAAAAAGGGCCTAGATGTATGACACTGCCTATAAAAAGACAAAAAATCATAACCCCTTAATCTTTCAATATATTTTGAACCAAATCAGCAGCTTCTTGCAAAGTAATAGCAGAATATACTTTCAAGCCGGATTGATCAATAATCTCTTTCCCGCCTTCAGCATTGGTTCCTTGTAAACGAACAATAATAGGAACACTAATTTCACCGATGTTTTTATAGGCATCTACAACACCTTCTGCTACACGGTCACATCGAACAATTCCACCAAAAATATTAATGAGAATGGCTTTCACATTCTCATCATTAAGAATAATTTTTAAGCCGGCTTCAACCGTCTTTGCATTAGCACCCCCACCTACATCTAAAAAATTAGCAGGTTCACCGCCGGATAATTTAATGATATCCATTGTTGCCATTGCCAAACCGGCTCCATTGACCATACACCCCACATTCCCATCTAACTTCACAAAATTCAAGTTACTTTTACCGGCTTCAATTTCTGCGGGATCCTCTTCATTCAAGTCTCTCATTGATTCATAATCCGGATGACGATAAAAAGCATTATCATCTAAAATCACCTTAGCATCTGCTGCTAAAACTTTCTCGTCAGATGTCTTTAACACGGGATTAATCTCCAACATGGCAGCATCACTTCCAACATAAGCTTCATACAAACTCAAAACAAATTTGGTCATTTCTTTGAAAGCTTTCCCGGACAATCCTAGATTAAAGGCGATTTTTCGTGCTTGAAAAGCTTGAACTCCAACACCCGGGTGTATTTCTTCTCTAAAAATTTTATGCGGCATTTTTGATGCAACTTCCTCAATATCCATTCCTCCTTCAGGGGAATACATGATTATATTCCTTCCGGTATTCCGATCTAATAAAACACTCATGTAGAACTCTTCAGAAGTATAATTCCCAGGATAATAAATATTTTGAGCAACCAGTACTTTATGTACCAACTTACCTTCAGATCCGGTTTGATGAGTTACTAAATTCATTCCTAATATTTCAGAAGCTGCTTTTTTTACTTCAGCTAAAGTCTTTGCAACTTTAACACCACCTCCTTTCCCTCGACCACCTGCATGAATTTGAGCTTTTACTACCCACGCCTTGGTACCCGTTTTATCGCTTAGCACTTTGGCTGCATTCACAGCCTCTTCCGGAGTCACTGCAACAATTCCTTCCGGCACTTGAACACCGTGCTTTTTCAATATCTCTGCTGCTTGATATTCATGAATATTCATAGGAGGATTATTTATGGTTTGATTAATACTATAAACTTAAAACCAGGTTTGGTTTACACCTGGGTTCTACAATTATCTCAATAGCTTATTATTAAAAACAGGAGAAGTTGTACTTTTGTTTCAAAACAATATTAAAATGCGCAAACTTAAAAACATTGAGCTGAACCGCTTAAGTGTGGACGAATACAAGACGAGTAAAAAAACACCCATAACCGTGGTTTTAGACAACATAAGAAGCTTAAATAACATTGGTTCTATCTTTCGAACATCAGATGCTTTTTGTATTGAAAAAATATTACTATGCGGCATTACCGCAACCCCACCAAATAAAGAAATACATAAGACTGCATTGGGAGCAGAAGATAGTGTTGAATGGCAGTATTATGAAAAAACAGAAAACGCTATTAAAGAACTTAAAAATGACAATTATTCAATTTGTAGCATAGAACAAGTTGAAAACAGCACTTTACTTCCGGATTTCACTCCTCTAAAAGATAAAAAGTATGCCATTGTGTTTGGGAACGAAGTAAAAGGAGTTCAGCAGAAAATAATAAACATGAGTGACACCTGTATTGAGATTCCTCAATATGGGACAAAACATTCTTTTAATGTGTCTGTAACCGCAGGAATCGTGCTTTGGGAAATGTTTCAAAAGCTTGCAGAATAAGTATCACTAAAACCCCAAAGACTAAAAATAAGTAAATGACGGGTCAAGCCATATTTCTGGGGTATATGTAAAATTTAACTTTTAAAAGAATAAGGTAATAAGGTGTGTATTAATACAACTAATCCAACAACTACTAAGGTGGCTATAGTCTATAGAAATAAGGTTATTAAAAACCCTATTTCATATTTTCACCTTAGCACCTCTCAAAATACAAAAAACTTAACCTTATTATTTTTTATTGATCCCCAACTTTTCGGCATGATCCTAAATGACCCAACCATATAAAAGCGGTTAAATAAGAAAGGAAAACCACATCTTGATCAAACAGGATATTGTTTCAATCTAAAATAGTATTTGCAATCAAATAAAAAAGGCTACCGTTTGGTAGCCTTCTATAATTTATGTCAGTTTATTAATTACTGTACAATTGATTTGAAAGTTGCATCTTCCATAAATTTAGCAAACTCCATATCAGAAATAGCCATTGCTTTGTAGTTAGCATCTAACTCTACAGACTTACGTAAGCTTTCGAACATTAAATCATCCTCACCAGAACGTCTTGCAGCAATTGCTTTTAAGTAGAATTTCAATGCATCTTCTTCAGGATTTGCATTTAAAGTAGATAATGCAGCATCATACTTCTCTGCTAATATTTTAGCTAAAGCAGCATTGTTAGTAGTGCTGTTTCCATAATAACGCATTGCCGCATCATAATCAGCTTTCTTTAGAGAAACAAAACCTAAGTTATTGTCAAGCTCAACACCTGCACCAGCAGCAGCACCAAAATACTCTTCTGCTTTCTCCATATCACCTTCACGTAAAGCGATAACACCTAAGTTATTATTTACTTGTGCATTTCCTTCTTTTAATCCGTTTGCCTTTTCAAATTGAGCTTTAGCACCAGCCAAGTCACCTTTTGCATATAAAGCAACACCTACATTGTTAGCAGCTCTCCAGCTTTCAGGGAATTGAGCCTCTGCAGCTTTATAGAATGTTAATTGCTCATCAACATTATCAGTTAAAGTTGCACTGTAAAGAATTTCTTCCATGTTTAAGTCTGCAGGATTAGACTTAGCTAACTCAAGAATTTCTTCGTCAGTTTTACCAACTACGTCAACGTTAACTTTCATTTTAGAACGACGTAACTGAGGTAAAATTTCTTCAGCAAGAGTTTTATAAGTTTCAGCTAACTTCTTGATCTCAGTCTCACGTACTTCAGGATCTGAATGCATAGAAAGCACCTGAAGAATTAATTCTTTATCCTGAATAGAAGATTTTTCCATTAAAGCTTTAAAACCTTCCCAGTCTTCTGGTGTGTTTTTTAAGTTAAAGAATCCTTCAGCATCTAAACCTTTTACTTTAGATTTCTTTAATTCACGAGATAAGTAGTCTTTAGCAACACTTTCACGTTTTGAAGCTAAACCGGTGTTTAAATCTGTTGGTCCATCAGGAGAAGCATAAGCAGAAATTTCTACGCCTTTAAACTCCTTGTTATCTGCAGCTTGAGCATCACGAATAAATGCTTTTAAAATAGCTACTTCCTCTTTATTCAATTCTGTCCCACGCAAGTTTGCTTGTTGAATTAAAAAGAAAACATCAGCCATTTTTTGTTCTGATACAACACGCTGGAATTGATCAACACCTAAAGCAACCATTAATCCATCTTCAGTTGCTAATTCAGATGTAGATAATACACCATCAGCGATTTTGTAATCATCAAATTCTGCGGTACTTGAACCTTTAGTTGCTTTTACTCGAACAACTAAGTCAGATACGCGCATATTTTTGTTGTAAGGCACTGAATTGGTGTAAGTAAATGATCCACCATTGGTGTAAGAAATTACTTTGTCATTTCCTTCTACACCTTCACCTTGTAATACGTATGGAGGGAATGCTGTTTCACCGCCTTCATAAACCAATACAGGAGTTGCTTCTATAACAACCTTTTTATCGAAATATTTTTCAGGGATCTGAACTTTAATTTCCACGTCTACTTTGCCAGCGTGAGTTTCAAGAACTTCAGGTGTTACTACATACTTCACTCCTTCAGCAGATTTCTTCATCTTATCTAATCCGGCACAACTTGCCATTAGAGCAGCTAAAGCCAAAGATGCGAAAAGATTGATCCTTGTTTTTTTCATAATGTTTACCCTATTATTTGTTATTGTTTTTAAATTCGTTTTTATCGCTCGATTACAAATTTAATAATGTTTTTAAAAAATAAAAGCGCGACTAATAATTATTGCGCATATAAATATTATCGCTACGCGAGAGTAAATATAAACCATATTCCTACAATAATTCAAGTATTTACCCAAAACAATAATAATTATATCGATAATATTTACTTAACAAAAGCTGATTGAAAGAGAAATCTTTAATAAATCCGACCTTGTTTCTGCATCTTCCATTCTTGATACTTACCTAATATCCACCCAAATACAGATCCTAGCAACCAACCCAAACTAATTATCCCAAAATACTGTTGTTCCTCCACCCAAAACAATGAAATTAAACCCATTAGAAGTCCAAACAGCATTCCCACAAGAAGATATTTGGTAAATTGCTTCCCTTTAGGATGTAAATCATGCCCTTTTTTTAAATGTTCTTGGGTGCTCTCCGCCCAATCTTCGAAATGTTTTACATCGTCTTTATTATCTTCAAAAAGCAGTTTTACATTATAAGTATAGCTTTCTCCCTCATGTCTGAATTTGGCACATTCAATACACGAATTCTGGTTTTCATACAATTTCACCAATACCCTTGGCAGCACTTCCAAACCATAATCTCTTACTTTAAAGCGAGATACATCTTTTAATTGGGCGTTTAAAACATCTATTATTTCTTGCTGAGTCATAGTACAAAAACAAAAGGTCACCGAAACGCCGATGACCTTTAATTATTTAAATACATTAAATTCTATTGTTCTTTTTTATCCTTTTTAGGAGGACGCGGTAATAAAACTTTTCTGGAAAGCTTTAATTTACCGGAACGTTGATCAACTTCAATCAACTTAACTTCTACTTCTTCTCCCTCTTTAAGAGCATCTTCAACTTTCTCAAGTCGCGCCCACTCTATTTCTGAGATATGTAGTAATCCATCTTTTCCCGGTAAAATCTCTACAAAAGCACCAAATGGAACAATTGATTTTACTTTACCTTTATACACTTCACCAACTTCAGGCACTGCAACAATGGCTTTAACTTTACCCATTGCAGCATCAATGTCATCTTTGTTAGAAGCTGATATCGATACAACACCTACATTACCATCTTCTTCGATGGTGATTACAGTATTGGTAGTGGCTTGAATCTCCTGAATAATTTTTCCACCAGGACCGATTACTGAACCAATCATGTCCTTAGGAATTCGAATCACCTCAATACGAGGAGCATGAGGCTTAAGATCTGCACGCGGCTCAGAAATTGTTTCATCCAATTTATTCAGGATATGTAAACGCCCTTCTTTAGCTTGATTTAATGCTTGTTCAAGTACTTCATACGACAAACCGTCTACCTTAATATCCATTTGAGTTGCTGTAATACCATCACGGGTACCAGTAACCTTGAAATCCATATCTCCTAAGTGGTCTTCATCACCTAAAATATCAGACAACACGGCAAATTTACCATCCTTATCGGTGATTAATCCCATTGCAATACCTGATACAGGTTTCTTAATAGGCACACCAGCATCCATTAAAGATAAAGTACCAGCACAAACAGTTGCCATTGAAGAAGATCCATTAGACTCAAGAATATCCGAAACAACACGTACAGTGTATTGGTAATCATCAGGAATCATGCGTTTAAGAGCGCGATAAGCAAGGTTACCATGACCAATTTCACGACGGCTAATACCACGTGCCGGACGAGCATCTCCTGTAGAGAATGGAGGGAAGTTATAATGTAATAAGAAACGATCGTAAGATTTTTTCATTACGTCATCGTTTAACTTCTCATCTAACTTAGTACCTAAAGTAACAGTTGTTAACGATTGAGTTTCACCACGTGTAAACACGGCAGAACCATGAGGTCCAGGCAAGTAATCTACCTCACTCCAGATAGGACGAATCTCATTTGTCTTACGTCCATCTAAACGTACTTTCTCATCCAATATCACACGGCGTACAGCTTCTTTCTCTACATCGTGGTAATATCTTTTGATTAATGAAATTGGCGCTTCCACCTCTCCTCCTTCCGGATAGTACTCTGCAATATACTCATCGCAGATGGCACCAAAGTTATCTGAACGCTCATGCTTATTTGGATTTGCCGACTTAGCCACTTCATAAACTTTGTCGTAAGTAGCTTTCCAAACATGCTCTTTTAAGTCTTCATCATTAACTTCGTGACAGTACTCACGCTTTACAGTCTTACCAAGCTCTTCCATCAATTCGATCTGAGCCTGACATTGAACTCTAATAGCGTCATGAGCAACTTTCATTGCTTCTAAAAGATCAGCCTCTGAAACCTCAGACATCTCGCCTTCTACCATCATAATATTTTCCATGGTAGCAGCCACGATAACATCCATATCAGCAGCTTCTAATTCTGAAGCAGTAGGATTAACCTTTAATTCACCATCAATGCGTGCCACACGTACTTCTGAAATTGGGCCGTTAAATGGAATATCCGAAACTGCTAAACAGGCAGATGCTGCTAAACCAGCTAAAGCATCCGGCAAAATTTCAGTATCTGCAGAAATTAAATTTACAGTTACAAAGGTATCCGCATGGTAATCATCCGGAAACAAAGGACGAAGCGCTCTATCAATTAATCGAGACACTAATATTTCGTAATCTGATGGACGCGCTTCACGTTTTTGGAAACCTCCAGGAAAACGTCCAATAGCAGCATATTTTTCTTTGTATTCTACGGTTAATGGCATAAAGTCCACATCATCTTTTGCATCTTTTGCCGAAACAACAGTTGCTAAAAGATATGTACCTCCCATTTTTACAACCACCGATCCATCAGCTTGCTTGGCTAATTTACCGGTTTCGATGGTGATGGATCTGCCATCACCTAAGTCAATAACTTTTTCGATTGGTTTAATCATGACAATTTACTTATTCTTTTTTCTCTCTAATTTTCGTAGCCAAAGATATGGAATATCATGAGATTAAAAGGAAAAAAGACTTGTTTTTTATTTTTTAGACAATTAGATCATGGTAATAGATGCGCTGATCGTGCTCATGAATTCATGTGAAAATTAATTTCTAATCATTCAACAATTTAACAATGACCAAAAGCACAAATTCTTACAAACGTTCTTTTAGATGCAGAACATTTAACAATAGACTGATTACAAGACACTCAAATACGACCAACGGTTGACCTCAAAACCTTTGCTTATTATAGAGTACTTTTTTCAAAACACAAACAACCAGAGATTCTTATATAAAACAAAACAGGCAATCCTCTGAGAGAATTGCCTGTTAAATGCTTTTACGTATTGCTTACTTACGAATTCCTAATTCAGCAATAATTGTACGATATCTATTGATATCTTTTTTCTTTAAGTAGTCAAGTAAACGACGACGTTTACCTACTAACTTTACTAAAGCATGCTCTGTACTATAATCTTTACGATTTGACTTTAAGTGCTCAGTCAAATGCGAAATACGGTATGTAAATAATGCTATCTGGCATTCTGAAGTACCAGTATCAGAATTCGACTTCCCGTACTTTGCGAAGATTTCCTGCTTCTTTTCAGCTGTTAAATAATTCATAACAAATATGTATATATAAAATTCGCTGCAAAGATAGAGATTATTTTACAAGTTTCAAATGATTGATTTTAAAAATAGTTCGAAGTACAAAGTGTGCAGTTCGGAATAAAAAGAATTAAAAAAGGCAAGATCATATTGAGCTTGCCTTTCCTATTTCATCTTAAGGGTTAAATTACATTCCTCTTTCTTCGGCCATTTTCTCCATTTCATCATTGAAGATTTGCTCGAATTTCATTTTATCGTAATCAACCTGAAGTTTTGCCTGATTAGAAAGCTTGGTATTGATGCCATTTAACACATCTTCCTTGTCAACTTCAATTGCAACGAAACCACGGTATTTACCATTATCCAACACACTTGCTTTCTCACAAGTCACAACTAAATTAGTAATGGTCTCATCCGCAACTTCACGTGTTAAATTTTCGAATTTAGCTTCAAACTCTGATGCTTCTCCAAATTCGCGCTCGTTCACATAACGATCTGTTACTGTTTTTGTATTTGAGTTAATTAACGTAACAATACGTTGCTTTGCGTTTAACAAAGCTTTCTCTTTAGCTAGTGCTAAATCTGAACTTGTTGCCATCCCGGTAGCACGGAAGAATTTTTTATTCGATCGCCCTTCTTCTTCACATGGTAGTGCGTCTAAAATCTTCCCTACTTCACTTTTACTGGTTTTCTTTGTTGCTTTCTCTTTTGACTTACAGCTTGACATTGAAGCCACTAAAGACAAAAACATTAATCCTATTCCTAATAGTTTTTTTACATTCATAATATTTCCTTTTGGGTTAATTTAATTTTTAACACTCGGTTAGCTAACAAAAAGCGAACCATAAATTAAAAGTAGCAATAAAAACTTTAAATAAAACATCTCATAGAAAGATCATTTGACCATTTACAACATACATTTGCCTGATTTACATATCATTTAAAAATCAGATATAACAATCATTACGCCTTACTGATAATACTTTCAGGCTGTGACTCTTCGGCTAAGATATTTTTAAATTTGGTGACTTGCCCCGGTGTTCCTAAAACAAAAAGTTTATCCGCCTGAGTAATTTCAATATCAGGAGAAGGATTAAAAATATAAGCACCTTCTCCAGTTTTTATCCCGACTAAATTAGCTCCGGATCGCTCTCTCAATTTGAGTTCACGAATGGTTTTTTTGTAATTACACATGGCCATTTGCTGACAGCTTATTTCCGTTAATTGCACATCGCGAGACCGTTGCAACAGAATATATTCAATAAACTCAACAACATCAGGCTGCGTAACCAGCTTAGCCATACGCTGTCCTCCAATTCGATCGGGCATAATAATATTGGTAGCACCTGCCCTTTTTAGTTTGCTATCGGAACGAAAATCACTTGCCCGGCTAATAATTTTTAAGGACGGGTTCATTTCACTTGCTGTTAATACCACAAACATATTATCAGCATCATTTGGCAAAGCTGTGATTAAAGCTTTGGCTTTACGGATTTGGGCAATTTCAAGAACCTCTTCAGAACTGGCATCACCTTGAACATACAATAAGTCTGGGCTTTCCAGTATCCTTTCAACAACATTATCACGCTTTTCTACAATCACAAATTGCTCTCCATGTTCAGCCAGCTCAACACAAGCCTGATACCCATTTCGACCATAACCACATACAATGATATGGTCTTCAAGTTTTACAATCTTCTTTCTCAATTGATATTCTTTATATGATTGATGAAGTACTCCTTCGAAAACAAGTTTTGTAATTGAAGTTAATAGATAACCAAAATTACCTAAACTAAATATAATAAGGACAACGGTAAATATTTTTCCGGCACCAGATAAGGGCTCTACTTCACTAAAGCCAACCGTTGCCATAGTAATTACGGTCATATAGATTGCATTAAGCAAACCATAACCTTCAATAAACACATACCCCAATGCGCCTAAGGCTATTGTAAAAAACAACAATCCAAATGCAATCAACAAGGTTCGTAAGGTCTCGTGATATAATGATCGATCTTTCACGTACTGCTCAAAACTTTATGTCCAATATGGCAATTTAAACATTTTTTATGATCACAATAATTGTTTTTTAAAAAAATCAAAGCCTGAGATTCTCCTCCACTCCGACATCTTACACCTAAACTTTTCCATTTGGTGATAAGATTATTTTGCTCGGAGGGCATCTCGTACAACATTTCTAATACTCTTTCTTTTCCTTCAAAATCATTGCGCTTGTCAAAGAAAACAAAAAGATATGGAATGATGGTATTCATCACTAATAATTCGCGTGATCGTTTACCTAATTCCTTATGAGATTCTTTCTTACTGCAAACACCAAGCTTATAATGATTCTTCCAATAATCGGAAAGTGATACAGTAAATAAATCACTCATTTTCACATAAGACATTTCATCCAAAAAAACATCAAAAACACCTTTGGTCTGAAAAATAACGGATGCCAATTGAGCCATGCGAATTGTGGGAAAATTAATGGGGCGCAGACGTAAGTACTTCCACAAATAGCCATCGATCGCACGCAGCTTATATTTTGCGGATAAAAACTGATATTCTTTCCATAGAAGTTGCGAATATCCATCATTTAATTCATCGATCTGCAACAAGCCCGCTTGACCAAACAGTAGTGCCTCGAGCTGCAATAAATCTGAGGAATGTTTCAACAATACTTTTAGTGGCGTTTGTTTGGCCATCATTTCAAATGGCTGACTATTTACACCAAATCCAAAACTACGTGCCAATAAGATAAAAAACACCTGATCCCAATCTCTATTGCAGTGAATGAGTAAATCATCAATTAATTCTTGCTTCTCCTGAAAACGCTCAATCAATAAGCGATCTAACCATTGCATGATCACAAAAGAATCAACTTTTTTAATGTGTTCTTCACAGGCTATCCAATCTTTTTGTGAGTACAGACCTTCATACTTCTCAATCATTTGCTTGCTACTCTTCAATTCCCAGGTTGGAACTAAGCGCCGATCTGCTGTAAAAATTCCTTGGCCTGCTTTCTTGACAACATGTAATATCACATTATTATAAGCCGGATCTTGATGATGCTTATGTCGGTTCCAATCTTCTTCCTCCAAATGAATCTCAACATTTCCGGCTAACAAGGTCTCACCAAATTTTATTTTTGCATTAAAGAAGTCAGGACCGGCATTATTATTAGGAACGCCGGGATCTATTATTTCAAATGATTCATTGCTTGTAGTTAAAAGGTCATTGGGTAAAAACAAACGATGTTGCCACATGTAGTGAAGTAGTTCTTCATTCATAATGTATGGTTTAGGTTACAATAATTTAAAGCTTTATATAGAAAAGCTCAATATTAAGAGAAAAACACCTCCTCTTTTTTTTGCTTTTTTATTTTACATCGTGTACTTTCTCTTGGTAGAAAAACATATATTTGCACGCTTTTTTGAAAATTCTAGATTAAAAGCTCGTAGCAAACTACATGTCAGATTGTTACAGAGTTGCCGAAGACATCTTTTTTATCGTCCCACAGCACTCATTACTTATTTTAGCTATTGGTTGAGACTATCAAATAAGGATTCAGCCCATTTTTAAACAATTAATTGGTAATTAAGAATGAAAAAAGTTCTAATTATTGGTGCCGGAGGCGTAAGTAATGTAGTCGTTCACAAATGCGCTGCCCTACCGGAAGTTTTTGGAGAAATTATTTTAGCATCCAGAACAAAAAGTAAGTGTGATAAAATCGCACAAGACGTAAAACAACGTTTAAATGTTGAGATCAAAACAGAAGCGCTTGACGCTGATAATGTGGCTGAAACCGTTGCCTTAATTAAAAAACATGAGGTTGATCTGGTATTAAACGTAGCACTTCCTTATCAGGATTTGGCAATTATGGATGCCTGTTTAGAAACGAAGGTAGATTATTTAGATACAGCTAATTACGAACCTAAAGACGAAGCTAAGTTCGAATACAAATGGCAGTGGGCTTACCAGGATAAATTTAAGGATGCGAACATCATGGCTCTGTTAGGAAGTGGATTTGATCCGGGCGTAACAAACATGTATTGCGCCTACGCTCAAAAACATTTATTTGACGAAATTCATTATGTAGATATCGTAGACTGTAACGGTGGTGACCACGGAAAAGCATTCGCTACGAACTTTAATCCGGAGATTAACATTCGTGAAATTACAGCACGAGGACGTTACTGGGAAAACGGTGAATGGAAAAGCACCGATCCTCTTTCGGTAAAACAAGATTTTGATTTTCCGGGTGTGGGTACCAGAAAGATGTACTTGATGTACCACGAGGAAATGGAGTCGCTATGTCAAAATATTAAAGGCTTAAAACGCATTCGTTTCTGGATGACTTTTGGTGAAGAATACTTAACTCACCTAAGAGTAATTCAGAACTTAGGATTGGATCGCATTGACGAAGTAGATTATAAGGGTCAAAAAGTTGTGCCGCTTGAGTTCTTAAAATGCATGTTACCAGATCCGGGATCTTTAGCAGAAAACTATACCGGTAAAACATCTATCGGCTGTGTAATTGAAGGTATTAAGGATGGCAAAAAAGTTCGCAAATTCATTTACAACATTTGCGACCATGCTGAAACCTATAAAGAAGTTGGCTCCCAGGCTGTATCTTACACCACAGGAGTACCAGCAATGATTGGTGCAAAAATGATTTTAACCGGTCATTGGAAACAAGCAGGAGTTTTCAATATGGAGCAACTAGATCCAGATTTATTCATGGAAGATTTGAACAAGTACGGATTACCTTGGCAAGTGGAAGAATGGAGCAGTTCGGTAGAATAAAGTTATCAGATGATCAGCTTAAAGAGCTGATTACACCATGCTATATTATTAACGAAGCTAAGCTTGAGGAAAACCTCAAGCTTCTTCGTTATGTACAGGACGAAGCCGGATGCAAAATTCTTTTGGCATTTAAAGGTTTTGCCATGTGGAATGTAGCCGGTTTGGTAAGAAAATACTTACCCGGCATATCGGCCAGTTCCATTCACGAAGCACGTCTTGGAAGAGAAGAATTTGGCGGTGAAGTTCACAGCTATGCTCCGGCTTATTCTCAAGAAGACATAGATGTTCATGTTCAATTGGCCGATCATATTGTTTTTAATTCGCCCAATCAATGGAAGCGTTTTAAGGAGCAAATGAAAGCTTATCCGAACATAGAATGCGGGTTGAGATTAAATCCTGAGCACTCAGAAACCGATACTCCTATTTACGATCCTAGTGGCCCAAACAGCAGACTAGGAACGACATTAAAGAACTTCAAAGCTAATTTGGATGACTTGGAAGGCTTATCGGGCCTACACTTTCACAATTTATGTGAACTTAATAGCGATGCTTTAGAGCGTACACTTAAAGTGGTTGAAGAAAATTTCGGTTTTTATTTCTCAAAACTAAAATGGATTAATTTTGGTGGTGGACATCATATTACCCGACCAGATTATGATGTGGAGCGCTTAATAAAAATCATCAAAGACTTTAAGCAACGCTACGATCTGGAAGTATACTTAGAACCAGGCGAAGCTATTGCTTTAAATACAGGTGTGCTAGTCGCATCGGTTCTTGATATTTTTAAGAATGGTATGGATTTGGCCATTTTAGATACATCGGTAACGGCTCACATGCCGGATGTATTGGAAATGCCTTACCGTCCGTTTATTGAAGGTGGTGATGATGCCAACAAAAAAGCTCACACTTATCGTTTAGGTGGTGTAACTTGTTTGGCAGGAGATGTTATTGGAGATTGGAGCTTTGATAATCCGTTAAAGATTGGAGACAAATTGGTATTTGGTGACATGGCTCACTATACCATGGTAAAAAACACCACTTTCAATGGAGTTCGCTTACCTGCAATTTATAAGTTTAACTCAGAGACAAATGATCTTAAACTAGTAAGAAACTTTGGTTATGAAGATTATAAATCACGTTTAAGTTAAAAAGTGCTGATTATTCAAAATATTTTTGTAGATCGAACTCGCAAAACCATTGCCACAAAATAAACATTGTGGATTTGACGTGATAATTTTGTGTCCTATCAAAGCTAATAAAGCACCGGACTTTTTAGCGACTAATTTTAAATTACCGGATTTTAAGTATCATTTATAACAAGACTTAAAATGAGAAAGTGGACAACTGACGACTCTACCGAGTTGTACAACATAGAAGGATGGGGAATTAACTATTTCTCTATCAACGAAAAAGGAAACATTGCAGTTACTCCTAAAAAGAATGGTGTAAGCATCGACTTAAAAGAAGTAATTGACGAGCTTCAGTTACGAGATGTACCAACTCCTGTATTGGTTCGATTTCCAGACATTTTGGATAACCGTATTTTAAAGATGCACACTTGCTTTAAGCAGGCAACAGAAGAATACGACTACAAAGGCGAAAGTTTTGTGGTTTACCCGATTAAGGTCAACCAAACCCAACCCGTAGTTGAGGAAATCATCGGTCACGGAAAAAAGTTTAACATTGGACTTGAAGCTGGTTCTAAACCAGAACTTCATGCAGTAATTGCATCCAGTACCAATAACGATTCGCTAATTATTTGTAATGGCTACAAAGATGAGGACTACATAGAGCTGGCATTACTGGCTCAAAAAATGGGTCGCCGCATTTATTTGGTAGTTGAGAAGCTCAATGAACTAAAAATGATTACCGATATTGCTAATCGACTAAACATCATTCCGAATTTGGGGATTCGTGTAAAATTGGCAAGTTCAGGAAGTGGAAAATGGGAAAATTCCGGTGGTGATGTGAGTAAATTTGGACTAACCTCGAGCGATCTTTTGGAAGCGATGGAATACCTTTCGTCTATAAACATGAAAGAAAGTTTGAAGCTGGTACACTTTCACATCGGCAGCCAGGTAACAAAAATCCGACGCATTAAGATTGCATTGAGAGAAGCTGCACAGTTCTACATTCAATTCCGCAAAGAAGGCTTTGAGGTGGAATTTGTTGATATAGGTGGTGGATTAGGCGTTGATTACGACGGAACAAAGTCTGCCCACAGTGAAAGCAGTGTTAATTACAGCATACAGGAATACATGAACGATGCCATTTCGTGCATGGTAGATGCGAGCAACAAAAACAATGTTCCTCACCCGAATATTATTACCGAATCAGGTCGCTCGCTAACAGCCCATCACTCGGTATTGATTTTTGAGGTATTGGAAACTACTTGTCCGCCTCAATGGTCAAATGAAGTAGAACTGAGTGCTGATGATCATGAGTTAGTAAAAGAACTTTACGAGTCGAGAGAATACTTAAATCAATCTAGGATGCTCGAAGTTTGGCACGATGCACAAATTATTCGTGAAGAAGCTTTAGATCGTTTTAGTTTAGGATTACTAGACTTAAAAACCAGAGCTCAAATTGAACGTTTATTCTGGAGTATTGCGAAGGATATTTATAAAATGGCAGAAAACATTAAACATGTGCCTGATGAATTTATTTCTTTATCAAAACTACTTTCAGAAAAATACTTCTGTAATTTCTCATTATTCCAATCTTTACCGGATTCATGGGCAATAGATCAGATTTTCCCAATTATACCGATCCATCGCTTAGATGAAAAACCAGAGGTATCTGCGACTTTCCAGGACATTACTTGTGATTCGGATGGAAAAATTGAGAATTTTATTGCAACTAAAAACATTTCGCACAATTTACCGGTTCATAATCTTAAAAATGATGAGCCATATTACATTGGAGTATTTTTAGTAGGAGCTTATCAGGAAATTTTAGGTGACTTGCACAACTTATTTGGTGACACCAATGCTGTTCATATTTCGGTAACAAAAGATGGCTATAACATTGACCAGATTTTTGATGGTGAAACGGTTGCTGATGTATTGGAATATGTCAATTACAATCCTAAAAAAATGGTAAGGACTGTTGAAAAATGGGTAACCTCATCGGTAAAATGTGGTACGATCACGCAAAACGAAGGAAAGGAATTTTTATCGAATTATCGTTCCGGATTGTATGGCTATACTTATTTAGAAAGATAATGTTAATGTAAAAATTAGATAATGTACTAATTTACAAATTAATACACTAACGCCTTGAAACGCCTTTTTCAAATTATGAAAGAGGCGTTTTTCTTTAATAATTCATTCTCGTGAATGTAGACATTAATTTGGCAGACTTTAAACTAACAATGCTGATCGATAAGAATCACATTTCCATCATAATATTAATAAATACCTATTAAGACTTTCTCTTAAAAAAGTTTAGCATAATAAATTACATTTCATCAATGGATTTTGTGATCTCCCAATTACACTCCTCTTTAATACTGTTGTAGATTATTTCTATAGACACTTCATTTCTAATCCAGAACAAACCATATATAAACATAAGATCACATACATTGATATGCATAATTTTTTATATATTCAGTTTATATTTTATATATTCGCACCTATCAACCTATTAAATGTGAGCAAGCCGAAAATCACACAAAAGAGTAGGCATTATAAAAAAATAATATGTTTAAATTAAGTAAGTTATTATTAATCCTAGCAGTACTATTATCTGTTTCATGTACCAAAGAAGAGAGCATTGAACCACAAAAAAACCAAGCTGAACAATCTTTGTATCCACTAATCAATGATTTTGTTATAGACTCCCCTCAAGGAATATTAAAGCATGTTTCTAACAAAGATTTCATATGGCCCAATGGCTCTCAAATTACATTTAGCTTCAAAGATGGATCATCGCAAGAACAAGCAGAATTTGAAAGGGCGGCACGTCAATGGATGGCACATGCTAACATAAAATTTTTATTTATGGATAGTTTCTTCACTACTGATGTAGTTGTTGAATTCAAAGAAGATATAGATATGGGATTTGGTGAAGCATACCTAAGGTCAGATTTCAAAAAATTAACAATATGGGTTGGATCAAAAGGTTTCAAATCAAACTCTAAGGAATTTCATTGTGCAGTAAAGCATGAAATTGGCCATCTATTAGGACTATTTCACGAACACCAAAATCCCAATGCCAATATTCCATGGAATAAACAAGCCGTGTACAACGATTTAACTTCTCAAGGATGGACAAAAGAAGATGTTGATATATGGATTTTAAACAAATACCCTACTTCTTCATCAAAAATCCAATACTCTGCTTTTGACAGAAACTCTATCATGTGTTACGTAGTTCCAAACAAATGGACAATTGGCAACTACGAAATACCTCAAGCTACGACCCTTTCAGCAATGGACAAATCAGAAATCGAAAAAATCTATCCTTTTGGAAACAAAAGAAATCTTTATGAATTTAAAATTAATGGCAAACAAGTATTAACTACCGACTATTACGAATTTAACGAAAGTCAATTCGTAAGACTCGCAGGACGCATTAGAAAAGAGAAAGTTGGGAATGCAGATCCAATATATAGATATTACAACACCATTACAAACGAAAACTTCCTAACTTCAATACCTACTGAGAAAAAAAGCGGTACCGGATGGGTTTATAAAGGAATAATTGGCTATAATGCAACAGGAGCCGAAGAAACATCTTGGCCACTATGGAGATTTAAATACAGTCAAAGTTACTACTATACATTTGCACCACAAAACACTGATCCAAACAACGAAGGTATCGCATTTTATTTAAGTAATTAACAACTTCTTCTCAACAAATGTTATAAAACGTCTCTTTCAGCAAAGGGACGTTTTTTTTTTTAAATCATAACTCACAACAGATGAAACAAAAATAACTGTATAAATATGCCCAATTTGTACATTACGCTATAAAAAACCACATCAGACACACTAACAATGCTGATCGATAAGAATCACATTTCCATCAGGATCGGTTATCATAAAGCTGCCGGGGCCTTTTTTCCCTTCGGTGCTAGCGCCATGTATTGGAATGCCTTTCTTGGCTACCTCATCTTTTATTGTTCGAACATCATCAAACACCTCAACCTGCATAGCATCTTCATTCCAACCCGGATTAAAGGTGAGCAGGTTACCATCAAACATGCCCTGAAAAAGACCGACCATGGCATGACCATTCTTCATGATCAAATACTTCTCTTCTTCGGATCCGCCAAAAACCTGAAAACCTAGTTTTTCGTAAAATTCTTTAGAAATAACGAGGTCTTTCACACTTAAACTTACTGAAAATGCTCCTAATTTCATGGGTGAATAGTTTTCTCGCAATGCCGCCAAGACGCATAAGGAAAATTAATAATCCTCCTGTGAACAAGGCTTATTGCATCATGGTTTCATCTTTCTTTTTAAACAAGTTAAGGACGATTAGAAGTTTTGTCCATAAAAAAACCCTATTAACGTCATCTGTTAATAAGGTCTTGTTTATCTCATTTCGCTAAACCGTTACTCTTCTTTATAGGCAATGCCATATAATTTCACGCCTTTTCCATATTTATATTCCGGCTTTTTCTTTTCATAATCCCATCCTTCGGTCAACAAAATCATACACGCTCCTAAGGCAGCAGCATCTTTTCTTAATGCTTTGCGGGCTTCTTTACCACCATCTTCAGCATTTAACACCAAGCGTTTTGAGAAACCTTTCACTTCAGACACTTCAATTAATTCCTTAATGTCTTTTTTATCTAAAGTGATGATCACTTTTCGCCAATCATCTAATCCTCTGACCTCAGGATACTTTTTTACCTCGGTACAAATTTCTATTTTCCCATCACGATAATAGATTTTCTCAATATCTACCTTTGCCTTATGTAAATCTAGGATATCAGTCATCAATTCATACACAAGCGTGTCGGGCAATACTTTAACTATATTTACTTCAATTGAATCACCTGAAAGGAAAAGCACTTTATCTTGTGCATCCATCAGTTGAAAAAACGCCAAAAATAGTAGCGTTAATAGGGATAATTTTTTACTCATAGTTTAAATGTTATTTAGTTGCTGGAACAAATATCATAAAAAAAGGTGCAACATAAATGCTGCACCTCTATATTTTAAAAAAGTTTAACACTAAACTAAACCTTTATCTTTCAACAACTTCTCCATCTCTTGCTGAACTTCAACTGCGGCTTCACGCGCCTTTTCTGCAAAATCACTCTCTGCACTGGCGTAGATAATACCCCGACTGGAGTTCACTAACAAACCGCATTTATCATTCATGCCATTTTTAGCAACTTCTTCAAGACTTCCACCTTGAGCACCTACTCCTGGCACTAATAAGAAATGATTTGGAATAATTTTACGGATATCTGCTAACATTTCAGCTTTTGTGGCTCCAACTACATACATTAAATTATCTTCGGTTCCCCACTCTGCACTTTTCTTAATTACTTTCTCATAAAGCTTCTCATCATTTTCTTCCATAAACTGAAAATCGAAAGCGCCTTTGTTAGATGTTAAAGCTAAAAGAATCACCCATTTATCAACATAAGTTAGAAATGGTTTTACTGAATCTTCACCCATGTAAGGAGCAACTGTTACTGAATCGAACTCCATGTGATCGAAGAAAGCCTTTGCATACATCGCCGAAGTGTTACCAATATCACCTCGCTTAGCATCTGCAATAATGAAAACATCAGGATAATTATACTTCAAATAATTGACCGTCTTTTCTAAAGAATTCCATCCATTTACTCCTAAACTTTCGTAAAAAGCTAAGTTAGGCTTATAAGCAACTGTTACATCATGGGTGGCATCGATGATTTGCTTATTAAAAGCAAAGATTGGATCTGTTGTATCTAACAACTCTCGTGGAATTTTATTAATGTCGGTATCTAAACCAACACATAAAAAACTCTTTTTCTTTTTGATGTTTTCAAATAATTCTTGAGAAGTCATATTTTTTTAGCTTTTAGCTTCTAGCTTCTAGCTATTAGCTTGTTTCTATCAATAAAAGCATTAAGGCCAGCAGCTACCGCGATAGCGATCGTGGACTAGCGACTAGCAGCTTCATTCCTACATTTCACTGGCTTTCAAACGTTCAGCATTTTCTTCAATGACCAACTTATCAATAATTTCCTGAATGTCTCCATCCATAATAGCTGATAAATTATAAAGTGTCAAGTTAATTCGGTGATCAGTTACACGACCTTGAGGGTAATTGTAAGTGCGAATTTTTGCAGATCTGTCACCGGACGAAACCATTGTTTTACGTTGAGAAGAAATCTCATCCAAATACTTTTGGTATTCTAAGTTGTACAGACGCGTTCTTAATTCAGCCATCGCTTTATCTAAGTTTTTCAACTGTGACTTTTGATCCTGACAAGTAACCACAATACCAGATGGAATGTGTGTTAATCGAATGGCCGAATAAGTGGTATTTACACTCTGACCTCCGGGACCTGACGAACAATACGTATCTTTACGAATATCTTCGGTCTTTAATTCAATATCGAATTCTTCGGCCTCTGGTAATACGGCAACGGTAGCAGCTGATGTATGCACACGACCTTGAGTTTCGGTTTGAGGCACACGTTGTACGCGGTGTACGCCCGATTCGTATTTTAAAATACCATAAACACCTTCTCCGGTCACATTCATCACAATCTCTTTGTAACCTCCTGAAGTTCCTTCATTGGCATTGGTAATCTCAATTTTCCAACCACGTCCTTCACAATACTTGGTGTACATCCGGAATAAATCACCGGCAAAAATACTTGCTTCATCACCACCTGTACCTGCACGAATTTCTAATACCGCATTTTTAGCATCCTGTGGATCAGAAGGAATTAACAACAGCTTAATTTCCTCTTCAAAATCAGGAAGTTTATCTTCCAGTTCATCCAATTCCATTTTAGCCATTTCTTTCATTTCAGGATCTGTCTCCTCCTTTAAGATCTGACGTGTAGAAGCAATATTGTCTAAAATGTTCTTATACTCATTACGAGCTTTTACCACTTTCGACAATTCTTTATACTCTTTCGTTAACTTCACGTACCTCTTGGTATCAGAAATAACCGCCGGATTGGTAATTTGCTCAGACACTTCTTCGTATCTCAGGCGAATACCTTCCAGTTTATTCAGCAATGAATTTTCGTGTGACATATAATAATATCGTTATTCTCTTTTTATTAATATTCAAATGTACCAAACTGGCTTTGGATGGTCAATTTCTTCGAGTCTGAAACCTCTACTCTACCCACCACCTGAGCATCGATATTGAATGATTTACTAATTTCAATAATTCGCTCAGCTTTTTCCGGCGACACATAGAACTCATATCGATGTCCCATGTTAAACACCTTGTACATTTCTTTCCAATCTGTACCTGATTGCTCATGAATTAACTTGAACAAAGGTGGTACATCAAACAAATTATCCTTAATAACATGAACATCACCTACAAAGTGAAGCACCTTAGTTTGTGCACCACCTGAACAGTGAACCATTCCATGAATATCTTGGCGCATTTCATCCAACACTGTCTTTACAACAGGTGCATAAGTACGGGTTGGAGACAGTACTAATTTACCGGCATCGATTGGAGAACCTTCTACCGGATCGGTTAACTTACAATTGCCGGAATAAACTAAATCATCAGGCACTGCACCATCGTAACTCTCCGGATATTTTTCCGCCAAATATTTTGCAAATACATCGTGACGAGCAGAAGTTAATCCATTACTTCCCATGCCTCCGTTGTACTCTTTTTCGTAAGTGGCTTGTCCAAAAGAAGCCAAACCAACAATTACATCACCCGGTTGAATGGTATGATTAGAAATCACATCACTGCGTTTCATACGGCAAGTAACCGTACTATCTACAATAATGGTTTTTACCAAGTCCCCCACATCAGCGGTCTCACCTCCTGTAGGATAAATACTTACACCCATTTCGCGAAGCTCGGCTAGTAACTCATCAGTACCATTAATAATGGCAGATAACACTTCACCGGGAATCAGATTCTTATTTCGCCCTATGGTTGATGACACCAAAATATTATCGGTTGCACCCACACAAAGCAAATCATCAACATTCATGATGATGGCATCTTGAGCAATCCCTTTCCATACAGAAATATCTCCGGTTTCCTTCCAATACATGTAAGCTAATGAAGACTTTGTACCGGCACCATCGGCGTGCATAATGTTACAAAACTCTTCATCGCCACCAATAATATCCGGAACGATTTTACAGAAAGCTTGTGGAAAAACTCCTTTGTCAATGTTTTTGATGGCATTATGCACATCTTCTTTTGAGGCGGAAACGCCACGTTGATTGTATCTTGAATCTGAACTCACGAGTAATGATTTTTCAGGTTTACCATTCGGACTGCAAAAGTAATACAATCTTTTGGGATCATCAACGGATGACAGTTTTTAAGTCTTGAAACAAAGCGAAAAACCAGCATTAATTAGTAATTTTGTACTTTCCTCAAACTATTAAAAATGCTTAAAAAACTTGATGGCTTTATTTTAGGATTGATTGGCATGATCATCCTGGCAAAAATTTATCCGGAAATTGGGAAGTCGGACCAATGGTATGGCTTAGATACTTTAAGCAGCTTAGGCATTTCACTGATCTTCTTCTTTTATGGATTAAAACTAAGTCCAAAAGAAATGATGAAAGGAGTTACTAATTACCGACTTCACCTGGTCATCCAATTAAGTACGTTTCTTTTGTTCCCTCTCATAATCATCCTGTTCAAACCGCTCATTCAATCTGAAGAAGGAAAACTTTTATGGATGGCGATGTTTTTTATGGCAGCCTTACCTTCAACCGTTTCATCTTCGGTGGTGATGGTAGTACTGGCCAAAGGCAATACTCCCGGCGCGATTTTCAATGCGAGTATTTCCGGGCTTCTTGGCATTATCATCACACCTCTTTGGATGAGTCTATTTCTTCAAAACAGTAACTTCGCCATTGATTTTTCAGACACCTTTACGAGTCTCCTTGCAAAAATACTTGCTCCGGTTATTTTAGGCCTTATGCTAAACAAATATTGGGGTACATTTGCAAAAAAGCATTCTAAAAAACTTTCACTGTTTGACAAGTCAATTATTCTATGCATTGTTTACAACAGTTTTAGCAATTCGTTTTCCAGTGGGATATTTTCCACAATTAGCATTGCCCATTTATTAACCGTTGCACTTTCAATTTTTGCTATTTTTGCGATTATTTACGTCAGCATAAAAAAAACTTGTGCCCTTTTAGAATTCAATCGGGAAGATGAGATCACCGCGGTATTTTGTGGCTCAAAAAAATCCTTGGTACATGGCAGTGTAATGGCAAAAGTACTTTTTACCAACTCTGCAAGCTTAGGAATCTTCCTTCTCCCTACCATGGTGTACCATGCCATGCAATTAATTATCATTAGCTTTATAGCCCAGAAAAAAGGAAAAGAAATTGTAGGATAATCTTTTAATATTTTGCTAAGCAGTTTTATATCACTTAGTTTAGCAGATGATTTAAAAACAGCAACCAACACTACCTCCGAAAGGAACTATTATTTAATGAGTAACCTTACAAAATACTTCGCTATTTATTTAGCCGGAATGATCGGTATCTGGAAAGGGATTCCAGTTGGAATTGCCTTAGATGTTAATCCATACATCACAGCTTCGGTTACTGCCACAGGATCCATTACCACAATTTTGATCTTTTATTTTTCCGGGGAACAATTATCTCAGCTCCTCCTCAAAAAATACAACCAGGAAAAACTGGATCGAAAAAAAGGAAAGTTTGTAAAATGGATGGATAAATATGGCACTTTTGGCCTGGGTGTTATTTCAACCGGATTATTAGGGCCGATTATCACTGTTATTTTTGGAATGCTACTAATCAGCAGAAAAAAAGTTTTTATTACTTACATGATTATCGGATCGATCATTTGGTCCTTTGGAGTTATTTTCTTCTTAGCTCCTCTTTTAGGATTGATGGAATAATAAGATAAGAAACAACACATCTTTGGAATAACCATTCGATTGTAAATATTCCCATTACTCACATCTCGCTTCTAAAGTACTTTTACCCAACAAATGTGGTTAGTGAATAACATGGTGCTTTATAAGTCTAATAAAAGGTTTAAAAAAATGGATTGAGGTCAGTAAATAAGTACACACATCTCTGCATAAATCTAAAAAAAACCAAAGTGGGCGACATCCCAAAACCTAGCCCGTAAGAGCTAGGATATTAATCAGTTACCTTATTTAAATGCCACGATATCCATAGCCCTTCAGGCTATGCTTTATGACACAGCATCTTTGATGTTAAAGTAAGCTTACTGTTGATAAGTACTTAACTACTTACCTCTAAAAATAGAATAGTTAAACTTTTCAAATCTACAAATTGACGCAATAGTCAATCGGCACATTAAAGACTTACTTTTGTATTCTAAATTCAATCCGACGATTAATTTCTATAGCTTTTTTACGCTCACTCTTACTTAAGCCTTTAATATAATCTGCTGTAAGCATAGAGCCCGCTTTCAAGAAATCATACTCCGCTTCTAAGTTACGGTCAACCTCCATGGGTTCAGATTCACCATAACCTTTAGCAGACAAACGTTCTGTTGGAATTCCTTTAGACATCAAATATTTCATTACAGCCTCTGCTCGCTGCTGAGATAATACTATGGCTTGGGTTTCATCATCGGTCTCCTGACACGTATGAGCGCAAATTTCAATAATTACACCCTGATTAGCAGTCATGATATTAACCAAACGCTGCAATTCTTTTTTAGCGTCTTCTTCCAACTTAAACTCACCTTCTTTAAAGTAGAT
Organism: Bacteroidales bacterium; assembly: GCA_003249255.1. Lineage (GTDB taxonomy): Bacteria > Bacteroidota > Bacteroidia > Bacteroidales > Marinilabiliaceae > SZUA-582. The sequence continues at coordinate 183,785 of QKJP01000048.1, forward strand.
ATTATCAAGAATAATTGCATCTTCAATAGGAGTTAATTTTACTTCAAAAGAAAAATCCTGATTTGCATTCAGCCCCATAGTACTGATGTTTTCCTTTTGATTGAAATACCCATTAGCAGCAACCATAAATACGTAGTCATTATCTTCAGCAAGCTTAGATTTAAAGGTACCATCCTCAAGCAAGTTTAATTTCACATTGGTTCCATCTGTTCCAATTAATCGCATATAGGCATCTTGAATTGGCTCTCCTGTTTTTTGACTAAGCACACTCCCTTTCATGGAAAACTCTAATTTAGGCAAAGTAAAAGACCAGATATTATCAATTCCTTTAGAGCTTTCACGAGTTGATGAAAACAAACCTTCTTCTAACATTCCTTTAAAAGCGATACCAAAATCATCACTCTCACTGTTAATAGGTTTCCCGAGATTAATTACAGTTGGCTCTCCATTTTTATTATATTCAACTTTATAAAGATCTAAGCCTCCATAACCAACATGAGTATCTGAACTAAAATATAAAGTACCATCCATTCTCACATAAGGAAAAACTTCATCACCAGGGGTATTTATAACGTTGCCAAGATTTATTGGCTCACCCCATCCTGAATCGCCACCTTTTTCAACTTTCCAAAGATCTAATCCGCCAACGCCACCTTCCATGTCACTCACAAAATAAATGGTGCTTCCATCTTGCGATACGGCCGGATGAGCTGCCATTATACTATCACCGGCAACCGGGGCCAATTCAGGCTCACCCCATTTTCCACCTGCTCGGCCAACCACATAAACCTCTGCACTCATTGGCTGTTCATTAGTATATCGGCAACGGGTAAAATACATCTCTTTGCCATCAGGAGTTAAGGTACCACTCCCCTCATCATAAGATGTGTTAATCTGCTCATCAAGCTTCTCAGGATCAGCCCATTCTCCTTTCGAATCATGACGACTCATGTAGATATTACAGCCTCCCTGACCGGTAATTCGACTTCTTTTACGGCCTCTCTTCTCCATTCGCATGGATGAAAAGTAAATCATATCATAATCCGTACTCGCATAACCGGGACAAAAATCGCCATATTTGGCATGGCTTAATTTCTTTTCCTTCTGAACTACGTATCGGGTTTTAATGGAATCTCGGATAGCCAACTTACAGGAAGCTGCTCCATTTAGTGCTTTTCTATTCAAAGCATCACGATCCAAATATTCATTATAAGTTTCTAAAGCATCTTCATACTTTCCACTGGCCACATAAGCCTCTGCCAACAATAACTCAACCGGCTGCTCAATGTATTTACTCTTAACACTTTTTGAGAAAAAAGAAGCTGCTTTTCGAGGCTGATTTAATTTAGCATAACAATCACCTAAATAATAGGCTAATTCACCTTTAGCATATTTACCTTTCTCCTTTTTAAAAGCTTTTTTATATAAAGGAATAGCTCTATAGTATTCGCCAATAGCATAAGCCTTTTGAGCCTTGCTAACTTTTCCTCCGGAAGCACAAGCAGTAACTACAGTTAATAAAATAAGAAATCCTAAATAGAAGGATGTACGATGTTTGATATATTGGGGCATCTGGCTCACATTTTTAAAAATGCCAAAATTATAAATAATTATACAACAAGAAAAACGGATTCTACCTGCATTTATTGCAGATGGGCTAATTGTAATATTTCCATCTGCTTAATTGAATCATTTTTAACATTATATAAGGATATTCCCGAATCAATCCCACACACTTTTAGTATTTTTGCACCGACAAAAAAGAAGGATTATGAAATACAAAATGCTTGTACTGGATTTAGATGACACTTTATTAAGAGATGACTATTCGATTTCGGAAACCAACAAAAGCAAATTACTTGAAGCCCAAGCCAAAGGTGTATATGTTGTTTTGGCTTCCGGTCGCCCTACCGGTGCCATGTTAAAATATGCCGAGGAGTTAAATCTTGCTCATTATAATTCTTACATCATTTCTTACAATGGTGCAATTATTACAGACATTAAAAACAATAAAAGCATTTTTGAGCAAAGTTTAAGCAAAGAAGAAATTCATGATCTTCATGATTACAGTGTTGAAAACAACTTACATATTATCACCTACAAAAATAATGAGATTGTAAGTGAAACTGAATCTGAATACATCAATATTGAAAAAGATTTAACAGGAATGCCAATTCATAAAGTTCCTTGTTTTAAAACCGAAATTGCAAGTTCTGCTGTCAAATGTATTTTATTGGATGATCCGATTCGTCTGAAAAGTTTTGAACCTCATCTAAAAAAAGCTAAAACCAATTTAAGCGTTGCGATTTCTAAACCTTTCTTCTTAGAAGTTATGCCAAAAGGCATTGACAAAGCAGCCAGCATTCAACGCCTTGCTGAAAAACTAAACATAAAGCAGGAAGAAATTATTGCTGTGGGTAATGCAGGAAATGACTTAACAATGGTTGAATATGCCGGTTTAGGCATTTGGGTTGATAATGTAACACCCGAATTAAGAGATAGAGCTGATGCCATTGTTGCATCAAACAACGACGATGGGGTTGCCGAAGTTGTTGATCGCTATATTTTAAACAATTAAGCTGAATTTTAGAAAACGCACCATTGATTAACTCCTATTTAGCTAAACAAATAACATCAATAATAAAAATTGATGACTATTTAAACTTTCTGAATGTCCGCAATTATGCATAATGCAAAAGCAATTAATATACCGACCAAAAATATCAACACGAGACGCAGGCCTGCCCGATGCAGGCGGGGACACTGAGTTGTATAGTTGAACTTTATAAACTCAGTGCTTTTGTGCCTCAGTGTTAAAATAATTATGCGTAAAAACGGATATACGTTATAAACTTTATAGTTATATAAATAATGCTATGCCTGGTTGTAAAAATGCATGATCGATGAATTTAGTTGGACTTTTTGAAGCTTTTCTATACCATAACACGTAAAAGTTATGATCTTTGTAGATAGATAAAAGTTAGATAGAAAACAGATCAATGAAAACCATTACCATTATAAGCCTCTTTTTAGTTTCATTTATAACAAACGCTCAGAACACAGATACCTTAAAACTCCTATTTATTGGAGACATCATGGGGCACGATACTCAAATTAGAGGAGCACAAACAACTCAGAACACTTATGATTACAATCCTGTTTTTGCCTATCTACATGAAGAAATCCGCAAAGCAGACATTGCAATTGCAAATCTGGAAGTAACATTAGCAGGTCCACCCCACAAAGGCTATCCACAATTCTCATCTCCTGACGCGCTAGCTGAAGCATGCAAGGGAGCCGGTATAGATATTTTTGTAACAGCTAACAACCATTGTGTAGACAGAGGAAAACAAGGTCTGGACAGGACTTGCAAAGTTTTGGATTCGTTGGAAATTCCTCGAACAGGAACTTTCTTTAATAAAGAAGATTATGAAAAAAACAATCCTTTTGTTTTTGAAGTAAACAACATTAAAATAGCTCTTCTTAATTATACTTATGGAACCAATGGATTACCGGTAACCCCACCTAATATCGTTAACCACATTGATACATTATCAATGGCCAAAGACATACAAAAAGCTAAAGAAAACCATCCGGATCAAATCATTGCTTTTGTACATTGGGGCAGAGAATATCAAACAACCCCAAATGAAAAAGAACAAAAAGTCGCGCAATTCCTGTGGCGCAATGGCGTTAAAATAATAATTGGCTCACACCCTCATGTTTTACAACCATTTCACTACGACCAAGAAAAAGGTGAAGTCGTTGTTTACAGCATGGGCAATTTTGTATCCAACCAAAGGGATGCGTTAACAGATGGTGGAGCCATGACTCAAGTTATACTAACCAAAAAAGGAAATTCGTGTAAAGTGATTGATGCAAGCTATCAACTTACATGGGTACATACTCCTGTGCTTAATGGAAAAAAAGTTTTCTACATTTTACCGGCGGCTAAATACGAAAATAACTTTTTTGACAGTGATACAATAGCTCATGCTAAGCTATTAGAATATACAAAAGCGGCTAGGGAAATAATGAGCAACAACACGAGTTTTGACGAAGCAGAATAAAGACTTCATAAAAATCACTCTCGCTAAGACGCGAAGGCACAACGAAAAACACATTATTCTACAAATAAGTTATCAACATAAATACGCTGTTTTTACCATAACATAAAAGTTCGGATCACCGCAATTATGCATAAGCAATTGGCATAACACCAAAAAATCAACACGGAGACTCAGGGGCACAGAGGTTAAAGAATTAAGTCACAACCCTTGACGTCATTGCTTCTCTTTGTAGATGTTTCTTCACCATAGCCCTATGCTTGCTTTATGATACTTGCAAACATTCAAATTGGTCTCCAATCGACCCACATAAACACAAAAGGCCATTCAAGTTGAATGGCCTTTTTACTTAATATCTATCTAATTTTCGAACTAATTTTCCAATTGAGATTTGACTAATGCAATCGCATCTTCAATGGCAGAATCTAAACCGGTTAAATTTTTACCTCCGGCAGTTGCGAAGAATGGTTGACCACCACCTCCTCCTTTCATTTTCTTTCCTGCTTCTTTAATAATCGCTACCGCATTTAGTTTCCTTTCATTTACCAAATTCTCTGACATCACAACTGCCAACTGAGGATTCCCTTTCACTTCTGCTCCAAGAATGGCAACAAAATCATCTAACTCACCCTTTAGTTGGAAACAAAGATCTTTTACAACCTCTCCTAACATAGGTTTAACACGTCCTGAAATAATCTTCACACCACAACAGTCAGTAGCACCGTCAATTAAACTTCTCTTTTCAATGCCCATGATGCTCCTTTGCATATCTTTCACTTGAGAACTTAATTGGCTGTTTTCAGAAAGTACTCCTTCAATATTCTTAGTTAAGTTTGCAGGATTCTTAAACATCGCCTGAATACTCTTAATCATGGCAGATTGCTGCTGCATAAACTCTTCAAATTTATCACCCGTAATAGCTTCAATACGACGAATACCAGACGCGATTGATGACTCTGAAATAATTTTAAAGAATCCGATTTCACCAGTCGCTTGTACGTGAGTTCCACCACACAATTCGATAGAAGAACCAAATTTAATGGCACGAACTAAATCACCATATTTTTCTCCAAATAAGGCAGTAGCTCCCATTTCCTCAGCTTTAGACATGGGAATATCACGCATCTCTTCGAGTTGAATATTGGCTCTGATTTTTCCATTCACAATGGTTTCTACTTTTTGAATCTCTTCATCGCTCACCTTCTGAAAATGAGAAAAATCAAAACGCAAGTAATCCGGATGAACCAATGAACCCTTTTGCTCAACATGATTCCCAAGAACTTCGATTAAAGCCTCTTGTAACAAGTGAGTTGCCGTGTGATTATTGGCCGTTTGCTGACGTTTCACTTTACTCACTACAGCTTTAAAAGTACCGGCTAAAGAAGAAGGTAATTGAGCTACATGATGAACTATTAAATTATTTTCTTTCTTCGTTTCAAGAATTGATGTTTTTTCGCCATTACACTCGATGTACCCGGTATCACCAACCTGACCTCCACTTTCGGCATAAAAAGGAGTAATGTTAAACACGAGCTGGTAAAGCTCTTTTTTCTGAGCAATAATTTTACGGTATCGAGTGATGAACAATTCAGTTTCTAAATAATCATACCCAATAAATTCCTCACGATCATCCTGTTGCAACACCACCCAATCATCAGTCTCAATACTAGTTGCACTACGGGCACGATCTTTTTGCTTTTGCATTTCCTCCTCAAATTCCTTGCGATTTACAACCAAGTCATTCTCTTTAAGAATCAATTCCGTTAAATCTAGCGGAAAACCATAGGTATCATACAATTCAAAAGCAACACTTCCACTCACTACATTGTAATTTGCGGCTTTTGTATCCACAATGATTTTATCTAACATTCCAATACCGGTTTCTAAAGTGCGTAGGAAAGACTCTTCTTCTTCCTTAATTACCTTAGATACTAAATCTTTTTGCGCCTCCAATTCAGGATAAGCTTTACCCATTGTGGAAACAAGCGCATCAATCAACCGGTAAATAAAGGCTTCTTTCACATTTAAGAACGTATAGCTATAACGCACGGCACGACGTAAAATTCGACGTATCACGTATCCCGCTTTATTATTGGAAGGCAACTGACCATCTGTAATAGAAAAGCAAATCGTACGCATGTGGTCTGCCACTACACGCATTGCAATATCAACTTCTTCAGCCTTACCGTATTCAAAACCTGACAATTCAGAAATCTTTGCAATAATTGGAGAAAACACATCCGTATCGTAATTAGAGTCTTTTTCCTGTACCACACGGCAAAGACGCTCAAATCCCATCCCGGTATCAACGTGCTTATTAGGTAATAGCTCTAACTCTCCATTGGCTTTACGGTTGTATTGAATAAATACCAAGTTCCATACTTCTATCACTTCAGGATGATCCATATTCACTAACGAAGCTCCGTCAACCTTAGCACGCTCATCATCGGCACGAAGGTCCACATGAATTTCAGAGCAAGGTCCACATGGCCCGGTATCTCCCATTTCCCAGAAATTATCTTTCTTATTTCCGTTAATAATGCGCGACTCATCCACCCATTTAGACCAGAATTTTGCAGCATCTACATCTCTGGATAAGTTATCTTCTTTACTACCCTCAAAAACTGAAACATATAATTTGCTCTTATCAATTTTTAAGACTTCTGTTAAATACTCCCAGGCCCAATTAATTGCTTCTTCTTTAAAGTAATTTCCAAACGACCAGTTACCAAGCATTTCAAACATGGTATGATGATAAGAATCATGTCCTACTTCTTCAAGGTCATTATGCTTACCAGAGACACGCAAACACTTTTGCGAATTAGCAACACGAGGCGATTTTGGCTGACTATTTCCAAGAAAAATATCTTTAAATTGATTCATCCCGGCATTTACGAACATCAATGTCGGATCATTTTTAACAACCATTGGAGCAGAAGGCACTATGGTGTGCTCTTTCGACTTAAAAAACTCTAAGAAACTATTTCTTATTTCTGATGCAGTCATCATATATTATTTCTATTTAATCTACAGTCTTTATTCGATCACAAAAAAATCGTTGCAAAGTTAGATTATTTCCATAAATTTGGAGATTTAGAAGTAAATTTTTCACTAACTCCAAAATTCCATATTAAAATCATGTCTAAAGTTAAGTATAGATATAATCCTGAAACGCTTAGCTACGATAAAATTGAAAGAGGTTACAAGTACTATTTAAAACAAAGTGTATTTTATTTGTCATTCACCTTTGTTGTTAGTTTAATAGTATATTTCATCTACCCTTATGTTTTTGAAAGTCCGATAGAAAAAAGGCAAAAAAGAGAGATTCAACAAATTTTAGCACAATACGATATATTAAATAAAAAGCTTGGACAAGTAGAAAATGTATTAGAAGATGTTCAGCTCAGAGATGAAAATATTTATCGTACTATTTTTATGGCAGACAGTATTCCAAACAGCATTCGCCGTGCCGGTTTTGGAGGTGTCAATCGGTATGAATACCTGGACAATCTAGACAATTCAGAGTTGGTTATTTCAACTGCAAAACGTTTAGACGTTGTCATGAAGCAATTGTATATCCAGACCACTTCTTTTGATGAGGTGATAGAATTAGCCAGACGTAAAGATGAAATGCTTCGATGTGTTCCGGCCATTATGCCAATCTCAAACAACGATTTAAGAAGAACAGCATCAGGCTGGGGATTTCGCATTCACCCAATCTACAAAATCAAAAAATTTCATTACGGAATGGATTTTACGGCTAATATAGGTACTGAAGTTTATTCTACGGGTGATGGAAAAGTCACCAAAATAACGAATGAAAGTACCGGATATGGTAAGCGTATTGAAATTGATCATGGCTTTGGGTACATAACTCTTTATGCCCATTTGAGTGAATTCAATGTTAAAGAGGGGCAGAAAGTGAAACGTGGTGATGTTATTGGATACGTTGGAAACACCGGAACCAGTACAGCAGCTCACTTACATTACGAAGTACACGAAAAAGGACGTAGAGTTAATCCTCAACACTATTACTTTAAAGATGAATTAACTGCTGAACAATACGATAAAATGATTCAGATTTCACAAAACTCGAATCAAACATTTGATTAACACTATCAAGATTAGATAATTAGATAAAATAGGCAAACTTAGGTTTGCCTATTTTATTTTATGAATAATGCTTTATTATTAATCAGAAGGATTGATAGACATATAAGTTCTCAATCAAAACATAGGCTTCTATTAATGGCTTACCAATAAATATGAGCATACACTAAACAATTAACAAAGGAGTTCCGCCATGACAAAACTTATTCAAAATAAAACCCACATCTTCTCTCAATATCTCCGGGCATTCTAAGAAAACAGTCTAATTGCATATGGACCGATCAACAACATAGTATCCACAATAAGCACTATCCCAATAATTTTTCTATTCTCGCAGCTGTTAAATTGAAAGTGAATAACCGATTGAAAGAGTAGGAATAAAATAGGTATCCCATATTTTATGCCTATCATTGTCGTAAAGGCTATTGCCAATCTGAACTGGCTTATTGCTCCTACCTTGTGGGCTTTTGATATAATAAAGCGCTCCCAATCTTGGTGTTAGGTAGAAACCTTTATAAACATACCAAACATATCCTATTTCCATCCCCAACAAATCGGAATTAAGTTTTTTCGAAATGCCAGAACTTTTTTCCGTAACAATCTGCATTTTATTATGGTACATGAACCGTGTAAAAAAACCTTTATCGGTTTTTCCATTCCAGAAATAGCTGTAATGAATGGAATAAATATGTTCTATTGTAAGATCAAACTCTTCGGGCTTGCCACTAAAAAAGGAATTTGGGGCAGGAAAATGATGATAACCCATTTCGAAGCTATGTGCACCCTTGCGTAATCCAAAATAGTTTGCGTATCCGCCGGTAGAGAACAGAATTCCTAAATCTACTTCAGAGAAAATCTTCCAATTAGAATTTGTAGGCACATTTTTTATTGAATCGGCATTTTGGCCAAACCCCTGTGCTGCAAACCCAATAATAACAAGTAAAGTAAATGCTTTTGTTTTCATTTTGTGAGTATTTAATTATACTCACAAAAGTCAATATAATCCAACACTCAGAAAGAAGACATTTGTCTATAAATGAATATCAGATATTGTTTCTTATCCGGCTTAAATGGCGGGGTGTTACGCCTATCAGTGAGGATAAGTATTTTAACGGGATTAGTTGGATAAGTTCAGGCTCCTCCTTAATTAATTTTGAATACCGCTCTTCGGGTTTTAGCGTAATATAATCGAACCGGCTATCATCGAGGCAAACAAGTAATTGCTTTAATACAGAAACATAAAAATCTTTAAATCCCAAAATTTTGTTTTGTAAATTTTCAAAATCTTCATGCTTAATTACCCAAACCTGCGAATCAACTAATGCCTTTATACTTTCTCTCGACGGTTGTTTTGCAAAAAAACTTGGAACCGATAAAACAAAATCATTCTTTAAAGCAATGTAGGTTGTTATTTCTTCTGCATCGTTTTCATAAAAAAACTGAAACATGCCAGTTTCAACAAACCCTAAATAGTCCGCAACAAGGTTACTTTTAATAAATAACTCACCGCTCTTAAACTGTTTTGAAACAAACCAATTCGAAATTTCTATTGCATCGGATTCTGCAAATCCGAACTCTTTAAAAATATTCTGAAGTTGATTCATAGCAATTACAAAAACAGGTAGAAAATCGTTTTTTTATGGTCGCAAACTATAACTCTTGGTATCTAATTCAATTTGCACTTTTTCAAAAGTTGGCAACATTGGAATTTTTTGATCCAGTACCATGTAGAAAGTCCCATCATCCTCAAACAACAAGCGATCATTCAATTCCGGAAAATCAATCCTGGTTAATTCACGCATTTTAAAAATGACTCTTTTTAAAGGATCTTTCAACACGCCTTTTCCTTTTTGCTGATAGAAGGGATGAATTTTTCCTTTAACCATTCTTCCATCCTCATCTAACCACACTTGAGCAACCGGAGATAAACCATTAGGGCCATTTATGTTAAACTGACTGTAGGTGCAAAAATTTCCTAAACTATAGGCAATAAAACGTCCTTTATAAACCTCAATCGCCCTTGGCACATGCGGCCCATGACCAAACACAACATCAGCTCCAGCATCTATTAATGTGTGTGCAAATTCATAAACATTACCTCGGTTCTCGCCATAAAAAGTTTCAGTTTGTCGAGTAATATGCTGATGCTTTCCTCCTTCGGCGCCTCCATGAAATGAAACAACAACATAATCACATTCATTAGTCAGCTTTTTAACTATGGCCTTTGCATTTTCCAGATCTTTAATTTGAACTGTACCGGTATTAGGAGCAAAAGCACATAAGCCAACTTTTTTCCCATTACTCACAATAATATCATAAGGCTGATCTATAATTCCGGCATAAGCTATACCCATGCTATCAAGAAGTTGGCGCGTATTCTTCAAGCCTGGAGGACCAAAATCCCGAATGTGGTTATTGGCCAAGCTAACCATATCAAAACCGATTTGATCTAAAACCTTTGCATAAGAGCTTGGCGTTTTAAAAGCATAACACTTAGTTGTATCCTTACAGCTTTTATACACTTCACCCTCATCTAAAAAAGCACCCTCCAGGTTTCCAAAAACCACATCGGCTGTCTGAAAAACGGAATCTACAGCTTGTACCAAAGGCCATGGATTATTAAATGGTGGCAAGCCTGCTTTGGTAGGAAAATGGGTACCATACATCATATCCCCTACTCCAACGATTGAAAACCCAGCTTGATGGGATAATTCTTGAGCTTGGGATTCAATAACGACGAATTGTAAAAACAACCCCAAAACTAATGTATATAATTTCATCTGTTTATAATTTTCACACAAAGACGCCAAGACACCAAAGAAAATTTATTCTCCCGATAGCTATCGGGATTCCTGTGAGTAACGTTTTTGTATGTGTTTCACAATGCATGATTTGATAACGTCACAAAGGTAATACTTCTAAAACAATCGGATCACTTTAGTGTTTGGGGATTAAACAAATATCTTATAATATTGTATTTCAAGCTTTGATGGTTTAACCAAAGCGTTACTCACTAATAAATAAGATCATACAATTAGTTTAACATGCCTTACAAAGAAACTAAAATTGAAAAACTCTACTATACCATAGGTGAAGTAGCAGAAATGTTCAATGTAAACACCTCTTTGATTCGCTATTGGGAAAAGGAATTTGATGTGATCAAACCCAATAAAAATAAAAAAGGCAACCGTCTTTTTACACCAAAGGACGTTGATAATTTTCACCTCATCTACCATTTGGTAAAAGAAAAAGGGCTAACCCTCAAAGGAGCCCAAAAAAAACTAAAAGAAAATAAAGAAGATACCATCAACAACTTTGAGGTGATAAACAAACTTAAAGACATTCGAGAATTACTAGTAGAAATAAGAGACAACATCGATTAATATATTTTTAGACCGTGTTAATAAAAGATATTATTAATGAGTTGGAGAAATTTGCTCCTTCTCAGCTCAAAGAAGATTTTGACAATGTTGGACTTCTGGTAGGAAGTGCAAAAAATGAAGCCAAAGGTGCTCTTATTACATTAGATGTGACAGAAGAGGTTATTGATGAAGCTTTGGCAAATAACTGCAATCTGGTTATTTCTCATCACCCACTTATGCTATCCGGGGTTAAAAAAATTAATGGCAACAATGCAATTGAGCGCATCATCATTAAAGCCATTAAAAATGACATTGCTATTTTTTCGTCTCATACCAATGCCGATTCGGTTTTAAATGGTGTAAGCGGTAAAATGTGTGAAAAGCTGGGATTGATCAACACAAAAATACTTGCCCCCAAAAGAGACTTTTTACTAAAACTGGTCACTTTTATTCCTTCCGACCATTTAGAAACCGTACAAAATGCTGTATTTGAAGCGGGTGCCGGAAAAATTGGTAATTACGACTCCTGTGGTTTTAATCTTGTTGGCAAGGGAACGTTCAAGGGAAGCGATAACACCACTCCTTTTGTAGGCGAAAAAAACAAACTTCATACAGAAGAAGAAGTACGCTTTGAGACGATTCTTCCCAAAAATTTAAAATCAACTGTTGTAAAAGCTTTAATCAAAGCTCATCCTTACGAAGAAGTAGCATACGACTTGTATCCAATCGAAAACGAGTGGCCTACGACCGGCATTGGAATGTATGGTGAATTAGCGGAAGAACTAGATGAGTTGGAATTTTTAACTCTTTTAAAAAACACTTTCAATTGCGGTTGTATCAGACACACTGAATTATTAGGAAAAAAAATCAAGAAAATTGCGTTGTGCGGAGGAGCCGGAAGTTTCTTATTAAATAACGCAAAAGCAGTTGGTGCAGACATTTTTGTGACCGGAGATTTTAAATATCATCAGTTTTTTGATGCAGAAAAACAGCTCATTATAGCCGACATTGGACATTTTGAAAGTGAACAATACACTAAAGAAGTTTTTTTTGAGATACTTACAAAAAAATTCAGTAATTTTGCAATCCGTTTATCGCAAGTGAATACCAATTCAGTAAAATACTTTTAGCAGAATGGCAAAGACAGATACAAAATCAGAGATGACAGTAGAAGAAAGACTGAAAGCTCTATACGACCTACAGGAAGTAGCATCATCAATTGATAACATTCGTACACTTAGAGGTGAGTTACCTTTAGAAGTACAAGATCTGGAAGATGAAATTGAAGGTTTAGAAACCCGTCTTGGCAACTTAGAGACTGAAATCAAAAACCTTAACGACTCCATCCTGTCTAAGAAAAACGAAATTAAAGAGGCTGGTCTTTTAGTTAAAAAATACGAATCTCAACAAAATAACGTACGCAACAACCGTGAATTTGATTCTTTATCAAAAGAAATTGAATTCCAAAAATTAGAAGTTGAGTTATGTGAAAAGCGCATCAAAGAATTTACTTTTGAGATGAAGAACAAAAAAGAAGTTCTTGAAAACTCAAAAGCTTTAATTGATGAGCGCAAACAAGACCTTGCCGCAAAGAAAAAAGAATTAGAAGACATCGTAAGTGAAACTCAAACTGACGAAGAAGATCTAATCCAAAAAGCCAAGGAAATTGAAACTATTATCCCTGAGCGTTTAGTAACAGCATTTAAACGCATTCGTAAAAATGCTCGTAATGGTTTAGCAGTGGTAACTGTTGAACGTAATGCTTGTGGTGGTTGCTTTAATAAGATTCCACCTCAGCGTCAGTTAGACATTGCGTCTCATAAAAAAGTGATTGTTTGTGAGTACTGTGGACGCATCTTGGTGGATAGAATCATTAAAGGTGAAGTTGAAGAATAATCAAACTCTTTAAAATATCTTCCTTAGGGCTGCAATTTTTGCAGCTCTTTTTATTTCCTGTACCCCTAAAAACGTATCTTGCAGAAAACTTTTGCATTGAAGACAACGCTAATTAAATACATTCTCTCCTTTACGTTCATTGGGCTCCATTTCTCGACAGGATATTCGCAACCCTCCAAACTAAGTTCCCAAAGCCAAATACAACTTCAAAACATACTACTGCTTCAGAACACTGACTACACTAGCATTTCATCAACAACTGAAAGTAATTTCTTAAAAACCTATCAAGCTTTTATACAATACCTGAGTAAAGGTAAGACCCAGGATCTTGAAAAATTCGATCTAAATTTAGATCAATTTGAAGATACCAGAGACGACAGCGACTTTTCCCGGCTTCTCAACGCAACCCTTCTTATTCAAAAGGGCTTATTGGAATGGTCCAATGGAGACGAATTTTGGGGATCTTATTCATTTTATAAAGCCTATCAAAAATTTAAAAACTGTGACAGCACTCTCACTGACTATAAAAAACTAAATGCTCTATTTCTAATATTAATTGATCAGCTTCCCAATTCGATAAAAAATGGAGCAAATCTAGCCGGTCTTAAAGGAAATAGTGAATCAGGCTTTTTGCAACTCAGAAATTACTGTACTAACATTCAACATTTAAACGGCTTAAATGAAGAAGCTCAAATATTATATGGCTATTGCCTCATGAATTTCAAAACCCAAAAACAGTATATCGATGCTTTTTTAAAAGAAACTTTAACTTCTAATTCGCCTTTAGTTTCTTTTATGAGATGTTCAGTATTAATAAAAACACAAAAGGGAAATGAAGCCAGAAAGTACTTAAACAAAGTTTCTAAAAAGGATTTTGAAAACTTACCTTTTCTACATTATTTAAAAGGCAGAACTTTATTAAACTCCATTAACCCGAATGCCAGCGATGAACTTCAATCTTTTTTAAATAATTATGAGGGTAATTTATTTAAAACAGATGCACACCTTAGACTTTTGTGGTATTATCAAATAAACAACAATAAATTTCAAGCCCAAAAGACTTATGACCTCATCAGCAAATCTAATCTTGTACACACAAACGAACAATCGAAAGAGGAAGCTACCGAAAGTTTAAACAAACCAATTGACATTACTAAAGCTCGATTACTCTTTGATGATGGCGATTACACCAAATGTATTCAACTCCTACATCACATTTCTACCGACTCTTTAAGTGCTTATTATAAGCCGGAATATCATTACCGCTTAGCCAGGGCTTACGAACAAAATAATCAATTGAACAACGCCCAAATACATTTTCAAAAAACCATCGAATTAAGCTCAGACGATTTACGATACTTTGGCCCGTATGCGGCTCTGGAACTAGCTCAACTCGCCCTAAAAAACAACAACTTACCGAAATTTAAACAATTGATCCTTAAAGCCAAAGAACTCAACAATGGGCAATACAAATGGTCCATAAAAAAGAATATTGAGAAGTTGGAAAAAGATGGGATTTCAGATGATTAAACGTGCCCTCTAAAGAATTTACAACAATAATTTATTAAAATCAGCAGTGAATTAAAGATCTATTCTTAATAATTTGATTTTTCGAATTTTAATCACAAAAATCAGTTTTATGAAAAGACTTTACTGTATCACATTCATTTTTAGTATTTTATCACTTTCGCTTTACGCACAACTGAACATCACTTCTTTAGACGAGAACTACATGATAAACTTTGATACTCCTGTTTCCGGTATCAACCCAGCGGCTTTTAATGGAACCGGTTTTTCTCCTGTTCCAACTGATGGTCAGTTAAATTCAAATGGCATCATCATTAATGGCTCATCAGATGAAAAAGAAATGACATTTGGCGAAACATACTCCACTGAAAACACAGATTTTACCAGAGGTCTAAAAACAGGTGGTATCAGAGCAGGAGGAATTTACGCTTTTGAAGTTGAAGAAGAAAACATTGCACTAGGGTTACAACCAACCGAATCCGATTTTACAAAGGGTGAAATCATCCTTAAAATTAAAAACAACACAAGCTCAAACATCACTAATCTTAAATTGTCTTATGACATTTTTTCATTTAACGATCAAGACAAATCAAGTTCGTTTAATTTTTCGTACTCTACTGATAATCTAATTTACATTGAAGAGCCCACCATAGATTTCAACACCCAAGAAGCTGGGGATGAAAACCCTGAATGGATCAAAGAAAATAAAACCATTAATCTTATGATATCTATTCCGGCAGATGAACTCATTTTCTTAAAGTGGATCACCAATGATGTATCAGGCAGTGGTTCCAGAGATGAAATAGCCATCGACAACATTTCTTGTATTGCAAAAGGAGAACCCAATAACAATACACCAACATCAATGAATGAAATCGAATCGCATCAAATCAATGCTTTTCCTAATCCCACAAAATCGAAATGCACGATAGAAGCCGACAAACAAATAAAAGCCATTTCGCTAGTTAATTCATGCGGCATTGAAGTTTTCAAACAAAAAATAAATAATACTTCAACACAAATTGATATCTCTAATACCCCGATAGGTTTTTACACCCTATTCATCGAATTTGAGGATGGCTCACAAACCACAAAAAAAATAATCAAAAAATAATTCCATTAAGAATCGCTTTCCACAAGCGATTCTTCTTTTTTTGCTTGAGCTTTTAACAATGACAAGAGATACAAACCTAAAAATGAAAGGACTCCATTTACGATCAACTTCTCAAAACCAAAGTGAATTCCCCACCAATTCATCGAATTGTAATCGATAACTCCAATACCAACAGGAGCTAAAAAAGCAACCAATGGTACCCACGCATCATTTACCTGCCGTTTATTAAATAAACCAAAACTATAAAGCCCTAATAATGGACCGTAAGTATATCCTGCCAAATTAAACACGGCATCAATTATACTCCCATTATTAAACATCCTAAAAAGCAGAATTACCCCAGCCAATAACAGACTAAAAGCCACATGTACAATAAAACGGGTTTGTTTAGCCCTTGTTGGACTTTGATTCCCTACTCCCATAATATCCACAGAAAATGATGTTGTTAATGAAGTCAAGGCAGAATCCGCACTTGAGTATGCTGCTGCAACCAATCCTAACACAAAAAACACGCCCACCATTTCAGGCAGATATCCTTTAGTGGCAATGATTGGAAACAGATCATCAGGGCGCTCAGGCATTGAAATACCTTGTTGCTGCACAAAAATAAAAAGCAAAGCCCCTAATACCAGTATCATAAGATTAACCGGGATAAATGCAAAACCATACCAATACATATTTCGCTTAGCCTCCGATACATTCTTACATGTCAGGTTTTTTTGCATCATATCCTGATCCAAACCTGTCATCACTATTGTAATAAAAGCTCCGGAAATAAAATATTTAAAAAAGTTATTTCTGGCTGCCCAATGATCAAATACAAAAAATGTAGAATAATCACTTTCTTTAATGGAAGAAACCACCCCTATCAAAGACAAATCCATCTTTTGAGCCACAATAATGATGGTACATGCCACGCTCAGTAACATGAATAAAGTTTGCAAGGTATCTGTCCAGATGATGGTTTTAATACCACCTTTAAAAGTATATAACCAAATCAATAAAATGGTTACTAAAACAGTCGCTTCAAATGGAACATTAAAACTATCAAACAAAGTAATTTGCAATACATTTGCCATTAAGTATAAGCGAGCGGCAGCTCCAACGGTGCGTGAAAGAATAAATAATATAGCGCCTGTTTTATAAGTCCAAAAACCATATCGACCTTCTAAGTAAGTATAAATCGAAGTTAGGTTCAACCGGTAATAGAGTGGCAACAAGACTCTGGCAATAACAATATAGCCCACAAAAAAACCAAGCACCATCTGCATATAACTTAATCCGGTAGCACCCACTTTTCCCGGAACTGAGATAAAAGTCACCCCAGACAAAGAAGCTCCAATCATGCCGATGGAAACAATGTACCAGGGCGATTGGTTATTTCCTTTAAAGAAGGTATCATTATCACCCTTTCCACCGGTAACAAATGAAATAGTAATCAATACCAAGAAATAACAGAGGATGATAGTAGCAATTAAAATCGGACTCATACGGGAAAATTTATCTAAAGATAGCTTTTTAAGCTAAGTGAATCACGAAGATATCAGAATGCTGATAAATTACTACCTTTGAACTATAGAAATGATTACGTACAATGAATCCTACAACTTTCCCATCACAATTACTAGAGAGTGCTATTAACGAATTCTCGAAACTACCGGGAATTGGCAAAAAGACAGCCCTACGTTTAGTTTTACATATCTTGAAGCAAGAAAAAGCATTTGCTTTTAAGTTCAGCGATACCATTCGTCACATGCGCGAAGAAATCATGTATTGCAACAGTTGCTATAACATCTCAGACAATCCTACTTGCAATATTTGTGCAGATAAATCCAGAGATCATTCTTTAGTTTGTGTGGTGGAAAGCATAAGAGACGTCATGGCCATTGAAAGCACTCAACAATATTCCGGTGTTTATCATGTACTTGGAGGAGTAATCTCGCCCATGGATGGGATAGGTCCAGATGATTTAACCATTGAACCCTTAAATAACAAATTAAGAGAAGGTAAGATAGTGGAACTGATTTTTGCATTGAGCACCACCATGGAAGGTGACACAACTAACTTTTATCTTTTTAAAAAATTCTCCTCTTACAATGTTAAAATGACCACTATTGCCAGAGGAGTTTCTATTGGAGATGAACTGGAATATACAGATGAAGTTACATTGGGAAGATCACTCATCAACCGCCTTCCTTTCGAAAACACACTTTAAATGACAAAACAACAAACATTTAAGCAGCTAAAATTTATTTTTTTAGCAATCAGCATAGGTCTGATTATCTTTTTTGGCCTCGCAGTAATCTTTGTTAAAGCCAATGGCAAAGTCATGGATTTAGAGTTCTCGGCTGAAACCAATTTAAAATCTTTACTCATCCTGTTAGCATTAGTGGGCATACCCGCCAGCTATATGTTTCATCAGCGCATCGTGAAAAGAATCAACAAAGAACTGCCTGAAAACGAAAAACTAATTAAATACAAAAGAGCCTTTTTTGTAAAGATAATTACCCTGGAAGGTTTATCTTTTCTTAGCCTATTGGTATATATGGCAACTGCTCAGCTCACCTACCTTTCTATCTTTGGAATTCTTTTCTTCACTTTTCTTATTAATTACCCAAGAAAAGAAAGTATTTTAATGGAACTTGAAATTGAACCTACTGAAATTAATAATTAAGATTTATGGTAATTGCAGTTGATTTTGACGGCACTATTGTTGAACACAAATACCCTAAAATTGGCAAAGAAAGAACTTTTGCTTTTGAAACATTAAAGACCTTACAAAAGGATGGACACGTACTTATCCTGTGGACCATTAGAACCGGTGAACTTTTAGATGAAGCCATTGAATATTGCAAAAAAAATGGCATTGAATTTTATGCAGCTAATAAAAATTATCCGGAAGAAATTTATGATGAGAGCATCAGCAGAAAAGTAAATGCAGATATCTTTATTGATGACAGAAACGTTGGTGGATTTTTAGGCTGGGGCGAAATCTACCAATTGATAAACCAAGATAATCCGAATAATAAAAACAACTACCTGAACCGATTAGCTCAAAATGAAAAAAAGAGTTTTTGGAGTATTTTTAAAAATCGCAGCTAACAATGAATACAGAAAAAATTCCAAAAATATCGGTTATAATTGTTAGTTATAACGCCTGTGCTTTTTTAGAACTCTGCCTGTGGTCGATACAAAAAGCCCTTGCTGTTCATGAGGCAGAAATACTTCTTATCGACAACCAATCAGGCGATAACACTTTAAAAATGGTTACCGAAAAATTTCCATTTGTAAAAATTATAGAGAACACCGTTAATTTAGGATTTGGCAGGGCAAACAATAAGGCGTTACATGTTGCAACCGGAGACATTGCCTTACTCTTAAACCCTGATACAATTATTCCGGAAGATACTTTCCCTAAAATCATATCTCATTACCAAAAATATCCGGATTGCGGTGGCTTAGGTGTAAAAATGATAAACGGAGCCGGTGAATTTTTACCTGAATCTAAAAGAGGGATTCCAACGATTGGCCGCTCATTGGGCAAACTAACAAAACTCTATAAAGTCTTCCCTTTCATAGATTCCATCAAAGGCTATTACAGCACTTCTGTAAAAACAGATGAATGCAAAGATGTTGAAATTTTATCTGGAGCATTTATGGCTTTTCCGTTAAAACAACTTAAAGAATCGTTCTTTTTTAACGAGCGTTTTTTCATGTACGGAGAAGACATTGACCTTTCTTTCCGCTTAATGGAACAATACGGCAAAAACTATTACGATGGACAATTGCCCATCATCCATTTTAAAGGAGAAAGTACACCTACAAACAGTGATATGCTCTATCACTTTTACAATGCCATGTGGATTTTTTACGACATCCATTTCAAAGCTAGCAACAAAAGCTTTGTGAACTTAATAGTTAAATCCAGTATCCGGTTAATCATCTTCATAAGCAAACTAATTTTACCCTTACGACGAAAAAAGCAAGAAAAGAAACAACAACATGGAACGTCTGCAAAAACACTAATTATCCAATCAAATAATCACAAGCTGACTCAAAAACTCAAAGAAAAATATCCGGAAGCAACAATAAATTACGCAACAAAGGATTCCTTATCAACTATTAATTACGATAAAAACACTCACATACTATTCGATTTAGCAAGCACAAATCCCAAATCGATCATCAGTCTTATCAGCCAAATAAACAGCAAAGCCACATTCGGTTTTATCTCACCCCGTCAGGATTTTATACTATACAGTGGGGACAGTAATAAAAAAGGTCAAATTATTCCTCTCAAATAAAAAGCTTATACAACTTTAAATTCTTTCAGTTTAAGATTCAAAAGTTTTTTTTCGTAAATTGTATTCTGCTATTTACTATTTTCATTGACGTTTTTACACAAATATTATGAGATTAATCCCATTCATTATATTTTTTCTAACAACTAGCCTATCCTTTTCGGCAAAAAAAGTTCCTAAACAAGAACTTATTAAGGTTATGGCCGAGATAAATGTGGAGAATTATGTAAATGCATCAAACAAACTAAATTCACTTATCCGCAAATATCCGGAAGATCCTTTTCTTCATCTTCAACAAGGGATATGCCTGTTAAACATCCCACATCGATCAGGAGAATCAATCGCTTATTTTGAATATGCAAAACAACATTTTTCCCTAGACCGAAAAAATAACATTGATGCAATTGAAGCTTATTTTTACCTCGGTCAAGCCCTTCACCTTAATTACCGTTTTGAAGAAGCCCTGGCTATTTTTAAAGAATTAAAAAGCAAACTTTCAACTAAACAAAAAGACGTATTAGAAAAAGTTCTTACCGAAATAAAATACAACGAAAACGCAATTAGTCTCAAAGCCAAACCGGTAGACTTTAGAATCACAAATCTTGGGCAAGCTATCAATAGTGACTACGACGAGCACAGTCCGCTCATCTCGGCCGATGAATCACTCCTTCTTTTCACATCTAACCGCCAAGGCACAGGCAAAGATGAAAGCAAAGACGACTTATTTTACGAAGATATTTTTGAATCAAAATGGAGAGAAGGTAAATGGCTGCCTTCAATGAATAGTGGCTCCAAGATAAACACGCTTGGAAATGACGCCACATGCAGCTTAAGCCCCGACGGCCAAGAACTAATCATCTACAGAAACGATGGCATTTCAGGTGATCTTTACTACAGCAAGCTTGGTAAAAAAGGATGGGATTCACCAGAAAAACTTCCCAAACCTATCAACACAACATACCAGGAAAATCACGGCTCTTTCGCGAATAAAAACAAGACTTTGGTCTTTTCAAGTGATAGACCAGGTGGTTTTGGTGGCACCGATTTATACATTGTGCACCAATTGCCCAACGGAGAATGGGGTAAAATTATGAATCTGGGCCCGGCAGTTAATACGCCTCTTGATGAAGAAAGTCCGTTTATGCATGCTGATAATAAAACTTTATACTTTGCTTCCAGAGGACATTCCTCAATGGGAGGATTTGATATTTTCAAAACAGAATTCAACGATAGCAACAAATGGACTCCGGCACAAAACATTGGCTATCCAATAAACACACCAGGCGACGATCTGTTTTACATTCCTACCATCGATGACCAAAGAGTTTATTTCGCTTCTGAACGCAGTGGTGGTTACGGTCGATCGGATATATACTTGATTGAATTCCCGGTATCTGACGACAGAACTTTAGCCGTTGTTGCAGGCTATTTATTTCTTGCTGACGGCACGCCTTCTGCGCTGTCCAAAATTACAATTGAGAGTTCTGCTTTACAAAGTGATGTAAGCATTTACCGTCCAAACCCTGATACCGGAAAATACTTATTTATTCTTCCTACCGGACTAAAATACACCATGACTATTGAAACCGTTGGTTATCCAAGTATAAAACAGGAATTCGAAATAAAATCACGAGATGATTACAACACGCTGCACAACCCAATTTATTTGAATCCACTAATTATTCAGCAGACACCATAAAAGACTTTGCCGCTAAAGTTAATTTTCAATTACATATTCAAAAACAGCTTTTTGATATGCTTTTTTGAGCACATTTTTGTTTATTTTGCGCATCTATTTGCAAAAACATATAATAATAAACATAATCATGTTACAAAAAAGTGCGCTTACAATTTTCTCACTTTTCTTTGCTCTAAACCTCAGTTTTGGCCAAGAAACAGAAGAAAAACCCAATACTAATAAAGAGTTTAGAACCGCGGCAAAAATTGCTGAAGATGGCAATTACGCTAAAGCGATTACGGATTTCAAAAAAATTCTTGAAACAGAACCCAATGACATTGATGCTTTATATAACATTGGATACTGCTACTTAAATTCATCTCAACCTGACAGTGCCATTTACTTTTTCAATAAGTCTCGCTCGCTATTAACAGAAGAAGAACTATCGAGTGAATTTGCTATCACCATGCAAATGTTTGTAGGTAAAGCTTACCAATTTCTATACCAGCACGATGAAGCCATAAAAATCTACGAAGATTTGCTTAATACGGTAACTGTCAATGATGATTTTATGAATGAGATTATTCATAGAGAAATTGAAGTTTGTGAAAACGCAATGCACTTAATGACTAAACCAACCGAACTAAAAGTTTACAACCTTGGTCCTAAAATTAACTCTGAATACGATGATCATAGCCCTTTGATTTCAGCTGAAGAAGATAAAATGTTTTTTACTTCAAGAAAAGAATCAAAAGACAATGTAAAACTTCCTGATGGACAGTATGAAGAAAGAATGTATGTGGCGAAAGACAGCGTAGGCTACTGGGTTGAAACAAAACTTTTTACCGAACTATTCAAAACTGAAGGCCACGAATCGGCAGTTCACCTATCTCAAGACGGTCAAGAACTTTATATTTTCAGACGAGACATTGATGGAGCTAACATTTACGTTTCTAATTTCGATGGCAAAAAATGGACTGAGCCGAAAAAACTACCTTCAACCATAAACTCCCGTTGGGATGAAACCCATGTAAGTTTATCGGCAGATAAATCAGTTATATACTTTACCAGTAACCGCGATGGTGGTTACGGTGGATTAGACATTTACCGTTCCAGAAGATTACCCAATGGAGACTGGGGGCCTGCTCAAAACCTGGGTAAAGAAATCAATACAGAATACGATGAAGAAACTCCTGCAATTCACCCGGATGGAAAAACCTTATTCTTTAGTTCTGAAGGACACAACTCAATCGGTCAATTTGATATCTTTTACAGCAAAGCTCAATCAGATAGTTCGTGGACTGCACCTATAAACATGGGGTATCCAATTAATACTCCTGAAGATGATATGTTTTTTGCTCCTACTACATCACCTAATTTAGCATACTTCGCATCTTCAAGTTTTGAAGAAAACTATGGTGGATCAGATATTTATTTAATTGAATACAAAGATCCAATTGAAACCTGGATGGTTGTTTTTAAAGGACAAATTAATGTTGACGATGAAAACTTATTGTCAAACGTAAGAATTACTGCAACCAGAAAGAGAGACAACGGCATTGTTGGCCGTTATCGCCCGAACGTTTTGACCGGAAAATACGTGTTAATTCTGGAATCTGACGAAGAATATCGAATTGACATTAGCGGTGATGGCATTGAGGATGCTAAATTTGAAATTGTTGCCACTCGCCACATGACCTATAAGAAAAGTAAAAAGGCGAATAAGCTAGACGATATTCAATTAATCCCTTCAGCTCCGCCTGCTATAGAAAAACCCACTGAAACTCCTGCTACAATAATTGGTGAAACAAGCGATCGTACACACGATCGCACAAACCAATATCCAAACTTATTCTACGATGAAAATGGCAAACCATTTCATACTGTCCAAATATTATCATTAAGAAAACCTGTAAGTTCTTATGATGTATTTGTTGGTTTGGAAAAAGATAAAATTACAGAGTTTAAATGTAAAAATGGATGGTACAAGTACGCTTACGGTTCCTTTAAAAACCACAAAGCAGCCAAAAAAGGTAAAGCTAAAGTTCTAGATACAAACAAATGGCAAGACTGTTTTGTGAGAAAAACTGAGCACTACCAAAAAATGGTAAATAAAGAAGATTTACCTAAGTAATGAAAAAAGGCCAACAAATTACCCTAAGAGCCCTGGAAGAAGAAGACATTGAACTCCTGTACAAATGGGAAAATGACATGGATATATGGGAGGTGAGCAATACACTTACCCCTTTTTCTCGGTACCAGCTTAAAAAATACATCGAACAGGCTCAACTTGATATTTTTCAAACCAAACAACTTCGATTAATCATTGACTTAGAAGAAAATGAAAAAACGCTTACTGTAGGACTGATTGACTTATTTGATTTTGATCCTTACCACCAAAGAGCAGGAATTGGCATCATTATTAATAAACACTATCGGCAAAAAGGCTATGCTTTAGAAGCTTTAAACATGTTGGTCGAATACAGCTTCTCTACCTTAGGCCTTCATCAATTGTATGCAAACATCTCTGAAAACAATCTGGCAAGCATAGCACTGTTTAAAAAAGCTGATTTTATAGAATCCGGAATAAAAAAAGAATGGCGAAAAACGAAAGATGGATTCATAGATGAATTGTTTTTTCAAAAAATAAGATTGTGATTAAAAATTTAATGAACTAAAATCAGGAATCTCCTTTTCCAACTGATAACTTCCATTCACCCCGGTAAGGCGAGCACAAAAATGCTGCAATCCATTGGTTACAATTAAATACCGAACATCCAACTGCATGTTATAACGTGCAGCCTGATCAAAAACCTGTTTTGTGATGGCCACTGAAGGGGCTTTACATTCAACCACCACAACTGGCTTACCTTGTCGGTTATGAGCAACTATATCAGCTCTTTGCTTTAAACCATTCACCTTCACCAGCATTTCAACTGCAACTAATCCGGGAGGATAT
This sequence comes from Bacteroidales bacterium, assembly GCA_003249255.1. Lineage (GTDB taxonomy): Bacteria > Bacteroidota > Bacteroidia > Bacteroidales > Marinilabiliaceae > SZUA-582. The sequence goes on from QKJP01000048.1 coordinate 208,799, forward strand.
TTTTTAAACTGAAGCAAATAATGTATAAAATGCTGACGTACCCATTCCTCAGGTGTTAGTGCGACAAATTTTTTTCTTAAATCATCAAAAACCTGATGTTTCTCACCCACACGTTTAAATCTAAAATTGCCCTTTGGTAAGTTAAGCGTCTGCATCCTTTTTTATTTGCAAAGTAAACCAAAATCAAGAGAAAAAGTTACCTTAGCGCTTGTTTAATGAGACGATGCAGGTCTTTAAAAAAGTACAAAGTCAAATATAAATGTCACCATTAATCAATTTGACAATGCTTTTTTAATGTATCTAAGCGTTGTTTTTTACCACGCTAAAATTAGTGCTTTAGACTAAACATAAAATCAATGATGACAAAAGATGAAATAGTTGAAAACTGGCTACCCAGATATACAAGCCGAAAATTAGAAGATTTCACACCTTACATACTACTTACAAACTTTAACCATTATTTGGAATTATTTTCGCAATGGTACAACGCTCCCATATTAAACAAAAATGGCGTAATGCCTAATTGTTCAGCCAATGGAGTCACCATCATTAACTTTGGTATGGGAAGTCCAAATGCAGCTACCATCATGGATCTGTTAAGTGCCATTAACCCCAAAGCGGTTTTATTTTTAGGCAAATGCGGTGGATTAAAAAGAAAAAATAAACTGGGTGATCTTATACTTCCTATTGCTGCGATACGTAGTGATGGTACATCAAACGATTACCTGCCACCTGAAATCCCCGCTCTTCCTGCCTTTAGTTTACAAAGAGCAGTTTCAAGTACCATACGTGACTTTGAGCGCGATTATTATACAGGTACCGTTTTCACAACCAACAAACGCGTATGGGAATACGACGAGCGTTTTAAAAAATACCTTGAGAAAACCAGAGCAATGGCCATTGATATGGAAACTGCGACAATTTTCACGGTGGGTTTTTACAACGAAATCCCTACCGGTGCCCTATTGCTGGTATCTGATCAACCGATGATCTCGACAGGTATTAAAACAGCTGAAAGTGATAAAAAGGTAACTGAAAACTATGTAGAAGAACATTTAAAAGTGGGTATTCATTCCTTATTGGTTCTAAAAAACAGAGGTAAATCAGTTAAACATCTAAAATTTGATAGCTAAGCATTAATGAAATTTGAGCAAATTTATAAGGAGTTAAAAAGCGGCATTTATAAGCCAGTTTATTTCTTAATGGGAGAAGAACCATACTTCATTGATGAAATCACCAATTTTATTCAAAACAAGGTTTTAACCGAAGAAGAAAAGGGCTTCAATCAAACCATTCTTTACGGCAAAGATATTCAGGATGCATCATCTATTGTAGTGGCCGCACGTCGCTTTCCAATGATGTCGAAACATCAAGTCATTATCGTTAAAGAAGCTCAAAACATTTCCAATTTAGATCCTTTGGAGCATTACATGAAAGCTCCCTTAGAATCGACAATATTGGTTATTAATTACAAATACAAAACCTTAGATAAACGCAAAAAACTCTACAAAGCCATTGATAAATGTGGAGTAATCATGGATTCCCCAAAGCTTTATGACAATCAGGTTCCTACCTGGATTACCGGCCAGCTTAATGCGATGGGTTTAAGCATTGAACCTAAAGCGTCTGCTTTGTTAACAGAGTTTTTGGGCAGTGATTTATCAAAAATCAAGCATGAATTAGAAAAACTTCAAATTGCCTTAGGTAAAGATGTGAAGCAAATTACGGCCTCTCACATTGAAGAAAACATTGGAATTAGTAAAGAGTATAACAACTTTGAACTTCAAAAGGCAGTATTAAGCAAAGATGTTTCTAAAGCAAACCGAATCATCTTCTTTTTTGGGAAGGATCCCCGCAAATATCCTATTCAGCCTACAATTTCTATTCTTTTTGGTGCTTTTCAAAAACTGATTGCCTATCACTACCTGCCGGATAAATCAAAACAAGCAGTTGCGGGAGCGCTTAAAATAAATCCTTTTTTTGTTGACGATTACCAAATTGGTGCAAAAAACTATAATGCACGAAAAGTTGTTCAAGTCATAAGTTTGCTTCGTGAATACGATATGAAATCGAAAGGTTTTGGCAGCCCAACCAACGATACAGGTGAATTATTGAAAGAATTAATTTTTAAAATCATGCACTAAGATGAACATTGCAATCATCATTATTTTATTAATATCAGTAACCAGCATATCCGGTTTTAGTCAGCCGGAATTAGTATATCGCTATCAATTTAACGCCTGGCAAATAAAAAACCGTAAAGAATATGTACGTTTCATAAGCCATGGTTTCTTTCATGGCAGCTGGATGCATTTATTACTAAACATGTTTGTACTATGGTCGTTTAGTGATGCTGTTCTATATTATTTTTCAAGAACCTTACCGGGCAACAGTAATATGTTATTTTTGTTATTCTTCTTTTCTGCAATTGTCATTTCCTCTTTATATTCATACAAAAAAGAACAAAACAACTATAACTACAATGCCTTAGGTGCATCAGGAGGAGTAGCCGCCGTAGTTTTTGCAAGCATCCTCTATAATCCTTATGGCACCATACTTTTGTATTTCATTCCTGTTCCCGGAATCGTATTAGGAGTTGGCTACCTTGTTTATTCAAGAATCATGGCCAAAAGAAACATGGATAACATTGGTCATGATGCCCATTTTTTTGGTGCACTATATGGTTTTACTTTTCCCATTGCACTTAATCCAAAGCTCTTTCTACATTTCACACACGAACTCATTCCATTTTAAAAAATGAACAAAGCATTATTTATTGATCGTGATGGAGTTATTAATAGTGATGAAGGTCATTATTATATTTACCGCGTTGAAGATTTTAAAATTAATGAAGGTATCATCGAAGGATTAAGAAATATTCAAGATGCAGGATTCCAAATAATAGTGGTGACCAACCAAGGTGGAGTGGCAAAAGGTGAATACACCGAAGAGGATGTTAATAAAGTTCACACCTTCTTCCTTAGCGAGATGAGTAAAAACAACATTTCCATTAAAGACATATACTACTGCCCGCATCACGAGGTCATTTCATCATGCAACTGTAGAAAACCCAAACCTGGCATGATCTTAAAAGCATTATCCGACCATCACATTGATCCTAATTATTCCTTTTTAATTGGAGATTCTAATCGAGATATTGAAGCAGGAGAAGCTGCCGGTTTAAAAGGCTGCTTTAAAATTGACAAAAACACCTCAATTCGACCCATTGTTCAAAAAATAATTGCCCTAGATAATAAGAATGATGAATAAGGATAGCTACCTAATTCTTAATGGTGAATTGCACAAAAGCAATTCTGCCATTTTCAATACTGAAAATCGTGCGTTTAAATATGGTGATTCGCTGTTTGAAACCATCCGTTGCAAAAATCTAAAACCTCTCTTTTTTAAAGATCATTACCAACGCTTGATGAGGGGAATGATTAGCCTAAAATACAAAACATCAGCTCTTCCAACACAAGCTCAATTTGAAGAACTTTTTGAAAAAGTAATCATTCAAAACCGAATCTTTGGAGACTGCCGAATTCGCCTAACCATCTTTCGTGAAGATGGTGGTTTATACACCCCTATTGGCAATAAACCCCAATATTTAATCGAAGCATCGCCACTGGAAACCAAAGCTTATGAGCTTAATAAGAAAGGATTGCTTTCATCTGTTTTTCAGGAAGAATCAAAACTTGAAAGTGGCATTAGTCAATATAAAACCGGAAATGCATTGATTTATGTTTTAGCAGGCCTTTATAAAGCTGAGCACAATTTAACAGACATCCTAATCACCAACAGCAAAGGAAAAATCATTGAAGGTTTAGCTTCTAATCTATTTTGGATAAAAGACCACATCATCTATACACCTCTCCGCTCTTCAGGTTGTGTGGACGGAGTTATGCGAAAACAAATTATATCCTTACTTAAACAAAACAATTATTTGCTTAAAGAAGTGCCCGGAACAACTACAGAAGAGCTTTTAGATGCAGATGAAATATTTATGACCAATGCCATTCAGGGCGTTCAATGGGTTGTTGGCTTTAACGACAAACGCTATTACTGCAAAATAACCAAAGAGATATCACAACTCTTGAATGAAAAAATAAATCAGGAAAACTCTAATTAAAGGAAGGATTTTCAGGAAAGTTTGTCCAGGCTTTATACACATCACCCAATTGGCTCATGGTATCTTCCCAGATATGATCGACATTGGGATCCAACACCACGGCATCATCAAGTTTAGCTACAATCCAGGAATTCTCTTCAATTTCTTCCTCTAATTGTCCGGCCCCCCAACCTGAGTACCCGGCAAAGAATTTTACGTCTTGATAGGTAGCTTCATCATTATTGATAAGCTCTTTGATTACTTCAAAATCACCACCCCAATATAAATCTCCGGTAATTTTAACCGAACCCGGAACACGATCTCCTAAACGATGAACAAAGAATAGAGTATCTGAAGAAACCGGCCCTCCTAAATAAAGCTCTCCTTTAAAACTAAATAAATCATCAATAACTTCATCAGGGTATAAATCTGAAGACTTATTCAAGACAAAGCCCATTGCACCTTCTTTATTACATTCTGTTAATAAAATAATGGAACGATTAAAATAAGGACCCGGCAAGAATGGCTCTGCAATTAGAACACGGCCTTTTATGGGTTTAAGCTTTGGCTGATCAGCCTTAAATATGTTGAATTCAATACTTTTCATTTCTCACTTTCCCGGCTCAAAACAAGCTTTTTAAGGCTTATTTTATTTGGTTAAAACTTGGTTTAGCAATGAGACAATTCTGTCTAACACTTTAGTAAATTAATACTAATTGAACGACTTGACAACTGTATTTCTAAAAAAAAAGCTAATTAACCATTCTCTTCCATGAACACACAATTGAGCCGGATAAAAAGTCCGCTTTTGACTTTATCATTTTTAGATCAAGGATTAACCCCAGTCACCTAACCTCTCACTTGCCTGTATATCACGTATTTAAATTAAAACACCTCAACACTCAACCAAAATACTACCGGAAAACAGAACCATTTTGGGTATTGAAACATAAGACATTCTAATCAAATGTCCTCTATTTAAAATCTATCTACTAAAACAATTCAGGATATTTTTCCGGATCAACCTCACCCATCATTCGATAAATACATTCATATACATCTTCGGCGTTGGGATTACTAAAATAATCCCCATCTGTACCATGAGCTGGTCGATGTTCTTTAGCTGTTACAGTTTTAGGCGCACTATCCAAGTGATAAAAACCACCCTGTTTTTCAAGCACTTCACTCATCATATAAGAAGTTGCACCACCAGGCACATCTTCATCAAAAAACACGACTCGGTTGGTCTTCTTTAAAGATTCTACAATTGAATAATGAATATCAAATGGCAATAAAGTTTGAACATCGATCAGTTCAACTGAAATACCTACTTGCTTTAACTGAGCAATAGCTTCCTGAGCAATGCGTACACATGAACCATAAGTCACCAATGTTACATCCGATCCTTCTTCCAAAACTTCAGGAACTCCAAGAGGCACTCTAAATTCGCCCCAGTTCTTGGGTTGCTTCTCTCGAATTCGATACGCATTTAAAGGTTCGATGACTAAACCGGGATCATCTCCGGCTAATAAAGTATTGTAAAATCCGGCAGCACGTGTCATATCACGAGGTACACATACATATATCCCTCGAATGGCATTGATGACCATACCCATTGGCGAACCTGAATGCCAGATACCTTCTAAACGGTGCCCTCTGGTGCTAATGATTAAGGGTGCCTTTTGTCCGTTTTTCGTACGATATCTTGTGGTTGCTAAATCATCGCTTAAGGTTTGTAAGGCATACAGGATATAATCAAAATATTGAATTTCAGCTATTGGTCTTAATCCTCTAAGAGCCATTCCAATTCCTTTACCTATGATGGTTGATTCGCGAATACCCGTGTCTCGTATCCTGAGTTCTCCATGCTTCGCTTGTAAACCTTCAAAGGTTTGATTCACACCTCCAAGCTTCCCAATGTCTTCACCAAAAGCCACTACAAGAGGATTATTTGAAAATATATGATCAAAATTATCACGAATAATTTCTCTCCCATGTACCATTGGAGCCTCCTCATCATACACTGGAGCAACTGCCTTTATTTTTACAGCTGCATTTTCACCTTCGCTATACAACCAGGCACTGTAGTTATCCCAATTTTTTTTGAAATAATCATTTACCCAAGCTTGTAATTCCTGCTTTACACTATCGGTTTGAGTACATCCGGCACAGTAATGGCGCAACATCTTACGCGCTGAACTAAGAATTTCTTTTCGATTAAGAGCTAATACGGAATTTAAATCATTAACAATGGCATTGATTCCCTCACTATTAAGCAATTCACAAGTACACTTTCGACCTCCAACGATATTAATTAACTCTTGTTTTTCCTCATTAAAAACCGATATAAATTCTTCATAAGCTTCTTTTTGAGCGGTTTTGACCTCATTGTATGCAGATGCTTCAATGGCTTCAATCTGTTCCTTTTCTGCAATACGATTTTCAAGCATCCATTTACGCATTTGAAGAATACCATCGTATTCCTTTTCCCAATCCAAACGTCGTTGGCTCTTGTAGCGCTCATGAGAACCACTTGTTGAATGCCCAATAGGTTGAGTTAAATCTTCAACGTGAAATAAGACGGGTACATGTTCTTTTCTGCATCGAGCAATACCTTCTTCATACATTTGGCACAAACCGGCATAATCCCACCCTTTGGCGGAAAAAATCAAAACACCTGTATTATCCTTTGCCCCTTTTTCGAATCCTTTTAAAGCTTTACTGATGCTTTCTTTAGTGGTTTGAAAATGCTTTGGCGTTGAAATTGCATAACCATCATCCCAAACAGATACCGCCATTGGAATTTGCAAAACGCCTGCTGCATTAATGGTTTCAAAGAAATGACCTTCTGAAGTACTTCCATCGCCAATGGTACCAAAAGCCACTTCGTTTCCTTGTAAACTAAACTGATTAAACTGCTGTAAACCTGGATTTTCACGATAAAGTTTTGAAGCCATGGCCAGGCCAACTAATCGAGGCATTTGACCTGCGGTAGGGGAAATATCAGACGCGGTACATTTTATCTGCGTCAAATCTTTCCACTCGCCATTCTCATCAATAATGCGTGTTCCAAAATGATTATTGAAAGACCGGCCGGCATTATCCGGGTTTAATTCTATCCGAGTCTCACCATACAAGGATGCAAAAAATTTTTTGGGTGTTGTAGTACCCGATGCCAACATAAAGGTTTGATCGCGATAATAACCTGATCGCCAATCACCTTTTTTATATTGTTTAGCCATGGCTATCTGAGGAATTTCTTTTCCATCACCAAAAATACCAAACTTCGCTTTTCCTCCAAGCACTTCTTTACGAGCTACTAAACTCATTTGCCTGCTTACACAAGCAATTCGATAATCATTCTGAATTTCCTTTATAAATTCTTCAAAACTAAGCTCTTTGGATCTCGTAGTCATGCAGGATATTTTTTCTTTTAATGCAGGCATTTTATTTTTCGATTTCAAAAATAAAAAGATTCAACTTAATAATAACGAGTCTAACAACAGATATCAAAACAGGAAATTCAAAACTTTGTTTTAAGAATTGTTAAAACACTTCTGAATTACAGGTTCTAAACCATTACAATTTGGGCATTGAACAAGGAATAAGTATTTTTGTTTTTCTTTAAAATCTATAATTATGTGGCAAGTCCTACTTCTATCGATTGCTTTGATGGCTATGGTTTTTGTTTTGATGGGAATAAATATCCTGATTAAGAAAAACGGTAAATTTCCCAACACGCACATCGGCGGTAATAAAGCCATGGCAGAACGAGGCATACAGTGTGCCACAACTCAAGATAAACTAGCGCGCAAGGAAGCGCTTAAGTTTAAGAACCTTAGATTAGATAAAGAGTACGAGAGCAGTACGACAAGTTGTTAAAAAGTCCGCAGCATGATGTGCGGAGTTCGGAGTGATTTACAGCTTAAATAGAACAACCCTAATTCTTGATAAATTTCTTAAAACCAGGTGTCATTTCAATTTGAAAATCGTCTCCTTCACTGCTGATAATGAAGTAAGCCTCTAATTCAGGTTGCGACTTCAGAACATCTAAACTTTTCTCCCAACCCAGTACCATAAAAGCAGTGGCATAGGCATCTGCTGTCATACACTTTGGCGCAATAACAGACACTCCTAGCAATTGATGATCTACCGGGTAACCTGTAAACGGACTGATGGTATGAGCATATTTCTTGCCTTCTTTTATGTAAAAATTACGATAATTCCCCGATGTTGCCAATGCCCCTTCGGACAATTGAACCACCTCCTGTAATTCTCTTTTTTGCACCAAAGGATCATCAATGGGCTTATCTATACCTACGGACCAATTTAACCCTTTTGAATTTTGTCCTTTTAAACGTAATTCCCCGCCTATTTCTACCAAATAGTTACTTACCCCATTTTGCTCTAAAATATCTGAAACAACATCAACTGAATATCCTTTGGCGATGGCACTTGCATCTATCATGGTTGAGGAGTCTTCTTTAACCACTTTATTATTAACCAAACGAATCTTTTCCATCCCAACATGAGATAATAAGGATTTAATCTGTTCTTCAGAAACGCTATCCTTTTTAGAAAAACCAAACCCCCACAGGTTAACAAGTGGTGCAACAGTCATGTCAAATGCACCATGGGTTGCTTTGGTAATCTTTTCAGCTTCAATAAAAACATTTTTAAAATAGTCATCAACAACAACCGGTATGTTTTGATTGATTTTACTGATTACCGAACTATCCTGAAATGTTGATAAGGAATTATTTATCGCAGCCAAACCTTGCTGAATAGCTTCACTTAGATCTATATCACTTTCGTAAATGATATGATAGGTAGTTCCATACACAAAACCTTCCTGACGATAGTATTGTGGTTGGCTACAAGCAGTAACCAAAACGCCAATAAACAAGAAAAATAAATAACGCATGTTGTATATTTTGTTTAATCTCTACGGATTAATAGTTATTGATTCAAAACAGCTTTCTCCAAAAACGAACTTCTCAAAAGCACGCTATAAAACTACAAAAAAGAACCGTATCATTAATAAAAACCATTCCTTGCATGCAGCTCTACTTCGGGCCTTAAAACCAAGAAAGCCCCAAAAGGGGCTTTTCTATCTAATTAAGATCCAAAATCATCAAAGGCAACCATCTCATCAGGTACTCCTAGATCGTACAGCATTTTTGTAACTGCATCGTTCATCATTGGAGGTCCACATAAGTAGTATTCGATATCTTCAGGCTCCTCATGCTTCGATAAATATTCATCATTTATAACCTGGTGAATAAATCCTGTCGAACCTTCCCAATTATCTTCCGGTAATGGTTCAGATAATGCAATGTGGAACGAAAAGTTCGGAAAATCTTTCTCAATCGCACGGAACTGATCTTCGTAGAAAATCTCTTTCTTCGAACGAGCACCATACCAGAATGTTGCTTTACGTCCGGTTTTTACCGTATGGAATAAGTGGAAGATGTGTGAACGCATTGGCGCCATACCGGCACCACCACCAATAAACATCATTTCACGCTCTGTTTCTTTAATAAAGAACTCACCATAAGGTCCTGAAACGGTAACTTTATCTCCAGGCTTACGTGAGAAAATATAAGACGAACAAACTCCAGGATTCACATTGGCGAATCCACCTTTTACACGGTCAAAAGGAGGCGTTGCAATACGAATGTTTAACATGACGATGTTACCCTCTGCAGGGTGGTTAGCCATTGAGTAGGCACGATAAGTTGGCTCAGGGTTCTTCATCTTCAAGTCAAACATGCCGAATTTCTCCCATTCACCTCGGTACTCATCCTCGATGATCATATCCTTAAATTCTACATCTACCTTAGGTACATCAATCTGAATGTAACCACCCGATTTAAAGTCTAAAGTTTCGCCTTCAGGTAATTTCACCACAAACTCTTTAATAAATGTAGCCTGACCATTGTTAGAAACAACTGTACATTCCCACTTCTTGATACCAAGAACTTCATGTGGAATTTGCATGCTCAAATCTTCTTTGACTTTTACCTGGCAAGCTAATCGCCAATTGTTGGCTTGCTCTTTACGGGTAAAATAACCTGTTTCTGTTGGTAAAATACTTCCAGCCCCACTATCTACCTGACAGCGACACATGGCACATGTACCACCTCCACCACAAGCAGAAGGAAGGAAGATTTTATTACTACCCAAAGCAGATAATAAAGTCTGCCCCGGTTCTACCACTAACTCTTGCTCACCATCATTGATGTTAATTTTCACCTCACCGGATGGCATTAACTTCTTTTTGGCGAAAAGCAAGATCGAAACCAATGTTAGTATTACCAAAAGGAATACCACCACACTGATTGCAATTATTGTACTTTGACTTGCTAAAAATATCATTGTCAATCGTTTTTAATCTTTACAACTGAATTCCCATAAAGCTCATAAACGCGATACCCATTAAACCGGTCACAATAAATGTGATACCTAGACCGCGAAGGGGAGCAGGAACGTTAGAATACTTAATTTTCTCACGAATGGCAGCGATACCCACAATGGCTAATAACCAACCAATACCCGATCCTACACCGAATACTGTTGCTTCACCTAAAGTTTCGTATCCGCGCTCTTGCATAAATAACGATCCTCCAAGAATCGCACAGTTTACAGCAATCAGCGGTAAGAAAATACCTAATTGAGAATACAATGCCGGAGCGAACTTCTCTACAATCATTTCAACCAATTGTACCATAGAAGCAATTACGGCAATAAACATGATAAAACTCAAGAAACTTAAATCTACACTGGCAAAACTATCACCAAGCCAAGCTAATGAGCCTTCGCTTAATACGTACTTGTTAAGCAGGAAATCGACAGGTACGGTAATCGACAAAACGAATACTACTGCGATCCCAAGTCCAAACGATGTCTTTACCGTTTTTGATACTGCCAAATAGGAACACATTCCTAAGAAATAGGCAAATACCATGTTATCGATAAAGATGGACTTAACGAATATATTAACTAATTCCATTTTCTCTTTCTTTTGATAATTATGATTCGATCAAATCTTTATTACGAGAACGCTGTACCCAGATGTAGATTCCTACCACAATAAGTGCCATTGGAGGAAGAATCATAAATCCGTTGTTTGAATAGAAACCCCCGTTTGCAATATACCACGACTCTGGTACAATTTGCAAGGTTCCTAGTCCTGGTAAGGTTAATGTACCTGATCCGAATAACTCGCGGAAGAAAGCTACGATTATTAAGATTAATCCATAACCGGCACCATTTCCAACACCATCCAGTACAGAAGGCCAAGGCTTGTTACCTAAAGCAAAAGCTTCTAAACGTCCCATAATTATACAGTTGGTAATAATCAAACCAACAAATACACTCAGCTGCTTACTCACTTCATAAGCAAAAGCTTTTAGCACCTGATCTACAATAATTACCAAAGCAGCAACAACAACAAGTTGAACGATAATACGAATACGCGAAGGAATAGTATTTCGTAAAAGTGATATTACTAAGTTGGAAAATACGGTTACAAACGTTACTGAAATCCCCATTACAATAGCGGGCTCCAGTTTAGCGGTTACTGCCAGTGCAGAACAAATACCTAATACCTGAATGGTAATTGGGTTTTGTGCTCCAAGTGGCGTAGTAATCAGCTTTAAATTCTTTGCTGAGAACAAAGGTTCTTTTTCACTACTCATTATCGCTACTATTTAGTTTTTTAAATAATTTTCATATCCCTTAAGGCAATCCTCTAGCATTGCTCGTACTCCCTGGCTTGTAATTGTACCACCCGAGATACCGTCTACTGCGTGAATATCACCTTTTGACAAACCTGCCTTCACAACCTTAATTGAAGTAAAGTTACCAGACTCATCAAAGATTTGTTTCCCAACAAATGGCGTTTGGAAAGGCTCTTTTTCAATCTCAGCACCTAAGCCGGGAGTTTCTCCTTTATGTCCGAATGTTGCACCAAAAACAGTGTTCTTATCTTCGTTTAAAGAAACATATCCCCAGATTGGTCCCCATAGACCTTTACCTCTTACCGGAATAATATATTTGCTTGTCCCGTCATCCAATTTACAAATATACATAGGGTAAGCTCTATCAGCTCCTTTTTTAAGTTCCTTAGCCATATCTACAGTAAATGCGTCACCATCAACCTTATCACCTTTTAAGTTAACAACGAATGCATTTGCACCAATATGTTTTTCATACAATGCTTCAGCATCTGAAGCACTACTTGCAATATTAACCGACTTTAGAATATCGATTTTCTTTGCCACCTCTACATTTTTATTTTGCTGATCTTTAAGCGATTCTGACACAAAAGCCAATAAAGCTGCAACCACAATCACCATTACTGATGCGTATAAAAATGTATATGTATTTCCTTGTCTATCCATTTCTAAATCTTTTTAAGCAGTTGCACGTTTTAAACGACGTTTAATATTTCCTTGAACCACAAAATGGTCAATTAATGGCGCAAATGTATTCATCAATAAGATCGCTAACATCATACCCTCAGGATATGCAGGGTTAAATACACGAATAAGAATTGCAAATACACCAATTAAAAATCCATAAACCCATTTACCACATTCTGTACGAGAAGCAGAAACCGGATCTGTAGCCATAAACACAGCACCAAAGGCAAAACCACCCAGACATAAATGGTGAATTGCAGGAATATTCATTAATTCATTAGCCCCAATTGCATTAAAACCTAGCGCCATGATAAATCCACCTGCAAATACAGAAAACATTACTTTCCAAGAGGCAATGCCTGTATAAAGTAAAATAACCGCACCAATTAAAATAGCCAATGTTGAGGTCTCACCTACAGAACCAGGAATGGTACCAATAAAACTATTGAATATTGAAAAATCATCGGTTAAAGGTCCATTGATAGCTGCTCCTAAAGGCGTTGCACCTGAAAAACCATCAACAGTAGCATCTGTTAATCCTGAGATCCAAACTTTGTCTCCAGACATTTGTGATGGATAAGCAAAGAATAAAAACGCCCTAGCTATTAAAGCCGGGTTCCAGATATTCATACCTGTTCCCCCGAATACCTCCTTACCGATTACAACGGCAAACGCTGTTGCAACACCAATCATCCATAGTGGTGTATCAACCGGCACAATTAAAGGAATTAACATCCCTGAAACCAGGAATCCTTCATTTACTTCGTGACCTCTTGCCTGAGCAAAAATAAACTCAATGGCTAATCCTACCACATAGGAAACAATCACGATTGGAAGTACTTCTATAGCTCCGTAAAAAAACTGCTCCCAGAAACTAACTTCCTGTCCCAACATTCTGAAATGCTGGTAACCTGTATTCCACATACCAAACAATAGCGCAGGAATAACTGCCATAACCACTATTGCCATTGTACGTTTCATATCGATCGCATCTCTTAAATGCACTCCGTTCTTATTGGTGTGATTTGGCACAAACAATAAGGTTTCGAAGGCATCGAAAGTAGAATGCAATTTCTCAAACTTCCCGCCCTTTTGAACGTGAGGTTTGATATTATCGAGTAAACTTCTTAACGCTTTCAAAATTATTTCTTTTAATTTCTAATTAATTATAAACAAAAGAGATTAGCTTAACTCTTTAATCATCAAATCAATCCCCCCACGTAAAATGGATTGTAAATTGATTTTAGAAGTACACACAAACTCACAAAGAGCAATGTCTTCTTCTGCTAATTCATAAATACCAAGCTGTTCCATCTTATCGATGTCTTCAGCCAGAATTGCTTTAAATAAGAACTCCGGTAAAATATCCATCGGTAATACTTTATCATATTGCCCAGATACAACGAATGCTCTTTTACCACCGTGCATATTCGTATCCTGACGATACTCCTTTTTATTGCACATCCAGCTAAAGAAAGAACGCGAAACAGAGAATTTATTTAAGCCTGGCAATACCCAACCCATAAATTCGTAATAGTCACCTTCCGGCAAAACTGTTATTTGCGAATGGTACGCACCTAAATATCCATCACACTCTATTTCTAAACCGGTTAAAGCATTTCCACTTACATATCGTAAATTACCGTCTTTCACTTTACCTTGAACCAAAGGCTTAATCTGAGCTCCAACTTTCGTATGGAAATAAGCAGCTTTTTCTACTTCGGAACCGGTTAACGCAATTACTCGGGATGCATCGTAAACACCATCTTTAAATAGCTTACCTAAGGCTACTACCTCTTGAGGATTCATGACCCAAACAACTTCTCCTTTATTGATCGGAGCAACTTGATGAATTTGAACACCTACGTTACCAGCAGGATGTTTTCCTTGGAAGCTGTGCAGCTTAACACCTTTTAACGACTTGTATACTTTTGATGAAGCATCCGCATCAATTCCAATATGGATATTATCAGTTAATTTTTTGATAACATCGATACCTGCTTGAAAAGCGACCTCTTTACCTGATAACACAAAATCATAATCGGGAGCTAATGGAGAAGAATCAAATCCGGAAATAAAAAATGCCTTTGGTGTCTCAGTTGGATTAGCAATCACATCGTAGGGACGCTTTCTCACAAATGGCCACATGCCGGCATTCAACATTTTCTCGATAACTTCTTCTTTGCTCATCTGAGATGGGTCTGCTGATCCAAATTGTTCAGCATCGTTTAGGCCATCAGACTGAACCACTACCTCGAGTATTTTACGGCGTTCGCCACGGTTAACCGCAACTAACTCTCCGCTCACAGGGGATACAAATTTTATTTCTGGACGATTCTTGTCGAAAAACAAAACTGTACCGGCTTTCACCTTGTCCCCTACTTTCACCACCATCTTAGGTACCACACCATGAAAATCGGTCGGCTTAATGGCAAAATGCTCGGGTAAAACTGCCTGTCCAAATACGGCTTCGGCTTTACCCATAAGCTGTATATCAAGACCTTTCTTAATTTTTATTACCTCTGACATGTTTGAAAAACGGTTTTTTGTATTTTTGTAAACTGCAAAAATAGAGAAAAATATCTGTAATCACATATATTTAAAGCTCCAATAGTATTTAACAGTTTTAGGTTTAAAAACATATTAATTGATTATGATTTACTTTTTACAAAAAAATAACTTTTACAACTTTTTAAAAATCTTTATTTTATCAACAGTTGTAATTTTTCCATTAAATATTCATGGGACGAACCCGGTCTTTAACGCGCCAAATATACGAACAGTTCAATTACATAAAACAGGATGGAGCCAATCTAAACCAATTATTCAACTCTACTCACCGGAAAAGCTGACGTTAAGCTTTGATGATTTTTCAGAAGACATTAAAGATTATCAATATTCTATTATCCACTGTAGCTCTGATTGGGAAACTACTGATTTAATTCAAACAGAATACATTGATGGTTTTATGCCCAACCCTTTACTCGAATATGATTACTCGTTCAATACTACATTTGAATATATTCATTATAAATTAGAATTTCCGAATGAGGACATTCGCCTCAAATTATCCGGAAACTACATCATCCAAGTATTTGAACTTGGCAATGAAGAAAAGCCGGTTCTTACCAGACCCTTTTTCGTTTCCGAAGGTAAAGTAAAAGTTATTCCTGAAATAAGATATACCGTTAATTCTGCATTAAGAGAATCTATGCAAGAGGTTAATTTTTCAATTCTTCATCCCAATTTAAAACTAACAAATCCCAACGAAGAAATTAAAGTTGTAATTCAACAAAATGGCCGATGGGACAATCAGATTAAAGACTTAAAACCCTTATTCATACGCGATAACGAATTATCCTACGATTACAATTACGAAAATTTATTTGATGGAGGAAATGAATTTCGCTGGCTGGATTTACGCAGTACAAAATACGCAGCACAACATGTTCAAAGCATATCTTTCTTTGCGCCACATTATCACTTCACTCTATATCCCGATAAAGCGTATGAGAAATCATATTTTTACCACGAAGATTTTAATGGTAATTATGTCATTGACGTTATGGAAAACAGAGATCCTGAAATTGAAGCCGATTATGTATATGTGCACTTTACCCTCCCCAATGCACAACCATACAAAAATGGAGATCTATATATAACCGGTGCTTTAAGTGATTGGCAGTTAAACGATCGCAACAAAATGGAATACGATGAGGCAAGCAGAAGCTATCAGTTAACCATGCTTTTAAAACAAGGATTTTACAATTACCAATATCATTATTTAGAAAACGGAACACAGAAAGCAGAGGTTAGCGAATACGAAGGAAACTTTGGACAGACTGACAATGATTATGTAATCTATGTATATTTAAGATCACCAAGTGACTTTTATGACCGCTTAGTTGGAGTTAATTTATCGAATTCATTAAAAAGCACACCTCCTGTTTCAAGGTAAGACTATTGAATAATAACCTGAACATTAGCACCTTCCCACAAACCAACAACGGTATTGTTACGAATTAAAGATCACTCAAATTGCGAGTTACAAGTGATCCTAACTTTTGTTAATCATTATCGTAACAGATTTATTACTTTTGTGAAAATTTAATATTATGAATCGAGCCGAGATAATAAAAAAAATAAAGCCACTTGTCCGCAATAAATATTTCATTGCTACAGCAGCATTTATTATTTGGCTCTCTGTTTTTGATGAAAATAACCTTATAAAAAGAAACAAACTTTCATCTCGCATTGAAAAACAACAAAAAGAACAGCAGCATTTCAACCTTGAGATTGAACAAAATACCCGTAAGATGAAAGAACTTCGTAGCAGCAAAGAAAACCTTGAAAAATTTGCCCGCGAAGAATATTTAATGAAGAAAAAAGACGAAGTTATTTTCGTAATCAAAGAAGAATAATCCAGATCAAAAAAACTCATGAATATTTTCAAAACGCTTAGCGTACTCTACTACATTGCAATGGCAATGGTTTTTCTTGGTATCATCATGGTACTTTCTGACGTTTCCAACTCTATTTATGTTTACGGAGGTGGTGCTATCTTTATGTTTTTAATCCGCCTCTACAACCAAGCGGTTGCTAAACCTGAAAACAAACGCATTAATACAATTTTATTAATAAGTACAGTTTTTCTTTTAATTGCAGGATGGCTGATGTATACAAACCGCCATTATTGGATAATTTTCATTTTTATAACTGCAACTTTAGATACCTATGCTAGCTTTAGGCGTTTTAAAAAGTAAAAACGCCTTTCTTAATTCTAAGAATAATTTTAGATTAACAACTAAAAGCATTTTCCAGTTCTAGATTCCGATATTCAAGTAATAATTCTTCCACTTCATAATAGTTATCGTCAAAATTTTCTCGTATTAACTCTAACAATCCAATTCCCATTTCAAAAACATCCGCTTTAAGAAAGAAGTGCTCATGTGTGTAATTCAAGTATTTGACAATACGAAAGGCATTAAAAACCTCAAAAAATCGCCTTTTAAACACTTCATTTGAAGCACAATTATTAAGCACCGGCAACAAGTCATCCCAAAAATTTGAATTAACTAAATAGCTCCTAACCGGACCTGATAATTTGTACAAAAAATCATCATAACGTTCTATAGTATTTTCGAATAACTCTCCTCGCATTATAAATAACTGCTTCAACTCAATAAAAGCTTGCAAATTATAAGTTTGGTATTGCTGTCCTGAATCCAACGATTTTTGCACTGAAGGCCCTGTCCCAAACGGAACTCTATTAGAAGGCCGAGGAGATGGAATAACTTTCGTTTCAATAATCTCAGTACATTTACCCAAAGGGAAAACCTTTTGCAGAAAATAAAAATCTTCCCCTCCTTGCTTCTTAGGCATTCCTCCTGCTTTAATATAATGCGAGGCAGAAACCGCCAAACACGATCCAACAGTATGAAATGCATACGGAAAACCTATAAATCGCATAGTTTGTAAATAATAGCGAAGATGAAGCTCATACTCAGCAACAGCCTCATACACATCCGGATCTAACATTCCTTGCAAGGGATGTTCAAAATAGATTGTAGCTGCTAAAGCACCACGTTTAAAACATTTAATAATTTCGACGAAGTAATTAGACTCAACTAAACAATCGCCATCAAGGGACACAATTGGAGCATCATACCTCTCTCTTTTAGCAAAACAAAAGGCTGCATAATCCATTCCAACCTTTCTTGCACCACCTACTCCGGCATGTTTCTTTGTGATATCATAAACTTCGAATAATGTATAAATAAAACGATCAGATGTATTCTGATCAATATATTTTTTGATATCCGTTGCTAAATGATGCTGAGCCTGCTTTGTGTCATCGGTGTCAATACGGGAATAATTCACCACTAAAATAATCTCGATTAATCCGTTTACAGGCTCTGTTTCCTTTATTGACAAAAGCGTTTTAAATAAAAATTCTTGTTCCAGATAAACAGGTATTACAACCACTAAATCAGCATCACCATCCCCTTTAACCGTTGGCTCCATCAACGGATGCTTATCAAAGTATTTCTTAAAAATTTTCTCCATAACAAAAAAGGCAGAAATCAAATGACTTCTGCCTCTATCTAGATTTTTTATACGAACTATTGGTTTGTTTTAGAATAACGCTCATTTAAACCATTAATAATCTCTTTAGTAATATTTGTTCCTTCAACACTGTATAGAACATTATCTCCAGCCATATTACTCAAGATAAGTTTATAAGGCTTTGTTTTTCCGTATTCTTCCATGTAATTCACAATAGAATCACGTAAAGTACGATTCGTTTGATCTTGTAATTTCATTAAATCATTCGTTAATTTCTGATTTAATTCTTGTAACGCTCTTTCAGCTTTTGCTAAACGCTCTTGTTCATTTTCAGCTCTATCTCTAGATAAAAAACCATTATTTTGAAGCTTTCTCTGAAACTCGGTAACGTCCTGCTGAAACACTTTCGCTTTTTGATTTAAATCAGCACGTGAAGTTTCTTCTTTATTAATCATCTCTTCACTAAGCTTTTTTGCATATTCATAATTTAAAAGCAAAGAATCTAAACTAACATAAGCAATCCCAAAATCTCCTGATACAACCATAGTTGAATCTGAAGCGACACATACTTTTTCCTGAGATGGCTTATTACTTGAAAAGTGTAATCCAAATAACACAATAACGGCAACTAATAACACACCGTTTAATACTGACGAAAGTTGTTTCATATCCTATTTATATATTCCTAAATATTGTTTTCTTGCGACAAATATAACCCAATAACGCACATTAAAAAACAATAAAGCTGGTTTTCACAAGCTTTACCGTTTAAAACCACATTCTATAGCGCTTTAAAAGATTTTTCTACGACCTCTATTATACTTAGAACCTCCAGATGATCCCGAATAATTGCCAGAACTACAAGGCATTGCACCTCGATAAGATTTCTTACGTAAATTTTGATTAAATCGATAAATAAGAGTCAATTCATTTGCACCATTACTCAAGCCGGCTAACTCAGATATGGTTAAATCATAACTGTAAGCAAAACGGACCGGACCAACATTAACCCCTGCAATGAAAATTAAGCCATCATTATTTTTCAATCCTCTTTCCGATGCGAAGGGTAAACCACGGTACCAGATTCCGATTTCCATTGGATTAATAAACCAATATGAACCAACATCTAATTGATTAAAATCTTGCTGCAACCTGTAATCAAAAGCTAGCGTAATCGATTGTTCACTCCCTTTCCTTTTGCGCCCTTTCTTGTAAGTATATTTGTACCCACCATAAATGGTTGTTTTTACTGGAATCGAGGTCTCTATATCTGTAACGCCAATATCACTTTTGATTAAATGGTCAACTGCCGTACCAAACCAAAAAAAATCACTGTAGACCATTGCAGAAGCAGCTGCATCCACAAACCTATAATTCTCATTAGGATCACTAATCGTGGCATCTGGAATAGGGAATCCAAAAACATCCTGGTTCGAAGGATAAATAACACTACTTAAATTCAAATTTTGTTCTGAATACTTTATTTGTATGCCAGGTCGCATGTAATAACCTCTAAAAACCTCAAACTCATAGGCGTATAACAAACTAAAGTTTTGACGCACTAATTTCCCCTGCCCACTATCATCTCGCAATGCCATTATTCCAACTCCACTTTTCTGCGTTTCAAAAAAGTGATCGGCAGCAAATGCATAAGTTCTATAGGTATTTGGAATACCAGGCCATTGATCTCGGTATGCTAAACTCACTCGTGAACCATTGGTTAATCCTGTAAAGGAAGGACTTAAATACATTGGATTAGCATACATTTGACTGAAAGACACATCCTGACAAAACGCATCTCTCACACCAATACACGCTAAACAAATCAATATATATTTTAATACCCTCATTCGTGATGGAATCTTATTTACTCAAAGATAATTTATCTAACTAATAATACACTTCCTGCTTCTCTAAATTCGCGACCACTAATAAATTTTCCAGTCACCTTCCAAACATAAACAGCTTGTGGAGCTAAAGTACCTTTGTATTTCCCATCCCATCCTTCATTTACATCATCAGATTCAAAGATTAATTGTCCCCATCTATTAAATATCTGTAAATTATACTCTTCTACATCTTTGTACTTCGGTTTAAAATAAGCTTCTTCTCGCTCATCTAACCCTCCTCCAATATCACTCGCTTCAGGACGAGGTTTAAACGCATCCGGGAAAACCACATAACCAGCAGGGCGGGCTTCTATAGCATTTAACACCTCAACTTCATTCTCACAACCGTGCATATTTGTTACAAGTAAGCTAACATTGTATACTCCCGGATCAGAATATTCATAAACCGGACTTCTTTGCGATGAAGTAATACCATCACCAAAAGCCCAAACCCAAGATACAACATCTTTGGAAGATAAGTCCTGAAATCTCACTTCCTCACCTGGCACATAAACGACTTTTGGTGCAAATAAAAATTCTGCTTTGGGATGATCATGAACCACTATTGTTTTAGAGAATACTCCATCTTCACCATCCGGACCAGTTACTGTCAATTTAGCTAAATATTCTCCAGGCACTGTATAAGTATGATTTGTGTTTCGCGCAGTGGAGGTCTCACCATCTCCAAAATCCCAATGAAACTCTTCCCCACCAACAGAATAATTGGTAAACTTCACCCTTAATGGGAAACATCCATTATCCTCACTTACAATAAACTCTCCTTGCGGAACAACTTTATATTCAATGGTTACATCATCAAAAGCAATACAGCCATCTGTTTCAATAGTCCATCGGTAGGTATTCATTCCACCCGACATTCCACTTACAGTTGCATTAAAGAAGTTCTTATCATCAAAGGTACCTGTTCCTGCTACCACACTCCATTCTCCAACCAATTTACCTGGATTCGATCCCTGTAAGTCAAAGAAAGATTCATAAGTAACTTCATCTTCACCTGCATATGGCTTGGCTTTATTACTTGTCACAATTACTTCATCATTCGTGGTACAAGAACCGTAAGATATAGTCCATTTGTATTTATTTTCCCCATATCCAACATTGGTAACACGAGAATTATATGATCCTGAATTTTCAAACATACCAGTTCCACTAATCACAGTCCATTGCCCAATACCGTCAACCGGATCATTTGCATTTAAAACGATATAATCTTCACAAATTTGACGATCTACACCAGCTTGAGCACTATCCGGTAATTGCATCGTTATGGTTACCCGGTCTGACAAGAAACAGTCTTCTTTACTAATCGTCCACTGTAATATATTCTCACCAAATCCAAGATTTCTAATAATTGTTTTTGCATTTGATTCCGAATCAAAATCTCCTTGACCCGATATCAAGTTCCACCTTCCTTGTCCACCTCCTATACCAGGATTATTTGCATCAAGTTGTGCCCATACGCGACAATCTTGAATATCTGGTCCTGCATTAGGAATTGCAGGTTTATTATTAGTAATTGTTATATCATCTGTTAGAGCACATTGTCCTTGAACCAAAGTCCATCTCAACACATTAGTTCCAATTGCAAGGTTACTAACTGTGGCCAATGGATTTGTGGCACTATCAAAATTACCACTACCTTCAACAATACTCCATGAGCCTTGCCCATGAATGGATTGAGTTGCTTTTAATTTGACAAAGTTTTCACAAATAGTTTCATCGGCACCTGCATATGGAACTGATGGCAAATCATTAGTGATTGTCACTTCATCATACAAACTACACTTTCCTTTTTGCACTAACCATCTCAACACATTTTCGCCTTTCGATAAGCCGGTTAATGAAGATTTTGGATTCATCGGATCATTTACATTTCCACTACCTGTTAAAACCTGCCAGGTTCCTACACCCATTCCTGATTCAAGAATAGTTGCATCCAGAGTTGTTTCATCCGTACATAAGACCTGTGCATTTCCAGCATAAGGTAAATCCGGCAAATTATTAGTTATGACAACATTTGATTCTGTGATACAGCCTTCATAATTTATTGTCCACCTCAATGTATTTTGGCCTTGACCTATGGAAGTAACAGTTGTAGTAGGGTTATTCCGGTCCTCAAACTCGGCCTGACTTGAAGAGCCTATATTCCCAACAACAGTCCATGTACCCACACCAGGATAAGGATTATTTGCCTCCAGAATAGCATCTTTAGAACACACCTCCTGATTCGGACCGGCTTCAGCTTCAATACGATTATATTTTATTTCTATATCATCAAAAGTTGAACAGTTATTTTTCGTAATTGTCCATCTTAAAATATTACTTCCAAAAGTTAAATTACTGGCGATTGCATTATTATCCAAAATTGGATCAGTAATAGCCGGATTTGTACTTGAAAACGATGCAGAACCATTAACTATTGACCAACTTCCGACTCCAACTGAAGGAACATTTGCTGTTAATGTAGTCGTGTTGTAATCACATAAAGCTAAATTATTTCCTGCTCTAGATTCAGAAGGACTATCATTGGTGATAACAACTTGTGATGCAGATGTACAAATGCCATTTTTAATGGTCCAAATTAAAATGTTATCCCCCTGATCAAGGCCGGAAACTGTTGTATATGGACTTGTATTGTTTTCAAATATAGCAGCACCAGCACCACCTGACACACTCCAGGATCCAGTTCCAGGGAAAGCAACATTTCCATTTAATACACCTTTGTCAGAACATAAAACTTGTGATAATCCGGCATCGGCCTGAATAAAATTATTAGTAATCTCAACTTCATCAGAGCTAGTACACCCCTTCTTATTAACAGTCCACCTAAAGCGATTTCGACCTTGGCTCACACCGGTAACTGTAGAATTGGCTAAGGATGCATCAACAATCACTCCTCCACCGGATACTAATTCCCAAGTTCCAGATTCATCAGATGCAACCACTCCCGCTGATAATATAACCTGACTTTCACATATTTCCTTATCTCCCCCTGCAAAAGCCGGTGATGGTTGATTATTAATAATGGTTATTTTATCAGAAGATACACAACCTCCAGAACTAATTCTCCATTCTAAAACGTTTGGTCCAGGTGCTAAACCTTTTGCCCAATTATTTATTAAGTCATCTCCTTGCGCAGATCCTTCAACAATAATCCATTCTCCTACTCCAAAGGATGCAGTACTTGGATATAATTCAATCGAATCTTTACAGATGGAAACTTCTTCCAGACCGGCATCAGCAGTGCTTGGCAAGTTATTTATTATGGTAACTTCATCCGTGGTATAGCAAGTTCCTTGTTCAATTTTTATAGATAATATATTTTCCCCTTTGGCTAAATTACGAACCGTTGTCCCTGGTAGATTAATATTATCAAATTCACCACCTCCACTTATTATTTCCCAAGTTGACGTACCATATTCAGGCGTACCGGCTTCAAGGACATAAGAATCAGAACAGACTTCACGATCAATACCAGCAAATGCTTTAGATACTGAATTATTGATTATCCGTACTTCGTCGGTTGTAGTAACATTGTCGGCATAAGTTAAAGTCCATGCATAAACGTTTTCACCCGGAGCGATATTAGTAACAACTGCATGTGGACTGTTATCAGGAGTAAATACTCCAGTTCCACTAATAACAGACCAAGATCCAACAGCCACAGGCGATGAATTAGCGTTCATTGTAGTTTTATTTATACAAAGATTAGTCTGATCATATCCTGCATTAGCTTGAGTAATTTCTCCATTATTTACAATCACTTCATCATACGCTATACACTCATCATAGATAACTGTCCACCTAAATCTATTCGGCCCGACTTGCATATCTGTAACCTGAGTATTTGGACTGTAAGCATCAATAATATTTGCGCCTCCTTCAACTAAGGACCATCTTCCGATACCGACTCCAACAATTGCAGCATTTAAAGTAGTAGGACTAGCCTCAATACCAAAATCATCCCCGGCATCAATTGCAATAGGTTTCCCATCTCCATCAATAGCATAAGGTGATTTATTATGCACATAAACTATATCCTCGGATTTACAATCACCTTTAGTCACACTCCATACAAATCCATTATAACCATAACCCAATCCTCCTACCGTGGTTATAGAATCATTCGGATTAGTAAGCACGCCACCACCAAATCCAGCCAGAACTAACCATTCTCCTGTAGTCCCAACAGGCAACGCACTTCCTCTTAGCACAACGGATGCATCACAAATAATTGTATCACGACCGGCATACACATCAACTTCATTGTTAGTAATGGTTTGTATTGCTGAAGTAGAACAACCTTGGTACAATATTGTCCATTGATACCTATTAATTCCTTGAGCCAAATTCCTCACAACTGTTTGTGGATGATTCATATCTACAAAAGAACCTGCACCCTCTAATAAGGACCAATAACCGGATTCTCCCACAGCCGGTGTATTTCCCTTCAACTTCACATCTCCACCACAAATAGGAGCCACACCTTCAGTAATGAAAGCAGGAGTAGGTGCATGACTCGTAATAACAACATCATCAGAACTTAAGCAACCATTTTTATTTAATGTCCAAGTCATTGTATTTGCCCCTCGATCCAATTCATGAACCATAGTTGTAGACATGGTAGCATTATATCCACTCACAAAGTTTGCTGAACCAATTTGCCATTGACCATTCACACCATCTGGTAACGGAGTCCCACTTAGTTCTATTTTTTGTTCACAAACCGTTCTATCTTTACCCGCATTGACAGATAAGGCATTATTTTTAATTAACACAGATGCAACATTTGGGCAAGTTCCTCGCCAAATTGTATATGACAATTCAGTTTCACCTTGTGCAATATTGTTAAGTGTAATATTTGGAGAATTTAGGTCACTAATATTTGCCATACCTGACAATAAAGACCATGTTCCAGTCTCGCCCTCTGCCACAACCGGTATAGAAGCCTTCAGGTTTGTCTGCGTATCCTGACAGGGTAGACTTAACTCAGATAAAGGATTACCACTAACATCAAATATTTCGGCCGTTGTTGGTTTATTATTTAATACATCAACAGAGGCTTTACTTTCACAGGCATTTTTAGTCACAATCCATTCGATGGTATTTACACCCGGTGCTAACTCGGTAATGTTTGCAAAATTATTATACAATGGATCCATATTTACAATTCCGCTACCTGTGGTAACGCTAAATATTCCACCATCTGCATCCTGTGGCAATGTTCCAAAAACATTAACAGAGCCATCACAGGAAACACCTACTGATGCAGAAGTGCTGACAGACAACTGATCGTTAACATAAGAAACTTCATCATACGAAACACAGCCACTTGCATTCTTCACTGTCCATCTAAAAATATTTTCACCTCTCGAAATATTTGTAACTTCAGAATTTGGATTACTCACCTCAGTAACTTTTCCGGTACCTTTCTCAACAGTCCAAAGCCCTGATCCACTGATAGGATTATTTGCACTTAATGAAGGTATTGTTGTACTACACACACCTAGCAAGTCAAAACCAGCATTTGCCACTGGATTAGGAGATACTTGTATGGGAAGAGGTACTGATTTAATCCCACTTCCGCAATTATTTACTGCCTCTACAGTTATATTGCCACTTACCGTATTATATCCTGAAGAAACTCTTAATTCTATCACATTGCCATTCGTAACTCCTCCTACAAATTCTAATCCGGTAGGAATACTCCAAACATAAGACTGGGCATTGGCTACAGGATCTATTGAATAAACTAACCCAGATTCTCCCTGACAGATATTAGTAGGCCCACTTGGCTGTTTAGGAGCATCGGGCAACGGATTTGCAGTTATACCAATAAAAGCTTCCTGGCCAACTCCACAAGGATTAACTCCTTTAACAGAAATGGTTCCGTTAGCAAAATTATTTAAAAACCGAACCGTTACAGAATTAGCATTACTTGAAAGAATATTTCCTACAGTTACTGGTACCGTCCAATTATAAGAATCTGCATGAGCTATAGGTTCTACAATATATGTTTTTGTGGTACCTTGACAAACGAACACATCTCCACTAACTACACCCGCAGCATCTGGTAAAGGATTAACTGTAATGATAACAGTATTTGGAGCAGTATTGACTCTACAACCTTTTTCATCTTTAACTGAAATAAGGGTATAAGTAGTAGTATTCAAAGGTGAGATGCTCAACTTAAATTCATTACCTACAAACTGAGTTGGAGAAGCTTTCACCACACGAGTGATACCTCCTTCTGTAAAGGTTATATCGTAGTTTTTGGTATTATCCCCTACTGTAAAAATTAATTCTGAGTTATTTCCTCTACAGATAGTTGCTAATCCTGGATCTACTGTCATAGTTACGGAAGGTGCAGGATGTACAGTAATTACCTCTTGCCCCAAAACAGTACCGGTACAATTGGCATCTGAAACAGATACTAATTCATAAGTAGTTGTATTAAGTGGTGACACATTAAAAGAATAATTTCTAGTCGTTACATTATTCACTTCGGTAACATCAACACCGTCTGTATACTGAACACTCCAAGGACCTGTTCCTTCAAAATAAATATTTAATTCGGTTTGATCTCCAATACAAATTTCATCTTCTCCTAATAAAGATATGAAACCTGTTGGTAGTTCATTTACTGTTACACTAGCTTTACCTGCACCAATTCCTTTAGTACAAGCTGCACCATCTGTAACAGACTTTATTGTATAAATTGTCGTTAATAAAGGACTTACGGTCACATTATCATTTACTGATGTTAATGTTGCAACAGTTCCATCACTAAGAGTAATTTCCAAAGGATTAGCTACACTAACCGGGTAGTTATTTACAGATAACAATAAATTAGCAGATAATCCGGCACAAACGGTCAAATCGTTACTTACAGTAACTAACGCTTCAGGTTGTGTAATGGTTAATGTAGAAGATGCAGTACAATTCTCACTTAATATGTATTTTCCATCTCCGGCAAAATCATCAATTACCAGGATTGAATATTCACCTGCTGCTAAGCTGGTTAAGCTATTGGAATTATTTGTGAATTGACGACGATAGCCGTTTGGACCAGTAACAATGATTTGATAGTTACCTCCATCCGGACTTCCACCGGAAACAGAATAGTCAATTTGACCAGTGCTTTCTTTATAACAATTTACGTTTTGAGTAACACTTGCGGTCAATGTTAATGCAGAAGGTTCGCTTATACGGACATCCGTATTAGAGACTGTAACATTATTGGCATCTGTCAATTCTACTCTATAAACACCAGGATTTAATGAGCTTTGCGTTAATGCATCAACATCAGTTGCACTGGCTATTAAACCATTAGATGCATTATATATTTCTATATCATAAGGAGAAATACCTCCTTGACCTGTAACTCGAATTTCTCCATTATTTGAACCTGCGCATGGGCCGCTTCCAATCTCGGTTACAACCATAGATAAAGGTTGACCCGGTTCATTCACCACAATAGCCGGTAAAGAAACGGAACAATTATTATCATCAATAATGGCTACAGCATATGTTCCATCAATTAATCCGGATGGATCACTAATGTTATTGAAAGCTGTCATATCAATATTCCCAGCGCCATCAGCTCCTGTCCAATTTATTGAACGGGAACCAGTACCTCCAGAAATTGTGATGTCAATACTACCATCATTACCGTTAGCTACAGTTACATGACTAACAGATTCCAAGATAACAGATAAGGCTTCGGCAGGTTCATTAATTGCAAAATTTATTGGACTTGATTCACAACCTTTATCATCTTTTGCTCTTACAGTATAAGCACCAGCATATAAATTACTCTGAGATAATGCATCTTGAGTCATATTTGCACCACCACTCCAAATGTAAGAATATGGTGCAGTACCTCCAGTAGCGGTTTGAATTGCTACACTTCCAGTTGCTTCTCCTTTACATTTCACATGCGTTAAGGCACCACTTAAGGTTAAGCTTAAAGCCCCTCCCGGCTGGATTACATCAAATGTCTCAACTGTACTACAACCTCCATTGGCAATGGTAACTTCATAAGTTCCTGCACTTAAACCAGTTTGATTTCTTTGAGTTGTAACTAAATTAGTACCCGGTCCGGACCATGAATAAGTATAATTATTATCTATTCCTCCTTTTACATCAACTAAAGTAATGCTACCATCGTTTCCTCCAAAACAAGAAACTGCTGTAGTGTTTGAAACCGTTTCGATATCGACATCAACACCAACTGAAATTCTAAACTGAGGGCTGGTACAAGCACCTGAAGGATTCGAGTCAGTAATGGTTAACAAGAAATCACCTGCTGTTAATCCGGTTAAATTTTGACTGATAGATGTAAACCCACTAGCATCATCTTTAGTCCAATCAAAAGTGTATGGTGCAATTCCTCCATCAACAACAATATCAATGGCTCCATTGGCATTTCCACTACAACTCTGATTTGTTACACTTGATGTAATCGAAAGAGCCTTCGTCAAAATGACAGATTTTTCAATTGAACAAGCAGTTTTATTTACAAGAGGATCAGCATCATATACTTCAACACTATAAGTCCCTCCTGATAAACCTGATTGATTTTGCTGACTATAATTGCTTATTCCTGAACCATCATCAGTTCTCCAAATGTAACCATAAGTGCCGGATCCTCCATTCGGAATGACTTGAATAGCACCTGCTGTACCATCACATTGCGTATCAACAACATTCGTAAAAAATTGAATCGGATCAGGTTCTGTAACCGTAAATAGAGTTGGCGCAGACTTACATCCATTAGTATCTTTTACTACAACGGTATAATTTCCACTGGTTAAATCAGATTGATTCTTATCAGTAGTTACAAGTCCACTTCCATTTATAGTAGTCCAACTATAAGAGTATGGTGCTACCCCTCCAAGTATATTAAGAGAAATATTTCCCCCTCCCAGACCATGAGAAGTATGACAAATAGGATCATCTACAGTACCACCTACTTGAATTACAGAAGATATTGGAGCAATTGTTATTGTTTCCTGATAGGTACATAAAGCACCATCACTTTCAACATTATCAGTCAATAAAAGATCATAAACCCCAGGTTCTAAATCAATAATATCAATCAATGCAAGATCCACTCCTGTCTCAAAGAGAGCACCATTTTTTCTCCATTCGTAACTAAAATCACCAGAACCACCGGTAATCACAAAATTGGTAATTGCACCTAAACCTCCGGTACATAATGGTTGCGTTACTGTATTCGAAATAGTCACTTCTCTTGGTATACTAATGGTTTGTTCAACACTACAAGCATTGGCATCAGTGACTGTAACAGTATAATCACCACCGGCAGATAGTCCATTTAAGTTTTCAGTCGAAGCGAATGAGTTACCTGGTCCCCTCCAACTAAATAAATAATTGCCAGCTCCTCCATCTAAGTTAGTCATTGAAATGTTTCTTTCATACGGATCACAATCAACTATACTATAATTTAAATTATAGCTTATAGGGCTTGGTTCTTTAATGTCCCATGATCTTGAAACAGTACAACCATTATCCTTATCCTGAATATTTAAAGTATAAGTTCCAAAGTCTAACCCAGAAACATCTTGCAATGGATCTGAAGGATTATAAACAACTCCACCTAACCATGCATAATTATAATTGACAGACCCATTAACCCCAACATTTAGAATTTTCCCATCATCAACACCAGAACAGCTCATTCCAACCGAATTTCCATCGATCGATAAACTTAAAGCTGAACCAATATTAAAAGTTTTCGAAACCGAACAACCTCTTGTTACATCTTCTACATTTAGAGTATAGGTTCCCTTTGAAAGTCCTTGCCTATCTAAAGGAGGAACAACATTACCTACAATATCATTCCAAGAATAATTTACAACACCGGAAGTACCTGAAACAGCAATATTTTGTATAGCTCCAATATGATTATTAGTAGTTTCACAAACATCAGAAGTTA
Organism: Bacteroidales bacterium; assembly: GCA_003249255.1. Classification (GTDB taxonomy): domain Bacteria; phylum Bacteroidota; class Bacteroidia; order Bacteroidales; family Marinilabiliaceae; genus SZUA-582. The sequence continues at coordinate 239,270 of QKJP01000048.1, forward strand.
ATGTGCCACTAATTGAAATTGTTTCTAAGGTAACAGTTAATTGTTCTGCGGGACAAGAAACAGAACTCGCAGCATTTGCATCTTCTATTCTAACGCGATATGTACCAGCCGATAAGCCTGTTCCATTCTTAATGGTTACAGTTTGAGTATTACCAGCGGCTACGGAATAATTCAATACCTCATTATATGCAGATGAAGCGACAGTAATTTCATAACTCTGATTTCCACCAGTAATAACCCCACCTCGAATATCAAAACTTATGCTACCATCACTTGCTCCATCATCACAACTAATGTTTGAAACTAAATTATTAACGACAACAGCATCCGGAGCGATAATGGTTCTAGTCTCAGAAACGGGACATCCATTATTATCTGAAACCAGAATTGAATGAGCACCTTGCAATAAGGAGGTTACATTAAATGGTCCATCCCCTGCACTATAATTAACACCATCTACAGTTAAAACATAAGGTGAAGTTCCTCCTTCAACATCTACAAAAATAGATCCACTATTATCAATCGAACACGTGTTAATATCTGTTACCGAAAGACTTAAATTAAGCGCAAGCGGTTCTGTAATAAGCATGTTTTCAGATAGTACTTCACAGGAATTAGCATCACTAGAAGTTACTCGAACACGGTAGGTACCTGGAGCTAATCCACTAATAGATGCAGTATTATTATCTGTTAAAGTATAATCTTCAAAGGCATTTGTTCCACTATTCCAAACCTCCCAATCGAAAGCAAAAATATGACCAGGTTCACGACCTGACACATCAACTGCCAATTGTCCATTACTATTGCCATTACAAAGAATATTAACATGTGCAACTTCGGTAACAATAATTTCTTCAGGTTCATTCACCGTATAAACTCCTGAATAGGTACAACCAACTGCATCAGTGACACTAACGTTATACGTTTCCTCTTTAACAACAGATAAAGTATTAAAGGCAGGGTCAACTAGTGAACCAGATACAAAAGTACCTAAGTCACCCAACCAGGTGATGTTGTCAGATGCTACAGGTAATCTACCATTAAGAGTAATTGAAATGCTGCCATCTGCAGCACCAAAGCAGGATATATCAGAGCTAGTTGCAGGCACTCTTTCTAATGATACCTTAACAGGTTGTTGAACAATAACATTATCTGTAAATTTATTTCCAACGTTATCAAGAACATTAACAATATACTTACCAGCTTTTAAACCATTAAACAATGCACTTCCGGTATTATTTGTAATAATTTGATCAGTTGGATTTACAGCAATACCGTCATAATCTATACCAGTAACACTAACAAGATAGCTTTCATTTCCACCAGTAATATTAACTTGAATGGATCCATTCGAATCTGAATAACACAAAGCATTCGTAACAACAACAGGATCAACAGTTAATGCCGTTGGCTCGTTGATAACAAAAGAAATTGTTGTATCACAAGCTGCAGAATTATCTGTTATGGTAAACCAATAATTCCCGGCAGCAAGATTTGTTCGAATTGTATTATCCGTACCCAATCCATCTGACCAATTTATTGAATATGGTGATTGATTTCCTGACAAGGTCGATATTGTCACACTTCCATTATTCGCAAAAGTTGGTGTAACATCAACTTTTGAATAAATAATATTCCAAGGAGTTGGTTCTGTAACAGAATATGTTTCCGTCAATAAACAACCATCTTGATTAGTAACAGTAACAAAATAATCACCGGCAATAGCTGCAACCTGATTCGCATTTCCAGCAAGAACACCATTATAAACAGTTGCTCCATTTGGATCAATGATATGCCAACTTTCGGAACCGTTGGTTAAGCCGCTAAGTAGCATTTGTATATTTCCATCTCGAGCATACTTACAAGAAATATCAGTAACGGTTTCATTTAATATGGTCGCCGGATTTTCTGAAATAATAACATTTGCTTGATTGAAAGGAACACCTGCATTATCTGTAACATCAACCGTATAATTTCCTGGTTTCAACTTACCAAATGTCTTATTCGTCAAATTAGAAGTTTGCTCGCTAAAGGGAGATCCATCATTCGGAGTACCATTCAACTTAACAGTATAAGGAGCTGTTCCTGACGATATCTGAACATTAATCTCTCCATTAGATGAACCATAACATTTAATATCCGTATCTGTTACTGCAACAACTAACGCTCCAGGCTCTGTAACAATAATATCTGGGCTAGTATAAGTACAGCCTGATGCATTAGTAACAATATATTGATATGTTCCTGCTGTAATATTATTATTATCAGCACCAGTAACTCCGGTTGAGTTATATAACAGACCAACCTTTTTATTCCACTCAATGGAAGTGATGCCTACATCACTCAAAATATTATCAACAAATATTCGTCCATCATTTCCCCCATTAACACTTACATGTGTAATTGTCTCTGAAGCTGAGATCTCAGCAGGTGCTGAAATAGTAACTGATAAGGAAGTTGCCACACAACCATATTCATCTTCTACAATAACCGAATAATCACCTGACGTTAAAGCATTTTGAACTGTACGATCGGTACCATCATTAACTGCACCTGTTAATGACCAACCAGCAGGATTTGTTCGAGTCCAATTAATTGTGGAAAGATTATTATTAATTGCTCTACCCAAAACTTCCACATCCAAAGTACCATCTGCATATCCAAAACAAGTTGCACTTGAAGAACTAACTTCACTAACGGATAGTTTAGCAAGATGATTTACGTCTGTTGTATGAGTCTTTTTCGCTCCTGCACCATCTTCAATAGTTACAGAATATGTACCTGATACTAAATTACTGAAGGTGTAAGTTGTTGTCGTTTGGCTAACCACAGGAAGACTTACTGAATTTTTGAGATAATCTTCTCCTGTTAAAGAAATTTTGAAATCAGGGTTACCACTTGATATTTCAACCTGAATATCTCCATCACTCTTGCCATAACAAGTTGCATCATTGGGAGTTAAACTAAAAGCTAAAAGATCCGGCTCTGTTATTGTAACCGTTTCTACATATGTACAAGCGTTAGCATCTGTGATAGTAAAAACATAATCTCCTGCAACCAAATTATTTCTACTCCAGGTAGTTGGCCCATCAGCCCATGAAATAGTATAGGGTGCATTTTGACCTGTTGGTGGATTTGTCACATTAATAAAACCATCGTTGTTTCCATTCGAAGTAACATCCGAAGAATTGAATGTTACTCCCCATGGAGAAGGCTCTGAAATAGTATACACAGGCGAGGTAACAGTACATAAATTAGCATCACGTACCTTTAAATAATAATTTCCAGCTAACAAGTTGGTAGGGTTTTCATCACCCACATGAATGACCACATCAGGAGTTGGAGCTAAATTGTCTTTAAACCAAGTATATACATTAGCTCCTGTACCACCTGTAACATTACCGGTTAAATCAATACTTCCATCACCTAGACCATGACAAGAAATATTTGAGATAGTTTCAACTCCAATTGCTAATGGCAGTGCAGGTTCGGAAATAACAACGCCTCCTGCAATTTGATCCGTCTCAATACAACCATTACTATTGTCTTTAACATCTATTAAATATGTACCTGCACTTAAATTAGTAATGGGTGATGATTGCCAGGTCACTTGTCCATCAATAGAATAATCAAATGAACCAGTTGAATTATCCGAATAGGCTGTACCTAAGACTATTGAGCCAGTAGAACCTCCATTACAAAGAACATCAACGTTTGATTCTGTTGTTTTGCCAACAAAACCGAGGGGTTCTGAAATTTTGACATTGGTTAAAATGTCAATTGCTGTACAGGTAGGAATATCTCTATCACGTACTGAAAAATTATAAGTTCCAGCTGCAGGAATTGTAAAAGTATTAGAGGATTGCCAGGTTGTACCCCCATTAATCGAGTAATCATAATTAATTCGATTTCCAGACGCTAATAGCGAAACGCTTCCATCTTGTGAATTATTACAAGTCACATTCGACTTTACCAATAAAGACAAGCTAAGTGCATCTGGTTCAGCTATTTCAACCAATGGCATTCCTTGATAAACACATAATACATTATCCAAATCTCTTACCCATATAGAATAACTACCATCTGACAATCCTGTAAATAAAGGGCTTGCTACCCACGTACCACCTCCATCTATTGAATATTCATAATTTCCGGCAATACCTCCTGAAGCTACAACTTCTAATTGACCATCATTCAGACCAATACAGGTTTCATCTACATGAGATGCAGCAACCTCTGAAAGAGTTAGCGCAGCCGGTTCATTAATTGTAACTGTGGCCAAAGAGGCAGTACACCTATCATTTGTGGCTTTTTCATCAACTACTTCAATGTCATAATTCCCAGCGGTTAAATTTGTAAAAGTATATGACCCTGCAACATCGTCTATCCATGTTGACCAGGTAGTACCACCATCTGAACTAATTCGAAATTGATAATCACCAGATCCACCTCCCCCAGAAACTATTATTTCGCCTTCTCCTCCTCCATTACAAATATTATGAACTTTTGAACTTAAAGAAACATTCAAATTAGCATCTAATCCTATAGTAACGACATGTTTAACCGCACAACCTGAATTATCAGTAACAGTTACCTTGTGAGTACCACCAGACAATTCAATTTCAGTCAATCCACTATTTCCAGTTGACTCCCATTTAATATCGTATCCGGTTGGATAAGTTACTAAATCAACAAAAGGAGTTCCTCCAGAAATTGATATCGTGGCAGAGCCCTCTGGAGTGTCACCAACCAAAACCGGACAATTATTATTTACAATTAAAGCATCAGAAACAATTAATGCATTTGCCGGCTCACCAATAGTTATAGTCCCACTGGTAATTGAACAACCATAAAAGTCGGTAACGGTAACTTGATAATTATCTGAGAACAAGCTATCCTTATAAGTATTCGCAATTTCGACACCCGGAGCAGTAATTGTAGCCCATGAGAAAATATATGGGGCAGTACCTCCTGTTGCAGTAATAGAAACTTCCCCTTTACCCCCATTACATTTCGCATCTTTTGAAGAAGGTGTTAATACAATGTCGTTCATTATGACATTGCTATTCCCATTCATCATAATACTACAACCAGTTGATCTATTTATAGCCTGTATTGAATAATTTCCTACGGCAGTTACAGGAGCAAAATTCATTGCAGATCCGTTGCCGGTTATTACTTCAACTGGATTAGCAATATCTCCATTAAATATTAAATAGTAATCATAATTACCGCCAGCTTGAGTATCATCCAAACCGATGACAACATTCGACCCTGGACAATAATGACCATGAGCTGGATTACTAACTAAATTATACACCGTTGGTGAAGCTTTTATCTCAACAGTTTGACTTGCAGTAGTTGTGCAGGTTAATGCAGCTAACGTTGTTGTTGGTGGTGTTAATAATTCTTTATAAGTATAGTTTAAAATGTGGTTGCCAATAGTTGTGGCTGAAGGAGAAAAAGTTGCAACTCCATCCGTAAGGTTGACATCAGTAACACCATCACCGGTAAAGAATCCTTCACCGGTAAAAATTCCTGTCGCATCGAAACTTCCACTCAAAGCTACATCAGAAGCGTCTTCACAATATTTAAGATCAGCATTTAATCCTTCTATCCCAACGCCCTTGGTCTGATGCACCTTAACATCTTGAGTATAAGTAGAAATACATCCCGTATTGGCAGAATTATCAAATGTATAAGTCACAGTGTAACCGCCATCTCCTACCATTGATGGATCGAATTTGGCGGTACCGGGCACAACACCAATAGTTAAAGGTGAAGTACCAATAGCATTCTTAGTTGATGTTAAGGTATAAACAGCATTAGCCACCCCTGTATTATTGGCAGATATCGAAACAGCTCCCTCATTATCACAATAATCACTCAATAAATTATCAATCCAAATAACCGGAAGTGCGGTTATAGATACATCTTTTGAAGAATCTGAAGCACAATAACCTCGATTAGTCACAGTATAAGTAACTGTATTTAAACCAGGGAGTAGATTTGCCGCTGAAGGGTCAAAGCTATTACCTGAAACACCATTCCCAGAGAAAAAAGCTGTTGCCGTACCCGGTAAGGCATTGGCGGGTGTTAGAGTAACAATGGCATCATTTTTACAATAGGCCAAAGGTTCTCCTCCTGCAATATCAATATTGAAAGAAGGATCTAAAGATTCAATAAGCTCAAAAGCAGTTGTTAAGATATTTACACAAGATCCATCATCATATGTATATTCCACATTATAAGTTCCACTTCCATACGTCTCAAACAATGTTGAAGGATTTAACCAACTAGTTCCATCTGCAATACCTGATGCAATAATCGTATTGGTGGGATCAAAAACTTTAAAGATTCCTCCATTCGGATCTCCATCCAGAGAATACGTATTTTTATCAGAGCTACAATACCGCGTACCAAAACCCGGTAAACTCAAAGGCGTACCAATGGTAAAAACAATTGTTGCATTACCCGTACAATTATTCCCTGCATCTACATAATCAAAATTAACAGTATGTACTCCATTACCGGCTTCAAATGGATTAAACTTAGCAGTTCCAGCAACCGGATCAATATTTTTCAATCCAGAGGAAGTACTGGAAAAGGTACCGGCAACAGCTGCAAGATTTCTTAAACCTTGTAAAACATAATCGGTGTTATCATCCTGACATGGCTTGGCAGGCACTGCACTCGAAATAGAAATAGCTCCACCCGCTAAATCATGCACGATTGTTGTTCCAATATCTTCAACGATACATCCATTACCATCTGTATATCTGTAACGAATGGAAAAAGTGGTTTCGAAGGCACTATTTGCAGGATTAAAAGTTAACGAACCGGCGTTGGGATCGGCTACAGCCCCCGGATCAAAACCTGCACCACCAATTACGGTATATTGACCGGTACTCGATCCTGCTACAACTGATGGTGAACCATAAAGCGTTTGAACTCCTTGATCAGAACAAAACTCTGCCGGAATATTAGCATTTGGGGTAGGAACAGGATGTTGAGTAATCAGCAAATTAGAAGCGATCACTACACTACAACTATTATTACTGGCTAAAACCTGATAAGTTCCAGCCACAACTCCTGTAAAAGTAAGACCTGCACCTGTCCCTGTAATATCATCCACAACAGAAGCTGTTCCAACATTATATAACTCATAATTAATACCAGCTTGAGAAGAAGCTAATTGAATGGACACCGCCGGCTCATTGGCGCAATAATTATCATCTGGTACTGTTACGACTTGAGCTGCCGGATTTTGTTCGACTTGAACAACATCTGTTAAAAAGGTACTACAAGTACCATTATTGGCATTGACACTATAATTACCAGGTGGCAATCCATTAAATCGTATTACATTACCACCATTACCTAAAACAGGAAGATAAGCAACTACAGGAACACCACTTTCGTATAAGGTATACGTTACACCTGGTTCTCCAAAAGCACTTAATGTGACGCTTCCGGAATTACAAACAAATCCAGACGTAACAAAAGGAATATCTGTAGGGGAAGCTAAAATGGTAATCGAACCAGGTAACCAAGCCGTACATACACCATTAGAAGCCATTACGGTGTACACTCCAGGGGTCATCATTTGATTAACCACTATATTTCGTGATACACCAGTAAAACCTGCTACAGTATATCCGGTTGCAACAGCCCCAGTGCCATCATTATAATATAAGGTATAAGTAACACCTGTTTGTGAATTAGATAAGGTAAAAGTGGTTGCTGTATTTTCACATACAGAAGTAGCACTTAAAACAATAGTTGCTACATCAGGAGCGGGACTAATGGTATAACTATTAGTCATTACCGTAGGACACAAACCACCTTTGGTAGCAACAACAGTATATACTCCAGCAGCAGATTGAGGGGTAAAACTAACATCTACATTGCCAGGAATACCCGCTCTGGCTTCAACCAAAATTTGATTGATCGGATCACCATAATCACGGTATAAATTATAAATAACTCCAGATTCACTACCACTGGTATGAAAAGTAACCGGAGCTGTAGGATCAGCACAAATAACCCCTGCAACATTAGAGACGATTAAATGATCGACGGGTTCCTGAGTCGCCGTAAATTCATTATCCATAGGAATATCTGTACATGTAGCAGTAGACGCAAAAACCTTATACCTACCTGCAGTTGTATAGGGTCCCCAATTCATAGGCGTTACTCCATCTCCAACTCGAACTGCACCCACATCTAAATCATAAAGACCATCCAGGTCATTATCACGCATCAATTGATAACTAATGCCATTCTGAGGGTTATTTAAAGTTAAATTCACATTTCCGGTGGGCACACAAGCATTATTACCGTTGGTAGGCAATACTGCCGGTGAGGTGTACACCTGAAAATCTAAAAACTCAGCACCCGACCAAGTACAGGCACCTGCATCAGATACATCAGTTAAAGTAAATCGAGTATCTGCAGAGATATTATATAAACTTACCGTCCCTGGATTAGTTGATAATACCCTATTTACCGCAGGATTACCGGCATTATCAATAAAGGTTAGCGTATAAGGAGCAGTACCTCCTGTAACAGTAACATTTACTTCGGGAGTGCCATTTAAACAAAATGGAACGGCATTATTAGCCTTTGTAATACTGACCCCTGTTAATGTACCGATTACAATATTGACAGGAGGAGAAATACTTTTACATTCAGGGTTGGAAGTCTCTTTATAAACAACCACATATTCTCCAAAAGCATTATACCCTGCCAATGCATCGTCTGCAATTAATGCATAAGAGGAAAGATCACCCGCGACCATTACTCCATTATGATACCAGTCATAATCTAAAGGAGGTGTTGAAATTCCAACACCTAAAGAGGTTGTTAAGTTGTCGGCTAAGACCCCATTACAAATGCCATAAACACCCGGACCAGTCTCATTAATTGTGACTTGAGGAAATTGTTGATCACTTACAATTACAGCAGCAGAATTAAAAGGACCACAAGCACCTGTATTCTCCTCAATAACTGCATAATAAGATCCATTTCCGGGAGGATCACTTAAGGTATAAGTATCATTATTAAAAGCCGAAACTTGTTCCACAGGACCGGAACCGTCATTGAAAAACCAACGGTAATTAAAATGAACCGGGTCGAAAGGAAAAACCTCCAAACTGTTAGTTCCATCAAAAATAGAAGGATCACAAGAGGAGCCACCGCCTTCTATACGTACAGAAACATTAGAAGCTTCAGAAAGACGAATCCGATTAGTAGTAATGTCTAAACAAGTCCCATCATCAACCAGTGCCTGAAACATATCTAAATCCTCAAAACCATAACTGTTTAGATTTATTTGATGAGGATTATCCGACACACCAAGATCCACCTCTGTAAATGAGCCATCATCTCTAAAGACTACGTAGTCAACACTGCTAATTGGACCTACCGGATTGGTTGATATTGAAAACGTATATTTATTAGGAGAAGGTGCACAAAATACCACATCAGTGGCATTCCCATCTGCATTTAGTAAAGTCGCAACAGGAGCCACATCTGTAGTCACCTCAACTGTAATATCATAGGTCTGACCTTCAGCATGATACCAAGTTAAATCATAAGTTGTACCGGGTATATTACTAAAACCACTAATAATGGCGTATGGGTCATTTAAGTCTGAAAAAGTTAATCCGTCAGTTTTGGACCAATAGCCTTTTTGCAAATGACCAGGAGGAGCAGCATTAGCTCCCATGTATAAAACATCCATTAGTTTAGCCCCAATTCGCACAACACCATCTTGACACACTGGAACATTAATCTGCGAATAACTAATCTCTGGAGCCAACAACAACATAAAAACCATCAAAGAAATAACTTTGAATATCGTTTTTAGATCTCTATATATCAATAAGTTAAAATAGCTCATATTCCTATAAAATATGTTAATATCCACATACAATAACTTGTGTACGCAAACTTATTAAAATTGTTTGCTTTATATAAGATTAAAGGTATTGTTTCATCAGCTAATACAAGCCATTCATCAATAAACCAAACCCATCCAATTCTTCAAGCCGTTATGCATTTTTAACATTTCTCAAACAAAACGAAAGGCATTGCCCGGCAAACTCTTCACAACACCTTCAAACTCTAAGCTTAATAAAGACGCACTTACTTTACTAACAGGCAATTCACTCATCAAACTCAACTCATTTGCTGTTAATTCTTTATTATCCTTTAAAAGATTATACAATTGCTCTTCTTCGGTGGTTTTAAAATCAATAAAAAGCTTTTTTTGTATTTGGTTGGACTTCATTTCACGCTCCCACCCTAAAGCTTCCTGGAGGTCTTCAACATTTTCAATGAGTGCTGCATAATTCTTCTTAATTAAATAATTACAACCACCAGCCACTTCATCCTGTACTTGCCCTGGAAAAGCCAAAACATCCCTGTTGTAAGAATGAGCAATGCGAGCGGTAATTACTGCTCCTCCTTTTAGGCTTGACTCCACCACCACCAAAGCATCACACAACCCAGCTACAATGCGATTTCTTCGAACAAAATTGGGGCGATCAGGATTTGTCTGACTCAAAAATTCGGTCACCAATCCTCCATTTTGGACCATTTGAGCTGCAATGTTGCGATGAACGCTAGGATAAATGCGATCGAGACCATGTGCCAAAACACCGTAATTGGTTAAACCATGCGATATAGAAGACCGGTGTGAACAAACATCTATACCATAAGCTAAACCACTCACAATTATTAAATCGGGGTAAGCTTCGGACAATTGTTTAATTAGGTGCTCACAATTAATTTTTCCATTTTCGGTAGGTTTCCGAGTTCCAACAACACTGATGATGCGGGATGAATTCAGGCTATTCTCTCCCTTTAAAAACAACATCAAGGGTGCATCATCACAATTTTTAAGGCGTTGAGGAAAACCTTCAGAATTATAGAAAAGCGGGGTAATCTCATGTTTGTGAATAAAGGCTAGTTCTTCTTTTGCACGATCCAATACATCAGCAGATTTAATTAAATCTACACTCACATTTCCAATCCCGGGGACTTTGAGCAAAGACTTTTTAGATTGCCTAAAAACCTCTTCTACATCTCCAACATAGGCTATGAGATTCCTTGCTAATTTAGGTCCAATCCCCTTAATTAAACTAATGGCTATTTGATATAAAAGCTTTTCTGACACGAGTAGTTCATGGTTAAGTTAGAGCATTACAGGTTTTCATCTACCAAGCTATAAGTTAACCATTAAATAGAAAAGATTCAAGATCGAAAAAGGACAAGTAATTAATTAAATCTCCAGGTTAATCCGGTGGTAAAAGTTCCCATATTACCTTTACCAACTTCCATCAACATCGAAAGCTGATTGGATATATTATACCTGACTCCAAATACAGGACGCAATCTAAAATTAACATCATCTCTTATTCGCGTTTTTACATCATATTTAGTTTCAAATTCAGAAAACTCATATCTATTATAAATCATTAATATGGATGCTGAAACATAAAAATCCCAATCATTAAGCCATAAGGAATAATTAGATAATTCTTCGATTACTCTTACCAGATGCAATGACCCCAATAATCCAATCCCAAAATTAGAGTACATATATTTGTCAGATTTTAGAGTATCGTTTTGATAACTATCTTTATTAAAACCCACAAAAGCCCCATAACTCAAGAGATTAGTCCCTCCTATTTCATAAGAGACTGCCACAGGTGGAATTTTGGAAACGCTGTATCCGGACCAGTCATTCTGATCTGAATAATCAGCAAATGAAACTTTTGCACTCAGGTAATGTTCAGCCTTTCGATATTGTGCACTCAAATGAAAGGAAAGAAATAATGCAATAACCGCAAAACACAATCTCATTTTTACAATTTTTCAATTATATCGGCCATTTCCTCATTACAAGTAATCGATAGCCAGTAGATAATAACACTAATACTCTTTAAAATAAAATTATGTTATGTATTTATTAGGCTCACCACTCAATTCACTTCAATTTATCAACCAAAGCTTTCAATTCAATTATATAAGCAGTGTCACATGCAGCTAAGCCAACTTTGGGATATTTAGCAGCTTGTCCATTATTTTTTGCCACAACAACCAACTTGCGCCCAATTGTCCCAAGGCCTGAAGTAATTTTTAGAGTTTCAATTTTCGTTAAAGGCAATAAAATCCGTTTATATTTTCTTCCGAAGGGAAATAGGTTATAGTATTTAATATCTAAGCTGGCATTCTCTGTTGAAAGATCAACATAACAGAAACCACCTAAATTGAAAACCAATAATACAAGCACTAAAAATACCCAAAGTGAAATATGTAAGACTAAGTTATCGGTTGGCAAAAACAAGTAGAACACCACTAACATACCTAATGCTAAAACGGTTAGCAAAGCCATTAACATTCCGGTACCCGATGCCGTCTTTTTGTTGTTTAAATGGATATTTTTCATATCATACGATTTAATGGATTAAAAATTTTAACATCCAGATGCTATTAAATTAAATTCTTTAAAGCCTGAAATGTAAAAACTCAGTTCAATTGGCAAATTTAACTATTTTTGCATTTCAATTTTAAAATACTAGTATGTTTCCACTACTATCAAACGACTTGAGCGTTTACATCGTTGAAGATTTACAAAAAGATATTAAGGAACTAATATCTGATTTTCCGAAAGAAAAAATATTTCTTTTATGCGATACCGGATCGTTTAAAAACTGTTATCCTCTTGTAAATTCAGTTCTAGATTTACCTGAAGAACAGATCGTGGTTATACCTTCCGGTGATGATAACAAAAACCTGGAAACGACTCAACTGGTATGGCAAATGCTTAGCACACAAGGTGCTGACCGCAAATCACTTTTAATAAATTTAGGCGGTGGAATGCCAACTGATTTAGGCGGTTTTGCTGCTTCTACTTTTAAAAGAGGAATTAAATTCATTAACATTCCAACAACATTATTAGCACAAGTTGATGCATCAATTGGCGGAAAAACCGGAATAAACTTTGAAGGTTATAAGAATGAGATTGGCGTATTCCAACAAGCTTCAACTGTATTGGTTGGAAAAGATTTCTTTAAAACACTGGATCAACCCAATATGATTTCCGGATATGCAGAAATGATTAAGCATGCCTTTATTTACTCTGAAGAGGTTTGGAATAAATTAAAGTCATTTAACATCAGCAATCCAAACTTATCTGAATTGGAAGAGTTAGTCGCTGAGTCTATCCGCATTAAAAATCATTTTGTTGAGAATGATCCAACAGAAAAAAACATCCGTAAGGCTCTAAATTTTGGTCATACTTTTGGTCATGCTTTTGAAAGTCTTGCCATGTATCAAAAAAGAGCTGTACTTCACGGCCATGCAGTTGCCTTTGGAATGATTTGCGAACTTTATCTTTCTCATCAATTGCTAAACTTCCCTTTTGAAGAAGTAAAATCCATTACAGATACAATCAATTCAATATTTGGAACTTTTGATTTCACCCAGGCGGATTACGATGAATTATATCGCTTAATGACTCATGATAAAAAGAATGAAGGTGACCAAATCAACTTTACACTCATTGAAAAAATAGGCAAAATAAAAATTAATTGCACCGCAACCAAAGAACAAATTTTTGATGCCTTAGACTTTTATCAGTCAGCGATCTAATTGTCATGAGCTGATGTACAAATATGCTGATGTGGAAATTAGAAAATTTGAGAATGTGCCTATTAATTAATAAATCTCACCCACATTCACCACCAATATAAAGCAGAATATCAACTTAGCTAACGATCCTATTCGAGAGAGGTCTATTTAATCTAAAAAACATTTTAACATGCAATATAAATTAAGTGCCCCAAGCATCAAAAACACAGGAACCATTCAACTTCCTGCATCAAAAAGTATTAGTAACCGTTTCTTAATGTTGAATGCATTAAGCTACAGTCCATATAAAATCAAGAACTTATCCGATAGTGATGATACTGCTGTGATGTTAGGCGTATTAGAATCTGACTCTACCAACTTTGACGTAGGTGCTGCCGGAACATCGATGCGCTTCTTAACCGCATTCCTTTCAAAAATTGTTGGAGAATGGACCATTACAGGTTCTGAGCGCATGAAGCAACGTCCCATTAAAATTTTGGTGGATGCTTTAAATAGCTTAGGTGCTAAAATTGAATACATCGAAAAAGAAGGATATCCACCTCTTCGGATTTTTGGCAGCAATTTAAAGGGACCTGAATTAGAATTACCCGGAAACATCAGTAGCCAGTACATTTCTGCTCTACTAATGGTTGGACCAACTTTAGAAGGCGGATTAAAACTAACGTTAACAGGTGACATTATTTCTCAGCCATACATCCAAATGACCTTGGCATTGATGAAGGAATTTGGTGTTAGTTCCGACTGGAAAGGCAATGTGATTACAATTCCCGAAAAAGCATACACCCCAAAGGAAGTAACCGTTGAATCAGATTGGAGTGCATCGAGTTACTGGTACGAGATTGCGGCATTAATACCTGGATCTGAATTTATTTTAAAAGGTTTACATAGACATAGCCTCCAGGGCGATAGTAACATCCAAAAGATTTTCACTTCTCTTGGTGTTCAAACTTCATTTTCAAATAAAGGCGTTACGATTAAGCAAGTTGATGAACCGGCTAAGAAATTAAAATACGATTTCATCAGTGAACCAGATTTGGCTCAAACAGTAGCTACAACTTGTTGTTTGTTAAACGTTCCTTTTGAATTTACAGGTTTACAAACTTTGAAAATTAAAGAAACTGACCGAATCAATGCCTTAATTAATGAATTAGCAAAAATGGGCTTTAAATTAACTACCAACAACGTAGATAATTTAATTTGGGATGGTGAAAAAATTGAAGTTGAAAATAAAGATATCTTTATAAAAACATACAAAGATCACCGTATGGCTATGGCATTTGCACCTGCCGTATTAAAAGGTTTTGACATCATTATTGAGGAACCTAAAGTGGTTTCAAAATCTTATCCTAAGTATTGGGATGATTTGAAAGCGATTGGAGTTGAGATGACAGAGTAAGTATTATATAGGCAGAAGGCAGAAGGTAAAATGCTACTTTCTATTTACAAAACGTAAAATCAAAATCCCGAAGGAATTTTTCCTTCGGGATTTTTTATTGATATATATAAATTGGTTAGTTCAATGTCGCTTCCCCTGCTTAAGAGGTCGTTATCAGGACTGATAACAACCTCTTCACACAGGAATTGTTGGGAGGATTTTAACTCTCGTAACGGCATCAAATATCGCTTAATAATGTTAGTAGCTTATTACCGCTTTGTTATTTCTACTTTAAATAAAGATTACGTAATAAGATATTTTTTTTCACTTATAGAGGATAGATTTGATTTCTATAGCCGGAATTATTCAGTGCCCACATGTACTCATGAATAGACCAGAAATTGTGAGAATACAAAAATGAAAAGCTATTCAATTTTAAACAATAGCATAAAGTACAACTACCCAAGGTGTCAATATGTCACCAATCTATTAGCAAATCAGGCCACATTGACACACTTACTACACAATCACCTGATAACATGTCACATAATAACACTTGGCACTCCTATTGTAATATTTCAGTCAAACACGAAATAATTAACAAACTTAAAAATAGGAGATCTGAATTATGACACTAATTAGAAAAATTAACACAAGACCAACTGACAATTCTTTATTGAACAATTTTTTCAACAGCGATTTCTTTCTAGAGCCCAAACATGTTTTTGCATCTAGAGGAAACGAACCATTAATTAACATTAAAGAAACCAACGATGCATACCACATTGAACTGGCAGCTCCGGGCTACAACAAAACCGATTTTGAGGTTGAATTGGATAAAAATATTTTGACCATTCTAGTAGAAAAAGAAGAGGAGGCTACTCAAGATTATTTTAGAAAAGAGTTTTCGGCCAACGCATTTAAGAAATCATTCAAACTACCGGAAAACAAATTTGATGATCAAAAAATTGAAGCAAAATACGAGAATGGAATACTTTATGTAACCGTTAACAAAAGAGAAGAGGCTAAACCAAAACCCAAGCGCATGATTTCCATTAATTAAATAAATTCAGAGTGGTTGCTTAAAATGAGCAACCACTTTTTTTGTTAAATTAAAGCATTGCCAGCATTTTTATTTGCCTTACTAAATTGGAGATAAAAGATAAACCGCAAAGTTCGTAAAGGACACACAAAGAAATCCTTTGTATACATTTTCACATTTACTCATTAGCAAATTAACACATCAAAACGCCCTCTGACGCTGCCTTTTATATTTTCGCTTGACTAACGGATTAGCTGCATCGGAACAAGGTACAGCAGGTCTTTTACCTCCTAAGCGCAATGCTCCTCGCTGATTAAACTCATAGATTAAGGAGACTTCATGAGCTCCGGCCGTAGACCACCCTAAGCCAGATATGGTTATATCATAACTATATGCTACCCTAATTCCTGATATTTTATAAGCCAACAAGACTATGATTGCATCGTGATTAACAGAGGAACTTTCAGCCCCTTTAAAAATGGGGATGCCTCTGTACCAAATTCCAACCTCGATGGGATCGTTATACCAATACGCACCGGCATCTAATTGGTTTTGAGTAGCTTGATTTTGAAACCTAAAGCTGGTTGAAAAAGACCGAGTCATTCCTTTAAAACGTCGCTTTTCAGACCACAAATTCATTCCTCCAAACAAAACAAATTTACGTGAAACTTTAGCATCTTCCCCCAGAAAGGAATAATTGGGCTGACCTATATGATCTAAAGTAAAACCGCCCCAATACTTTGCACTGTACAGAAATACAGAAGCTGCCATATCAAAATAATGCACTTGATCATTTAAAAGTCGTCCATAAGCACCGGAAGCTCCCGAAATATTTGAGGGGCCTTGATCCGGAAAAACAGCTTTTGTAAAATCAATATAACGATTTCCATAGCCAACTTGCACTGCAGGAACTATTTGCCAATCACTATTAAGCATAAGGTTATAAGAATATTGGAAAGCAGCATTGGTGGAGGTTAGACCTGCACTACCTGCTCTATCCTGAATTAAATAAGCTCCTAAGCCACTATTAAAACGGCTCAAAAAATGATCGAATGAAACAGCATAAGTAGAGAATGCTTCTGATATGGCCGGCCATTGATTTCGATAATTCAACACTAAGCGAGAACCATCGGTAGATCCTGCCAATGAAGGACTCAAGTACAAAGGATTGGCGTAAAACTGAGAAAAATGCTGATCCTGTGCATTCCCTTTAAAAAGAAACAACAGCAAGAAAAACAATATATACAATCGCCACCTCATCGCCCACAAATAATTATCTAAACAGTGTTACATCTCCTGTTTTTGTCACCACTTTACCATTTGAAAATTTAGCTTCCACCTTCCAGATATACACCCCTTGTTCACAGATTTTCCCTCTGAAATAACCATCCCATCCAATGTTCACATCTTGTGATTCGAATAGCAATTCTCCCCAACGGCTATAGATTTGAAGCTTATATTCATCTATTCCTTCCTGCACAAAGGGGTAAAACACGTAATTCTCCCTTGCTCCGGGCACATAGTACCCGCCTTCTGATCCACTTGGATTTGGTGTAAAAGCATTTGGAAAACTAATATCACCCGCCGCTTTTGCCGTCACAGCACCCCGAGCAATCATTTCATCTTCACAGCCTTTATCGTTGGCCACCCACAAACTAATATCATAAACGCCTAGCTCTTCATACTCATATTGTACAGAAGGAATGGTTGCCGTATTCCCATCCCCAAAGTTCCATAAATATTCGCTTGCACCTTTAGACCTGCTAATGAATGAAATAGAAGCCGGCAAATCCACTACTGCAGGACGAATTTCAAAATTTGCAATAGGCTTATCAAATACTCTCACGACCAAATCATTCAAGATTGTTGTTCCTCCTGGCCCGGTTGCGGTTAATTCTACAGTATAATTGCCGGGTGTAAAATAACTATGAACAGGATCTTTCTGAGAACTTACATTTCCATCTCCAAAATCCCAAACAAAAGAGTTAACATCTATTGCATGCGCATAAAAATCAACTTCTAATGGTGAGCAACCTTCAGACTCCGGACCATATTCTACTATGGGTAAAGTTGGAATAATCTCTATGAGGTGCTTCACTGAATCTTCACACGACTGCCACTCGGCAATTAGAGTAATCTCATACATACCCGAATTTGAATAAGTATAAGAAAGTGGATTTTTTTCAGGGGATGAATCTCCGTTGCCAAACTTCCATAAATATGTCCAATTTAAACCTTCGGTTGTATTTTCGAGTTGCACAGTTGACTCCGGCATCTGCTGACTAACTGGCGAAACAGCAAATTGTGGAGATGGTTTGGGATAGACTTCTACCATTGTAGATGCCACATCGGAACATCCATATATGGAAGAGGCAGTCATTGTAATGCGATATATCACATTCTCCAAACTATTATTTGCGAATACATGAGAAGCTGTAAAGTCGTTTGATATACCTCCATCTCCAAAATTCCATTTAAAGATTGAGGCTCCGGATGATCCATTCACAAAAGTTTGAGCAAAGGGACTACAACCGGCTCCTCCCTTTGATACATCTGCACTAACCAATGGAAAAACCTGAATCATGGTAGAAGCTGAATCTTTACAGCCCAAGCCATTATCAACCACTAGCTTTGGAGACACCAACAATGGAGAAAATGCATCATTTTCATAAGTATAAGTAACCGTGGAATTGCCTTCCAAAGGCCATTCTTCACCATCATCCAAATACCAAATTCCGGATAATCCCTTTGTAGATGTATTTTCAAAGGTAACTGTTAAGGGAGAACAACCTTCTGCAGCAGTCAATTCATAGGATGCCTGAATAAATGGATTAACCACCACTGTTTTTTGAAGCACATTACCACAACCATAAACCGACTGGGCATTTAATGTAACCGTAAACTCTTTGGGAGAAGTGGTTTCATTTACATAAGTATGCCTATTGGTATTCGATCCGGATCCCTTTACTCCGTCTCCATAATCCCATTCGTAGGTTAAAGCTCCTAAATCTGCCACTAAATCAACTTCTAAAGGATGACAACCGGACTCTGGGGTAACTGAAAAATTATATTCTGCATAAGGATACACTTTAATGGTTTGTTCATCTGTATCGGAACAGGTAAACCCATTTGAAGCTTTTAACAAGACATTAAAATTCGCAAGCACAATACCATTATTGATAAATGTATGATCTACTTCCTCCTCTATCTCCAAAGATGAACCATCGTTAAAATTCCATTCATACTCAGTAGCTCCCACCGATTCATTTTCGAATTGCTTAGAAAGTGGACTACATCCCGGCTCCAAATCTACACTCATCTTCGCAATAGGTGTTGGATATATAAGCACATCCCTTTTACTCGTACTCACACAACCATAAATACTCTCTGCAGTTAAGGTTACTGCTCTTATTAAAGGATCTGAAGATGTATTATTAAACTTATGCTTTACCAAATAAGTGCCCACTGTTGTTTCGCCATCTCCAAAATCCCATTGGTAGCTTAACGCTCCAACATCTGCATTTAAAAAAGCGTCAAGCGGATGACAACCCTCCGGTGGACTAATTACAAAATCAAATTGCGACCTTGGATATACCTCAACTTCCTTAGAAATGGAATCTTTACACCCTCCAACACTTGCAACTACCAATTCTATTTCAAACACTTGAGGGGTATCGCTTACATTTTGAAACTGATGGGAGGAATTTCGGGAATCGACAATTGCTGATCCATCACCAAATCGCCACTCGTAACTCACGGCTCCAGCTGATACATTGGTAAAATCGACACTCAAAGGACTACACCCGGAGGCCTTACTCACCAAAAACTGCGCATGGGAAGTATCGGCAACAGCTATAATAAGTTGCGACTGATTAGTACATCCATACGAAGACTCTGTGGATAATGAAACCGTATAACTCTTTACTCCTGCTCCTTTATTTAAATATTGATGAACCACTGTATTAGGGCCTGCTTGCGATTCTCCATCACCATAATCCCAGTAATATTCTACGGCACCAATTTCTGTATTTAAGGTTACATTCAATGGATGACAGCCTTGGGGTGGAGTTGCAACTATCTGGTAAGGTTGATTTGGGTATACCTGTATTTCAATACCGGCAGAATCCAGGCAACCACCTATTCCTTCCACCATAAGTTTTACTTCATAAGTTGTTAACTCCTTGGTATCATTCGTAAAAACATGAGTAACATCCTTAGTATTATCGTTAGGCGAACTATCACCAAAGTCCCATTCATACATTAATCCATTCCCCGAAGTATTCGTGAAATTAACTTCTAAAGGTGTACAGCCCGACAATACATCTGGTATAAAGGCAGCAGAAAGCGTTGGATTTACCGTAATTGTTTCTTGAGTAGTTCCACCACAACCATAAACCGACGATGTAGATAAACTAATGGTATAATCTACCGGAAGAGAAGTTTCATTGTAAAAAACATGACTCACCGTACTAATTCCGGAAAGCACTTCACCATCCCCAAAATCCCAATTGTATTCGTTTGCACCGGATGCAGAATTAAAACTTACATTTAAGGGATGACAACCAATTAAAGGTGTTGCTAATATTTCGTAGGGTTGATTGGGGTACACCTCAATTTCAACACTGGTCGAATCCTGACATCCACCAACACCAGTTACCATTAGTTTTACTTTATAGATTTCTACATCTGCACCATCGTTGATAAAAATATGAGTGACATTTTCTTTACTATCATCAGGAGAGCCATCTCCAAAATCCCAAACATAAGTTAACCCATTCACAGAAGAATTGGTAAAACTCACCTCCAAAGGCGTACAACCCGATGATACATCCGGATTAAAACTTGCAGAAAGTGACGGATTTACAGTAATCGTTTTTTGATTTACACCACCACATCCAAATACTGACAGCGCAGATAAATCAATGGTATAGCTAAGTGGATCAGAGGTATCATTCGTAAAAACATGACTCTCCTCATTGGTTCCGAACAAAACGGAGCCATCTCCAAAATCCCATTCATAAACTACAGCTCCGGCATCTGCTTCAAAAGCAACCTCCAATGGAGAACAACCTATGGCAGGACTCAAAACAAAATCATAGTCATTATCCGGATAGACCGACACGAAATTGCGGGCAGTATCTCTACAGGAATAATTATTTGAAACGGCCAATTCTACTTCTAACGATTTCATAAAAAGCGTTTCGTTGAGATAAACGTGCGAAACATCTTGTTGGGTAGAAATTGCAGAGCCATCTCCAAAATCCCATTTGTATGAACTCGCACCTTCGGATAAATTATCAAAAGAAACATCTAAAGGACTACAACCCGGAGGCGTTTCAACAGTAAACTTTGCTACCGGGGAAGGAGAAACCTTAATGGTAAAATCCACTGTATCTGAACAACCATTGGATGTTAATGCAATCATTTTAAGTTCAAAATCCTGAGGCACATTCAATGAGGTGGTATATTTATGTTGTGGATTCTCCAAATCGGAAATTGATCCATCTCCAAAATTCCACAAATAAACATCTGCATGAGTTGATGCATTAGAAAATGTAATATCAATAGGACTACAACCCGAGTTATTAAAAGGATTAATTTTAGCGCTTGGCACAACAAAAAAATCAATCTTCACCTCATCACTACCAATGCAGCCTCCATTATCTTCACGCCAAGAAAACTCATACGTCCCTTCCTGATCAACCGAAATATTTGAAATAACCTGAGAAGCATCATCGTAACTCACATTTCCCGGGCCTGAGACTGTTTGCCATCCTCCTAGTCCAACATCGGGATTTGCCACCAACCGGTAATCCATTCCGCAGGTATCAGCATCCGGCATAACCGTTGGTACAGGTAATTGATAGAAACCTATCTCCACCCGGTCACTATCAACACACCAGGAGGACGCCTCTTTCCATTGAAAAACATAAGTTCCATAAAGATCGACACTAACTGTTGACACATCTAATTGGTCATTTGTAAAAGTAGCTGTCCCCACACCTGAAATCTGCGTCCAAGTACCATCGCCAATGGAGGCCGAACCTGCTAATGCATAACTCAATGCACAGGCAGTATCATCATCTCCGGCACTGGCAATGGGCTGATCAATCACCTCTATATCTACCGTAAGATCATTTTCACAGCCTTGTGAATCTTTCACGTAATAGTTGTACTGAAAAACTCCATTTTCAGCGGATGAAAAATCTGGCGTTTGAATATTATCACCAGATAATAAATCCAATCGATCACCTGTCCAAACATGATTTACAAATACCCCGGATCCACCTTGAGGTTGGGGATCGAGCTGAATAGATATCCCTTTACACAGTTTAAAATTAGGAGTAGCCAAATAAATTTCTACTGACGAAACGGCTACTAAAACTGTATCGCGACTATAACAAGTTTGAGCATCCTCTACCCGGTATACCAATTCATATTCGCCTTCTACCAGTGTTTGAAAAACAGGATTGGGAATATCATCTGCTGACAAGGGACCTGTACCCCCGGTCCATGAATGCTCGTAAGGCTCAGCTCCTCCTGCAGGATTTCCATTTAAATTAAGAATTGCTCCCGGACATAAATAAATGGTATCTGAAGCCGAAATATTTGCAGTAGGTCTCGCATATACCAAAATACCCAAAGTACCAGATGCAGAACAGCCGCTATCATCGGTTATGTCATAATGAATTGTATGCAGACCAGGACCGGCATTTCTGGGAGTAAACCAACCGGATGGACTTGTTCCGGGACCAGAAAAAGTACCTCCTCCGGTAGCAGGTGACAAAAGCACTGAACCATCACTTTCACAAAATGGCCCGACCGGAGTAATGGTAGCATCCGGATAATCTACAATTCGGACAACTCCGGTTTGTGTTACAGGAGCAAAACCCTTATCATACGGATTACAGTAATTCCAATTGTTTAAAGTAATTTCAAACTCATCACCTACATTCCAGCTATCATTAACATAAATAGGCTCTGCACGATTCCATGGCATTGTAGGCGCTAAAATGGGTTCAGAGGTCACTGCTACACTACTCTCATAAGGATAGGACTCAACAACACCATCGACCTGAGCATCATCAATAAAATTACCGGCCGTATTATTGGTTCCGTAAATCCATTGAATCCAGCGTTTACGATTATTGGGCACATCATTTTCATCAGGCGGTGTACAATTCCAACGACTACCATCCCAGAACTGAGCCGTACCATCATGACCAAAACAGATTGGAAAAACCGGAGGTTCAACATATAATAATCCCCCATTCTGATCATCTACATCCCACACCGTTACAACTTGCTCTTGAACAGAGCTGGTACATACCACACCATCAACCACTAAAAAAACATTTGGACGATAATTACACTGGTCTCCATCGGTAGGGTAGACATGACTATGGGAAGCTTGCCATTCTGCCGAAGAGATCTCCACGGCATTTACATCTTCAACAGCAGAACCATCGTCCCAATCAAATCTAATTTGCACACTTGTTCCGGCATTATTAACACCTCTGTAAGTTACTTTCCAGTCGACTGAAACGGGAGCACAAAGACCATCCGGGACAATATCATTGGCTTTGGAAAGAATACTGCAATCCTGACCAGAACTAGAATTTGCTATGCTAAGCAATACTATCAATATCATCAAGTTTTGCAAGTACCGCATAAAGCCATTAGGAAATTAGGTTTCACAATACAGCCTTATTTTCATCTACCTTCATGAAAATAAAATATAGCTAGATTAAACGGATAACTTAATGAATACACTAAATTATCGTGATCCTAAAAACAATAATTCAAGAGGATAAATTACAGCTTTTTTGGCAGAGTCGCCACCTAATTTTTATGTGCTAATGCTTCTTGTATTTAAACCGTCCGAAAGGCAGGTATAAAACGATACAAAAAGGATTGCGACAAACCGCGGCCAAACATGAAAGCATTCATGGCCAACCACAGCGCATGATTAGCCAAACTTCCTTTTAAGGAGTAAAATAGTATGAAGAATATTGCTGTTGAAAAAATCATGCTATTGCGCATCAACTTTGAAGCTGTTGCTCCAATATAAATCCCATCCCAAATAAAGGATGCAAAACCGGTTAAAGGTAAGATAACCAACCATGGCAAATAATCTTTTCCAAGCCTTAACACCTCGGGTAAATTTGTAAAAAGACTTAACAGAACTTCTCCTCCCAAACCAAAGGCAAGGGTAAAAATAATGGCAAAAGCAATTCCCCAGATAAAAAGTAATTTGGTCGACCTTTTTAGCATAGGCGTGTTACGAGCGCCCACAAATTTACCAACCATCGCTTCGGCAGCATAGGCAAAGCCATCCAGAAAATAAGAAAACAAAAACAGAAACTGTAACAAAGCACTATTAACCGAAAGTATGAGATTACTTGTGCCGGCAGATTTGGAAGTAAAAAAAGTGAAAACAATAATTACACACATTGTACGGATAAAAATATCACCTCCTACATTTAGAAAATGCTTTAGCTCGTCTAATCGAAAGACTTCACTTAAATTAAACTCTTTTAAAACATGTGCGTATTTTTTAAAGAACAAAACAATGGCCATAATCAAGCCAGAATATTGAGCTACTACAGATCCCAAAGCCACGCCTTCTACCTTCATATCAAAGAACCTCACAAAGAGAAAGGAAGTGCCAATGTTTACAACATTTATAGACACAGAAATCAACATGGGATAAAAAGCATTTTGCATGCCTAAAAACCATCCGGAAAAGACCATTAATGAAATTGCTGCCGGTGCTGCCCAAACGCGCACATAAAAATAATCCGCAGCGAAGTGTTTCACTTCCCAGCTTCCATCCAAGGCCCAAAAACTCAAATCAATAACACTAGACCTAAAGATTAAAAGTACAGTTACTCCAACTAAAACAATGGCTAAACCCCGGAACAAAGTCATCGCCATATCTTTATTACTTTCGCGACCAAAAGCCTGTGCAGCCAGGCCACTGATACTCATTCTTAAGAAAGCAAAGCCCCAATACACCAAATTAAATATAACGCCTCCTAAAGCAACAGCTCCCATAAACACTTCGGAGTCCTGATAACCCATTAAATGCATATCTACCATTCCCAACAATGGAACAGTAATATTGGTGAGTATATTAGGTATGGCTAATCGGAGAATCTCTTTATTCATGGTGAAATTTTGCGCAAAGGTAGAGTTTTTTAAATGAAGTATTAAGACACTTTAAAAACTAGACTCAGCAAAAACTACGGGTGATTATTAAAATGAATGCATTGTTAGGTTATAGCTAAGAATGTGCAAATGTGACAGTGGACTAATTTAACTTACGTATTATTCAGTATTTATCTGTGATGCAAAACACAACAACTAACACTAGATCCTTAGACATTAGCCCGAATAATTATCGGGAAGATATTAATCCAAAGCATCTTATATTCAATCACATACAAAAACTTAACAAACTGCTATTCTAAACCAATTCGCAAAATTTATTCGCCTCACTTTTAATATCATACAAAATATTAAAAGATTTTTCTATCTTTTTATTTGTTTTAATCGAAATCTTTTCATACTTTTACATCTGTTATTCTTTTTATAGTGATTGGAAAAATAAAAAAATATCAATAATGTAAATTGACTGTTAAACATTATTTATTAAAGGTTGTTATTTAATTGTCAAACTACATTGGAAAAGAAATCCGGTATTAAAAATTTTGATACCGGTCTAAACCAAAATTATTTAAAGTTTAGTTTGTTCATTTTGTCTGGGATAAAAAAGGGACTCAAACGTGAGATTCCCTTTTTTTGTTTTAGATCAAACCAGATAAATGGAAAATGTAAATCCGTTTTTTCACATAATTGCATAAATACGGAGGCACTAAAGCACAAAGTTTATAAAGTTAACCTAAAAGACTTTGTTTCCCCTCCTGCATCAGGCAGATTGGCGACTTGGGGTTGATGCAGTTTGTGGTTAGGCTCATCACTTTAATCCTATACATAATTATGGATATTGAAACCATTATACTACATTCGGCAGAATGTTAATTTCTTTATGTAATAACATTTTCAGAGTCTTATAAAATCCATTTACGCCTCTATATCAAATCAATAAAACTCACACCCAAATATTCTCCATTAATATTAGAATAAAAAGTCTTATCTTTTTTTTGAGTTTTTTTAAACACTCTTAATTTTTCATTGTTTAAACAACAAACAAATAATTAAAACGATAACGCTATGAAATTTGAATTACCTCAGTTACCCTATGCATTAGATGCACTAGAACCAGTAATTTCTAAACAAACCTTAGAATTTCATTATGGTAAACACCATCAAGCATACGTAACGAACCTAAATAAATTGATTGAAGGCACTAAATTTGAAAACGCAGATCTTGAAACCATCGTGAAAGAATCTGACGGCGGTATTTTCAATAACGGTGCTCAAGTTTGGAATCACACTTTTTACTTCGAATCATTCTCACCTAATGGAGGCGGTGAACCAAGCGGGGCTTTAGCTGATGCAATTAACAGCTCATTTGGATCATTTGATAAGTTTAAAGAAGAATTCTCAAATGCAGCTGCTACTCTATTCGGATCAGGTTGGGCTTGGTTAGTTAAAAAAGCAGATGGTAGTTTGGCAATTGTAAAAGAAAGCAATGCCGGAAATCCGCTTAAAGATGGTTTAACTCCAATTTTAACCTGTGATGTTTGGGAGCACGCTTACTACTTAGATAAGCAAAACGCACGTCCTAAATACATTGAAGATTTTTGGAAAATCATTGATTGGGATGTAGTAGGAAAAAGATTCTAAGAGTTTTTTTGTCATAACATTTTTAGCAAGGATACCCCTAAAGGGAATGCTTAAATACGAAATTCGTATCTTAAGTGTTCCCTTTCTTTATATTAGACCATTAGATAATAGATTATAGACAAATGATAAAAGACTTAATTTTTAAAAACCGCAGCTACAGACGTTTTCATCAAGACGAGCAGATTTCTATGGAAACACTTATAGAGCTGATTGACTTAGCACGTTTATCTCCATCGGCCAAAAATGCACAACCGTTAAAATATTTCTTATCGAATGAGGCCCAAAGCAATCAAATAATTTTTGAAGAACTGGGTTGGGCCGGTTATTTAAAAGATTGGAATGGACCAAAAGAAGGCGAACGGCCATCAGCTTATATCATAATTTTAAATGATACTGAAATATCGAGCGACTATTTTTGCGACCATGGAATTGTTTCTCAATCCATGCTTCTTGGTGCCGTAGAAAAAGGCTATGGAGGATGCATTATTGCAAGTGTGAACCGCACAAAACTGCATAGAGAACTAAATTTAGACCACAAATTTAAAATTGTACACGTTATAGCTCTTGGCAAACCCCTTGAAAAGGTCGAAATTGAGGATATGAAAGACAATGACTTTGTTTATTGGCGAGATTTAGAGCAGGTGCACCATGTTCCCAAACGCAACTTAAGTGATCTTATCATTCACAAGTAAAAACCCAATATCATGAAACGATTAGCCCTTCTTCCGGTCATTTTATTTTTGTTAGTCTGCATAAATAGCATGGCACAAAGCGGAGTAAAACAAGACTCTCTTCAGGTAACCGGGATGATTTTTGATAAAGATAGCTTAGCTGCACTTCCGTATGCAAAATTCAGCTTAGGAAACATCAATTACCTTTCGAATGAAGAAGGACAATTCTCATTTTGGGCCAAACAAGGAGAAATCGTCAAGTTCTCTTATTTGGGGTTTAAAGAATCATCGGTTCAAATCAGTGATTCCCTGTTGTTAGACAATTATCTCTTTGGTGTATTTTTAACCCGTGACACTCTGCAACTAACTGAAGTATTAGTACTCCCCCGCTACGAAGAATTACTGGAAAAATCGAAATACATGCCTTTACGCATTACACCTGAAAAAACCATTGGAAGTAAAAACATTCAGGCTTCAACCAATCAAGCTTTAACCCAACCTGAATTATCAATGGACCGCGAAATGAATCAACGTCTGCTCATGAAAGAACAAATCCAAAATACCAACTACAAATATCAGATTCCACCCAATCAAAGCATCGGATTTAATACCGATCAATTAATACCGATAACGCTATATTTAAGTGAACGAAAAACAAAAATTAAAAAAGCTAAAAGAGCCCCGCTCAGTCCTAACGAGCATGAAATGTTGTTAAAGCTTTTTAAAAAAGACTCAAAAAGGTAAGTTCGAATAAATTATTAGAACCTTTAGAAAGATTTATTTGAACTAAAATTGCACTTTTGCAGTTATTATAGTTCAACACCTATCAAAAACATCGGAATGGATTTTTCACTAAACGGCAAAGAAGGGTATATCAAGACTGAAACTTATAACGATGAAACAACAGATCAACTTTCGGATCATTACAAAGGAGTTCTTTCATTATTAGGAGAAGATGTTGAGCGTGAAGGGCTGGAAAAAACCCCTCTAAGAGTTGCCAAAGCCATGCAATTTTTAACGCAAGGCTACCACATGGATCCGAAAGAGATTATTAAATCGGCCATGTTTAAAGAAGATTACCGACAAATGGTGGTTGTAAAAGACATTGAATTGTATTCGATGTGCGAGCACCACATGCTTCCATTTTTTGGGAAAGCACATGTTGCTTATATTCCTAAACATCACATTACCGGGTTAAGTAAACTAGCACGAGTGGTTGAAGCTTATGCGCGTAGATTACAGGTACAAGAACGCTTAACCACACAAATAAAAGAGTGTATACAAGAAACCTTAAATCCATTAGGAGTAGCTGTAGTGATTGAGGCTCAACACATGTGCATGCAAATGCGTGGTGTTCAAAAGCAACATTCTGTGACCACTACTTCGGATTTTACAGGTGCATTTTTAAACCAGGAAGCTACGCGTGCTGAATTTTTTCAGATTATTGGAAAGAGTTTGCATTAAACCAATATAGCGTTACAACATACAAAAGGCAGATGAACGATTCATCTGCCTTTTGTGTCTTTGTCTCTTAAACTATTAAAACAAAACTATTTCTTAAACTTCGAGGCATCTACAACGGCATGGTTTCTGGCCACACTATACGCAGCAAAAAAGCCTAATGCACCATTACTCACATTACTTTTAGGGTTTGCCGGAGGGGCACTAAACATTGGATTTTTAAACCCGGCTTCACGTTGAACACCCCAAAGAAAAGTAAAGAAATCTTCAGTAATGCCATACATCTCAAGCTCCACAATATCTCCATCCTTTACTACGTGATCTTCTTCAGGCAGGAACACAACGGCAACAGGCAATCTAATGGTACTTCCATTAAATAATCTATCATCTGTAATGCCCCATTTAGAATATGCATTTGTCGCTACTTTTCCATTTATACTTGTACTAAAACCATAAAAATCTTCGGTTTCTCCCGGTTCACTGGCATATAACAAAACAGTCCAACCGCCCCAATGCTTATTATATCCAACATCAACAGAATCGACCGGATTAACCCTTTTCAACTCTGATTGAGCACGATATTCTTCCATCTCACCGTCACCATCGGCATCAACATTCCTAACCAATAGTGAATATGTTCTTCCGGGAACACCATAATAATCAGCAGGAGTAACATAAACTCCAGGAACCTGATCGTAAGGTTCTAACTCTATCTCTTCATAACCATCATCAATGGTTACAACAGCATCCAATACAGCAGGCACTTTTTGAGTACTAAACAAATCTGCAGTTAATGATAAACGTACCCAATGTGTGGTTGTATCAGTAGTAACCCGACCATCAACCACTAATTTTGGCACTATATCTTTATCCCTTTGCACATTGGCATCTTCAGGACTAATCTCTTCAGTACAAGAGATTAAACTCAGCAAGCCAAATAAAACACCAAATCTTACACTTGTAAAAACAACTTTATATATAGACTGACTAAAATTCATCGTTTAAAATTTAAAATTATAAGAAACAGAAGGTACAAAAGTAAACAGGTAGGTTTTTTCGATGATCATAGGCTTTGTATTATCATCTCTTACAAAATTAATTGCCCAAGCATTTTTCTGCCCATAAGCATTATACATCGAAAAAACCCACTCGCCTTTCCAGCGCGAAGTATCGTATTTTTTACCCTTTAATGTTAAAGAAAAATCCAGTCGATGATAATCCGGCATACGAACTGCATTACGATCTGAATAACCGGTCAAAACTTCACCATCCGGGTTAATTGGATCAAAGGGATTACCTCCAACTACATAGCTATCAACCGGTATGGTATAAGGATTACCGGTAATATAAACCCAATTTGCAGATGCACTTAAGCGCTTGGATAGCTGATAACTCAACACGATACTCACATCATGCGTATGATCATAAGGTGCAAGAAAAGATTTCCCACCGTTAATCTCCGGAATAGTACGCTTTGATTGTGACCATGTATAACCGATCCATCCATTCCACTTAGGGCGATTAAAACGAACTAAAAATTCAGCACCATAAGCCTGAGAATCACCAAAGCGTAATTCACCCTCTAAATTTTCGTTTAAATACAAATTAGCATGATCCTTATAATCAACGGTATTATACATCTTTTTATAAAAAGTCTCTATGGACGTTTCAATGGTATTATCCATGAAATTACGGAATAGTCCAACAGAGAATTGATCAGCCTTCTGTGGCTTTACATTTGGAGAGGATGGAAACCAAACATCTAATGGTGTACCTGATGTAGAATTTGTAGCCAATTGCATGTATTGTACGGTTCTGGAATAACTTCCTTTAACCGACAAAAGAGGGTTTATCAAATATGTTGCACCAAAACGTGGCTCCCAGTTCGTGTATGTTTTATAAATTTCTCTTTTGCCATAAGTGGTCTCACCAACCACCTCATATTCATCATCATAATCAAACACCGTTGTAGCACCCATATTTTGAAAAGCACTAAAGCGCAAGCCATATTTAAGCGTTAACTTGTCATTTAATTTATGCACATTAGACAAATACACAGCGTGTTCTA
Organism: Bacteroidales bacterium; assembly: GCA_003249255.1. GTDB lineage: Bacteria > Bacteroidota > Bacteroidia > Bacteroidales > Marinilabiliaceae > SZUA-582. The sequence continues at coordinate 270,361 of QKJP01000048.1, forward strand.
AGGACTGATTCTCAGGAACCTTTACCTCGTTATATATTGAATTCTCATCATCACCGGATACTAAACCGGGCAGAATTTCATGATAGGCGCTTTGCCCACCAAATTCAATCGTATATTTTGGAGAGTAAAAATAATCAAAATCAGCTCTTAAACCCCAATCTTGTAAATTAGACTTCCAAGTAAAACTATTTCCATCACCAGGAGATCCTCCCAAGGCATAGTCATAATCGGATCCAACAAAAGTAAAATTGGAAAATAATTTTTGAGAGAATAAATGATTCCAACGGGCAGTCACTGTTTTATTACCATAATCCATTGAATTATCGCCATTTAAAAAAACATCCCTCCCAAAATAACCACTCAAATAAATACGGTTATTCTGATTGATGGTATGATTTACTTTGGCATTAAAATCATAAAAATAAACACGGCTATCTTTAGATTCTTCATCGGCAAACAGTGGAATAAATAGATCCATATAAGTACGTCGGCCACTAACTACAAAAGTCGTTTTCTCTGACACGATAGGCCCTTCTAAAGTTAAGCGCGAGGATATTAACCCAATTCCTCCGGTTCCACTAATTTTTTGTGAATTACCATCTTTCATTCGAATATCTAAAAGTGAAGACAAGCGTCCTCCATGACTGGCAGGAATGTCTCCTTTATATAATTCCAAACCTTTGAAGGCATCATTATTAAAAACCGAAAAGAAACCTAAAAAGTGGCCTGCATTATAAATCGGAGCTTCATCTAATAAGATTAAGTTTTGATCAGGATTTCCGCCGCGGACACTAAACCCACTGGATCCTTCACTGGCAGCTTGCACCCCAGGCAACAATTGAATCACTTTAATAACGTCTGTCTCCCCCATCAACACAGGTACTTGCTTGATGCTTTGTGGTTTTAGTTTTTGAACACCCATTTGTACCTCGCGTACATTGGCATCCTTTTTCTCGGAGGTAACTACAATTTCTTCAATGGTTTCGCTTTTAGGCTTTAAGGATACATTAAGCTCTTGATTCTGATTAAAATCAATCACTAATTGCTGTGTATCATAGCCAATAAAACCAACAGCTACATTATATTTACCGGGTTTACTTGATAATGAGTAATAACCATAAGCATTTGTAGCAACACCTGTATTGCTTTCGGTAATTACTACGGTAGCTCCGATGAGTAACTCTCCGTTAGTGGCATCTTTTATATAACCGCTAAGCGTGTACTCATGATTACTGCTTAAGCCTTGCCCTACAGCAATTGTTACAAGCCCAATTAAACAGCAAATTGTCAATATTTTTTTCACTTTCTATTTTTTTATTAAGGTTTCCAATATTATTTTCCTTGTATCCTCTTTTACGCATAATTATTTTAACACGAAGCACATAAGCACAGTGTTCATATAGAGTTAACCAGAATACTCTGTATCCCAGCCTGCATTGGACAGGTCTGCGACTCTGTATTGATATTTTTTGACGTTAAATCAATATTTTTCCTTATGAATAATTGTGGACAATCAGTTTATTTTCCCTCTAAAGAGTCAAATCTTAAAATGAATGGTTGCATGATCAAATGAAAACATTCAAAAATTCTTGGGTTAAAAATAGAATAACTCTATTTTCAAACCTGTTTATCTTCAATTAAAAAAACTTAAAAAATACTTCTTAATTGCATGATCCTGAATAATTAAATGTTTTTAACGTTTTTCCGGGAACGAAAATAAAAAAGTGAAATTTTAGAATAGAATTTAAAGGAGCGAATTGTGGAAATTGAGGAGTGAGTTATTGCATGAAAACGATTGGTATACACCCTTTGTGGTTGTGACATTTTTTCACATAACTTATGTCCTAGCGCTTCGCACTAGGCTAATAGACAACGCTCCGTTGGAGCTAAATTTCATTTTGGAGTTTTTCGCCTGTGTAAGTGAAATAAAAAAAGATACTCTTTTTAAGTTCGGTATATCACTAACTCAAACTATCCCAATTAAAAATAAAACCTCCCCGAATAGAACATCCGGGGAGGTCACTGAAATTATATCCAAACTACCCTTGCAAAAATTTGAATACAACATCAGTCTCTAGCCATTTTTTATTTATGCATGATGCTAAAATTACCATCAGCACATCAACTCATTTACACATTGTTAAATTATTTCGAAGCCGTTTCTCCAGCCAATGATTTGGCCGTTTTTACCAATCGTGTCATTTCTGCTTTAAAACCGTCATCATCTTTACCTTTTGCATTTTTGGCTAACTCATAAACTTCCTGATAAGTATAATCATTGGAGTATTCTGATTTTTTGAGCAACATTCCAAAACCGGCAACCGCGGCTGCAAATCTAAAATCATCAGACGCTTCATCTAATTTCTTCACTTCATTTTCATAAGGTTTTTCAATCAATGTACTTTTATCGCCATCCGGTTGCTTGTAACGTAATTTAACCGTTAGCCATTCATCAGAAACAGCTTGAATTTCTGGCGTTGTTTCTTTCTGGTATTTTAATTTATCCACACTTGGAATCCACTCCTTGGCATCTTTGGCACCTACAGGAATTAACTCATATAAGGCAGTTACGGTATGCCCTGCGCCTATTTCACCTGCATCCTTTTTATCGTCGTTAAAATCTTCGGCCGCTAACATTCTGTTTTCATAACCGATTAAGCGGTATCCGGCAACTTTAGCGGGATTAAACTCCACCTGAAACTTCACATCTTTCGCAATGGTAAATAAAGTACCACCAAACTCGCTCACCAACACTTTTTCAGCTTCCTGAATATTATCGATATAAGCATAGTTTCCATTTCCTTTATCGGCAATAATTTCCATTTTATCATCTTTGTAATTGCCCATTCCAAAGCCAAGCACAGTCATGAAGATGCCATTGTTACGTTCTTTTTCGACCAAGGCTTCCATGCCTTCATTGGAACTTACGCCTACATTAAAGTCACCGTCGGTAGCTAATATGATTCTATTATTCCCCTCTTTTTTAAAATGTTCTTTGGCTGTTTTGTAAGCTAATTTTAAACCTTCCCCTCCGGCTGTAGAACCTCCTGCACTAAGCTTATCTAAAGCATTGATGATTTTTGCTTTATCTTTACCTGATGTAGGTTCCAATACTAATCCTGCAGCACCTGCATAAACCACAATCGACACGTAATCATCCTCTCTTAATTCATTGACCAACATTTTTAAAGATGATTTTAGCAATGGTAATTTATTATGGGCATCCATTGAGCCGGAAACATCTAATAAAAACACCAGGTTTGAAGGAGGTAAATTGTCTTTTTCTATTTCTTTACCCTTAACGCCAACTTTAAATAAATAATGTTCCTCATTCCAAGGACACACGGCTAATTCCGGATGAACCGCAAAAGGATGTTTATCTTTGGGTTGGGTATAATCATACGAGAAATAATTAATCATCTCTTCAACTCTTACTGCATCGGCAGGTGGCAATTGCCCATTGTTTAAATATCTGCGAACATTGGTATAACTGGCTTTATCTACATCTGCCGAAAAAGTAGACAAGGGTTCTTTTAAGACTGATTTATACTTATTTTCATCTTCAGCGGTATAACTTTCATTGGTGTAATCGATATCCATTTCAGACTCGTAGTAAAAAGCAGGAGCTGCTACTTGTGGCATACTGCTAACCTGTGACTTTTGCCTGCCGGATCGTGCATGACGTTTATTACTGCTTCCGGTGATATTATGATTTCTCATTGATCCATACCCCACCACAACAACTTCGTCTAGTCCCACTTGATCTTCTTTCAATGTCACATTTATGGTTGTTTGAGTGCCCACCACAAATTCTTGTGTTTCCATCCCAATCAATGAAAAGCTTAAAACATCCTTATCTGAATGACATTCTAGGCAATATTTACCATCAAAATCTGTAATAACTCCAATGGTAGTACCTTTTATCACAACTGTAACACCTGGTAAAGGATCCCCGATCTCAGCTTTTACTTCACCACATACTTTAATATTTGCATTGGCTGAAATTCCCATCCCAAAAATTACGGCCATTATTATCATCATTGTTTTCATAACGCATCGATTTTTATTTGAAACTTTTATTAGTGAGATGCAAGTCAAGGATTGATTCCATAAAATCGTTTTACTTTTTTTTTGAAATAATCACCTGCAAGAATCATTTTAATACTTATCCTTTTTATACATTATTTAGAAATAATAAAATGAACCGGAAAGATTAACTAAATCCTCTTTTAAAGAAACATCGATAGAATTTAAACTATCCACTCGTACTTCTTCCGTTTCCATACCGATCATTGAAAAAATCAAAACACTGTTGGATGAACAGGAATCCAAACAATAATCTCCATCAAAATCTGTAACTATTCCGATTTTCGAATTTTTAATTACCACCGTAACTCCACACAAGGGCTCACCTTTCGAGTCGCATACTTTACCACAAACCCGTTTCTTTGCTGTAGCAGAAAACCCTATTCCCAACAGAACTGCTGTTATTAATATGAATGACTTCATCTTATCTCGTTTTTATGTGAAACTTTTAGCTGTGAGATGCTGCAATGGGATTAATTCCATAAAAGTTTTTAGTATTTTTCGAAAAATATTTTCCCGATTCGAACTTTATGAACCTTAATTTATTTAAAAGCAAGCCCTTAAGCGACGAAGAATTAGTACAAAAATTTCGCAAAACAGATGACATTGATCTGCTTGGAAAACTTTTTAGCAGACACATCCCTTTAGTGTATGGGGTATGCCTTAAATATTTAAAAAACAGAGACGATGCCCAGGATGAAACCATGGCCATCTTTGAAAAACTAAAAAACGAACTTCAAAAAAGTGAGGTGGAGTTTTTTAAGTCCTGGTTATACGTTGTTACCAAAAATCATTGCCTGATGTTACTGCGCAGTCGCCAGTCTCAACTCAAAAAAGAAAAAGAATTTGAAAAAAGTGAGGCCTCATTTATGGAAAATGCCTTTGAGATGCATCCTGATAATGAATGGGAACCGGATGCCATGAATGAACGACTCAAAGAGTGCCTCTCTAAACTGAGAGATACCCAGCGTTCGTGCATCGAACTTTTTTATTTTGACCAATTGTGTTATCAGGAAATTAGTGACTCATTGTCCTTAGACATTAAAAAGGTTAAAAGTTATTTACAAAACGGGAAACGTAATTTAAAACTCTGTATGGAGCTTGTATATGACTAATCCAAATACATATTTCCAGTCCGCTCTGCAAAAGATAAAGGATTACTTGTTTGGTCGTATGAGCCAGCCTCAACAGCACTCGTACGAACGTGACTTGCTGAAAGACGCCTTTGAATCTGATGCCATTGATGGTTTATCGATGTTAAGCGAAGATGAGTTTGAAAAAGACCTGGCTTTTCTTCAACAGCAACTTCCCGGCACAAAAAAAAAGAACCATAAGGTAATCTTTGCATTAGCTGCTACATTGTTAGCAATTACAGGTGCGATTAGTATTTTAACCTTGCTCACTAATGATGACGAGGTGATGCTAAGTGATTCCGGCACAAAAACTAAAAAAGAAATTACAAGTACCGCAGAATTAGAAGACTCTATTTATGAAAGTGCTAAGAAAACAGAAAGGGTTAGTCCTGAAGAAAACAATACTGAGGAAGCGTTAATTCTCCAAGAACCACTTATGCCACCTCCTGGCGAACCGAAAGCTGAAGTGGAAAGAAAAGCTTCTGCCACTCCGCTGGAAAAACCGGTTTCTTCCAAGAAGAAAGGCCGCATTAAAGTAAAACTTCCGCGCGTACAAGTGGCTCCGGCTCCTGTTGAACAAGAAGACGGGTTTGAGAAAACACCATTTCTCATTAAGGGTGAAGTGCAAGACAGGGAAACCGGACAAGCACTACAAGGCGTAACTGTAATTAAAGAAGGCACTAACCAAACTGAATTCACTGGTGCGGCCGGCATTTTCACAACTGAAGCAGAATACGATGACATTTTAACTTTTAGCCTGAAAGGCTATAAAAGTGAACATTTCAGAATTAAAGATTCGCATGAAAACCTAATTGTACATTTAGAGCCCATTGAAGAAGAAACGATCACGAATACAAGCTTAGCCATGCTTAAGGAGGTAACGGAAGAAGAAATGAGTGCAGAGTCTGAAGCTGATGAAGACCAATCTTACAGCCATCGCATACCTTCTACCTTGTACGAAGCAATGGCTCATCAACTGAGCGACACAGGCTTAGTTAAAAGAGCGGAACCACCACTTCCAAAAAAAGAATACATCGAGTATATCCAGAAGAAAATCAAAGAGAAGATACCTACTATCAATTATGAATCTTTTGTACTGATCTTACACATTGACACGGCCGGTATAGTTTCTGATGTTGAGTTTAAGGATGATGTAAAACCGTACGAAAAAAACATCATTGATTCTATATTTAAAGGTGAAGAAAAATGGGAACCGGCAAAATCCAGAAATGAAGATGCTGCGGAAGATAAAGTCAGATTAAAACTTAAACTCAATTAATCATGACTTTAAAATCAATTCTCTGCCTGTCGGTTCTCTTTCTGCTATTGGCTTGTAAACCGGAAGATATTATTCGCAAATATGAAACCGTTAATGGTGATTTTCAGTTATCAGAACTTAACGCACCGGCATTTCCTTTTGCTCAAGAGCTTGACAAAAACGCAATTAGTATCACTTTCGACACCGACGAATCGTATCTTTTAAAACTTTCTGAACAAAGCTGCGAGGGTGAATACTCAGCTTCAGAATCCGGAGCTTTCATTTTATTTAATTCAAATTGTACTGATAGAGTTTGTGATTCTGATTGGGATTTATACGTGATAACCCTTCTGTCAAAAGTAGTTAAGTACAAGGAAATGAGCTCTCAAGTAATTCTATATATTGATGATGAAAATTATTTTCAATTAAAAAAAGAATAATAACTTTATTATGCTAAAAATAATAGACTGATAGGCAAATAAGTCATTTGATCGATAGATCTTTAGGTTAATTGGGATAAGACCATTTTACAAATTGCTAAATATAACTAACTTATCACTTCAATAAAGTAAATTCACAAAAACTTAAAAACTCAAATCAATATGAAAAAAGTATTCATCGCATTAGCAGCATTGGCAATTTCGGCCAGTTCGATGGCTCAGGATAGATTTGCATTAGGTATCAAAACCGGCTTTAACTCTACTAACATTCAATTAAGTGATGCCAGTGAAGAATTGCAAAATATAGATTTTAAAACAGAAGCTAAAAACGGTTTTTTATTTGGTGCTTATGCCAGATTAAAATTAGTGGGTAATTTATCTTTCCAGCCGGAGATTTATTATGCCAAGAAAAGTGCCAATTACAAATATTTGGGAGGAAATGATGGAATTGACATTCACTCCTGGGATATTCCTTTATTAGCTCACCTTACTGTCTTAGATTTAGAGGTTCTAAAAGTATATGGGATTGCCGGCCCAGTAGCATCCTACAATGCAAAAACAGTAACCGACTTACCTGATCCTGATGACTTAAAAGCAGAAGCTGAAGTAAAAAAAGCGAACTGGACATTTAATGCAGGAGTAGGATTAGATGTTTGGAAACTTTCGGCAGATGTACGTTACGAATGGGGTATTGTTGATATTTCTACTATAAATATTGGACAAAGAACCAACGTTCTTACCTTCTCTTTAGCTTACAGGTTATTTGGAATCTAGCAACAGAACATTTAAGAGTTGTGCAATCGATAGTACAACTCTTAAGTTAACAACTGTACGGTTGCAATTATGCTTTACAAATAGCTATTGATAAAACGTTAAATTCATTAACTACGAAAGTCATAAAAAGCGAAAATCATAAACCTAAAAATTTAACTTATATGAAATCTATCAACCCAGCAATGTATATTGGAGTTGTAATGCACACCATTATTACATTAAGTTTTTTTGGCGACCCCGACTATTCATTTCTTGCTTATTTTGTAGGAGCTATTGTAATTGCAAACCTAATTGGCATTGCACTCATTGCCGCAAATAATAAAAAATTAGGGGCATGGATTTTCCTTATTTCATCGGCCATACTTGTACCCATTGGATTTATAGGTGCTATGGGTGCCAGAAAAATATTAGACGAAGAGAAGCAAAAAGAATTTTACACTAACAATTAAATACATTAAACAACCACGCAAAAGACCTCATTCACAGGGAAATGATTAAATTTCCTTTGGAGTCTTTGCGTGAAAATTACATACACATGAACAAAACTTTTAAACCCAGTCAGAAATTTGTGAATCAGCAATTTCTTTTTGCAGCTATTTTATTAGGATTAGGTGTATTTGCCCTGGCTTCTGTTGGAAAACCACATGGCATTGGAATGGGGATTCTATTTTTAGTCCTTGCTTTCTCCCATAAAAACAGGGAGATGATTAAAATGATGGACAACAACATGGAAGTGAAACTCGCACCACTAGCCTCGACTCAATACATCAAGTATTCTGACATTGACAAAGTGGAAAGAGTGAACGAAAAAAAGATTTTTGTGCATTACAAAGCTGGCGACAAAACTAAAAAATTACGTGTTCCTGTTCACATGATGGAACCCAAAGATCTTACCGATTTTTTAAGTGCAATTGAAAAATAGATGATTAAAAACAATCTTAAACTTTGGTAAATGGTTTCGGCCATTTACCTTTTTTTTGCCATGAACCATTTATACATCATCCTAACCTTTGGGTTATTCCTAATGCAACCCTCCTCTCACAACGACAGTTTTAGCATCCAATTAGAAGAGGGCTGGGAGCAAACAGTCACATACAATGGCCTGGATTTTCAGTTTCACTTTTATATTTATGATAAAAACTCTGAACCTCATTTAATAAATGATGCTCACCTTAGTATTTTAAAAGACAAAAAACATGTTGCTTGGTTTGGTTGGGATAACGAGGAAAACAAACTCTCCCATTCGCCATTGATTAGAGACAGTCTATTATTCAGCTTTTCAAAAACAGACGAAAACTATTTTTTTCAATTGAACCTGCAAAGCTAAACAAACAATTCACTCTCGAAGGTGGAAAAGAGGCGGCCACAGCCATGATTCAGGATCTAGAAATTGAGTTAACAGATTGGTTTCTTGAAGAAGGTTGGGACGTTTACAATAATCCTGAACCCCAATACTTTTCAAACGTGGATTACACTCTTACAGCAAGTATCGACACGCTAATTGTTAACTCCACGTTTTCGAGCCGTGAGTTAGAATCAACGCCGCACATTATACCTATTGGCAATTACGAAATAAAAGTCCTTTCTAAATCATTTAATCATCAGCAACAGTACATTTCAATGATTGTACGAGAGAAGTAAACGTAAAACTTTGCGCCCTTTGCGATTCTCTCAGCTCCCGCTGCGGTTAAAACCACCATCAATAATAATACTTATAAAATTCAGGATCATACATCTTAAATAACTCACCCAGCAAGGCATAGCAAGTTTCAGCACTTCCGTCATTCATGCGGCGCAACCAAAAACCAACGGCTACATACAATCCATCTCGTTGAGTATGGTCATTGCCTTCGGTGAGTTTATGTTTAAGCAAGTAGTTTTTATAAAATATGAGCATACCGTATTCCAATTTTCCAAAATCACTAAGAGCTTGCTGATAATCTTTCAACAACTGCTCTTCCCCAACAACATTATGCATGTTCTCATATATTCCACAATAAGCCTTTAGCATATCTGCATAATGCTTGTAAAAATCCTGTAGGGAGAAATAACCCCGTTCATCCAATTGCAGTCCAACATTAAAAAAACGAGTAAGCTTTTGAGGATCAATCACTGAATCTGTCGATACATAATCAAGTAATGAATTAGAATGAAACTGCCCATTGTCGTCGTGATACTCTATTTTCTGCTCACTTATCTCCATTTTACCAAGGCCCTCTGCATACAAATCTTTTGGAATATGCGCATCCTTACAACTAAATTCGAAAAGAAAATCTAATAAGTTTGTAACAGAAAATAAATCTTTCAAAGAAGGCATCGCCACCCAACTACCTCCTTGCTTACTAACTGATGTTACAAACTTGCGTCCTTTATCTTCATGCGTAGACGAATAACTTGAATTAAACTCAATGGTTATGCTATCATTGGTTTGCCATACTGCCTGGCGATGACGATCTAGCAAAGGAAAACTCGCACTTTTTACAATACCGGAATCTTTTGCGTCATAAACTTGTAAGCTATTCATTTGGCCTTCATAAGTCGCATAAGATTGCACAAACCAAGCTTCTCCAGAAGAATTAAACGAAGGCAAATCCAACATCGAAGTACTTTCTCCGGTGTTAAAATTCAGGAAATAACACAGATCATATTCGCCATAACAAGAACCGTCAAAGAGGTAAGAACTAATTTGAGGATACCAGCCGGCAAACATCACTTGGCAATCACCGCTTAATTTGATCGTTGCATAGTCTCCATTTGCTAATTTCAAGAACAACTCATTATTTTCTCCTCCTTTAGCTTCCAATTCAGGATATTCTGAAATCAGACACAAGTTTTGAAGTACTTCCAGAGAAAATTCTTTTTTATCGGCATATAAATCAGCTCCAAACACAAAGCCTTTTTCCCAATTCTTATAATTTGGGTCTATCACCACTTCATACCAATTATCAATATGGCCATTAATGGTATCTCTTTGAAGGATATCTTTGATATAAACCCCTCGTCCAAATCTTAAATGATTGCTGGTGGTATCAGAATTGATTGGTGAATTTCTTAACAGATAACCGGATTTATTACTTATAATTGCCGGAAAAAGACTGTCCGGGTGAAAATCTTTTATTGGTTCATTAACGACCAATGAATCTGTAACTTGCTGTTTGATTTTCTCAATTGTATCAACCTTACATTCAGTAGAATCATCAACTTTACAACTCTCTTGTGTTTTTTGATTCGGAGATGTACAGCTTTGCAGTATAAGCAATACAACAAGTAAAGGTTTAAAGATAAAGCGCATTGAAATTTATTATGATTGTAAACTTTCACTTAACGTCCGCAATAAAATTTATGGAAATCTTATAAGAATTACGTCAAAAACTCAACACAGATAAACAACGGTTTATAATAATTTTGTCACCGTGCTACTCTGTGTTGAAATAAATATGCACAAAAACGGATATGCACAAACCTTTAATAACTAAATGTAAAAAACAGATCGTTTGATTGATAAATCGTTCCATCTTCAAGCTTTACCTCTATCTCTTTAAAGCTTACTGTATCACCTTTTTTCTGAGCTTTGATAAGATCCCTAACCTCTTTCGAGAGTTTGTAACCTTCCACATTAATCGTTTTCAGTTCTCCATTGGAGTTAACTTCTACAGTATACTTTGTCACTTCACATTTAATATCTTCATCTGAAAGCGAAGCAAAAAGCCCGGTTTGTGCTATGAGCACATTTCGACTGATTTCACCTCCTGTTTTGTTTGCTATTTTTGCAACAGGCTTTGCAGAATCTTCATTATTCTGTGCCATTGCCCCATAATTAAACAACAATACGAGCATTAAAAAAAATGTAGATTTCATGGTAGGAAACGATTTAGTTTTCATCATTGGTTTGAATTTTATAAAAATTAGACCTTAAAAGTATAGTATCCTTTGATATTCTATATCATATAGATTGTTATTTTTGTTAATCAAAACCAAATCATTACACATTAAACAACCATGCAAAAAGCTTTACTCACAAGAGTCCCGGTAGCTATTGGGAGATTATTTTCTTATGCGTCTTTGCGTGAAAATTATTAACACATGAAAAAACTTTCACTTTTACTACTTCTTAGTTTTTGCATTATTAATTTAAAGGCTTCTAATCAAGAGAAAATTAAACTTGTATTAACAGAAACTTTCACTGCATTAAAAAACCTGGATAAAGGCGGTTCTAAAAACATTCAAAACCTCTTTTTATCAGAAGATGATGTAAACGTTATCGTTCAGGATTCCGGTTATTACAATCATCCAAAAACAAGCGAAGAACTTATCAGAAGAACCATAAAAGAAATGACTTCAAAAAACTTAGCAGAGTTAGAAGAAGTTAAGAAAGAAGCCCTTGAGAAACATAAGGTCAAATGGAAAAAAATAAAGTTTGTAGGTTTTTTCTACAAAGAGCCTGTAAAAGACAAAGTTTATGACGGCCTTATAATGTTTGAATATAAGGGCAAACGTTATGGTATTGAGACTGCAATCCTTATGGTAGAGGATAAATTCAAACTGGCTTATTTACAAGATCTATATCAAACGGATAAAGATTATAGCCGGAATGCTAAGTTGATGTTTATATCGGAATTGTAACATTCGGAACTTTTTTTAACAGAAAAAATTCTGACTACCTACTTCTGTAAAAATTTATAGAACTACGAAAAGCACTAAAATCACGAAAAGATGAAATGGTTAACATTTTACTTTCGTACACTTTTAACCCCCTTAAGATTAACCGATATGAACCCAAATATATTCTGCCATAAATGTGGAAGCTCAAATAAGCAAAGTGCTAATTATTGCATTCAGTGTGGAACGGTATTGGTTAAATCCGATGCCGGTGTGGAGGAATTAAGAAAGGAAATCCTGCTTTTAAAAAGTGAGTACGAGCTAAAATTTGATCGCCTTTTAGAAAAAGTAAACCGCTTAAAAATTGACCGGGAACCTTTAGTAAATACAAAAAGAGAAAGCTTACTGCCACCACCGGCCGAAAGTAGAATCTATCAAAAAGAAGACTTAAAAACGGAAAGCCCTTCACCGCCAGAAGAAATCAAAAGACCGGAATACAAAACAGATCCCAAAAGGCCGGCATACATTCAACAGCCTAAAACAGATCCTGTCCATCAAAACTTAACTCCCCCGGAGGAAGTCATTGAACAACCGACATTAAAGGAGCGTCTTAAAGCCATTCCGTTATTGGCTACTTTCTTTGAGTTAATTGGTTCTCCATTGGCAAATGCCTGGGATTACATTTCGAAGTTTTATTATCAATACAAAGAGAAAAATCAATTACCGGTGTTTTTCATGACACTGTCAGGAATAGCGGCATTGTTATTTGGCTTTGGCTATTTAATGCAGTTGTACATTGGTCATTTTGGAGAAATTAGTGAATTGGTAAAAATAGGCTTCGGCTTTGCTTGTTCGGGTGGTATAACCTGGTGGGCTACACGACTGTTTAAGCGGGAAGAAAAATACCATGACTTTAGTTCTGCCTTAACAGGTTTAGCGGTGGCACTTAATTACCTGTTTATTTACTTTTTGGCCAACATGAGCCATGAAAACCCGGTGTTTTCAAATCCACTTTTGGGCTTTCTTCTAATAATGGCCAACACGGTCTTTGCCATACTAATTGCCTTACGTTTTGAAACTAAGATTGTAGCCGTTCTCAGTTTAGTGGGTGGTGCTTTTGCGCCATTTTATCTGAATTCAGAAAGTAGTTCGCCATTCTATTTTGTGTTTTTATGGCTGTTATGTGCGTCATCCATCTACCTTTCAAAAAAGATTAAATGGAAAACGCTTGGCACGATCAGTTTTCTAACTGCTGCCACCATTATCGAAACAGCAGTTATTACAGATATAAACATCTTCTCAATATTGATTTATGGGGCAATCTTCCATGCATTTGCCTACTTATTTATCGTTTTTGCATTATTCAAAGGAAAATCGATTAAAGAAAACCTCAATAAATCCTCATTGCTATTAATTGGGGCGAACATATCATTGTTCATCTTTAACATGTATTACCTGATGTTTGATACAGCCTACTACTCTGCCTTAGGTGGTGTCTATTTAGCTAATGCTTTATTGTTTTATCCGGTTTTATGGATTTACAACAAAACATTGAGTTCAAAGATCAGAGTTCTAACGCTAGCCCTTTGTGGAATTTTTGTAGCCTTTGCCATACAGGTCATCTTCGATCAAAGCCTAATGGGTTTCTTCTGGTCCATCGAAGCATTGGCACTTATCTTTATGGGTTACATCTTCTCCATGCCATCAGTAAGAAAAGAAGGATATGTATTATTGGGGATCGCACTTTTAAAAATCATCCATACTTTTGGAGATTTTTGGTTCATTAATAACACCTTACTTTGGAGTGCCGGCTATTTAAACTTATTGGCTGTTGGAATAATATTGGCCATTCTTATCCTACTCAACAATAAATACAAAACAGATCATACATCTTTTGAAAATCAACTGTTCACCATTGTAAAAAACGCTGTATTTGGATGGTTTACTTTGGTTTATCTGGTATCTGCACCTTATTATCTGTATAATTACACCTTTGTTTGGGCCATCATCCCGATGTATGGAATTATTTATGCAGCCAACAAAAGTAAACTTGTTTTCGGTGAGTTTTTAGGATTAGGCTATGGTATCATTCTGATAAGTGGAATATCGTATTCGGCGGAACAAGCTGATTCATTCCGTTTTGCACTTCAACCCTTATGGGGAAAAATAGTAATGGCTGAAGTACTCATTAGCCTGTGGTTCCTAAAATTATTCTATCAGAAATTCTTACCCGCTTCGGCTCATTTAAAAGCCATGAATGTAGTCAGGGAAATCTTCTATTGGATAGTTCCCTTACTGATTCTTTCGCCCGTAAACAGGCATTACCCGACGTATTTTGAAACGGCATTATGGATTTCTACAGGCATTAGTTTTGGTTTAAATCAATTAACCAAACACAAGTCTTTAGTTATGGAAGTTTTTGCATTGGCTGCCATTGCAACCGTTTTAACCCTTACTCAATCAGAGAATTTATGGGGCGTATTTTCATCTATTGCAATACTTTCTGCACTGTGGATATCACAAAAAGCTCATCATCCCACCCGATGGTTATCAAGCAAATACAAATCACTACTTGAAATCATCCCTTACTATTTTGCAGCTTGTATTTTTGTGGTGACGGAAGCTTTCCTTCATTCCAATTCTGATGCTTGTGTTGCCACGGCAATCTTCTTATCGTCCATTTTATTGTTACAAAAACACATTGCTCCTATGCAAAAGAGTCTTGGGTTTGGTTTTATTGTACTATTGATTGTAACAGGATTTAGTATTGGCGCAAAACAATTGGAGCATTCGGGATTACCCGAAAGTGTTACCTTACTTCCTTTTATTCCCATCGGTCTGTTGATCTATCTCAAAAACAGCATTATCAGATTAAAAAAGCTTCAACTGTGGAGTCAATCCATTTTGGTCTTTCATGCCTTGCTATTAATTGGATACAGCTTTGTGTTTGCGAAATCGGTGTTAACGGTTGCCATCATTTTACATGCCATCATTTTATTGTTTAACTCACTCAAACAAAACATCAAAGGTATGGTATGGTTAAGCATTGCCTTTTTTGGAGTTGCTGTCACAAAACTATACGTATGGGACATTGCCCATTTTACCATGATTCAAAAAGTATTGGTCTTTGTTTTAATTGGCGCTTTATTATTAGGCGCTTCCTATTTATTTGTGAAGCTAAAAGATAACTTTGAGGCTTCGAAAGTGAATGAGCAAGATTTAAAATAGACCGTTAGACCCTAGATAATAGATCATTAGACTTATGTTTTACATCTAATTAACTAACACTCTATAGAGTATAAAACCCAACAACAGATTAACCTGCTTCTGGAAACAAAAATTATGTACACCCAGCAAGACCGACTCGAACATTGCAAACGTTGCGAAAATGCCGTTCGAGATTTTAAAACCGGACTAACCTGTAAGCTATCAGGTAAAAAGCCAGACTTCGACTATACGTGTGACTTTTTTAAGGAAGATGTAAAGTACAACGAACAACTGAAAGCCAGACAACCGGAGACTTTCACAAGAAAAAACTATTCTCAGGAATATGTAAAAAACATCACTCCATCTAAAGAAGAAGTTTTGTCTTTGGCCACAAAAAAAATAAAAGCTCGTAAGTTATTTGAAAGAGAAATCACCAAAGTAGATTTATATAGTTGGGAAAAATTATTTGCTGATACCATAGAAAACATTGATTTATCAGAACAGGTTAAATATGTTTTTGAAGATAAACGAAAACAAAATCAAAAGGAAAGATCATTTTTCATTGGACTTTCGGGCGCTGGTTTGCTTTTCTTTGTACTTGTTTTTTCTGACACCTCAGATAGCTTATGGTATCTACCGTTCGTCTTTTGGGGCTTATGCTTTGGGGTAGGCGTTTTACTGGATAAATTCAAACCCATAACCCACCAAAGAGTTTTTGAACTAAACCGAAAAGAACAACACATTAAATTATCTGACCCGGTAAAAGATGTAAACTATGTTATTCCTTTTGACCAGGTCTATTTCTATAGAGATAGTACTACTACGCCTGGAGCTTTTTCTAGAATTCAGGATTGGTTAGTTATGCCGGAACCTAATGGTAATGAACAGGTTTTAATCCTTCCCCACTTGGGCATACACTACTGTAACAGAGTAGAAGAAGGGCACTCAATCATACTGTGGTACATGGATAAAAACCGCCCATTACCTCCCGGCAAAGAATTTGACCCATTCCGCAAATCAGATTTTGAGCGACGAAAAGCGGAAGGATTCCCTCCGCCTCTTTTTGAAAGTAGTTTTCCAACTCCGGAGGCAACTGATGAATGGCAAACTGAACGTGAGAAACACTGGAAAGATGAAGATTTTCTTGTAAAAGAAAAATAGAAAAACCACCTATCCGAACAAATCAGATAAGTGGTTTTCTCACAAACAAACTAACAATGTGTACTTTCAATAAAATCAGATCCTACAAAGATTTACAAAAAGGAACACGTTCTACTACTAACCGTTGTTAGCGGCATGTAGCTTGTATTTTATACTATTGAAACATTGGCATTAGGAAAAAGTTCATCATCTAAGATTAAACCAAGGACTTTGTCACCACAAATATCAATGAAGATTAAATCATTAACAGCTTTCAAAAGCTACTAGCTTCAAGCCGTTAGCCACGAGCTATTCTTAGTAAATGAATGAGTTTTTTTTAAGTAAAATATGGCTTCGGACTCCGGTTTTTTTTTCTTACAAGACTAAATACTATTAAAATTACCAACCTTCAATTGTGATGGAACCAAATGATTTATTATTCAACTAAAACTTCTTCTTTCTTATAAACTCCATAAGTCTTTGCCATGTTTACAATGGTTCGTGCATGAGCTAAGTCCAGGTTAGCAGGATACTCACAGCCGGTTGCTAAAATAAATCCACCACCTTTAGCAAAAGTATCAATTTGCTCACGACAGTATTCTTCAACTTTTTCTTTAGAAGCACGTGGTAACTCAGTTGGAGGAATACACCCAATTAAAGTAGTTTGCTTACCATACTTTTCTTTAGCTTCAGCCATTGATGAGCAGTCTGCTGGTACGTGTAAGAAAGAAATACCTTGAGGACGCATCGTCTCAATTTGCTCTTTAAAGTAAATACCTTCACCACAGTTGTGAATCATTACCATTACACCTTTAGCGTGTACGCGATCTGCTAAACGACGCATTAATTCCCCTTCGAACTGCATCCACATATCTGCTCCCATAATTGTTTGAGAGGCAAATAAGGTATCAAACATAATGGCATGAACACCTGTCTCCATTAAAGCATCACAGTACTCTTCTAAAGTAGCTGTTACTTCTTCTAATGCTTCATTTACTTGATCCGGGCACATGAATAAATCGGTAAAGATCTCAGACATACCACGCATCATACTTAATAAACCAAGCGGCCCAAATACGAACGCTACAACCGGTTTTTCTTCACCTTTTGCAGCCATAAGCTTCTTACATAAATCAATGTGCATGCTCATACGAGGCGTCTCACGTGGATTAATGCGCTTTACTTTGGCGTAATCCTCCGGCCCTTTAATCATATAGTTATCCTTGTTGGGATGAGCGGCCTCTTTCTCTGGATAATGAATTTCCTGGCCAAAATCGGCGGCTTCTACTGATAAGTCAATTAAGGTACAGATTACATCAAGATCTAATTCTTCTGTTGCTTTAATGTAACCTTCGGCACATTTATCAGCATCTGTTGCCCAGGTTTTATAATCACAGTTTGCAAATTGGCGGTTTACCCCATTGATTAATGGATATACAGGAACGCGGTCTGCTTCTTTGTGATTTAAAATTGCAGCTACTCTTTCTAATGAATTCATAGTCTTTAATATTTAGCTTTTTTAATTAAATGAGATCTTTTTTCAGTTCGGAGTCCGGAGACCGTAGCAAGAACGTTATTTTGCTTTGTTATGGATCAAGCAACACTTCTCAGAAGAACTTATATGCCTTCAAATACCCCCTGATTTAAAATATGGCACAAAGATCTATACTCATCCACCTAATATTTAGGGGGATAGAGTTTTAGCATATTGCTTGAAGTGGAATTTTAGGGAGGTAAGACAAGAAAGAATTAAACAAACTTCTATATTATCCCCACATTTCCAGTTTAATCCTTTATTATCGATAAATTCAGGACATAACTATCCCGGGTCAGCAAACACTCGTTTGTGCTACTAACTAAATTTCAATACCTTACATTATTTAATTTTTATCAATCAACAGTTTCGATAGGTTATGTTTCGCCCACAACCAATCGTGGTTGAAAGATGAACTGTTTCTGACTGTTCTTTTCTTTTTTCTCGTCAATGATGGTGGCAATGCTTTGAGCCATTTTAGGATAACAACAATCGATACTGGTAATAAGTGGTTTGAATAAATCAAGTAATTCTGTTTTACCATAACACACTAAACTTATCTCTTGCGGAATACAAATACCCCAAGAAACCACTCGTCCATATACCTTAATAGCATCTACATCAGCTGCACAAAGAATTCCACCAATGTTGTTTTTACTGATAAACTCCACACTTAATTCTCTGGCTTCATCTAAAACATGAACTTCTCGTTGTGACTTAGACTCTGATGTAAAACTGATAAAGCAGGCTTCCATCAACTCATGCAATAAATTGGGTCCACTCCAGTTCTGGTTTCTGATCATCAATAGGTTCTTATCTGTTTTTTCAAGCAGATAATCCCCTGCACGCTTTACGCCCAATTCGTACGACTGTATGGCATATTGCAGTTTTGAACGAGACATGGTGTAATCGGCCAACACAACTTGTGTATTTCCGGAAATAAGCCGATTATAAAACTCCGTTGTTTTTGTTTCATCAAAATTTGGCACTACGACCACCGCATCATAACCTTCGCGAATCATTTCACCAACTGTGCTCATTTCTTTCTCGAGATTATTAAAATGAAAACAACAGTTGATCTCATAACCCCTTTTAATGGCTTCTCCACGAAGGTGAACTATTAACTCTTCCATGTTTGATGATAAGAATGGAAGCACAACTCCCCAAACGTTTTGGGTGGTTGAACCATGAGTTACAAAAGATCCTTTTCCAACGCGCTTTACAATCAAACCCTTTTCTGCCAACATGCTTAAAACCTGTTTGGCTGTATCGCGCGAAACTTTGTGAGTGAGCATTATTTTATTGATCGAATCAAGCTGATCGCCCGGTTTATATTTTAGGCTTAAAATGGCCTGCTCGTAATAATTGTACAAGCGTTGATAAACCGGTATAAATGAATTATCACTCATTGAACTCTTTTGTGTTTCACATGACAATATTAAGCAGTTTGTGCATCTCTAACAAAAAAAGCAACACATTACATCACACTTGTTATCACACCCACACACAGCATCACACTTTCCTGTTTTTCCACCCATACCTTCACACTCAAGACTAATTCCGCCCACTTATACCTGAAGTTACACCCACTACAAATCTACATACTTTAGTATTTACGTATTTTTGACTTACCGTTTTCAACTGAATTAGATCTATTACCACTATTCTCGAAATAGACAACAATAAATTTACAAAAGTAGAATATCATGAATCATCCAACAATTAAAAACGACACTTGCATTAAATGCAATATCTGCCTTGAAAACTGCCCATACAAAGGCATTGAACTACAAGATGAGAAATACATCATTAATATGGAGACCTGCATAAAATGTGGAGCTTGTACTCAAATGTGCCCGATGATGTGTATTTCGCAGGAATAAAAAAGGGGGCAGATACGACAAAAATCTTACGATAAAAACAAGATCATGTATAATTTTGTATATACAACTTCAATGTGTAACTTTGTCTAAATACTTTGTTGGATAAAACCATAATACCATGAAAACAAATACTGTTGTAAAAAAGTGGGGAAACAGTCTTGGTCTACGACTCCCAATGTCTATCGTCAAAGAAAATCAAATATTTGATGGTGAAGAATTCAACATAGAAACGACCCAAAATGGGACAATTACACTTACCCCTAAACAGAAGAAAAGGTACGACTTATTAGAACTTCTGGAGGATGTAAACGAATCTAATCTTCATGGAGAATCATCAACAGGCGATCCTTTAGGAAAAGAAATATGGTAAACAGTTACGTTCCTGAAAAAGGTGATTTTGTGATGATTAATTTTAATCCACAAGCAGGCAAAGAACAAGCCGGCCACAGACCTGCACTTTTTCTTTCTCCAAGTATTTACAATCAAAAAACAGGATTATGTATCGCATGTCCTATTACTAATAGTAAAAAAGGTTATGCTTTTGAAGTTGATTGTAATTCGCCAAAAGTTAGCGGCGTTATTCTTTCTGATCATGTAAAATCACTTGATTGGAAAATGAGAGGTGTAACTTATAAAGCAAAAGCCTCACAAAAAGTACTCGAACAAGTTAAAGGTAAACTTAAATCAATCATTGATTTTTAATAGCAATTTATCTGAATTAGATACATCCGTAAATTGTCACATTCTCAAATTCCCTAATTTGCACATTTACTCATTAGCACATTAATCACTTCTGCCCACTGCCTTCTGCCTTCTACCTCCTATTTCCGGCCGCTCAATCACTCCAATCCCTTTTTGTCCATCAATTTTAATCATACACGGATTGCTAAAACGAACATGTCGAATAAATTCATCCTCATAAACCGCTGGCTGACTCTCTAAAAAGTCCAAATCGCAATACCCCTCTCCTATGCTTGGGGTAATGGTAAAATAACCGACTCTCAAGCTAGTTAAGTTCTGAAAGAAGTGTGTGCCCTGACTAGGTTCAACCCGATAATCTTCTAACCCTTTTTCGACAATTACTCTGGCCGATGAAATATTTGACCATTTCACCGGAATGCCAAGCCACGGGTCCTGAGATCCCCACCGTCCCGGTCCAATTAAAATATAGTATTTTCGAGCTTCGTGAAATTTACGGTTGATTTCATCCAGAATTGGAACAATCAATTGGTTATTAGCAGGATTGAACGCTTTGGTTTTAACATACACCACATCAAACACATCATTAATAATTCCGTTTCCTAAAGCAGAAGAAGAATGCACCAAAGTATCTTTCGGATTAATCTCTTCCAACTTCTCTGCAATGGTTTCTTTAAAATCTACAATTGGACGAATTTGCAATAGGTAAAACACAGGTGGGTCTCCCGGCTTGGGTTGTAAATCTACGGCAAACTCGATTTCAACCGGCTGATTCATCTCTCGCTGGCCAATGTCTAACACTTTCTGCATAATTTTGGCCAAAGGAAAAGCGTCGTGTTTTAAAATATTGGCAAAGGTTACAAGGCGAAGTCCATCCGTCATTAAACTATCGCGCACCACTTGATTACGGTAATCGTAAACAGATCCAAGCCAACGCAAAGTTCCATGGGGCTCAGCCTCTTGTATTGGTAGTTTTTTAATATTTACCGCATCATTGGTTGAAGGTGTAAATCCTTCTTTTCCAGTCTCAAGAACAAAGAAGGTTTTTTGCGTTTCTTTAATGGCCATTTCGGTAGACGATAATTGCATGATGCGCTTGGGATGCTTCGGCGAAAAGCGAATGGAAGATCCTCCCTCCACAATATGCTTACCCAAACCCATGGCTACATTAACAACCCCTTCGTCTGCTTTTTCAGGTGCTATGGGATAATAATTGACAGAACGCCCCACTCCGGAAAAAGTCGGATAAAAATATTGATCATGCTGACGACCAACCATCTCCTGAAGTACAATACCCATGCGTTCCTCATCAATGACATTCATGGTGCTCTCCATATAAGTTTTACTGGCTTTATAAAAAGCGGAAGCATACACACATTTTATGGCTGAGCACAATTGATGATGCAGTTCATCAATATTTTTCGAACGAGGTACCATGTAGGTGGCATAAATGCCGGCAAAAGGCTGATATCGGCTATCCTCTAACACACTAGAACTACGAACCGCTACCGGACCTTTTAGGATAGAAACGAATTTACGAAGATCGTACTGAACACGATCCGGCATTTTGGCATTTACAAAAGCTTCCAATATTTGCTCATCAGAGATACCGGCATCAGATAATGCAATGCTGTATAAATTATTCATCTCCATGAATTCGTCAAACACATCAGTACTGATAACTACCGTTCGAGGAACTGTAACAATCACATCCTCAAAATGACCTAAATCATCATATTTTTTAATGATGGTATTTAAAAAGGCCAATCCCCGGGCTTTTCCTCCAATAGAACCTTCACCAATGCGTGTAAAGGTGAGGTACTCATCAAACTCATCCCGGTAAAACTTGGCAATTACGCCTCGCCCCTTACTGTATCTAAAATTCGAAATGGTTTCGTACAAAAATTGTTTGGTTTCTTCCAGATTGCCAAAATCCTCAATCCGAATGTATTTTATCACCTCGGCAATAGAAAATAAAGCTCTGGCATTTAACCATTTTGACACATGATCACGGTTAAAATGATAGGTTAAAGAACGATCTGGAATATCCAACAATCGCTCCTGCAACTCCTTTAAATTCTTGGCTCGACCTACTTCATACCCGGTTTCAGGATCGATGAAAATGAAATCTCCAAAGGCCATGTAAGTATTAATAAAGTACTTTAATTCACGCAACAGAGTTTTTGATTGCTTATGGATGAAAGAGACCTTCATGTCTGCCACCTCTTTTTTCAAATCTTTATTCGACGACTGTAGTAAAAAGGGCATAAAGGGATTACGTGTTTTTACATATTCGGCCAGCTTAACTCCTGCCCGCGTATCTTTCTGACCATCTTTTAAAAAAGTCACATCCGAAATAATCCCCAGCATGTTATTTTCATACTTATTATAAAGCTTTACAGCCTCGTCGTAATTACGAGCAAGCAAGATCTTTGGACGCCCTCTCATGCGCATCATTTTTTGGTGTTCATTCAAGCCTTCGTCCATAAACTTTTTAGACTGGGTAAAAATGAGGCGATATATCAAAGGCAGATAACTACTGTAAAAACGAATGGAGTCTTCGATGAGCAGAATGGTTTGAACACCCACCATTTGAACGTCATGCTCGGCATTCATATCATCCTCTATTAATTTGATAATGGCTAACAGAATATCTGCATTTCCCAACCAACAAAACACATAATCAATGGCACTGGTATCTTCCCGACTTAAATAAACCGAGACTTCTCGCGAGAAGGGCGTGAGTACCACTATGGGAATAGAAACATATTGATTCTTCACCTCTTTTGCCATCTGAAAAGGGTTCATACCGCCAACACTCAGCATGGTGATCACCAAGTCAATTTTCTCATTTTTTAATACTTCAAAAGCCTCCTTAGCAGATGCAACATGTATAAATTGAGGCGGATAGCGTAAGTTGAGCGATACGTACTCATTAAATAATTGCTCATCAATACGCCCGTCTTCTTCTAACAAAAAAGCATCGTATGCACTACAGATTAGCAAAATCTTATGGATACGCCTTTGCATCAACCGGCTAAAGGCTGTTTCGGTAAAATAGTTGGAGTATTTAAGTTCCTGAGGTAAGTGTTCCATGGTTGCCGCTGTTCGAATTGAAGGATAAACTAATAATAAAAATTAGATCTCGCAAAGCCACAAAGGCGCAAAGAAAAAAGTCCTTCCAATTTCATGAAAAATTCTCACTAAGCCGCTAAGTCACAAAGAAAATTCCTTTCAATTTCTTAGAAATAACCTCGCAAAGCCGCTAAGTCGCAAAGAAAACCAATTAGTTTTTATCTAGCATAATTGTTATAAGCCAAGGCACCTTACCTTACCCAAGCGCCTAACAATCATAAAGTTTATTTGCACATTATTTCATTTACACATCAGCACAATAAAAACTATAAGCTTTTGTAAATTCATTAAATTTCCAATTCTGCGTTAATCTTAAACAGTAATATAATCCAAAAAATCTCCTTAGCGCCTTTGCGCCTTTGCGAGAAACTTTTTTTTAAAAAAACTCTCCATAGTGTCGCACATCTGCCTCCATACTCGTATTGGCTTTTGTAAACTAATAATAATCGAATGTTTTATCTCGTTACAAAGCATTTTTGTAACAACACCTAGCCCGGCCGGTTACAGTGATTAAAAAATAAAAACAAATGAAAACACTATTCAAAATAATATTAAGCCTATTCGCCGCAGGATTCCTATTTACTGCTTGCGAGAAAAATGAAGAATTCTTGCTTAACTCCGGTAAAAAAGGAGGACTAAATGATAGCTTGAATACTAATAATTTAATCGTTGGTTCGTGGATTAACGTTAAAAATGACAACAAATATGCAAACGGCTATTTCTTTTCTGACTCTACATTTATTTTAATGCAAAATGAAGGTGGCACTTATTCTGAAAAGGGAGGAACGTACACTATTGAAACAGATTCTCTTTATTTAAGTTTTTTACCTCAAGAGGAAAATCCTTATCAATGGATATATGGTAATGAATTCAGGGGTGATACCTTAGTTCTTTTCAAAGAAAATATAATTAAACCAGATTCTACTTCCAGATATGAAGAACTGTTTGTAAAAACGGATGCAGAATCGATAATAGACAAAATCAAAGGTTATAAGCAAGAACCAAAACTAAATATTGAAGGTACTTGGTTAAATGCTAAAAACAATGATTCATATTCAAATGGATACATTTTTAACGATGGCTACTTCCAGTTCATCGAAAATGAAGCCGGTAACTACATGGAAAGAGATGGGCAGTTTGAATTACTAACAGACTCTGTTATAATGCATGTTAATCCTAGCACAACTGAAGGGAAAGTATACGATTGGCACCATAACCTTTCATTAAGCCAGGAAGGTGACACTTTATTTATTTCTAATGAAGCCTATATTAAATGTGATGTCGCGAATCCACTAAAAGTTATCACTCCTGAAAAACCTCAAGAACCAAGCATTAGTACACAGGAAATCATGGGTACTTGGCTAAACATCCAAAATAACAAAACCTATTCAAATGGTTACATTTTTAACAATGGTTATTTCAAATACATCGAAAACGAAGCCGGATACTACATGGAAAGAGATGGGGAGTTTGAATTACTAACAGACTCTGTTATAATGCATGTTAATCCTAGTACTACTGGTGGTAATATTTACGATTGGCACCATAACCTTTCGTTAAGCCAAGAAGGCGACACTTTATATATTTCTAATGAAGCCTATATTAAATCTGACGTTGAAAACCCATTTAAAGATTTCACAGCTGAAAAACCTCAAGAACCAAGCAATAGTTCACAAGGGATCATCGGGACTTGGTTAAACATCCAAAATAACAAATCATACTCTGATGGTTACATTTTTAAAGAGGGTTATTTCAAATACATCGAAAACGAGGTTGGAAATTACATGGAAAGAGATGGTGAATATGAATTAAGTACAGATTCTATTTTAATGCATGTTAACTCAACTTCTGGAGGCGAGGGTTATGACTGGTTTTATAATCTTTCATTAAGTAAGGGAAGTGACACGTTGTATATTTACAATGATGCTTTTATTAAATCTGATATCGAAAACCCTCTTAAATAGCAACTCAACTAGGCTAAATAATACTTCAACTGAAGTATTTCTAATTACCTGCTTTTCCACGATGGGCAGGTAATTAGTTTAAACTTTAGCAACTTATAATTTACACAAATTATTAGATTTGCACTTACACACAAAACACTACATATTTATAAAAGACTGAAATTAATTGGTGGAGGATTTAAAGATAATTAATGCCATAAAAGCCTGTTACCGCAACGATCGCAAGGCTCAAGAAATTATTTACAAACATTTCTTTAGCTATGCTATGTCTATTGCATTAAGATATTCTAAAAACCAGGAAGATGCCATTGAGGTATTAAACGACGGCTTTTTAAAAGTTTTTATTCAAATAAAAAAATTTAAGATTAACGCAAACTTTAAAGCCTGGCTAAGAACCATCATCATTAATACATCTATAGATAAATATCGAATAAAGCTAAAAAACGCACACATTTACCTAGAAGAAGAAAATCAAATCAACCAGGCAATAAGTACTTCAAATATTCTGGATCATTATAATGCCGAAGAAATTATAAATACCATCCAGAAGCTACCTGAAGCATACCGGTTTACCTTTAATCTTTACGAAATAGAAGGCTATAGCCACAAAGAAATTAGTAAACAACTAGGCATTAACGAAAGTAAATCTAGAACTTATTTATCCAGATCAAAAAAGCTACTCAGACAATTATTAAAAGAGAATTCCAAGAATGAAACAGGTTCATGATAATATATTAGAAAAAAAGGTTAAGCATATCCTGGATGATTACCAACCGGAATTTAAAGAAGAATATTGGATGGCAATGCAAGAGAAATTAAATGCTACAAATATTCCTGAAGGTGGCAATCAATTCTTCCTGCGTATAATAACAAAATATGCGGCAGCCTTAATTATAATACTTGGCTTGGGGCTAACATTCACTTTATTGTTGGATGAAAAACCCAATATAACTGCTCAAACATCATCAATTGAAAAAACACATATTTCTTTTGCTGATGGATCAAATACTTGGATAAACAACTCAACTACACTTTCTTATCCTAAATTATTCAGCCCCCATAAAAGGTCGGTTAAACTTAATGGCGAGGCTTATTTTGAAATTGCCAAAGACTCTTTACGGCCCTATTTTGTAAATACAGAATGCGCTGAAATAAAAGTATTAGGCACTAAATTCAATGTAGAAGCATCAAACAAAAACAGTTACGAAAAAATATCTGTGCTGGAAGGCAAAGTAAAAATTACTGCTTTGGCAACAGGCAATTATGTTATTCTTACCAAAGGGCAAAGTGCCATTATTTATAAAAAAGATACAAGTCTGCTTAAGATACCAGGAATAGACATTAATGTTTTAGCCTGGCACACAGATACCTTACGCTTTATCAACGAACCTTTAAGCGAAGTAAGCCAAACGCTTTCAAAACATTACAACACAACAATATCAATAAATAACGAAACCATCCAACAACTAAAACTAACATCATCTTTTTCGGCACTAAGTCTTAAAGAAGCTTTAGAGGTTATAGCATTTACTCTTGATGTAAATATTGATTATTCAAATAATACAATTCAAATAAAAGAGTAAAATGCGTATTGGGCCTTTATTTTGCTTTTGGGGATTCTGTTTATTTGCTTCGGCACAATCTATTGATACAATTAAAATATCAATAAACGTCACTAATCATTCCACCGAAGAAATCTTAAGAAAAATTGAAGCTCAGTGTGCTCTTAGCTTTTCTTACCAGGCCAGTATTTTCGATAACGAAAAAATGCAATCAATCTCTTGCACGCAGTGTTCTTTACAAAAAACACTAAACACTCTATTTTCAAATAATTACAAATACAAGCTTGTTAATAAAAACATTATTATCCATCGAATAAAGAATAATCCTCCGCCCAAAATTCAATCCATAAAGTATGATCTCGAAATAACCCAGCCAGTTATTAAAGAGAATACTCATCTACAAACATCCTTAAAAAAATACGAAACACTTTACCCTATAAAACCGGTAAGGTGTTTTGTAGTTAATAATGATATCACTCATTTATTACAATTAAAAGACGGCAATATTGAGCATCCTCCAATAGAAAGTTCTCAAAGAAATAAAAAAACATACAAGAAACATTTAAGTTATGGTTTGTCCATCAATCCTGGGATTGGACTTCACAAAGATCTAAACACTAATTTTAGCTATGGCGTATCTACTCAGTCAAATCTTCAACTTGGCAAACATTCATCGATAGCAGTAGAATTATCCTTTCTTTATCAAACGTTAACCGGTGATTACTACCAGTCAAACCGCATAGCTGATGTAGAATTAGAAAATATACCTTCTAAACCTGATAAAAAATACGAGGCGACACTCTTTTTACCCGAGTTGTATTTTAAGTACAGATATGATTTCGTAATAAGAAAGAAAACGCGCTACTTTACTTCTATCGGAGGATCCCTGTCATACACATACATCAATTACCATTATTATTATAACAACTCAAAGGTAAAGTATGGGACGTATTATAAATTAGGGATAGTAGATTTTGTAAGCCTACACATTGGAATGGAGAAAGCCTCCAAAAATTGGAAGAATTGCTCGTATCAAATTGCTCCATTTATTAAGTATGGACTTAATAAATTAGGCCCTGATGATTTAAAATTTCTATTTACAGGAATTTCAATGGGAATAATTTTTGGCTCAATGAAATGATCGTTTAATTAGGTTTTTTTCTAAAAAATATTCAAGAGGAAACAATCATTCACACATTTATTAATTTTCGAATTTGACAATTTAAAATCTACAATACATGATAAGAATACCGAACTCTACAATTTAAACCCGAACAACACACTAAGTTCTATCCAGGTACTCCGCCAGCGATCTTCTTCGATATAACTGGTTGGCAAATTGTAATAATAACGCCCTTCCAGGCCTAAAAAGGATTGTTTGACTGGAAAATGAAAGCCTCCTCCACCTCCAATTCCATAGACTAAATCTCCTTCTAAATGCAGCTTTTTATCTCTGTTTAAATAAGAATAAACATATCCACCAAGATCTAATGAAAGGTACGGTCCATTCTCTTTAAAAGGAATTTCAAAATGAGTTAAAAATGGAACTTGTATAAAGTTAAAAGAATAGGCCACTTCATCAACTGTTTTACCTACTTGATTATAATTAACTTCCAATACGATACCGGCATGCTTTTCATTCACAAAAGAATACTGAACCCCCAATGCTTGCCCATATAAATTAATCGGATCAATAGTTTTTTCAGCATTTACATATACAGGTTGTAGGTATCCACCGCCTCTCACCGCAATTTTTGAATAACCATCCACATGCTGAGAAAACAAGTGAACACAAGAGAATAAAAAAAATAACAATAAACATTTTGCCTTCATAATGATACTTTTTCACAGCCTTTGATGCTGAGCTGTAAAGATATTAAAACATTGCTTTTTACAGATGAATATAAAACATTAAAAAAGGGGAACTAAAAAGTTCCCCTTTTTTAAATATATAAAGTAAATCAATATTACTTTGCCATTTCGTTTGCTGAATAAATAATCTTTAATGCAGCTGCTTTTCTTAAAGCTTGTTTAATATCAGTAATGATACCCATTGAACATTCCTTATCTGCTTTAATTGAAGTAATCATTTTTGGCTGATCACTTTCTTTCATCGCATCACGGGCCTGTGCAATATAAGATTGAATATCATCTACAGTTGCAAATTGATCATTCAACTGAATACGAGGCTCACTTCCATATAGAGACTGAAATGACTTAGCCGGTACACCTACATAAATAAATGTCGCTAACTCTTTACGCTCCAACTTTTCAATTTCAGTTGCCTGCGCCGGGCGAACAGTTACCTTTAAATCTGTTTCTTTCATAGTTGTTGATACCATGAAGAAGAAAAGTAACATAAATACGATATCCGGAAGAGACGCAGTGTTGATAGCCTGTTGACCACCACTTTTCTTTTTTCTAAACTTCGCCATTATTTTCCGATATTTTTAGGTTCAGCTTCAGAGATACGTTGTGGATAAACTTCACGAATAGCACTTTGCTCATCTTTATCCAGATCCAAATAATCTTTTTTGAACCTCTTCTTAGCTAAATCCTGACGCAATTCAGTATAAGCTCTTTGAAGTTCGTTCTGAACCATTAAGTATGTCTGATAAGTTGTTCCACGGTCATTTTGCAGAGAGATTACTCCTTTCCCAACTTCAACTGTACCAAAAAATTGAACATCTGTTGCCTTCTTTTCCGGTAAGTTTTCAGCATTTCTCGGGTTTTCGATAAACTCCTTAGTCGCTTCTGTTAACCTCTCCATTCTCATTGGTTTACCCTCTACAAGTAACTGATCATTACTGTTCACAAGAACGGTAAATACGTTACGCTCTTTGATAGGAGGAGTCTTGTCATCAACCGGTGCATCCTGAATCGGAGGCAGTAAACGCGCAAGACCTGTATCGCTATCCATTGTAGTGGTCACGAGAAAGAAGATCAATAACAAGAAGGCGATATCTGCCATAGACCCTGCATTAACTTCTGGTATTTCTCTTTTTGCCATAATACAAATTAGAATTAATGATCCGCTTAAACGGATCGGGCCATGTTATTTAAATATACGAGACAACTCTGCCCAAAGAATAGAAACAACTACTACTCCAAACAAAATATAAGTTCCATATAAGAATGCTCCTGCCATGCTTAACATGCTAGGTACATTATCTTCACCTTGATATCCCACAATTTGCATAGGTGTATCATCAGCCAATGCATAAGACACTAAAGTTACAAGAAGTAATAAACCAATTGAAATAAGTGTTCTTACTGCATTTTTTGGATTTAATACCAAATGCAAGATTTCGAATACCAAAGAAATAATCCCTGCAACACAAGTTAAGATATAAGCCCAGTTTAAGAAAGATTCTGTATAAACCGGAGTTTTATATGTTGCATCCTCGACATCTCCTCCTACAAAAAACAGCACAGTAAAAACAGCTGTAATCAGGATAAGACCTCCAAGTACGTAATTTAATATCTTTGATAACTTAGTCATAATGACAATTATTTTTTCATGTTATATTTCACTAAAATATCTAAAAGAGAGATAGAAGCATCTTCCATTGTATTTACAATACCATCGATTTTAGATACGATGTAGTTGTAAAATACCTGAAGGATGATAGCAACGATCAAACCAGATACAGTAGTAATAAGTGCCACTTTAATACCACCTGCTACCGCAGAAGCAGAAATAGTACCCATAGCCTGAATATTATCGAAAGCTTCGATCATACCGATTACAGTACCCATAAACCCAAGCATCGGTGCAAGAGCGATAAATAATGAAATCCAAGTTAAACCTTTCTCTAACAGACCCATCTGAACTGAACCGTAAGAAATAACTGATTTCTCAACTACATCTACACCTTCGTCGAAACGATCTAAACCTTGATAGAAGATAGAAGCCACTGGACCTCTTGTGTTACGGCAAACTTCTTTTGCTGATTCAACACCACCATCATTTAAGGCGTTTTCAATGTTTTGTAACAACTTCTTAGTGTTTGTAGAAGCCAAGTTTAAATAGATAATTCTCTCAATACAGATCGCTAAACCAAATACTAAGGCTAACAATACGAAACTCATGAAGATAGCACCACCTTCGATGAATTTTGCTTTAATCTGTTTGTGAATACCTTTTGGAGCTTCAGCAGGGGCAGCAGCCTCTTCTGTTGCTTCTTCTACAACTTCTTGAGTTGTTCCTTCAGTAGCTTCGGTTGCTACCTCTTGTGTAGCCTCTGTTGCTACTTCTTCGTCCTGAGCATAAGTGATTCCACTAAGACCCAGCATTCCAATTACCGCAAAAAATGCAAATAGCTTTTTCATAGTCTGTAAAAAATTTCGATTCGTATTAGTTTTAATACTCAAAATAGTTTTTGTTATATTTTCACTTTAAATGTGAAAAACCTTTAATTTTTCAGGGACGCAAATTACAAAAAAAATGTCATAAACAAACATTCTACAAGTTAATTTCACCCTGCAAGGACTTATTTAATGAGCTTTTTATCTCTTCAGTTGATTTACAGTTAGCTAACAAAAACATCAATTTCGTCACTGCACTTTCGGTTGTAATATCATAACCACTTACTACTCCGTGATTAAGTAAATACACGCCCGTTTCGTAACGACCCATTTCAACACTTCCTCCCATACACTGAGAGACATTTAAAATAATGATTCCCCGAGCAATGGCTTCTTTCACTTCATCTAAAAACCATTTGGCAGTAGGAGCATTTCCAGACCCATAGGTTTCCAACACTACGGCTTTTAAACCAGCAATGTTAAAAATGCTACAAACCACTTCCCGGCTGATCCCCGGAAACAACTTCAAAATGGCTACATTGGAATCCATTTTTTTCATCACGGTAAAAGGACCTTGATTGGTGGAGTTATTAATAACGGAGTAATTATACTTTAAATAGATACCTGCTTCGGCCAATGGTGGATAATTCGCAGAACGAAAAGCACTAAATTGCTCAGAACTATCTTTCTTCGTTCTGTTCCCACGAAACAGTTTATCCTGAAAGAAAATAGAAACTTCGGGCACTAAGGGTTGATGAATATTATTCTGAGCCGCAGCAATTTCCAGAGCTGTAATGATGTTTTCTTTGCCATCAGTACGTAACATCCCCAATGGCAACTGACTTCCGGTAAAAACCACCGGCTTACCTAAATTCTGAAGCATAAAACTCAAGGCACTGGCAGAATAAGCCATGGTATCAGTTCCATGTAAAATGACAAAACCATCGTACTTTAAGTAATTATCTTCAATCACTCCGGCCAATTTAGACCATATTAGAGGACTCATATCAGAAGAGTCAATGAGTGGATTAAAGGAAATACTATCTACCAAAAAGTCAAACTTTTTGATTTCAGGCACATGTTCGCTCACATTTTTAAAATCAAATGGCACTAAAGAGTCGGTTTCTGGATCAACCACCATCCCAACTGTACCACCTGTATATATCAATAATATTTGTCTTTCTTTCTGCATGGTAATATGCGAAGTTGTTACCTCACCATGTATTCTAATTTACAACACATGGTGAGGTTAAATTTTAAAAAGTTTACGAGCGTTGTTTGTTGTTATCTGATCGATTTCGTTTTGAGTTAAGCCATACACCCCGGCAATTTGTTGCGCGATATTGCACAGATAGGCAGGCTCATTACGTTTTCCTCGTTTAGGAACAGGTGCTAAATAAGGGGCATCTGTTTCCAACACAATTTTTTCGAGTGGTACATTTTGCAATACCTCTCTGAGTGTGGTATTCTTAAATGTTACAACACCATTAATCCCAAGATGAAAATTGCCGAACTCCATAATACGAGCAGCATCTTCCGCTTGACCGGTAAAACTATGAAACACGCCATACAATTTTTCATCTAACTGCCGTTCAAGCACTTCAAAAGTTTCTTTAAAAGCCTCCCTGCAATGGATCACAACCGGCAAATTCTTTTCTTTTGCCCAAATCAATTGAGTCTCAAACACTTCTTTTTGTTCTTTAACAAAGGTTTTATCCCAATAAAGATCCATACCAATCTCACCAACCGCAATGTATGACCGGTGATGAAACCATTTTTCGATGATTGCTAAGTGTTTTTTATAATTCTCTTTTATCGAAGTCGGATGAATTCCCATCATTGATTTGCAATAATCAGGATAGCGATCTTCTACTAAATGCATTCGCTCGATGGTTTCACCATCTACATTAGGCATTAAGACCTGTGAAACACCAGCTGCCATAGCCCTTTCAAGAACCACATTTAAATCCTGATCAAATTCAGAGAGGTATATATGCGAATGCGTATCGATCACTTTTTGTTTTCCTTTTTATGGACTGCAAAGATAATAAGCGAAGTTCATTTCAAGCAAATTAGAAAGATGATTTTAAAACATGCTTTTTTTCAAGGTAGCACGAAGTTCGGATCCCGATAGCTATCGGGGCGGAGTTCGAAACCTCTCTTTTCAAAACATCATTAATAACTGAACATTAAACGACTCCTTGCGCAATCATGGCATCAGCTACTTTAACAAAACCTCCAATATTGGCTCCTTTGATATAATTAATTTTGCCGTCTAATTCTGTTCCGTATTTGACGCAGGTCTTATGAATATTGATCATAATTTGATTCAAACGCTCATTCACTTCTTCTTCTGACCAGTTTAAGCGCATGCTGTTCTGTGCCATTTCCAGACCGGAAACAGCAACTCCACCGGCATTCACAGCTTTACCCGGGGCAAATAAGATTTTCTCAGCAATTAATCCGGCTGCTTGGGCAGTACAACCCATATTTGAAGCTTCAGCGACTAATCTACAACCATTGTCAATCAGAAGTTTTGCATCCGCTTCATTTAGCTCATTTTGAATAGCACATGGAATGGCCACATCAACTTTTTGCTCCCATGGTTTTTTACCGGCAAAAAACTCACCTCCGAACCGTTCTACATAAGGCTGAACAACGTCTTGGTTAGAGGCTCTTAACTCTAATAAAAAATCTATTTTCACCTCATCTAATCCTTCGGAATCATATACATATCCATCTGGTCCGGATATGGTTACCACTTTAGCACCTTGCTCAAGTGCTTTCTTGGCAGCACCCCAGGCTACATTTCCAAATCCGGATAAGGCAATGGTTTTTCCTGCCAGGCTTTCACCTTGAAGTGCCAGCATCTCACGAACAAAATAAATCGCACCATAACCGGTTGCTTCCGGACGAATTAAGCTTCCGCCAAATTCTAAACCTTTACCGGTTAGGATTCCTGCAAATTCATTGCTTAATTTCTTATACTGCCCAAATAAATAACCGATCTCACGACCTCCAACCCCTATATCACCAGCCGGCACATCGGTATTGGCTCCAATATGACGATATAGCTCACTCATAAATGCCTGACAAAAACGCATAATCTCATTGTCAGACTTCCCTTTGGTATTAAAATCTGAACCTCCTTTACCACCACCCATGGGCAGTGAGGTTAAACTATTTTTAAAGGTCTGTTCAAAACCTAAAAACTTCAATCCACTTAAAGTAACGCTCGGGTGAAATCGCAAACCTCCTTTATATGGGCCAATGGCTGAATTAAACTCTACTCGAAAACCACGATTCACCTGAACTTCACCCTCATCATCAACCCAAGGCACACGAAACATTACAACGCGCTCCGGCTCCGTCATTCGTTCAAGAATTTTGGCTTTCATGTAATGTGGATTTTGCTGGTAAAAATCCCATATCGTATCAACCACTTCTTCTACAGCTTGTAAAAACTCGTCTTCTCCGGGATTTTTCACCCTTACAGAATCTAAAAACTCCTCTTTCGTTAATTCCTTCATCGCGTTATTTGTTATCGTGTTTCTTCTGCTAAAAATAAAAAATACTTTCTATAATAGTGCATCATACAAGACTTCGATCGGATGACTGGCAATCACACCAGTACCATCTTTAATTTGAGTTCGGCAAGAAGTACCCGAGGCTGCAATTTTAGCTTCGCGATGATACTGTCTTACATCCGGGAACAAGACTAATTCTCCTATTTTCATCGAAAGTGCATAATGCTCTTTTTCCATCCCAAAAGACCCGGCCATACCACAACAGCCTGATGGTATTTCGGAAGCTGAATAATTCTCGGGGATCTCAAGCATCTGTTTAATAAGATTAGTATCTGACAATGCTTTTTGATAACAATGCGCATGGAAGCGAATGGACTTTTCTTCTTTGGTGAATAAACACGAATTGATATTCCCTTTTTGAAACTCGCGGGTAATAAATTCTTCGATGGTATAACAGTTATGAGACAGCATCAAAGCCATATCTTTTAACTCTGCCGGTACTAAGTCCAGATATTCATCTCGAAAAGTTAATATGGCTGATGGTTCAATGCCAATTAACACATCTTCCCCATTAATTAAGTGAGCTAACAATTGTACATTTTTTACAGCCAGCTTTTGTGCTTTCTGCAGATGCCCTTTTGACAAATACGTTCGCCCACTCACCAAATGGTCGGGGATCACAACATCATATCCCAACTTTTGCAATAAAAGAATTGCTTTTATCCCCACATCGCTATCCTGCACATTTGTAAATTCATCGGCAAAAAGATAAATTCTTCGCTGCCTCTTACCTGAAGATTGAGGGCTGTACCAGGACTTTAAACTTTGCTGAGGCAACCATGGGAGATCACGCTTCTTTGAAAGCCCTAAATACCGATGCAACAAACGTTTTATTTGTGGTTTCCTAATGAGTGAATTATAAAGACCGGAAACAGGAATAAAGAATTTTTCTAAATAGGGTAAGTCTGCTATTAGCCTATCTCTTAAAGACAAACCGGACTTTTGCCTGTAAGCATTTAAAAACTCAGCTTTCAACTTGGTCATATCTACATTACTCGGACATTCATTTTTGCATGCCTTACAAGACAAACATAAATCCAAAACAGATTTCACCTCCTCAAAGGATAACCCATCAACATTCTCTCGCTTATAAATAAACTCTCGTAACACATTAGCACGCCCTCTCGTAGAGTTTCGTTCATCTTTGGTTCCCATATAGCTGGGACACATGACCCCACCAACCAAATGACTTTTGCGGCAATCTCCCGACCCATTACACTTCTCTATGGCACGATCAAACCCATGTGTGGATTCCCAATTAAAAACAGCATCCTGAAATGCTATACTCTTATTTTCCACTGCTCGCAAATGCGTATTCATCTGTGGAGTTGCAACAATCTTTCCGGGATTGAAAATCCCCTTCGGATCAAATAGCTTTTTGGTAGCATGAAAAAAATCCATTACCTCTTCTCCTACCATAAGCGGCAAAAATTGACCTCTCAACCGACCATCTCCATGTTCTCCGCTTAAGGATCCTTTATGCTTTTTCACAAGACGCGCAAAACCTTCCGCTAATTGATAAAAAACCTCCCGGTCAGGTTCAGTCTTCAAATTCAAAACCGGTCTCAAATGCAATTCCCCACTACCAACGTGAGCATAAAACACACATTTTTTATGATGCAACTCCAAAAGGTCTTTTACATCTCTAACAAAAGCTTTTAAATCTTTTGTCCTGACAGCTGCATCTT
This sequence comes from Bacteroidales bacterium, assembly GCA_003249255.1. Lineage (GTDB taxonomy): Bacteria > Bacteroidota > Bacteroidia > Bacteroidales > Marinilabiliaceae > SZUA-582. The sequence goes on from QKJP01000048.1 coordinate 307,358, forward strand.
CCATCACTGCAACCGGACGCTCATCTCCGGGAAGATTGGACAATACACCAAGCCCGGCTTTTCTTAAATTCCAAACTTTTGAAATATCCTTTCCTGTTAATACCGGAGTTGCATAAGCTAATTTGGTTGCAGAAACACCAGTTAGCACTTCCTGCACCTTTTCGCCCAGACTTTCTTTTGTATCGCCTACCACCTCTACAAACAACAAAGCAGCAGGATCACCATCAATAAAAAACCGGTTTTCATTCTGAAACTTATTCTCTTTGGATAAATCTAAAACCAACCTATCCATCAACTCTACTGCAACGGGCTCAAAGTTTAGCACTTCCAAGTTTAAGTCTAATGCATCGTCTAAGCTGTGGCAATGCACACAAATCAAGGCCTTTTCCTTGGGTGGTAAATCCACAAGATTTAATGTAATCTCAGTGGCAAAAAACAAGGTCCCTTCAGAACCCGCTATAAGCTTACACATATTAAAACAGGAGGCACTATCCTGAAACACGTTTGCATCCATTAATAAATCCAATGCATAACCTGTATTTCGTCTTTTAATTTGAGAATGAGGGAACTCATCTTTAATTAACTGCCGGTTACTGCTAACTTTAAGCAACTCATCTATACCTCGATAAATTCTACCCTCTAATGAATCTGACTTACATTTTAAGGCGAATTCAATATCGCTCAACGACTTAAACTCCACCTCATCGCCATTACTCAAAAAGCCTTTCAATTTTAAAAGATGATCTCTGGTACTTCCATAAATCAGCGAATGTGCTCCACAAGCATTGTTTCCAACCATCCCCCCAATGGTGCACCGATTGGCCGTACTCGTTTCGGGACCAAAGAATAAACCGTCTTTTTTTAAGACAATGTTTAGCTCATCTAGCACCACACCCGGCTGTACTCTTACCCACTTCTCATCCTTATTAAGCTCCAGCACTTTATTCATGTAGGCTGAGGTATCAATCACCAAACCCTTTCCAACAACTTGTCCGGCCAAAGAAGTACCTGCTCCTCTAGGAATTAGAGGAAACTCATTCTCGCAAGCATATTTTATAACTTGTTGAATATCGATGCTGTCTCGTGGCTTAACCACACCTGCTACTTTTTCATAATAAACAGAAGCATCGGTTGAATACATGTAGCGACTTACTTCATCCAAAAGCAAATCACCTTTTATATACTTCCCTATTTCAGAGAGTGAAGGTTTATCCATTGTACGCTAGACTATAAGTACAACGAAAATAGAAATTTACCACACAAAAACCACTAACTTCTAACAAGAAAGTGCTTTAGCAAGGAATTTCCAGAAAAAACTCAACGCCATCCTTCCGATTGGAATAATATAAATCCCCGCCGTGTTCATGCGCTAAATTATAGGAGGTCGACAATCCTAAACCAGTCCCATCAACAGGACCTTTAGTCGTATAAAAGGGCTCAAAAATACGTTCCCCAACATCTCCTGAAATCTTTCGTCCGGTATTAAATACACTCAATACCGCCATGGTTTCTTTCCCAAATGTTTTTGCAAAGGTAGAGATAATGATGCGCTTAGTTCCTTTGTTATAACATCTGACTTCGTACAAGGCATTATCAATCAAATTCAGCACGATTTGATGAATTTTATCCGCATAAATATGAACTATTTTATCCAACTGATAATTCTTAACGACATCAATCTCAGGATCTATTTTTTGCTGAATAAACAAGAGTGTACTATCCACAATTTGGTTTAACGAGAAATCTTGCTTCACAGGTTCTCCACGATACGAAAAAGTCATTAATGAGTGTATGATAAAGGATGCTCTGTCAATCCCCTTATTGATGATATCCTGCCCTGCTTTTACATTTTCCAAACAAACATGATAGTTAGATGGATCTTCAACAAAATCATCGACGGCATTCTTAATTAACAAAGAACCGGCATTAACACAATTTAACGGTGTATTTATTTCATGGGTAACTCCAGCTATTAAAACCCCTAGTGTTGCCATTTTTTCAGAATGAACCAACTTCAATTGAGCATCTTTCAACTGCGCGTTAATCGATTTTAGATCTTCAACATGCAAATCCAAATCACTATTCTTCTTAACCAATTCTTGATTGATCTTCTTTAAGGAGGCTTCAAACCGATTATTTATATCCTTTATGTAATAAAGAACTAAATTTATAAACCAAAAAGAACTAACCTTTGCACTGATGATAAACATATAGGCATCCTGATATAACGAAGCCGTAACAGTTTCATTGGGACTAAAAAAAAACATGACATAATCTATCCCAATAAACAATACAAAATAATAGAGCATGGCTCCCCAATAAGACAACGATTGCTCCTTTGAACTCAACAACAACTGAGGAATTAAAGACAAGGCAACTATTGTTAAGCCATAATAAAAGAAAGCTTCTTCTTCAATAAAGCCAACCATCGTAGGAAATAAAATTATGACCAATGGGGGCATGATGATGAGCAAAGCCTTTGAAAGATCGAAGTATTTATAATGTGACAAGATCAAATTACCAATACAGATTCCCATTAATAACAGTAAGCGAATGGAACCGGTAGTCATTTCTGTCCCATAAATAGCTCTGAAAACAAATAAATATAAGGATAATAGCGCCATGCCAACAATCAGAACAAAATTAATCCGATTGCTCAAAACGACTCTTCTCATATAGGTGCTTTCAGAATAATCTGAAACCCCTAAAAGAGAAACATATTCCCAAATTTTATTTATTCCTTCTCGCATTTTTATTTATGCCAAATTTACACTTGTCAGATTGTACATCTAAAACAACACATTATAGATCACAGTCCCTTATTACTGGGTGAATCCAGTTATTGTTTCATTAAATTGATTAAGAAAATGTAAAACCAAATGCGCTACTTTAACGTTTTGATACTAATAAAAATCATTTATCACTCAATATTAATTACTCCCAATGAAAAAACAAGACTTAATCAACAAAGAAGAAATATCTAAATTAGTTCATGCATTTTATAAAAAAGTGAGAAAAGATACGCTTTTAGCTCCTTTTTTCAACACCATGATTCCTTCTGAAGAAGCCTGGGAAAAGCACCTTGAACTTTTAGTGAAATTTTGGGACTTAAACCTATTAGGAAATCCAGGCTTTGATGGCAATCCCGGAGAAGCTCATCACCACACAGACAAACAGTTTAAGAACACCATCACGACTGATCATTTTGACCAATGGACTAGCCTTTGGTCCGAAACAATTGACGAGCTTTTTGAAGGACCAATGGCCGAAAAAGCTAAAAATAAAGCTAAAAACATGGCTAAAGGAATGTATAAGAAAATTATTGATCGCCGACCAGGGGGCTTTACTTTGCCGGGAGATATATCCGGTTTGTCGTTCGGTTAATTACCAACCCACCATACAATATCAAATATGTAATAAAGTCAATTAAGATTTTTTAAGGAATAGCTACTCCCCTCGCTAATTAAGCCTTTAAAATACTTAAATGGTCTTTATATGTTTTATAATACCCATTTAATGGGATTAAAAAGATAAATTGTTTACTATTTTTACACCCGTTAACCCCTATATCCTACCTAATATCATACTCATATTATGCCTGAACCAATGGCATAATTCGTTGTTAGATAGAAAAGATTAATATATCGTATGGCAGAAGATCAAAATAAAATATTAGACGAAGTAACCGGCGGTGAATACAAATATGGTTTTCACACCGATATAGACACAGAGACAATCCCCAAAGGATTGAGTGAGGACGTAGTACGAATTATTTCTGCTAAAAAAGAAGAGCCGGAGTGGATGTTAGCGTTCAGGTTAAAAGCATTTGAACACTGGTTGAGCATGAAACAACCGAATTGGGCGCATTTAAATATTCCCGAAATCGATTTTCAGGACGTTATTTATTATGCTGCACCTAAAAAGAAGCCGGAGTTAGAAAGTTTGGATGAAGTTGACCCTGAGTTATTAGCCACTTTCGAAAAGCTGGGCATTCCTTTAAACGAGCAAAAAGCTTTAGCAGGCGTTGCCGTAGATGCTGTAATAGATAGTGTTTCGGTAAAAACAACTTACAAAGAAACATTGGCTGAAAAAGGCATCATCTTCTGTTCCATCAGCGAAGCTATTAAAGAATATCCCGACCTCATTAAGAAATATTTAGGATCGGTAGTACCGCACACCGATAACTTCTTTGCAGCACTAAACGCAGCCGTATTTAGTGACGGATCGTTTGTGTACATCCCTAAAGGCGTTCGTTGTCCGATGGAACTTTCAACTTACTTCCGTATCAATGCCATGAACACAGGACAGTTCGAGAGAACACTGATTGTGGCTGATGATGATAGTTACGTAAGTTACCTCGAAGGATGTACAGCACCCATGCGCGATGAGAACCAGCTTCACGCTGCCATTGTAGAGATTGTAACCATGGAACGAGCAGAGGTTAAATACTCAACCGTTCAAAACTGGTATCCCGGGGATAAGAATGGGATTGGAGGTATTTACAACTTCGTAACAAAACGTGCACTTTGTAAAGGTGATTACTCAAAAGTAATGTGGACGCAGGTAGAAACTGGTAGTGCCATCACCTGGAAATATCCTAGTTGCGTGTTGATGGGCAACCATTCGGTAGGCGAATTCTACTCGGTGGCTGTAACCAACAACTACCAGCAAGCCGATACCGGTACGAAGATGATTCATCTTGGTAAAAACACCCGAAGCTTAATCGTTTCAAAAGGAGTATCTGCCGGAAAAAGCCAGAACAGCTATCGCGGTTTAGTGCGTGTGGCTAAAAAAGCCGAGAATGCACGAAACTTCTCTCAGTGCGACTCTTTATTATTAGGCGATCAGTGTGGGGCACATACATTTCCGTATTTAGAGATAACAAACAATACAGCCAAAGTAGAGCACGAGGCAACCACTTCAAAAATTGGTGAAGATCAAATCTTCTATTGTAATCAACGTGGATTAAGTACAGAGGATGCAGTTGGATTAATTGTAAACGGTTACGTTAAAGAAGTAATCAACCAGTTACCAATGGAGTTTGCCGTAGAGGCTCAAAAGCTACTTCAGATTAGTTTAGAAGGTAGCGTAGGTTAATCAATTTATTTAATAACAACACAGAATTCATCATATGCTAGTAATAAAAAATTTACACGCCAAGATAGAGGATAAGGAAATTTTGAAAGGAGTTAACCTGGAAATTAAGCCGGGTGAAGTACACGCCATCATGGGACCAAACGGTGCCGGTAAAAGTACTTTATCGTCGGTATTGGCGGGTAACGATAAATTCACCGTTTGCGAAGGTAGCGTTACTTTCAACGGCAAAGATTTACTAGATCTGCCACCCGAAGACAGAGCCCGTGAAGGTGTATTCTTAAGTTTCCAGTACCCGGTAGAAATTCCGGGAGTGAGCATGGTTAACTTCATGCGTACAGCTGTTAACGAACACCGCAAATACAAAGGACAAGAGCCTCATTCGGCTAGTGAGTTCTTAAAACTGATGCGCGAAAAGAAACAATTGGTTGAGATCGATTCTAACCTTACCAACCGTTCTGTAAACGAAGGTTTCTCAGGTGGTGAGAAAAAGAAAAACGAAATCTTCCAGATGGCGATGTTAGAGCCAAAATTATCTATTCTTGATGAAACAGATTCTGGCTTGGATATTGATGCATTACGTATTGTTGCAAACGGGGTTAACAAGTTGAAAACCAAAGAAAACTCAACCATCGTAATTACTCACTACCAGCGTTTATTAGATTACATTGTACCAGATTTTGTACACGTATTATATAAAGGTCGTATCGTTAAAACAGGAGGTAAAGAATTAGCTCTTGAGTTAGAAGAAAAAGGATACGATTGGATTAAGAAAGAGTTTGAAGACTAAGAGGAATTCACCGGATTAAAGAAATTACTATGAATGTAACTTGCCGAATAACAGATCTGCAAGAGGAATATGTAGCATTGTACGATACCCATTTATCGACACTGCAAGCCGGTGCTCCAGAAGCTATGAATGCTTTACGTGGCAAAGCCATCGAAGAGTTCAAAAAACTGGGTATTCCTTCTAACAAGGTCGAAGATTATAAATACACCAACTTACAGCCTCATTTTAAAGGTGAATTAAATGTTGCTTTTTCAAATGAAGCGGCTCAAGAAGGTGTATCAACTGACTTTAACTGTCAGGTTCCTGAATTGCAAACCCACAACATCTTTTTTGTAAACGGATGGTATTCGCATCAAACAGATGCCTGTCCTTTACCGGAAGGCGTTATCATGGGAAGCATTCGCGAAAAAGGAAATGCAAATCCTGAATTACTAGCCAAATATTATGGCCGAAGAGCACCCATTGGTACAGATGGACCTGCTGCCATGAACACAGCATTTGCTCAAGATGGTGCTTTTATCTACATCCCAAAAAGTACAGTACTTAAGCGCCCTATTCAGATCGTGAATATCATGACGGGTGATGTGGATCGTTTGGTATTTCAGCGTAACATTATTATTGCCGACGAAAACAGTCAGGCTAAAATCATGTTCTGTGATCACACCTTATCGTCATCGAAATTTGTGGTTAATACAGTATCAGAAATTTTCGCCAACGAAAGCAGTGTTATGGATGTGATCAACATTCAAAACCAACATAACAATTCGGTTCAGGTGGCCGGTTATTATGCGTCTCAAAAGAAACATTCTAACCTGATGACCAACAACATGACGCTTCATGCAGGGTTAGCGCGTAACAACGTCAAAATAAAGATGGAAGACGAGCATTGCGAAGCCTACATGAACGGTTTGTATTTATGTGACAAAAATCAACACGTTGATAACTTCACGTTTATCGATCATGCCATGCCTCATTGCAACAGTAACGAACTGTTTAAAGGGGTGATGGATGATGGTTCTACAGGTGCTTTTACCGGAAGAGTTTTGGTTCGCAAGGATGCGCAACAAACCAATGCTTTCCAAAGCAACAACAACTTGATATTAACCGAAAGTGCTCGCATCAACACAAAACCTCAGTTAGAGATTTATGCCGATGACGTAAAATGTAGCCACGGTGCAACCGTTGGTCAATTAGACGAAGAGGCTATGTTCTATCTACGTGCCAGAGGTATCAACACAGACGAAGCACGTGTACTGTTAATGTTCGCCTTTGCTTACGAAGTGATTGAAAAAATTAGAGTAGAACCGGTTAGAGAGCAAATCAGAGGACTAGTTGAGCGTCGATTCAGAGGTGAATTCGACAAATGCAGCTCTTGCGTTGCTTGTGGCGATGTAGATGGTCACTTGGGATGCCTCTAGAAAGCCGCTAGCTACTAGCTGTTAGCTTCTAGCTATTTACAAAACATCATACTATCGGACTACGGACTATGTGCTTCGGACTCCGAACTAAAATACTCCGGGACTGTCGAATCCACTGCGGTTCTTCATCCCGGTTTTCTATACCAAAACAACAGACAAAATGAGCATAGATATTCAAAAAATAAGAAATGATTTCCCTATTCTGAATCAAACGATTCATGGTAAACCATTAGTCTATCTTGATAATGCGGCAACTACACAAACGCCACAGCAAGTCATCGATGCCATTTCTGATGTTTATACCAAATACAACAGTAACATTCACCGTGGCGTGCATCATTTGAGCAATGTTTGTACGGAGGCTCACGAACAAAGCCGCATAAAAGTTCAGCAATTCATCAATGCTAAGCATTCGCATGAAGTCATCTTTACACGTGGTACAACAGAAGCTATCAACTTATTATCCTTCTCTTTTGGCGAAACATTCTTGAAAGCAGGTGATGAAGTGATTGTTTCTAATCTGGAGCACCACTCCAACATTGTGCCCTGGCAATTACTAGAAACACGTTTAGGCATTAAGCTTCGCGTGATCCCAATTACCGATGAAGGTGAATTAGAAATGGATGAATTTAAAAAACTCCTTTCTGACAAAACCAAATTGGTTGCGGTGGCTCATGTTTCAAACGCATTGGGAACGATTAATCCTATTAAGGAAATCATCGACCTTTGTCATGCTCAAAACACACCTGTGATGATTGATGGTGCACAAGCCATTCAGCACATCAAGGTAGATGTTCAGGAACTGGATTGTGACTTTTATGTTTTTAGCGGACATAAATTGTACGGCCCAACAGGAATTGGAGCTTTGTACGGTAAAGAAGAATGGTTAAACAAAATGCATCCTTACCAGGGAGGTGGTGAGATGATTCAAACCGTTTCTTTTGAAGGAACTACCTTTAACGAATTACCTTTCAAATTCGAAGCGGGCACACCAGATTACAACGGAGCGGTTGGTTTAGGAGTAGCCATCGATTACGTGAACGAAATCGGCCTTGAGACCATTGCCAACTACGAACACGAATTACTGGAATATGCCACTGAGAAATTATTGACAATTCCGGGATTAAAAATATACGGCACGGCTAAAAATAAATGCAGTGTTGTTTCTTTTTTAGTGAACGACATCCACCCTTACGACATGGGAATGATGTTAGATAAAATGGGCATTGCCGTAAGAACCGGTCACCATTGTGCACAGCCGTTGATGCAACGTTACAACATACCGGGAACGGTACGCGCATCGTTTGCCATTTACAACACAAGAGAAGAAGTAGATCAACTGGTTGAAGGCGTTACGAGGATCGCTCAAATATTTGCCTGATTAAGAGAAAAACAGCATTTTTGCAGAAAAATTACATTGAATTATGACAATCAACGAAATACAGGACGAGATAGTAGAGGATTTTTCAGTTTTTGACGACTGGATGGACAAGTACACTTACCTTATTGAGATAGGTAATGCCTTGGAAGGATATAAAGATGAGTGGCGATTGGATCAAAACCTGATCGAAGGTTGTCAGTCTCGTGTGTGGTTACATGCAGAACTAGAAGACGGAAAAGTTGTTTACTCGGCAGACAGTGATGCCATAATCGTAAAAGGAATTGTTGCGCTTTTAGTAAAAGCTTTATCAGAACAAACACCGGATGACATCATCAACTGCGACTTGAGCTTTATCGAAAAGATTGGTTTAAAAGAAAACCTGTCTCCTACCCGCTCAAACGGCTTGGTATCTATGGTAAAGCAAATGCGCTTGTATGCCATGGCGTTTAAAGCGAAGATGGGGTAAATGAGCTACTGGCTTCTAGCTTTTAGCTACTAGCTGTTTCTGCAACCAATAAATAGTCAACATTTAATGGAGGTTGCTGTTTAATAAAAATAACATGATGTGTACAAAATTGTTTCTACATCATTCACTTCCGGACTTCGAACTCCGAACTTCGGACTAATTTTTCAACCATGGAAAACGAATTTTTATCATTAGAAGCAGAAATCATCAGCGTGATCAAAACAGTTTTTGACCCTGAGATTCCTGTAAACATATACGATCTTGGATTGATCTACGAAATCAATGTAAAAGAAGATAACACGGTTCACATTGTGATGACACTTACGTCGCCAAACTGTCCGGTAGCAGAATCGTTACCCGAGGAAGTTTACGATAAAGTAAATTCCATCGAAGGTGTGAAAGGCGTTGAGCTAAACATGACTTTTGATCCACCATGGACAAAGGATATGTTATCTGAAGAGGCTTTATTGGAGTTGGGATTACTTTAACAGCTACTAGCTTTTAGTCGCTAGCTATTAGCTGTATCCAACATTTGTAAATCATTTTCTTACAAATGAAGAAGCTTAATATATTGAAAGTGTTTCTAATATAAGAAGCACTTTTTATATTTAGTGCCATGAGTCCGATATCAAATAGCATTGGGTGAAGCCCTATGGAATAAGCATAAATCAAACTCGCCCCAAAGGGGTGATGTCAAAACAACAACAATGACACCACTAAAAATAGACCTCTCCTACAATTACCCTAAAAACTACCGAAGAATATTTCTAGGCGTCACCACCATTATTCTTGCCGGAGGAAGCATGTTTCAACAAATAAAAAGTAGCGAAGTGTTAAGCACAGGACGCTTCTTGATGTTTCTGGGCTTCTTTTTCTTGGGACTTTTATACCTGTGGTTAGGTTTAGGAAAAAATCCTTTTACCGTTCTTGGTACAGCCTTCCTTTCTATTGATGATGAAAAAATCATCTTAAAAAACACTCGCTTCTCTAAAGAAGATGTTATTGATTTAAATAGCATTCTTAAAATTGACATTAAAGTATCGTCCATTCGTATTGTTGCCGGTAACAACACGGCCTACGAATTTGCCTACGACCATATCGATGAAGAAATCATTAAAAAGTTAAAATCAACTTTAGTTAAGCTTTGCAAAGAGAGAAATATTAGTTTGGGATAGAAGCTATTTCGCTCCTTCAGAGCTTCAAAGGAACAACACTCAACATACATAGGGCGTTGCCCTATGCTATTATCAATAAGGCTTTCAGCCTTTACTATAATCAACAACAGTCTTCTTTAATTTCAATCTTCTGACTTTTATCAAACACATCTTTTTAGTCCAATAGATATCGTGCTTAATTCTACTGGCAAAACATCGAAAAAATTGGTGGTTGCTAATTTGCACATTATAGAATTTACACATCTGCACATTATTTTCTTCTGACTTTTCCTCATGAACCTCATCGCTCAACAACACCTCCATCAAATAAAAGATAAAGCCACCGAACTAGGTTTCTCAGATATTGGCTTTGCAAAAGTTGAGCATTTAAAAGAAGATGAAGAACACCTCCAAAAATGGTTAGACAATAACTATCAAGCCGGCATGGGCTATATGGAAAATCACTTCGAGAAACGTGTTAATCCGGCTAAACTTGTTGAAGATGCAAAAACGGTTATTTCTGTACTTTTAAACTATACACCTAAAGAACTTCAAAAAGATCCTGGAGCTCCGAAAATTGCCCGCTACGCATATGGGAAGGATTACCATTTTGTGATAAAAGACAAACTTAAAATCCTCTTTGACTTCATTAAAGAAAACATCTTCTCCGACTTGGAAGGCAGGCAGTTTACTGATTCTGCCCCGGTTTTAGATCGTGCTTGGGCAGTTAAAAGCGGATTAGGCTGGATAGGCAAAAACACCAACCTCATCCATAAGAAACTAGGTAGTTTTGTTTTGATAGGTGAACTCATCATCAATAAAGAACTACCTACCAATGAAACACCTTTAAAAGAAGCCTGCGGAGGATGCACTCGCTGTATTGACGCCTGTCCAACTGGCGCATTAGTTGCTTCTTACCAATTAGATGCTAACAAATGTATCTCTTACCTCACCATTGAAAATCGAGATGAAATACCGGAAGTATTTAAAGGCAAGTTTAATAATTGGGCCTTTGGCTGCGACATCTGCCAGGAAGCCTGCCCCTGGAATTGGAAAGCTCGACCTACCAAAGAAAAAGAATTTGAACCTCATCCTGATTTTACGTCCATGAGTAAAGATAATTGGTATGCTTTAGATGAAGAACGCTTTCGTAAGTTGTTTAAGAAGGGGGCAGTTAAGCGAGCTAAACACATTGGACTTCTCAGAAATCTAGAATTTTTAAAGTAAAAAACGAACCTCACAGGCTATCATAATAATTTTAACCCGAGAATTTTACTAGTACACTTTAGTTTTAACCCGAGAATTTCACTAGTACACTTGCGCTTTAACCCGAGAATTTCACTAATAGACTTCATTTTTCACTTAAAAGTAAGTAAATTTGTAATAAAAAAGTAAAGCTGTGATAAAGCGAAGTAACTATAACATTATTAAACGAAGCTTACAAAAGAAAGAAGTAACCATCCTAATTGGCGCTCGTCAAATAGGGAAGACTACAGTACTACGCGAAATACTCAACGACCTATCCAAACAGAGGGAACTATCATTATTTTTAAATTTAGACATTGAAGAAGATGCTGCTTTTTTCGAATCTCAACAAATACTATTAAACAGAATACGACTAGAGTTTGGAAATAAAAATGGCTATATCTTTATCGATGAAATTCAGCAAAAAGAAGATGCCGGACGATTTTTAAAAGGCATCTACGATATGGACTTACCGTATAAGTTTGTCGTTACGGGTTCTGGAAGTCTTGAACTCAAGGAAAAAATAAGCGAAGCATTAACCGGCAGGAAACACCTTCTTCATATGTGGCCGGTAAGCTTTTATGAATATTTAGATTATAAAACAGCCTATAAATACAGTGATCGACTTCAGGATTTTTGCTCCATAGAAAGCAATAAACTTCAACTATTATTAGACGAATATTTGGCCCACGGCGGATACCCCAAAGTAATTACCAGTGAAGATTTGGCTAGCAAAGTTGACGTTGTAAACGAAGTATTCACCTCATACATCACCAAAGACATATCTTATTTATTGGAAGTTAGAGCGACCGATAAATTTGTGAAAATGATTAAGCTTTTAGCGGTTCAGGCTGGTGGCATTCTAAACTATTCCCAATTAGCTTCTGATACAGGAGTCAGTTTAGATACCTTAAAAAACTACTTATGGTATGCCGAGCAAACTTTCATCATTAGTCTAATAAAGCCTTATTTCACTAATGCGAAAAAGGAATTAACGAAATCGCCTGTGGTCTATTTTAACGATGTTGGCATGTTAAACTTTGCAGCTGGTAGGTTTGGTCGCTTTAACTTTGTAGATGGTTTTGTATTTCAGAATTTCATATTCACTTTGCTAAACCAGAAGTATAGCACTCCACTTAATCCTATCAACCATTGGCGCACCAAAGACAAAGCCGAAGTCGATTTTATCATTCATATAGATAACGAAGCCATACCGGTCGAGGTAAAGCATTCCAATTTAAAGAAAACTGCCATTAGTCGGTCATTCAGAAGTTTCATTAACCGCTACCAACCATCTAAAGCTTTTGTAATAAACCTAAGTTTAAAAGACACCATGCAATTGAATGAAACAATCATTGAATTTATTCCTTATTGGGAGTTGATATTTTGATGAACCTCATCCCGATTTCACATCGATGAGTAAAGATGATTGGTATACTTTAGATGAAGAGTGATTTCGTGAGTTATTTAAAAAGGGTGCTGTCAAAAGAGCTAAGTTTGGGGGATTGGTTAGAAATTTGAAGTTTTTGAACGGTCTAAAACAATAATAATCTCAAGAAAGAATTTCATTAAAACCCCTCAACTCCATCCATACCTTTCTCATAGAAAAATGTTCTAAACCATTTATTCGTATATCTAATAGCAATCATACTGGCATAATAACTCTCATCCTCTTCATTTTCGGATGTAGACAAGCAATTAAAATCTTCAATAAATCGAACTACATCATAACTTGAATAATTATTTATATCCACCTTTATTATTGTTCGACGACCAACATCCGGAGCATTTCCAAACACAGTTGTTGACTTACTAACTTTTAGACCATTCTCTTGTCCCAAATTAATTTGCTGAGAAGAAAATATTACCACACTATTTGCAGTCAATCCGCTAACACCATCAATACAATTAACAGGTAAGAAATAAGGATCTTCTTTCGATCCGACATATGGATGATTAGAAAACTCTTTTCCAAATTTTAATTCTTTAACCCAACCTATCCTTGCACTATCATTAACAATTGTTAATGGAATAGAATCTGAAAACACTACTGTTTCTCCTACAATCAATTTAGCCTCTTCTTCACTCCCTGCTTTCAAATCGAATTCAACCTTATTCAACTTTGCAATCGCTTCTATTTCTTGATATGACAAAATCAAAGCTCCACTTAAAGATGTGCCTTTCACCACCAAATTGTCATAATTATATCCACAATCCCCTTCCGCTTTGGGCGATTCCCAAGGCATATAATTATTGGAGTATAACAAACCATAATCTTTCAATTGTAGAATATGGGAAGGTAGATTTACGATATTACCATCTTGACTAATGTAAAAAGATGAAAATAATATAAATCCAACTACCAACCACAAACTTATAATCTTGTCCAATTTCATATATATAGTTATAGAATTCTCTGTTATTATTTAAACACGGCTTTATATCCTAACTCTAAATCCATTTTTTCACCGGGCTGACATTTAGCAACATTTACCTCAACAAATATTTTCGTCTTAGATACATATTCTCCTTTCTTAAAACTTTGCCAATATAAAAAACTTCTATCCTCAAAATTAGGCATTGGCAATACCGGCCAAAACGATTCATTAAAGGAATTAAAGGCAAACGCTCCGATTCCAATGTAAATTACTTTTTCATTAAATTTAATAAAACTGAGCTTATTTTTTCGAAATGCTCCTGCCCCAATTACAAGTAACTCTTTTGGAAAGACAATCTCTGACAACTCATTTTTTGCAAACGCATATGCAGATATTGTATCAATCGATAACGGCATATGAATTTGTTGTATTTTATTACCTGCGAATGCTCCAAAGCCAATATTTTTAACCTGCTCTGGAAAAACAACATCAATAATATCATTACCTGAGAAAGCTTGTTTGCCTATTTTTTCTAAATAATCTGGTAATACCACATTGCTTAGCACTTTATTCCTAAAAGCCCCACTTCCAATCGATAGCACTTTCTCATCCTCAATAACATTTGGAATTATTACTTCGGAAACATTTGACAAATAACAGCTAAAAATGTGATTATCATCAAATACAATATCACCATACTTAATAGAATATGGATCTTTCGCTAGATATCTTAAGTCTGCGCAATAAACTCCTGCTACACTAACACTATCATAGTAAATCCCATCACCTTTATTATTTGAGTTTTCGGCTTGCTTTCTCCAACCAATAAACTCAAATCCACTTTTTTCCAGTGTTGGTAAAGCAATATAACCTTGTCGTTGATTGCATTTCAATTCGAACTTCTTCAAACTCTTAGGCAAAGCAAACTCAACATTATTATGACAATTCTTCAATAATAACTCCTTTACTCCCTCTGAACAAATAACTTTTCTAACATTATATGGGATGTTATCAAGTGAAGCTCTTTGTATATTATTATCATTGTGATAACTTGGTATTACCAATATATCAGAATACCATACAGCAGGAACATCAGGCGAATATCTAAAGAACAAACATGCGTTTTCTAAAGATAACAGGTGCTTCTCTTTATATATTAATGTATAATCCCCTTGATTTTCTTCCGAAATAACTCCAGAACTCACTAAACTATCAAATGCTTCTGGAGTAATCCTCCCATCTAAAGTGTATTCTAATTGTGCATGTAACTCGAATAGAGAAATTATTAAAAAAAATATTACTTGTAACCCTCTCATATCTTTATTCATTAGTAGGTAATGGAGCTTCTGTATTCAACCAAGTAAGTAATAATTCAGTAATACGCTCATCAGTATCATTAGCCTCTGCAAAAGCTAATTGTCGCTCATTATTTCTCACAATTTGATCAATACTACTATCTATTGCAGTTGTTTCAACTACACCATCATCATTCTCTACTAATCTAACATTTGAATTCAATTTATAACATGCAATCGCTGTATTTGTTCTACCTCCAAGAGCATTATCCATAATTCGAGGAGTATTATTCATATTTGTGTTATTAACAGACGGCTCTCTTCCTTCGTATACGGCCACTTCATGACTTCCGTAATAACCAAGTCGCTTTAATTGAGCTTGAATAACCCTTACCTGCTGAGCATCACCTCCTCCATTACTATGATTGGCCATTGCAGGACATTTAAGCTCCATTGCAGCCCAACATGTTCTTGCATAATCTGAGTCAAAATTACAAGTAATATCTGCACCATTATCAGTATACACATCCCCTATTTGGCACTTACATGGTAAGAGCAAAGGATGATTATTCGTAGGAATAATCTTAATATTAAATTCATCAATGTGATCTCTATTCTGTTCAAACAATTGACTTGTATATGGATTAGTATCCGGATAAGTTCCAACATTAACATGTACATGCCCCGGGGTATTCACATCTCTCCAACCTAAATTCCCACTTCGACCACCAAACCCAATAATTTGTCCGGTAAGAACAGAACCATTAACTCGACCATTATTGGATAAGTGAAGGTACTGCATTGTATGCCAACTACCATTTGAAAGAGCAGTCCAGTCTAATAATACTTTAAAGTGACTAGTTCCCTGAGCTGTAGACTGTCCGCAACGTATTGCAAAAACAGGGGCTCCTATTCGAGCTTGCAAATCATACCCCCTATGAGCAGACCAATTAGCCGGATTCGAAGCTCTCCACCTAGAAGCCGAATATTGTGAAAATGCTTCCATCTTACCATAACCCTTCCCTCCATTATCATCTGTACCCTGCTGATCCCACCAATGTGTTACGATATGCATATTCATACCATGGTAATCAGCATGCTGAATATAAGAATCATCAGTAATGGCTCCTACAGCACCACTCGCATGGTCATCTATACCATCCCATACTGGTTGGCACCATTGCATTGCAAAAAACACTAGATGGTAGGACGTTTTTTGTGAGCTATTAAAAAAAGCGCCTAAGTTTTAGGGATTGGTTAAGAATTTGTAGTTTCTGAAATAAAGGTAGAAAATACTATTGGTGACATCCTTTATAAGCACCAGTATATATTAGACTTAAAAATCCTACTATTCTTCAATAAAAACAACCTTAAACTGCATACGATTGGATTCATATCCAGCTCTCTTTATATAAACCTCATAAAGACTTTCTTCTAAAGGAAAATCTACAAACTCAAGCAAGTCAAGATTAAATGCTTTGGTCACCATTTTTCTTTATAAGCTAATCCCTTTACTGGAGCGTCATAAACAGAATCCATAGAAATTAGTTTACCAAAAGGATCTCTACCTTCAAAATTTGCTACTCCACTATATTCAATATTACTATTAAGATCTCTTACAAAAAAGTTAACAATGCAATCTTTTTTATTTAATCCTATCTTTGTCGAATAAAATGAACTTGAACAAATAGGTATTTTCAATTGATTACCAACAGTCAGATTATAATATATTTCAGTAGGTACGTTTATATAATTACCTAACATTTGCCCATCAATTATTCGTGGATGACAAAGGCAATCTACATCCAAATCCTACCCCATCACTACATCAATAAAATGCTCAGGATAATACAGGTTTCTTTGTCCTAACGAAAATAATTCTAAATACCAATGATTTGATTCAACACCATTATACCGAACAAATATCTCATAATTGCCACTCTCAATTGGTAAATTTATATAATCTAGCAAATTGAAATTCCTTTTTATTGTAACAGTTGAGTTTTTGTATATTGCTAAACCTTGCCCCACCTTACTTTCTAATGGGTACTTCTTTTTTGAATATGAATACTCTGAAATATCCAACAACTCTTCATACAAAATATCTTTCTCAAGGTCTCTTATGAAAATAGTATAATCCCAACTAGACCAAAATATTTTCCTCAGTGAGCTTTTCTCATAGGTACATACAGGTATTTCTATTGACACATTATTTGATGGATATATGTATATTTTTTGAGGTGCATTAATAACTATGCCTCTCCATGCTCCATAAAAATCAGGTTGCACAGGATAACATTTACATAGTGTATCTATCTCCCATCCTGTTTTTAAACTAGAAAAATAAGCAGGATAATAAGTGTTTAACTTTATTGCCTCCTGACTTAAACAGTCTATGGGAAATAAATTCAATAAACAACAAATTATATAAAAATACTTTTTCATAATAGAATCTAAATAGTTGTTAAATCGACTTTCCTTAATCGATCACTACATTCACTACAGAAAGTTTTAGCTTCAGGTGCAATTTCACCATACATTAAACAACTTGCAGAACTTTTTGCTAATTGTGAATCGTAAGGAGCTGGAGAAGTAATTCCATAACTACAATGATTACCTCTATGGCCAGGTGCCCTGCTACCGCGCGAATCCTTCGCGTGGTTCTACATCAACTAAACTAACAATTATTTATCACCAAGATATTGAAATTGCATTAACAAATACGTTCCTCTCCGACACCAAAGCTCGCCATTAGAATTTGAAAAATCTTCCTACCAAAGAAAAAGAATTTGAACCTCATCCGGATTTTACATCTATCAGCAAAGAAGAATGGTACTCGTTGGATGAAGAACGTTTTCGTGAGTTGTTTAGAAAGGGGCTGTAAAGCGAGCAAAATTTGGGGGATTGATGAGGAATTTGAAGTTTTTATTTTAATCCAACATATCATTGGGATCGATAACAACTTCAATATTGACTTTAACAATCTTTCCTGTTACCGCATCAACTCTATAATGCTTCGACTTCCCCCACCTTTTCTTTGCTTTAATAGTCCAATAATAATGCATTCCTTGCGGATTAGGGATCTCCTGAACATTCCTATACATTCGTTCAATTGTAAATTTTCCAATCTTAGCTTGAACAAGATTTAATGCTTCCTTCCAACATATTGGAAATTTTTCCGCAACAACATTAACTTCATTAATATCTTCACCATATATAATATAATTATCGTTTACCTCCCATTTCATCATTCCACTCTGATCTATTGCAAAAGAATAACCAATTGGCAAATAATCCGGTCCTTTTATTATTAAGAAAGAACTCTTCTCTTTTACCATACCATCAGCCCAATATACTTTTTCAACACCTACATTCGACCGTTTATTTAAAATTGAAAACGCAAATATTTTATTTGGTTCATACGTCAAAACTTTTAAGAAGTCTTTACTATTCTGCAAAGTATCAACCATTGTTATTGTTGTATCTATAAAATCAAGTAAAGAAACATCAATTATCTCCTCATTTTTAGGAGATACACTATCAATACCGCAAAAACAATTATCATCATTTGAGAAATACTGATTGGTTTTTCTTGAAACAGAACAAGAACTTACTATAACAAATATCAGAACCAGTACATAAAGCCCCTTCATGTTAATCTTGTTTTAATGTAAATTTACTATTATGCATTACTTTCCATTGCGCATGATAGGTATGTTTTGCTTTGTTTTTATAATCCATATAATTGTCCGTTGAACCTTGGTTAAAATAATTAAACTGATAATATCCACTTTCACCAACCTTTAAAAAAGTATGAGGTAAACTCAAACAATGCATTAACTCATGGGGGATCTCTGAATAAGAAGTCAGACCACTATTTCCCATGAACATCATCGCACGATCATGACCTGACTTAGACACCCCATTTGTATTGTGGGGTGTATCTATTGAATCTTTTGTTATGATTTTGTAGTTTTTAAAATTAGTAAAAAATAGAGTAACAACTTCTTTCCTTGAGTCTAATCTATTTTTCATTTGCTGCATCAATTTATCAACCTGATGGTCTTCAGTTTTTGACTTTAAAGAGATTCTCGTATCAATTTTAATTTAAGTATTTAAAGTTTCTTTTATCTCTTCTAAATTAAATGGTTTAAACAGACTATCTGCTTTAAACAAGGTCAAATCCTTTAAAAGGTTACTCCACACCTCTCTATCATAAAAAACCTTCAAAGCATATTTATCTTCGAAATACTTGGCCCCGGCTACCGCGCGAATTCTTCGCGTTGTTCTACATCAACTAAACTAACCATTATTTAAAAAGCAAATATTATCTTTCCTGAATATTTTGCGTACCCTTTAAATCTTACCATGAAAACCAACACAAAAAAATTAAGACAACTACTTACCCTATTATCTATATGCGCCATATTCAACTCCTCTTGCCAAGGTAAAAAAGAATACCATGGCTTAACAAAAGAAGAATATGACTGGCTAAAAAAACACACTTTAGAATCTCTTGTTTTTGTTGAAGGCGGAACCTATATGGAAGGTGATGTTGGGTATGACGATGAAAATGGAGTACACCATGACTTTGGAGGAAGAGGTGCGCGTGACTTACACAAACAAAAAGTGGAGAGCTATTCTATTGGTAAATATGAAGTATCTATTAAAGAATGGGATTTATTTGCCAAATCTACAGGACTTGAACTTGGAGGGCCTAGAGAAGAGTTTAGAGGAACCGAATTATATCAACCTCACTTACCGGCATCACACGTAAGCTGGCACGAAGCAAATGACTACTGCCTATGGTTAGGCGAAGTACTTGACTTACCCATTAATTTACCTAGCGAATCTCAATGGGAATATGCTGCCCGCAGCAGAGGTAAAGCTGTTGAGCACGCCACAAATACCGGGAAATTAGACTATGATATTAATACCAAAGGAAGAAAAGCTCCTTTATACGGATATCCTTCAGGACATTTCCCTCCCAATCCTTTAGGAATATACGACATGTCTGACTGCGGTGACGAATGGACTAAAGAAGGTGCTGTAAGAGGATTTGGAAGTGTCGCTTCTGTTTATTCACGAGCTTTTCACAAAAAAGATAATTACGGTGGCAAGGGCATACGCTTTGTTGTTAATTTACCCAAACCAGTTAAATAAAAGCAGGTATTAACTTTCCTGAAATATTTCACTTACCCAATAAAAATTACCATGAAAATCAATACGCGAAAACAATTAAGACTACTACTTACCCTATTATCTATATGTGCCATATTCAACTCCTCTTGCCAAGGTAAAAAAGAATACCATGGCTTAACAAAAGAAGAATATGAGTGGCTAAAAAAACACACTTTAGAATCACTTGTTTTTGTTGAAGGCGGAACCTATATGGAAGGTGATGTTGGGTATGACGATGAAAATGGAGTACACCACGACTTTGGAGGAAGAGGAGCGCGTGAATTACACAAACAAAAGGTGGAGAGCTATTCTATTGGCAAATATGAAGTATCTATTAAAGAATGGGATTTATTTGCCAAATCTACAGGCCTTGAACTTGGTGGACCTAGAGAAGAGTTTAGAGGAACCGAATTATATCAACCTCACTTACCGGCATCACACGTTAGCTGGCACGAAGCAAATGACTACTGCCTATGGTTGGGCAAAGTACTTGACTTACCCATTAATTTACCTAGCGAATCTCAATGGGAATATGCTGCCCGCAGCAGAGGTATGGCAGTTGAACATGCAACAGATAATGGCAAATTACAACCTGACATTAATGCAAAAGGGATAGAAGGACCTCTATATGGATTCCCTTCTGGACATTTCCCTCCCAATCCATTGGGTATATACGACATGTCTGATATTGGGTACGAATGGACAAAAGAAGGAGTTGTTAGAGGGATCAGAAGCATTGGCTCTGTTTATTCAAGAGCTTTTCACAAAAAAGATAATAACGGTGGCAAGGGCATACGCTTTGTTGTTAATTTACCCAAACCAGTTAAATAAAATACCACACGAAAGGATTCGTGCAGCAGTCTCAATAAATATGCAGAATACACTAAAAACAAAAAAGCGGAACCTGCCTAACAAGTCCCGCTTCATCTATTATCTAATATCTATCATCTACTAATCTAATTTCAACACCGCCATAAACGCTTTCTGTGGTACCTCAACGTTACCCACCTGCTTCATACGTTTCTTACCTTTCTTCTGCTTTTCAAGAAGTTTACGCTTACGGGAGATGTCACCACCATAACACTTCGCGGTTACATCCTTACGCACAGCCTTTACCGTTTCACGAGCAATTACCTTTGCACCAATGGCTGCTTGTATGGCAATGTCAAATTGCTGACGTGGGATTAATTCCTTTAACTTCTCACACATCTTACGTCCAAATATCTGGGCGTTATCAAAGTGAATTAAAGAAGATAAAGCATCAACGCTTTCTCCGTTTAATAGAATATCAAGCTTCACTAATTTAGCCGGCCTAAACTCTGTTGGATGGTAATCAAAAGAAGCATAACCCTTAGAGATACTTTTTAACTTATCGTAGAAATCAAATACAATCTCAGCTAATGGCATGTCAAACTCCAACTCAACACGGTCTGACGTCAGATAATTTTGCTTGGTTAAAACACCACGCTTATTTAAACACAAACTCATAATACTACCAATAAACTCCGACTTAGTAATAACCGAAGCTTTAATATAGGGTTCTTCTACTTTATCCAAAACGGTTGGTTCCGGAAGTTCCGAAGGCGTATGAATATGAATCTTTTCACCTTTCTTGGTATAGGCAATGTATGGCACGTTTGGCACTGTTGTAATTACTGCCTGATCGAACTCACGATCTAAACGCTCCTGAATAATCTCCATGTGAAGCAGACCTAAGAAACCACAACGGAAACCAAAACCTAAAGCAGCCGATGATTCCGGCTCGTAAGTTAAGGACGCATCATTTAACTGAAGCTTTTCCATGGCCGCACGTAAATCTTCATAATCATCAGAATCGATCGGATAAACACCTGCAAACACCATCGGTTTCACATCCTCAAATCCTCCAATCGCTTTATCACAGCCACCTTTTACATGTGTGATGGTATCACCCACCTTTACCTCTTTACTGGTTTTAATACCCGAAATAATATAACCTACATCACCGGTTGTTAATTCCTTACGAGGTTCCATATCCAAGCGAAGAACGCCAATCTCGTCGGCATCGTATTGCTTTTCGGTATTGAAGAACTTAACCAAATCACCCTTCTTAATACTACCATTTACGACTTTAAAGTAAGCAATGATACCACGGAATGAATTAAATACAGAATCGAAAATCAAACACTGCAAAGGTCCATCCGGATTGCCTTGCGGTGCGGGCACTCGATGAATTAATGCTTCTAGAATATTATCAACACCTTCACCGGTTTTCCCACTGGCACGAATAATGTCTTCACGATCACAACCTATTAAGTCGATGATCTGATCTTCAACCTCTTCAGGCATGGCATTAGGCAAGTCCATTTTATTAAGCACCGGAATAATTTCCAAATCGTGCTCAATGGCCTGATACAGGTTTGAAATTGTTTGCGCCTGAATACCTTGCGTTGCATCAACAATTAACAAAGCACCTTCACAGGCTGCAATTGAACGAGAAACCTCATAAGAGAAATCAACGTGTCCCGGAGTGTCAATTAAATTCAGAACGTACTTCTCACCTTCATATTGATAATCCATTTGAATAGCATGACTCTTAATGGTAATACCTCTCTCACGCTCTAAATCCATATCATCTAAGACCTGTGCCTGAGCATCTTTTCCAGATACTGTACCTGTAAAGTCTAACAATCTATCGGCCAAAGTACTCTTTCCATGGTCGATGTGTGCGATGATACAAAAGTTCCTTATATTCTTCATTTGCAATTGCTTTCTATCTATTCTACCAACTATACGCAGTTGGGTGCGCAAAGATACTTAAATCCTTTTAGATTTTTTCATCCTAAACTCAACTGAAATAGGTAATTGATAGAAGATTGTGTCACCACTTTATATCAACTACGGAATACACTGAATTACACGGAAGGAAACCCATAATATTCTTCCGTGCTTTTCTGTGTTTTCCGTGTTGTAATTTTTCCATTTCTTTTTGTGCCTTCCATAGTAATACTAAAAAAGGAGCCCTTACGGACTCCTTCAAAAAAATATTGCGATGGTTTAAGATTCTTACATCATTCCCGGCATTCCACCACCCATGCCACCCATTGGCATAGCAGGAGTATCTTCTTTTTCTTCAACCAACACACATTCGGTTGTTAAGAACATACCTGCGATAGAAGCTGCATTTTCTAAAGCCACACGAGTTACTTTAGCCGGATCGATTACACCACTCTCTAATAAGTTTTCGTAACGATCGAAACGTGCGTTATAACCAAAATCAGCTGTACCTTCAGCAACTTTCTGAACTACAACAGCACCTTCTTTACCAGCATTAAATACAATCTGGCGTAATGGCTCTTCAACTGCACGTTTTACAATCTCGATACCAGTTGTTTCATCTTCAGTCTCACCTTTAAGACCTTCTAAAGCAGATTTGGCACGAATAAGCGCCACACCACCTCCAGGAACAATTCCTTCTTCAACAGCAGCACGAGTTGCACTTAAGGCATCATCCACACGGTCTTTTTTCTCTTTCATCTCAACTTCAGATGCAGCACCTACATAAAGTACAGCAACACCACCGGCTAACTTCGCTAAACGCTCTTGTAGTTTTTCACGGTCGTAATCAGAAGTTGTATTTTCAATTTGAGCTTTAATTTGAGCAACACGTGAGTTGATAGCAGCCTCATCTCCGGCACCATTTACTACAGTTGTATTTTCTTTGTCGATGGTAATTTTCTCAGCCATACCTAACATGTCTAAAGTCGTATTCTCTAACTTAAGACCTGTCTCTTCTGTGATAACAGTACCACCGGTTAAGATCGCTAAATCTTGTAACATCTCTTTACGACGATCACCAAATCCAGGAGCTTTAACAGCTGCTACTTTTAACGATCCGCGTAAACGGTTAACAACTAAGGTCGCTAAAGCCTCACCATCAACATCTTCTGCAACAATCACTAAAGGACGACCAGCTTGAGAAGTTGCCTCTAATACAGGTAGAAGATCTTTCATGGTAGAAATCTTTTTATCGTGGATTAATACCATTGGGTGCTCCAACTCAGCTAACATCTTATCAGTGTCAGTGATGAAGTATGGAGAAATATAACCACGATCAAACTGCATACCTTCTACTACATCTACAGTAGTTTCAGTACCTTTTGCTTCTTCAACAGTGATTACACCTTCTTTACCTACTTTTTCCATGGCTAAAGCAATTAGCTTACCAATCTCATTGTCATTATTTGCAGAGATCGTAGCTACTTGCTCAATTTTCTCACTGTGCTCACCAACTTCCTGAGCTTGCTCTTTAATATTTGCAACAATAGCTTTAACCGCAGTATCGATACCTTTCTTCAGCTCCATCGGATTAGCTCCGGCAGTAACGTTCTTTAACCCAACGTTAATAATTGACTGAGCCAGTACAGTAGCAGTCGTTGTACCATCACCGGCATTATCTGCAGTTTTAGACGCTACTTCTTTTACCATTTGAGCACCCATGTTTGCAATAGAATTCGACAATTCAATTTCTTTTGCAACAGATACACCATCTTTGGTAATTTGAGGAGCACCAAACTTTTTATCAATTACAACATTTCTACCTTTAGGACCTAAGGTTACTTTTACTGCATTTGCTAAGGCGTCAACACCTTCTTTTAACAGGTCGCGTGCTTCTATATTAAATTTAATTTCTTTAGCCATTTCTCTTTTAATTAATCGTTTTCAATTAGTTTAAAATAAATAACACATCAGATTGGTTCATCAATAAATAATCTTCTCCATCAATAGATAATTCTTGACCGCCATATTTTCCATAAAGAACCACATCTCCAACTTTCACTTCCATTGTTTCGTCCTTTTTATCGGCACCTACTAAAACAACTTCACCTTGAAGAGATTTTTCTTTTGCTGAATCAGGAATAATGATTCCACTTACTGTTTTTTCTTCTGCAGCTTGCGGTTTTACCAAGATCTTCCCGGCAAGTACTTTTCCTTTTACTGACATATTTATAATTTTTAAAATTTGATTTTGTTTTTAATTTCCGGATGGCATTATTTCACAAAGTGTGCCAAATAAAAAAGAAAGCCATTTCCTGACTTTTTTGCAGCTTTTACAATTTAACTCCCTGTCATTTTTTCAAATTCTGATTTTTTTGACACAAAAAAAGTGTCAGAGACACGTAGTCTTCTGACACTTTTCTATAATCTTTTCTGACTAATACTATTCTGTAGCCTGGGCAGGTTCTTCAGCTTGATCCGCAGCCGGTGCCGCGAAAGCCGGAGCTTCAGTTTGCTGAGGTGCTTTTTCACTGATCACTGAATCAATTTCTGATCCACCAACAACTTGTTTAGGCAAAACCATAACAGCAACAAAAGCTAAAACTAATAAAGCACCTGCAAGTGTCCATGTTGCTCTTCCAAGAAAATCGGTTGTTTTTCTAACACCCATTACTTGATTGGATGCAGCAAAATTTGACGCTAAACCTCCACCCTTAGAGTCTTGTACTAATACAATAAGAATAAGAAGTATACTAACAAGAATAACTAGTATCGAAACAAACTGATACATATTGCTTTGTTTTATTGATTATTAATTAATTTTTCAAGCTCGCTTATACGATCGGCAAAGTAAACATTTTTTTCGGGATATTTCAAAAGTAATTTTTCGAATATCGCAATTGCTTTCGGATATTGTTTCTGCTTGATGTAAATACTTGCCAATGTTTCTGACATTAACTCATCGGTATCTTCAGATCTCTCTACTGTTTTCTCAACTGTTTTCTCCGGCTTAATGAGCTTTTCAACAGACGATTTCTTGGAAGCTATCTTAGGCGACTTTATGCTTAAGAAAGAATCGATCAATTGCTGTTTTTTCTTTGCAGGCTCCGGCTTATCTTCTTCTGCAAGTTTTGGCGCATGACGTAAAACATTTAACCAATCTGAAAAAGAACGATTTTCTTCGGATGCTTCATTTAAATCAATGGTTCCTTCCAACTGATATCCGGTTACAGTCATTGATTCATAACCTAAGAAATCGGCACTTGGCAAAACCATATTATCAATCCCCCCAACGGCAGCTTCTTCTTTTCCTACAATAGAGAAATCGATCTCTTTGCCACTTGAAGTTTCAAACACATCATCCACCTGAAAATAATCAGATACCGAATCAATACTGGATGTCACTTGCAAAGAAGGCCTTGACACCTCTATCACATCTTCCTTTATGACTTCTTCAACCTGCTCAACCTGAGCAATCTCAACATTTTCAGAAACAACATTTCCCTTAGTCTCAAGAAGATCTGCCACTACGCCATCTAACGATTCATCTACCGGAGGAGCTTCTTCCTCAACAGTGAAATCAGTATTCACCAATTCGAATAATCGCCCACGATCAGGAATATATGCGGCAGCTTGCTTTAATTCACTGTTGTAACGCACATGGTCTAAATCAGAAAGATTCTTTACCAATAATGCTCGTCCTGCCTGAAACCACGGATACTCATCTACAATATCCATCAGATCAGCCAATGTCTCTCCACTCAAAAGACCAGGATTGCGCACGAATTCAAAAAATGTAGCTTTATTCATGGCCTACCAATCTGCAAAAGCCTTATTAAAAACACTTTCCGTCACTTCTTCAATCATCTCAGAAGTTAATCCGGCTTCTACCTCATTTATATTTTGCTCCGATGGATAATCACGGTAAACTGAAAAGCTGGATTCCCAATTTTGTTTTGGATCCTTATAATTTTTAAATCTTACTTTAATGGTCATTGTCAATCGAGTTTCTGCTGATACAGCATCCGATTGAATCGCCATAGGCCGAACATCATATCCGGTTATCTCTCCTGAAAAATCAACATCTCCCATATCGTCTCGCAAAATCAAACGCGATTCGTTAGAAATCCGATCTTTTAATCCTTCGGTAAAATTCTGACTTAGAGTAGGATTAATAATGGGTGCCCGATTATTGAAATATTGAACCGAAAAACTGGTCAGGTTCTCCGGAATGGAAGCTCCACTCATTGTCATGCTAATGGAACAAGCGCTAAGCAAAGTTGACAAAACGCCTAAAACTAATAAATGGAATATTTTCATTACCCTTCTATCTTGTGTTCTTTAATTTTTCGGTATAAGGTTCTTTCGGAGATACCTAACTCTTCAGCCGCTTGTTTGCGTTTACCATTGTATTTCTCAAGGGCTTTTTTAATCAATTCTATTTCTTTATCTGCCAATGAAAGCGATTCCTCCACAAATTCTTCAGTATCTTGAATCCCTTCATGCGAATGCGAATCTGCATACGTTGATGAAGGATTTGTGGTTGGAGGATTTGACACAAAATCACCATCGTCAGTTTGATATAATTTCTGAATAATCTGAGAATGTTCCTCCGTTTGATGTACTGCGCCACTCTCTATTAATTCGAGCACAATTTTTTTCAGATCGTTCATATCTTTTTTCATATCAAACAAGACCTTATACAAAATTTCGCGCTCCGAATTAAAGGTTGATTCTGACACACCTGAACCAGCACCGGATTTCACTAATGCCGGCAAACTAGCACCTCCATGATAGGGCAAATAATTACGTAGAGTATCTGCATCAATTTCTCTGGCTTGTTCAATCACCGAAATTTGCTCTGTAATGTTCTTTAATTGACGGATGTTCCCGGGCCAACGGTAATGACCTAAAACATCTCGAGCAGCTAAATCCAATTTTATCCCCGGCATACGGTATTTATTTGCAAAATCAGCCGAAAACTTTCGAAACAACAAATAAATGTCATCCGCCCGATCTCTTAAGGGTGGAATTTTTATGGGCACACTGTTTAAGCGGTAAAACAGATCTTCTCTAAACTTATTTTCCTTGATGGCAGCTTCTAAATCCACATTAGTTGCAGCCACTACCCGTACATCTGTTTTTAGAACTTTAGACGAACCTACTTTCATAAACTCTCCCGCCTCCAATACTCTCAGCAAACGAACTTGAGTAGATAAGGGCAACTCCCCGATCTCATCAAGAAATATAGTTCCACCATCGGCCTCCTCAAAGTAACCTTTTCGTTCAGACAAGGCTCCAGTAAAAGCGCCTTTCTCATGCCCAAACAACTCGGAATCAATCGTTCCTTCAGGTATCGCTCCACAGTTTACAGCAATGTAGGAACCGTGTTTACGGGCACTCGACTGATGAATAATTTGTGGAAACACTTCTTTTCCGGTACCACTTTCTCCGGTTATCAATACCGACAAATCAGTTGGAGCAACTTGTACAGCCACATCAATAGCCCGGTTTAAACCGTAGGCATTTCCAATTATTCCAAACCTTTGCTTTATTTGTTGTACATCCATAAACCGAACTAGTTTTTATCATTCTTGCCTGAAAGCAAACCACTTAACAATTACAGCCTGCTTTTTTTTCAGTCCCACCTGACAAAGTTACAACTATACATTTTTTTTCGAGAATTATTTGAGAACATTTTTCACATGGATGGATTGCAAAAAAATTATATTAAATTTACTCTACTGCGTTTTTTTGCAAGAGCCGTTTATTTATAAGGCTATCCAAATCATAAAAATTAATTTTGACATAACATAAATGAGTAAAAAGCAAATACTTGGATTAATACCTGCCCGTTATGGATCAACCCGTTTCCCCGGAAAACCTTTGGCTGATATCGGAGGAAAAACCATGATTCAGAGAGTTTATGAACAAGCAAAAAAGCAATTAGAGCATGTTTATGTAGCAACTGACGATGATCGCATTAAAGATGCAGTAGTAAACTTTGGAGGAAAAGTAATCATGACTGACGAAGGGCATCAGAGCGGAACAGACCGATGTGCCGAAGCTTTGGAGAAAGTGCAAAAGATTGAAAATTTAAATTTCGATGCAGTTATCAACATCCAAGGTGACGAGCCATTTGTTAGCCCGGATCAAATAAAACTCCTGACTGACTGCTTCAACGATGATCGCACAGAACTTGCCACTTTGGCAAAAATCATCAAAGAAGAAACGGAATTGTTTGATGCCAACAAACCCAAGGTGATCATGGATAAAAACGACAATGCCATCTATTTTAGCCGCTTACCCATTCCCTTTTTCAGAGGAAAACCAGAAAAAACCTGGGTTAACCATCACAAATATTATAGTCACATCGGCTTATATGGCTACCGCAGTGACATTCTTCAAAAAATCACTCAGCTCTCTCCCTCTTCATTGGAACTCTCAGAATCGCTGGAGCAATTAAGGTGGATTGAAAATGGGTATACGATAAAAGTAAAAGAAACCGACCAGGAAACGATCTCCATCGATACAAAAGAAGATTTACAAAAACTAATATCAAAAGGATTAATCTAAACGATTATCAAACCAAAACCTTATTAAATACATGAACACTCCAACATTAATCAAAACCGACCCTTGGCTAGCGCCATTCAATAGCGAAATAACTTCACGTATTTCGCATTATCAAGCAAAACGAAACAAAATCATTCAACATTCCGGTTCTGTAACAGATTTTGCTAATGCCCATCATTATTATGGTTTACACAAATTAAACAGCGAATGGATTTTTAGAGAACTTGCACCCAATGCTCAAAGTATTTTTTTAATTGGTGAATTCACAAATTGGGAGCAAGACGCTAATTTTGAACTGAAAAATATTGGGAATGGGAATTGGGAAATCTCCTTACCGCTTGATGTCATCAAGCACGAGGATAAGTACAAGCTATTGATCAAATGGAACGGTGGTGAAGGCTATCGAATACCGGCTTATGCCAATAGAGTGATTCAAGACGAAAAAACACTGGGGTATGATGCTCAAGTGTGGGAACCAGAAAAAAACTTTAAGTGGAGTGACCAAAATTTTGTGCCGGCAAATGACATGCCCCTGATTTACGAGGCTCATGTTGGCATGGCTTCCGAAGAAGGCAAGGTGGCAAGCTACACGGAGTTCGAAAACAACATTTTACCTCGCATTAAAAACCTTGGTTACAACACCATTCAATTCATGGCCATACAAGAACATCCCTATTATGGAAGTTTTGGATACCACGTTTCGAATTTCTTTGCCAGCTCTTCACGCTTTGGAACGCCGGAAGAATTAAAAAGCCTGATCAATAAAGCCCATGAACTTGGCATCACAGTCATTATGGATATCGTTCATTCTCACGCTGTAAAAAACGAATTGGAAGGAATTGGTGCTTTCGATGGTACAGACCACCTTTATTTCCATGGAGGAGCTAAAGGAAACCACCCTGCTTGGGATTCGCGCCTCTTTAACTATGGTAAAGATAATGTTCTTCAGTTTCTATTGTCGAATTGTAAATACTGGTTGGAAGAATTTCATTTTGACGGATACCGTTTTGATGGTGTGACCAGTATGTTGTACCACAACCATGGTTTAGAAGTAAACTTTACAGAATATTCCAATTACTTTAACGGAGCCACAGATTTTGATTCCATCTCCTATTTAACCTTGGCCAATGAAGTAATCCACGAAGTTAAACCTACTGCCATTACAATAGCTGAGGAAATGAGTGGTTACCCCGGTTTAGCCGGAAAAATCAAAGAAGGTGGTGTTGGTTTTGACTACCGCTTATCAATGGGAATTCCGGATTTCTGGATTAAACTCATCAAAGAAAAACAAGATGAAGACTGGAGTGTAGATCATCTCTTCCATGAACTTAACCAGCACCGTGCAGAAGAAAAAATCATTGCTTATGCCGAATCTCATGACCAGGCTTTAGTAGGTGATAAAACCATCATATTCCGCCTGGCAGATAAAGAAATGTATGACAGCATGGCTATTCACACCCCAAGTTTGGTCATTGACCGTGCCATTGCCATGCATAAAATGATCCGCTTAATTACTGCCAGCACCTCTAATGGTGGTTACCTCAATTTTATGGGAAATGAATTTGGACATCCGGAATGGATAGATTTTCCACGCGAAGGAAACAATTTCTCGTTCCATTATGCCAGACGCCAATGGGGCTTGGCGGATCATCCGGATTTAAGGTATAAATATTTGGAGCGTTTTGATAAAGCCATGATTGAATTAATAAATGATAAACACTTATTGACTCACCCATGCTACAAGCATTTTGGCAACGATCACGATCAGGTTTTAGCCTTTAGCAGAGGAGATTATTTATTTGTATTCAATTTTAACCCGGATCGCTCATTCTCTGACTATGGTATTCCAACGTCTATTGGGAAATACACCCCGGTTCTTTCTACCGATCAATCAGATTTTGGAGGGTTTAACAGAACAGAAATAAACTACCTGTACTACACCCAACCGTTGCCATACAACAGGGAACATCATCAACTCCTATTATACCTACCGGCACGTACAGCAATAATATTGAAAAAGGAAGCCATTAGAAGTGTTCATTAATAAAATGGTACACTTTAAATTATACCGAAAGCTCCTTAAAGAATAAGAGACTCCAGAAAAAGTCTCTACGCAAAAAGCCCTAAAAAAGAATTGTGATTCTTTTTTAGGGCTTTTTTTAAGTACGTTTTTCAGTGACCTCTTTTCGCAAACGGGATTGTGCTTTGATGTTTCTTTATTATTGTGCTAACGAGAAACGGAAACTCACCCCATAATTGGAATTGGTAATTGGGTACGAGGTCGAAATATAAGGCGTATTCATATTGGTATCGTAATACAACTGCATGTTAAAACGATTGCTTAAAGCATAATCAGCTGTAAACTTAACAGTCCATATTTTCTGACCTGAGGTAAGGTCGCTATATCCTTCCTGAATTTTACGAATGATGCTTACATTATCCCGCAAGGAGAAATCTGCACGCAAGTTTAAGTCGTTATTTACAGACTTTTGCTTGCCTCCTCGCCCAAGAATCAGGGGTAGTTTATCAAATCGATAACCCAAACCAATCACTAATTCATCATTATAATTCTCAATGAGTTGATTATTACCCATACTTAAACTAATGTTTCGCGATTTCTTCACTTCCATTCGGGTCGTTAAGCTATTGACCCAGGTAATGTTAAAGCCAATTAATGGGCTTAACTGATCACTAATGGTTACAGCGTTAATATCATAGTCATATCTACCAACTGTACCGCGCTCTCCCTGTGGTAAAGATATAAATGATCCCACATTATAAGTTGATCGATACGCATGGGAAATATCAAACGACTTCATGATATTTTTGAAAATTTCGATTTTTGATAATCCATCGTAATTAACTCGCCAGTTTGGCAGCATTGATGTCCAATCAGGCATCGGGTTATCATATTTCTTCAAATCATTAGAGCCTGAATAAGCCGATAATAAAGCCGGGATCATTGTTTCTTGTGTATTCTCATCTCCTTTGGCTTTTTTATTCTTCATGAATTGATCGAAAGTGTCTGAAGCAAAATTTCCGGACTTTTCAACTTTATCAAAGGCTGTACTAATCATATTGAAACTCATGGAGAAATTACCTTGCTCTACATTTCCGGTTCTTTCATAGTACTCTATAACATTTCCAATCTTATAAGTATAATATTCACGAATGTTCAAAGAACGTGTCCACTCGCCGGATAGGTCTATACGCAAGCCTCTTATGGGTTCTAAGGTCACTTTCAACGAAAGATTATCTTTAGAGGTCATGACATAAGGATTGCTTATTGCACTTTGGGTTAACCAACCTTTTTTTCCGGCATTTTCAGCATAATCGCGATCCTGCCAACCTAAAACAAATGGAACTCCTGGTGCTGAAAACCCTTGATCGGTTCCCATAAATTTAGAATCCGGCATATATCCGGGAAGAACAGTTCCTTCATTACGGGAAAAGTTAACACTGGCATTCTTTAATGAAGTCGCCATTAACATCGAATAATCAAGAGCCAATTTTAATGGAGAATTATTCTCTTCTCTCTCTCCTGTGATGGACACTCTTCCGCCTTCAGAACTTGCTTTAGGAATAAACTCCACCGCATTTTTAGATAACACATTGGTGGTACCTTGTATTGGTCGTCCGTTCTGATCAAAAGCACGCAAGTTTACTTTTTCGGTTCTTAATTTGTGATTGATGGTTAAAGCTTTTCCTTCTTCAAAATTAACCTCACGTTTATCGAACTTCACTTTTTTTGCACTGCTACTCTTGGTATTTCGACTACTCTTAGAACGGTATTTTTTATCTAATTCTTTCAGATATGAAGACTTACGGTACAAACTTGTAAAGTTTAACTGCCCGTTCGCCTGAATGGCATTTAAGTTATTAATGGTATTACCCGGAGCAAAAGCTTTTTCTCCATTATCCTTCTGTTCTTGAGTTAATGGTCTTAATTCCGGAGCAACTTTCCATTGATACGTCGCCCGATAAGATACATTGGCAGAAGTCCAATCCAACATTGGTAGTTTATCTATGGGCACCTTATAACTTACATCAACGTTATGCTGATATGTGGTCACACGACCAAAATCCATAATCCTTGCCCGGATAGAATCTCCCCAGTAATCATAGTCTTTATTAGCAATCCCATCCGGCTCCCTAATATCAGAATTCGTAACTGATCTAAAGCTTAGTTTTAAAGATTTGGTTAAATTATACTTTAAATCAAAATAACGATTCCAATCAAAGTCTTTCGAAACGGTGGGTTCTGGATCAGGTGCTCCAGCAATATCGTAAGGCTTTCTTAATTTTATCTCATTATACATCCGATCCAACTCCCATCGGTAAGAAATTTGACTCGGCATATAATAAAAGTTAAAATCACGAATTAGAGCCAAGCTCTTGGGTTTAACTTTTTTAAAGGGCTCTACAGCTTTTGGACGAGCATTGTAGTTATAACCTAATGCCCCTTTGTAGTTTTTGTCGTAAGAATGCTCGGTCTTTGCATCGTACTTTTCTGTGGAGTTAAAAGCATAAGTTGCAGAAAGATTTGAAGGGTCGTAAAACTGAACCTTTTCATTCTTTGGCTTTAACTTCACATTGGTAAAGTTGATACTCTTGCGTCGTACAATACTTTGAGACAACTCTTTAATTTCATCCCGCTCTTCGGCATCCTCAGCCTCGTTTAAAGCAACTTCAAGCGGCACATCCGGATCTAAAGCATAGTATTTTGGCGTAGCAACAGACTGCGAATAACTGACATACATGGGCACACTCAACGGAGATTCAGGACCTGTAAATTTACCTAGCTCTAAATTAGATGAGATGTCGTATTGATAGAAATCTTCCTGACTTCTTTCCTGAACATTTTGATCGATACTACCCCAACCTACAGTACTGGTTTTTCCGGCTACTGACACGTTACCTAAATCGGCTAGTTTTACCGACATCCGAGCATTGGCAGCCCAACCGCCTTCCTCATCAAAATCGGTTAAGCGTAATTCGTTCATCCAAATCTCGGCAGACTTAAGCTCTTTTCCACCATTACCACGCACACCAATCATAATGGTACGCACATTGCCTAAACTCGGATTACCTTTTATGGTTACATAATTAGATGGATGGTCTCGATCCACATAAGTCTTTCGTTCATTTAAATCAGCTTTATCTCTATTCCTTCTTAATTTCATTTGATGAAATAAATCTAAGGGAATATCCAAATCATTTGCTGCAGGCCACACTGTTCTGCGGTCAGCCTCACTGTCATTATTATAATCAAGGGCTCGATGGGGAGTTAACTTCAACGGTATTTCATATTCGTAGTAGTTATCAACGTAATCACTTCCCAAACGGATAAAAGCGATCATATCATCATCAAACAATTGATTTTCTTGATTTGCGAGCGCCGCGGCATGAATAAACATTTTTAGGCGTTTATATTGACGCATGTCCATATTTGATGTCTTGTAAACGGCTTTGGACTCTCCATCCGCTAAATTTTGAACCTTTAATAAGATGGACTGTTCGTTTAGCTCTCGCAATTGAGGGTTTGCAGGATCCACAACCCGATCAATACCAGGAGGCAATACATAGTTTACCGGTTTCTTACCACTATTTTCCTCAATATTTACGGCAGACACCTCAAATTGTGGATTACTAGAAACAACGGTTTTATCATCATCAAATTCTCGATCGAAACGACGCCAATCGCCTTTTATTAAGTCAAGGGTGGCCATACGTAACACGATCTCCTTTTTAAAGCCTTTCATGACCATACGCATAAAACGAATGCTTCGGAAGTCACTTATACCATTCACCGCATTATACTCTGAATCTAAGCGTATAGGAATACGGAATAAATACCAATCGGCAGTATTTCCTGCGGCATCTTTTTCAGTCCCTTTTCGTTTATCAATTACATACTTCTGAGTTCCGTCACGCAAGGCCGTCATTGAAATTGGAACTTTATATTGGAAATATGCCTCGCTTTCGTTTAAAGTATAATCGCCATTAATATCTTCTACATCCGGTCTGGATTTGGATGAGGCTGAATAACCCGATTCTCCATCTTTAGCATCTGGAAGAGAGTTACCATCCGGACCATTAAAACGCTTGTAACGCTCAAGAATACCAGTTTGTGCATTATCAAAATCGGTACCTCTGAAATAATGGAAATCATCCGTTGCAGGGTCATTCTCAAGAGCGGTATATGGATCCGAATCAACGATTGTTTGAATTCGCGCCAAAAAGTCTTTGTGCAACTTTTTCTCATTATCGCTACTTAAACCGTCAAAACCAACATCTTGCGCAAAACGGATGTTCTCGTCAGGAGAAAAACCATCTGAAATAACATCTTTATTCGAAACTGCTCCCCACTGGGTAAAGTCAATATTCAAACTTTTAGGTGGATTTGAAATATCAATAGCATCCACATCCAAATCACCTGGCAATCCATTTTCAAATGACTTTCGCGAATCACGTAAAATATCTTCTGACACATTTCCCAAATGAAAATATAAAGTACCCGGATTATCTTCAGTGGCATACACATAAGGATCCATCATCCAAAACTCGATGTATTCTATATTGGCAGCTTCAAAATCCGGCACATCAATTTTACGCATCATACCTCCCCAACGGGTTTCCGGATTCGTCAAGGTACCATCGCTATTTACACCGGCAGAATAAGCTGTTGCTTCTGCATCGAAGTTATATGGTCCTCTTTCCTGGGGATAAAAAGCCAGGTTTAATACCGGTATATTTGATGGCTGACCATAAGGCTGCTGACGTTCAGGGAATAATTCTTTTTCATAAATTTCACGAACGAGGTGATTTTTAGTTTCAGCATCAGCGTCATCACCTTTTAAGTGATCAGGGGTACGGCTATCGTCACGCACAAATAAAGGATCGATGGAATACCAGGCTAAAAGTGCACGGTTTACTCCTGATGCTATGCCTGTAGAATCACCTGCCGGGAATCTATCTGTAGGATCAGGCTGAGTCCCTGATAATCCTTGAGGTGTACTGGCCAATTGCCAGGCTGTCCAGTTTCGCATATCGTATGATATACGAGTTCCTTCAAAGTCATCGATGTAAGCAGTTCCACTTTCTTCAATTACATCGGGGTGGCCTGGTAAAATCTGAGCAAATTCACCATCGAAGGTGATGCTTGATTTCTCTTTGGTTTGAACAAATGGCAACCAGTCTAATGCTTCTGTAATGGCATTAGATTCAGTAAAGAAAGAGGTATTCATCCCCCAAACCGTATTTGAAATAGGCTCATCACCCATGCTAACTTTTTGGGTTAATGGCCGCTCGCTCAAGTGCATTACAGTAGCCCCAACATTAAAGTTCTCGTTGATGGCATAATCCAGATGTGTCCCCACTAAGGTTTTGGTCTGAAGATTAAACAAAGACTGATTCTCTAAAGAAACCTGAATGGGTGTTCCTGAAGAAAGCAAGCCTTGGTTTAAGATACGTACACGCCCCAACATGTAATCAACGGTATAATCAACATTCTCTACCAACTTTTGACCACCTGCGGTAACCACAACCGACCCCTGTGGAACGTTCATGGCATTCAGAGAAATCTCAGATCCGGAACTTGACTTGTATCGACCTTTTAATTTGTATTTGTTTTTAGATGCGTCTTTTTCGGCTTCTACCTGAGAGTTATCGTATAATGATTGGAAGACATACTTCTCATAATTTCCATCTCCTTCTTTAAACCCACAACGTTCTGCTAAATTTCGACCAAATGGTTCCAGCACCGGGAAAATAATTCTTCCATTTTCGGTACGAATGGTCACATCAGGCACAAAGTCAAATACCCCATCCGGATTGTAATCATTCTGCGAGTTCAGGTTATCAAGATTTAATAAGCGTAAAAACAACTCACCTTTAACGCCTTCGTTTCCATCAGGCATATAATTAATATCACCACCTAACTTTTCATCGCGGTAAGTCACATTTAAAATAAAATCTTCCGGATTAACCTGATATGCATTAATGGAATAGATGTTTTTCATCATCAAATTCCACGCTTCAGGCACTGCAGGATTTAGGTTGGTACTCTTTAAAAGTTTAAGTACTAAGGTTTGTGTTGGATCATTTCCTTCGCGGTTCGAAAACTCACCTACTGTTTTGGTTTCGCCAGTTTTAATAACAGTATACTCATAAGCAATGGCCAATACCTCATCAGCATTTAGAGATGAGCTTAACGAGATATACCCTAACGTTGGATGAACGCTATACTCAGTTTCTTTTAAAAGACGTGCATTTTCAAGCTTTTCGTAATCAACTGTATTTTTAAAATCATTAATAGGCCTTAAAGTTTCAGTCACATTGTTAATATCTCTAATCCCACTGTAAGGGCTTACTGTCATTTTCTCATAAAGGGTATTGGCATCATTGCTTGGGGGTACAACACTTTCTCCGTCCCACAACAAATCGTTATGCATAAATTCCACTCCACTTTCCCCTAAATCAAGAAAAGCCACCACGTTACGGGCAGCATCAATATCACGGCGCTTATTGGTTACCCAAACTTCTACACGCGTAATATTAATTTTACTACTAATAACGGGCAATTGCTTCAAAGCGTCTTCGTAATCATCCCTAAATTGCTGACTTAAGAAGAAGTGACGGTTCTTATCGTATTCGTGTCCTTGAATTTCGAATTCTGAAGTAGAAGCACCGCCTTCGATATTCAACACTTTAGATTCGCCACGCTGCTGAGAGAATACACTGGTTACGTTTAATTTACCAAACTGCATTTCGGTTTTCACCCCAAATAAACTCTGGCTACCGGTGATTAAGGTTCCCGGTAATGGCATGGTTACGTTACCAGCCTCTACGTTACGAAGAATATCATCTTCACCACCTTCGTATTCGATGTTTACCTGATTTTCGAAGTCGAAAGTTGCTTCGGTATTGTAATTGATTCCAAGTGTTAAACGCTCTCCAATGGTACCACTTACATTCATCTGAATTTTCTCTTGAAAATCGAAAGTAGTGGTTGAACGCAAACGCTCCTGAAGTGTAGGGTTATCAATTTTGGTATGCTGCACCCCTACCTTCAATTCAGCCATACCTTGTAGCTTCACGTTAATCTCGTTACTCCCAAAAATGGTTTCGAAAGCTTTACCACCCACTTTAAAAGAGGGATTAAGCAAAGAGAATCCCTTTTCGGCATAAGGAGCCTGTTCTTTTTGCTTTTGGCGCCAGTAAGATGTAACTGATCGGCGGTTTTCATGATCCATGTATTCTTCTAAAGACATGGTATATGGCATGCGCACATCCATATTACCCACTTTTTTGTAGAGGGTCACATTCCCGGTTTTATAATCATACCGTGGCGTATACTCCAGGTTACCGGGAGTTTGAAGATCTAAACCTCGTTGCTCTTCTTTTTCGAGTAAAGGATTTCCACTGTCGTCCTTAATCTTGTACTGAAGCTCTACTCGTGGAGTAACTTCTAAACAATCGGGTTCCTGATAATATTCTTCTGTTAACTCTGCAGTTAAACCTGCATCTATAAACGGAGAAGCACTAACTGCTAATAACAATAAGCAACTAGTGAATACGATAGCTATGCTATTTTTAA
Source organism: Bacteroidales bacterium (assembly GCA_003249255.1). Classification (GTDB taxonomy): domain Bacteria; phylum Bacteroidota; class Bacteroidia; order Bacteroidales; family Marinilabiliaceae; genus SZUA-582. The sequence goes on from QKJP01000048.1 coordinate 346,691, forward strand.
GATTACTTTTCAAAAGACTCAAACCTTAATGCCCTTAAATCATTTTTAATGCTTGCTTAATCACCTCTTCAACTTTTGCGCCGGGTGATTGGCTTAAAATTTTATCAATGGCTTTTTGTGCGCTGTTTTTAGCAAAGCCTAACATCACTAATGCAGATAACGCTTCATCGCGGATAGTATTGTCCTGCACTGCGAATAATTTTTCGTCCACAGGCTCTTTCCCAAGCTTGTCTTTCAAGTCAACAATCACACGCTGAGCCGTTTTAGCACCAATGCCTTTTACCCCCTTCAATACGTTTACATTATCTGTAAGTATTGCTCCTCGAACTTCTTCGGGAGTTAAAGAGGATAAAATCATCCGCGCTGTATTGGCACCTATACCTGATACTGAAATTAAATGACGGAACAAATCACGCTCCAATGGGTCAGCAAAACCATACAACACAAAAGCATCTTCACGAATGTTCTCATGAATGTAAAGCTTGGCCTCTGTTTTATTTTCTAACTGGCTGTATGTATAGAGGGATATCTGAACCTGATAGCCTACCCCATTGATATCAAGCACAATATGAGTAGGCCCTGTTTCTGCAATACTTCCTTTTATGTATTCGTACATTAGATTGGGTTAAATTTTAACGACTGCAAAGGTAATACTATAAGTTTTTTATAAAATTTATTTCACATCCTTTTTAATGGGATTCCACCCTTGAGCCTGAAGTTCTATTTCGTTATCATCATTTGTTACCAAATAACAACCTTTAGATTCATCTGTAATATGTCCAACAATAAAAACATCACTTTCGTCCTGATTTTTAAATTTCTCAAAGTCCTCAAGACTAATCGTAAAGAGCAACTCATAATCTTCACCACCATTTAAACCGGCTACCACAGGGTTTATCCCCATTTCTTCAGCCAATTTAGCCGTAGAAGGATGAACAGGAATTTTGTTCTCCCACAGGCGGCAACCTTTTTTGGACTGCTTACAGATGTGCATGATCTCACTTGAAAGACCATCAGAGATATCAATCATAGATGTTGGTTTTACGCCAACTTTATCCAACAAAGTTTTCACTTCACGACGAGGTTCAGGTTTTAAAAAACGCTGTAAAAGATAGTCGTATCCACTTAAATCAGGCTGAGCACCGGGAGCAGCTTCAAAGACTTTCTTTTCTCTTTCTAACAATTGCAAGCCCATATAAGCAGCACCAAGGTCTCCGGATACACAAATTAAATCATTCACCTGCGCTCCATTGCGGTAGGCCAGCTCGTCATCAGAAGCTTCTCCTAAGGCAGTAACACTTATGGTAAAACCTGTGAATGAAGACGTTGTATCACCACCAATCACATCAACACCATAGCGATCACAAGCAGCATAGACACCTTCGTAAAACTCTTCCAGTGCTTCCACGCTCATCTTTGAACTCACTCCAATTGAAACAGTGACTTGCTTTGGAGTTGCATTCATCGCATATACATCACTCAAATTTACAGCAATGGACTTGTATCCCAAGTGCTTCATGGGCGTATAAGTCAAATCAAAATGAATACCCTCTAAAAGAAGATCGGTGGTCACTACCGTTTTTTTACCTTCATAATTAAGAACAGCTGCATCATCTCCAACGCCCTTTTCTGATGATTCGTTTTTTAATTTGATCTTTTTTGTTAAATAATCAATCAGTCCAAACTCACCCAATTGGCCAATTTCCGTTCTCTTTTCGTCGCTCATGTTTAATTATATGTTTATCCTGCACACCTAAAAAAAGCATATTTTTTTCAGGCTTGTGGCAAAAATAATAAACTAAGTATAAAAGTCATGAGGATTAACAATTCGTTTAAACATTATTAATAGAAAAAACTTAACTTAAATAAAGCTTTATCCATTAGTTATAAAAGAATTCATTAGCAAACTTTTAAACCAAGCTCTAATGTTTAACAAAAACAAAAGCATATTGCGCAAATTATGTACTTACATGATGGCTTTTGGCATTGCAATGGGTTTCATCTTCCCTGTATATGCAAATATTTTTGTGCAGTGGAAAGAAGGTTATTTCATCTACTTTCTGGTTGGCTGCATACTAGCCGGCATTACGGTGGGTGTGGTTAGTTATTCTTTTGTGAAAAGCATTTTGATTAAAGAACTCCTAAAAGTTTCTGACATAGCTGAAGCAATTTCCCAAAAAGACCTTTCCAAAACCCTGGACATCAAGAGCGAGGATGCTGTTGGGAAAATTGCAGCCGGCTTTAACACCGCCATCTCTTCCATTCAATATCTTCTTGCCGATATTGAAAACATTTCAAAAGCTACAAAAGCAATTACTGGTAGCAAAAACCAATTAAACAGTGGAAGTATCGCAAAATTAAATGATGCATTAAAAACAGTTAACCAAGCTGCTTCGAACATCTCCAACCTTTCCGAAAACATTAATCAACAAATAATTCAACGTCAACAAATTAGCCAATCTACTAAAAGCAATTTATTGCACACACAACAGAGCATTGACCACCTAGGCACCACTCTTCAACTTTTAATGGCTAACACTAAAAAGATTAATGACTTAACCGAAACAGTAAAAGACATTGCAGATAAAACCAACCTATTGGCAATCAATGCCTCAATAGAAGCAGCTAGAGCCGGGATACATGGAAAAAGTTTTGCTGTAGTTGCAAATGAAGTCCACATGCTATCGTTAAATACTAATGAATCTGCCAACTGCATTTCTTCAACCATCCAGGAAATCAATCAACAAACGAAAGAATTAGCTCATGTAAGCAACAATATCTCGAAACAAAACACAAACAACATTGAAGAAAACAACATAAGCTTAGAAATTGCAAATTTAATCGATGCTTATTCGCTCCAAAACATTGATGAAAACGAACAATTAAAAGAAACGATACAACGCTTAAATTTAACGGTCGACCACATCAACAGCACGTTCAACACTCTGATAAACACATCGAATCAATTGCAGAATGTAGTAAATCAATTTATCACAAAAAAAAAGACCGCAGTAACTTATTTATAGGTTATTTACAAAAATGTGTTTTTTATGCAGAATGCAACAAACTATCAGGCAATTCGAGGTAATTGTAAAATATTCCCAACAACAACTTGCTATCCATAGATGGAGTTAAAGGAATAATTAAATCCGCAAAAGTATCTTCAAACCGAATGTATACTTCATTGCGCTTAGGAAATTCTATCCCTATCACCTTTTTGTGCATTTTAATCTCCCCAACAGCTCTGATAAAACCTAAATCCATATTTAATCCCCCTCCATGTAACGCTACAAAAATAACCACAAACAACCTATATACCATACATTTAAACAAACTTTACACAAAGAAGTTATTTTCGTCAAGAAATCGAGATATTAATTAGACAAACCTTTTGCCTAAGGATAAAAGGAATAATTTTTAGGATCAAACCACTTTTGAAACCTTTAATACTTTCTAAATCCTATATTTTTCAAGTGACTCAACAAAAATTTATAAAAACACATGTATACTCGTGTAACAGTCTTAACGACTTATCTTAATCTCAGTTTACTTTATCAAAAAAACTGCTGACTCTCCCACCAACAGAATTTTTCTATCTTTTTTTGTGGATGGCTTTTAAAAATCTTCTTTATCCAATTCGTAAAGCTGCTGCACAAGTTTTTTTTGTATTGCCAATTAAGCTTAAATAAATGGGTTAAACCCGGAATATGCATTAGAAATCCTATTCCGCACTGAAACGGCTTCAAAACAAGATGTTTCACTAACTTACTTCAACTCACCAGAGCGATGCTATGCCTCATTTCATCAAGTTCTTATCTTATTGCATTTTCAATGCTCATTACGAACTACTAATGCATAAACCGGGTTAAATATTAACCAATAAACTTCTTCATCCCAAAAACAAACTACAACTCAACCACACTACTAAAGTTTAATCTCTAGATCAAACACCTCTTACACGTAAAGTTTTTTGAAAGATATTCCACAAAACTTTCTTAAATACTTAACAAAAACACTTTCCCATATAGGGTTAATTCACCCTAAAAGGTCATATATATTAAATAAGTATCAAAACCGGATCAGATCCGGCCACACGCATTTAAAAACTAAATACACAATGAGAAAAATTCTACTCGCATTGGTCTTAGCTTTAATGGCTTTTGGGACTCATGCTCAAAAAGTTGAAATTTCCGGCAACAAATTTACCGTTAATGGAAATGAAATTTGGTTTAACGGAATAAATATTCCTTGGGTTGGCTTTGGTAGCTTTGGTCGACAAGACTGGAGTGAAGCTAAATGGGAAGAACAATTTATTCGCTGTAAAGAAAACAACATTAATTTAATTCGAATCTGGATTCACTGCGGAGGTGAATATGATCCGGACATAAACGAAGCTGGACTTGTAACTGGTGCAAACAGTTATTTTTGGACGAATGTTGACAAAATAATGAAATTAGCACAAAAGCATAAAATGTATATTATGCCAGCCTTGTTTTCGTTTGATATTGTGAAGTTAAACTATTCAACCGGCGGACGATGGAGAAAATGGGTTGAATCTAAAGAAAACGTTCAAAGTTACATCGACAAAATATTAATTCCTTTAGTAGAAAAATATGACAATTTTGACTACTTATTAGGATGGGAAATATGCAATGAACCAGAATGGATGGCTGATAACAATGCAGGTAATCATAATTACACAGAGCTGATCCGATTTCATGGGATGATGGCCGCTGCTGTGCATAAAAACGGGAAAAAACCGGTAACTACAGGATCTGCGGGCTTTAAATGGCACAGTCCAATAGCCGAATCAATGAACAACCCAAAATATCCACCACCAGCAGGTCACTTATGGGCAGCAGATTCCTTAAAAAAATACAGTGGTGAAGATTTAGCATTTCTCGACTTTTATCAAGTACATTGGTATCCTTGGCAAATTCCATGGTGGGAACCTCCATATACCGAAAAAGGAACTGCTGATTATTTTGAAATCAATGATCGCCCAATCATTATTGGTGAAACGGAAGGTTCAGATGTTGATGTGAGCGATCAGGTTGACAACAAGCCATATTCCTTTAAAATGACTCTGAAAGACATGTATGAAAATGCCTACAAAAATGGGTACGATGGAGTTTGTGCCTGGATGACATTGGAAGGCGATGGACATGGAACCTTTCAAGAAATCATTACTGCTACTAATCCTTTTTTCGAGAATCACAAATATTTGGTTGACCCATCTTTAATTCCGGTTCCTGTAAAAGGGATTGCATTTACACAAGCAACACTCAGCATTGAAGTAAACGATGATTATCCTTTAAAACTTCAATTTACTCCGGCCAATGCCACAAATAGAAATGTAACATACAGCCTGGAAAACAACAATCTTACCATTGACGAAAATGGCTTAATAGTTGGAAAAAAAATAGGCACATGTAAAGTAACTGCCACCAGTGAAGATGGAAGCTATAAAGCCTCTTGTGTAGTAACAACCACAGAAGATCTTCCCCCAAAACCATTAACACTAACCATTACAAAAACCGGAAACGGGAAAGTAACCAGTAACGTTGCAGGATCTACCGTTATGGAAGGAACTGAAGTTACGCTTACGGCTCACGATGGAGACGGCTTTGCATTTAATGGATGGACTGGTGATATAGTAGCTAATACTTATAGCATTACTTTTACCATGAAGCGAAACACTAACATCACTGCGAAATTTTCTGAGCACCCGGGAATCTGCAGCGATCCTACACCTATTACAGAAACGAACTTAAGATTATCTAACCTAAATGGTTCTTTCTGTTATGTGATTGATGGCACAATAGAATATGTAAACTCCTGGAATGCATCAAGTCTCACCATTAATGGCGAAGAATTTGCAAACCAATATGCTAACGGTAATTTACCAAATTCCATCAACGGAAAGTTTTACATTCATTTACAGACAGATAATAATGCCGGCATTGACATTAAGGTGAGTAGCTTTAATGAAGGTAGCGGCATTGTAACCAACATTGATGAGGAAAATGAGGTATTCTCAAAAGCCTATCCTAATCCTTTTGATGATCAGTGCATCATAGAACTTTCAAATCCTAAAGAAGTAAAACAGATTCTGATCCTTGATCAACTAGGAAGTCCAATTGAAACCATTTCAGAAACCATTAGCAATAAAGTTTCGTTTGGTAGCGATTTAGCGAGTGGTTTATATTATATCGTTATCCAGACTAAGGATTCGATAAAAACCATTAAGGCTCTGAAGAAATAGACCTTTTTTCACACTATACAGTTACTCCCCAAATATCAATAAATATTTGGGGAGTTTTTTTATCGTGTTGTTAAATCCATACTACTCGCTTTCTTTTCCGACGGATTAATATCTCCTGAAAGTGTATCAAACGAATGGATAATGTTAAATATGCGGTACTCTCCAATACGCGCATCATAAAATTCCTGAGATACATAAGTTATTTTAACCAAATCATCTACTAAAGATTTATACTTAAAAGACAACTCGATATTTGACTCTACAAAGGTTAACCAATAAAACTTGGTATTCCTTCCCAACTCATTTTTCACAGAAAAAATAACAAACTGATCGTCCTCTACCTTTGAAATCACGCCCTGATACTCTTTCAGTTCTAACATATTCAGATCATTTTGCTGATCAACCTCATTCACCTTATCAGCCATTTTCATTAAACCTTCAGGACAAACGCCTACCATCTTTAAAGCAATTAATTGCCCTAAAGCCTCACCTTCGACGTCTATTTTATTCATATCAACGCCATGATCTTTCTTTAGCTGCTTTTTAAAAGGCAATGCAGCCTCGATCATACAAAAGCCTAATTTCATATTGTATTCTTCTGCATCGAGCTGTTCGGGTATTTGATCCAAACATGCACAAGCTTCTTTTGCAATTTCATCCATATAATCCTGAGCAAATACACCAGGGGACAAAAACAATAAAAATAGGATCGGAAAACGTAGGAAGAATGGAAGGTTCATAGCTCAAGTGTTTTTATGGTTTAACCAGGCATTATCAAAATTTAAGTTAAAGCATAAAAACATAAATAGCACTCAAAAAAATGTGAATGTCAGAAAGTATTTGAGGAATGAATTTATATCCATAGATCGTTAGACTTTGGACAATAAACCAAAAACCCAAAACCCTGACACGAAATTAAAAACATAGAGATAAGTAGTTAAATACTTATCAATAGTAAGCTTACGTTAGCATCAAAGATGCGGTAAAATTAAGCATAGCTGAAGGGCTATGAAATAAAATACCTGATTAATATCCTAACCCTTACAGGCTAGGCTTTAGGATATCGCCCACTTTGGGGCTTTTTTAGATTTATGCAGAAATGTATGTACTTATCTACTGACCTGAATAAAAATAACTACCAGGCACTCCTATTCTCTCAAGTAATAGTTACCTATAAACTTAAACTCAACTTAAGCGTGTAGGTTCTGGCTTGTGGATATTGACTATAATCTGTCGGCGTAATTTCTTCCGGATTTTGACCGGAATATGCAGTGAACACATAAGCATTTTGTACAACCGCTGACAAACCCAAGCTTAATCCTTGATGAAATAAATCCTGAAACTGATAACCCAGACTGACATAATCAATTTTAACAAAATCAGCCTTTTCAATGAAATAATCAGAAGTTTCGTTACTGTTAAACATCAGTTCATAACCGGAATCATAGGGTTTTAGAACATTTAGCAGATGCTTTCCACTTTGACCTTCGAATAAGGCAGAAACAGTCCATTTTTCATATCTTAAACTCGTACCCAAAGAACTATAATAAACATAATTATCGAGCTTTCCTATTTGCCTATCCCGCGCATCGGTTAATCCATCATGGGTGTGATCAACGTATTCTCTCCAAAGCGGATTTCCTTCCCGGTCATATTTTTGCTCAAGTACATTATAGGAATACATTCCATTACCTTCTTCTGAAACAATAATATCATTAAAACGACTTGTTCCCAACCAGTCACCGTGGCTATATATTTTCATATCCGGGCTCGACTCAAAAATAACTCTTTGAGCTGACATGTTTGCAAAAACACTCCACTCAACATGCTCATCTTGAATAAGCCGGGAGTTAATCGCAAAATTACATCCCGTACTACTCGAAGATGCGTTTGTTTCGTACTGAACAGCATCCCCGCTGTATGCAGGAATAGTTACAACATTCGCAAGCCCTTCCCGTTCCTTATAAAAAAGCTCAACACTTCCGGATAACCTATGCTTAAATAAAGAAAAATCCATTCCAACACTTCCAGTATGACTCACTTCATAAGTAGAATTTTTATTCCTTAAAATAAAAACATGTTCTGAATATTGATTATCCTCATAAGGATAGTTCGCTACTTTACCAAGATTAAACCTGAGCTTTAATAAATCAATCACTCGTTGATTTATTAAGAAAGATTCATTGTGCATATTCCACGCAATTCCACCGCCATAGGTAAAAACACCCTGGACTTCTTCATTATAAAAACGCGAATCCATATTATAACGTGCCTTCACACTGAATGAATAACGCTTAAACAAATTATAATCGCCTCCTAAATACATGCCCGCCATTGGTTTCTTGGCGTTAAATTCGGAATGATTAAAAGAATACAAGCCATTGGAATAATAACCATCAACATCCTTTTCGAAACTTTCATCAGACGAAACATCGTACCGCTGAGTACCTGCATTGAGCTCAAAATAACTATCCCAGGCATTCAATTTATTTCTATATCGCGTATACAATTCAAGATAATTATTATTTAACTCTACATTTCTCCTATTATTGTAATACTCAATATCTTCCTCCTTAGGCTTACCAACCAAGCGCTCTTTAACAGTATACTTAGTCACATTGGTTATTAAACCTAAAGACAACTCGGGCAGTTCCTCAAAATGATAATCAGCTTTAAGACCCATATTCCTTTTAAAATAAACTAGACCTTCAAACTGATTTTCCACATAATCGATTGGACTCAAGGCAGGTGCATCATAATCACTCCGGTAAAAATCAGTTTCCTGAGTTGGATCTGCAAGAAGCGCATTGGCAATTACATCTGAAGGTGTTAGACGGTTTTTCTCATAGAACAATCCTGCCGAAACATCAACCTTCAAACGTTTATTAAAAAAATTGGGACTAATTATTAATTGGCCGGTTGTCCGGTTGATTTCATCATTTTTAAGAATCCCATCCACGGCACTATTTCCAATGGATAAACGCCAAGGCAAATCAACTTTTTGCTGAACTCCTCCTACTCCCAGGTAATAATCCTTATGAACACCTTGTTGAATAACTTTATCAACCCAGTTTGTATTGGCATCTCCCAACACTTTATATTCATTGGAATTAAGTCCATAATTTCTACTGATCCGAGAACGGTATTCATCGCCAGTTACCAATTCATAATCTCTCAAAAGATGAGAAAAGCCAAGCTCTTCGGAAAAGCTTACCTGCACCTCTTTTTGTGCTCGCTTAGTTCGAATTACAATTGCACCTTCGTTTGACATACCCGGATAACAACCTGCCGAAGCAGGATATTTCAAAACTGAAAAACTCTCAATATCATTGGAATTCAAGTGAAGAGGCAGATTATACAGCGGCACATCATCTACGATAATCAAAGGTGTACCTCCCAAACCTAAAAAAGAAGTAGTTCCATTTATGGAGGCTGCAGTACCACTGTTAAAACGTCCGTTGATAGAAACGATATTAAGGCCGGCCACTCGTCCTTTTAAAAGCATCAATGGATCCATATAGAATCCGGAATTAAAATCTGAGGAAAAAACTACATCACTTGAAGAAGATGAATACTCGAAAGGAATTTGATATTGCCCCATATCAACCATTTTATTTTTGGCTCGCAAAGAATCAACTCGATCAGGACGATATTTCCGGTATTTGGTGCGTGCATGGGCGACATTTGTAAATGCAACTACTGCTGCGAAAGCAACAGTTAAGTAAATTAATTTCATATTGTTAACAAGCGTAAGTCGAACACAAAATTAATAAGCCTCGATCTTCAGGCAAACCCCATAACACTGTTTAACATTTTAATAAGTCAACTCTCACCTCTAAATACTCATCACTGTCACCTGATAACCAGAAAAGAACAGGAATTATACACATGAATTACTGCATCTTTTTACCACAATCATTTAAGTATTTTTAACCAGATAGACTACACGTTAAACACTTAGCAATCTGCTTTTTATACTAAAAGAGATAACAGAATTAAATTTTTGACTACAAATTTAGCACGCCTTTACTGAATAATGATCGGGATCGAATGGACGTTATCCAATTTGCGGATATAAAACCTATCAAAAACTAACTTTTACCTGCATATACTCTTCCCCCTTTTCTGGTCACTTTGCGTCTACTGCACTCTAATATTCGTTTTCAGGATCGAACTCAAAGCCAATAATTTAGTCACTGATTTAATGTAAGATAGGAAGGCTAATTTAAACCCAGTTGAAAACACTGTCCTGAATGTAATGGAATACAAAAAAAGGTTGAAAACAGGAAAAGGAAACCATCAAAAAAGCCGAAAGAAATTAATCTTTCGGCTTTTCTAGTAGCGGGGCCCGACTCGAACGGACGTCCACCAGCTGGCGGATATGAGCCCTGCCTCTATTGAACTTTTGACCATACACATTCTCTTCCTTTTCCACTTTTCAATTGCTTTTCACGCTTCATCGCTTCTGATTTACTTTCAAAATCTTCAGTAAACAATATTTCCCAAGGCCGATACCTTACTGTATAACCTTTGGTAGCTAGCTTATTATGAGAAAGGAATCGAGATTTAAAATCAGATGTATAACCAATGTAGATTTTGTTAAACTTTGATGAAAATAAGACATAAACGGTGTAGATAGGAAGAAGATTTAGGATAATAAAAAAGCCGAAAGAAACTAATCTTCCGGCTTTAACTAGTAGCGGGGGCCCGACTCGAACGGACGTCCGCCAGCTGGCGGATATGAGCCCTGCCTCTATTGAACTTTTGACCATACAAATTCTCTTCCTTTTCCACTTTTCAATTGCTTTTCACGCTTCATCGCTTCTGATTTACTTTCAAAATCTTCAGTAAACAATATTTCCCAAGGCCGATACCTTACTGTATAACCTTTGGTAGCTAGCTTATTATGAGAAAGAAATCGAGATTTCAAATCAGATGTATAACCGATGTAGATTTTGTTATACTTTGAAGAATATAAAACATATACCGTATACACTACAAGATGGATTAAGACGAACAAAAAAAAGGTTACCTTAAACAAGATAACCTTCTAAGTAGCGGGGGCCCGACTCGAACGGACGACCTTTGGGTTATGAGCCCAACGAGCTGCCAACTGCTCCACCCCGCAATATATTTTTATACGTGTTGTTTTCTTTATTGCGGCTGCAAACATACAACACTTATTTGGCATTTCAAAACAAAAATTAAGAACCAACCCTTAGAACCTAAAAACTACCTCCAATAACAAATTAGATCCCTTTGGGTTAGCTCTAAAATAACCTCTGAAAATATTTTTATTTTTTATTAACCTGAATGGATTTCGTGCCCGATAATAATTTAGCCGTTTCAAAACCAAACCAATTAACACCGGTTAATCGAACTTTGTTACCATTAGAATCTACAATAACATTTACCTTTGTGCTAAGCCAGTTTTGGGCATTATTCAATTGTAAAACAGTGAATAGGCACAGTCAAATAACAGCTATTTTATTTATTCTTTTCATAAAAACTTAATTGCTTAAGATTAACTGTAGTGCGTTATTTTAAAAGTATTTTTCTAACTCGATAGCGAAATGTTTTAAGGGTTAAAAATTAAATGGCAAAAACTTTTGACATAGAGCCTAAAAGAATTCGCCATTTAATACCATTTACTACTAACATGAATTATGAAGATTCAAACTTGAACAATCATAAGGCAAGTAGTCCTCCAGGTCAGTTTTATTAAAAAAGCACCATGTAGAGCATGGTGCTTTTTGTATGATTTGTTACTGCTTAAGAATTTTAGCAACATACTCACGAGTAGCAGTTGTAATTTTCACAAAATATAATCCTGTAGATAACTCAGAACCTAATTCAATTTTTTCAGTAAGTGCAGAACAAGAAACAGCTTTTAATACTCTTCCTGATTGATCAAGTAGTTCAACTTTTTCTACTTCATCAATGTTAGTTAAATCTACATTTACATTATCGTTAAATGGATTAGGATAAACTGAAATTTGTACTGTTTCAGTAGAAACAAATGCATCTTCAATTCCAGTAGGGATACCAACGATATCTTCTTTACTCTGAATATCCAGGTGACCTCCGGATTTACCATTGTACTCTACATAGTATTTACCACCAACAGCAGCAGGAATCGCATTAGTCCATTTGTTAGTTAAATCTACGCCGTTAATTTTTAAAGAATTCAAGTTATAAGAATTAACATGATCAATTGGCACATTAATTTCAAAACAGTATGTACCTGATCCTTCAAAGTCAAAAGGTAACTCTTTTACCTGAGGACTAGAACAAGCCACCGTACCACGTTTGAAATTAGCAGTTAAAGTAGTATTACCATCAACTTTCACAGTAGTTGTAGCACCTTCTGCTTCTGAAGCACCACTCCAACCATCAAAGATATAACCTTCTTCAGCATGAGCTGTGGCAGTTACAAATGTACCTTTTGCATAACCACCATTGGTTGGTGCAGGATTTAATGTCACTGAACCTCCCATTGAAGCTCTCGCATTAAGCGTATAACGTGTAATAGAACCATTACCCACAACTTGTACCGCACAATCAGCAGTATAGTTTCCATCAACAGTTTTTACGGTTACTTTCGCATTTCCGATAGATACACCAGTAATAACACCATCTTTTACAGTTACAATTGCCGGATTTGATGAAGTCCAAGTTACAGATTTATTATCTGCCATAATAGGATCTACAATGGCTTCCAAAATAAATTTCTCACCAGTCTCAATTTTAACTGTTTCAGGTTTCATTCGAACATCAACAACTGCAACAGTCTCATCAGCTGCACTTTCTCCAAAGAAACGACCATACTCTCCAAACGCTAACATGATGTCAACCTGAGCCCAGAAACGGTGGTATCTCATAGTAGCCTCACCATCATCTTTAATATCAGCTTCAAATTCAGCCCAACCCGGAAGTTTTTTGTAATTCGAACGAATATCGATAAAAGAAACACCTGGTTTAATTTCATCACCATTAGGCATTGTACCGGTCCAACCATTTGGAACATATAAAGAATCGGTTGTAAAGAAACGTTTAAAGTCGCCTCTTGTCTCTTCAGTAGAGAACCCTTTTCCATTATCTCCTTCGTAGAAGTTCTTATACATTCTATCTAGGATTTCTTTGGCAGTTTTCTGAGCTCCAAAATCACTATCTTTATCATATTTCTTATTAGCAGCTGCATAGTAAATTAATGCTTTAGCTAAACAACCCGAGATACCTAAATCAGTACCATGTTCTTTTACCTTAACATGTAAACCTGTATTTTCTTTTGGATTTTGAGGATCCCAAGTTTCTGGCTGACCGCTCCACTCTAAAGTTGCTGGAATTTCAAAAGTTCCATCGTTATAGAATTTAACTTCACTAACTGCCCATTTCGCCCATTTATCACATACTTTTTTAACACGTGGATCATTACTTAAGTAGTATAATTCACACATACGTTGCATCGACCAAGCTTGCATACCAAACCACTGGTTAGAACCCGGATCGTGATATACTGGGTGCTCTTGGTAAGCCATTCCGTAGAAAGTAGCCATACCTGAAGGGTATTGAGAATAATCACCATTGTAGCTATTAGTTGCACCACCGGCGATACCACCTTCTGCAGATTGTAACCATTGGTATAATTCAACCTGACGGTTAAGCGACTCGTTCCAATCACGAAGACCATTTTCTGATTTTGGAGCAAATTCTGGAACCTGGCTCATTGCATACGCACAAACTGGGTTTTGGTAACCAAAGTGAGCATGAGAAGAACCAATTCTCCATGACCATGATGCTTGCGCTCCAATTCCACCACCCCAGCTATAATACCAAGACACTAAGTAGTGAACACTTTCATAACCATTACCGGATGCTTGCTTATTTTGACATCCAATTTTCTTAAAATACTTATCACTGAAAGATAAACGTACAAAATCTCCTAATTTTGAAATTTTATCCATTGGGAAAATTTCTGCAGGATCTTGATTTTGTTCTTTAGCCATATCAACAGCTAACATCATGGCTTGTACGACACGAGCATCAGCATCAGGCGCATTTGTATATCTCCATTGTTTGGCGTAACCATTAGGATCTTTGGTAAATAAAGAAAGAAATCCTTCGCCCGGCTTACCCCATTTTTGCTCTTCCCATGATGGGTGAGGAATGGCTTCCCAAACCGACTCCTGAACACCACGCTGGAAGTTGTTAATATATGAGCAGGTACTAGTACCGTCTCCCATATTACCAAATCCATAGAAGTTATCTAAATCGAATAACCAATGCATACCGTAAACTTGCGAACCATAAGCAGCCGTTAAATCATTAGAAATTCCATCGCTACCTACAGGAACACTTCCTTCTAATGCTACCGGATATTGACGAGCAGTTGGCATTTCTGATGCATAAGTAGCAGGTGACGAAGGTTTATAATTACCCACATTTGGCTGCATTTCTTTGGTAGGAATCGTAAATTTCTCCATTAAATCGATAGAACGGTTTAATTTACTCCAGTCTTTGGTTAAACCACCATAAAGAGCATCGATCCAAATCCAATAAGAAACAGCTTCACTAGTCGATTCATGACCATAATCAGGTGCTTCAACCATAAATTTCTCAATAGAGTGATATGGAAGACCATCTGCACTGAAATAACCATTATTAGGGTTATAAATAATATCATACATTTTTAAGAACTTCTGGGTGTACTCATTGTACTCAGAATAGTCCTTGGCCATTGAATTAAAGCCCAAACAGGCCAACAAGCCAATTGATAAAAGTTTTTTCATTATAAAAAAATTTAAGATGGAAAACCATACTCCCTGTAGGAGTATGGTTCTTTTGCAAGTTTATTTAATTACTAATTTGATATTTTCTGAAACAGATTCACTCTGAACACTAATCACATAGATACCGGCTTCCAATTTACCTGCTGGAATTGTATATTGGTTTTGAGCACTTGATTGAAGAGCTACTGCACCTGCTAAGTTGTAAACCGTAACTACAGATTCTTCGCCCGAACCAAGAGCTACATTAACAGATTCACCTCTTGAAGGATTTGGATATACTTTAACAGTTGCTTCTGCTTTTTCTGACACACTTGCTGTAGGCGTAGTATTAACCACTGGCTCAATACCATAAGCTAATACGCCATTTTGATAGACGGTAACTTTCTCCCACTCTGCAAAACTTGTAGATGCAGTATAAGAATAATCAGCTGTAGGATTAAAAGCATTTGCATAAGGATTTAAGTGTAATCTACCTTGAATCTCACCCGACGTGGTCTTCGCAGCAAGTTGACCTGTACCCGCTTTAAAGCTAATCTCTAAGTATTGGTTAGCATCTTCAGATGCTTTCTCCATTTGTACAACTTTAGCAGAAACATTAGAGCTCTTAATGCTTTCATGAACATAATCTAAGTCAAATACCATTCCTGATTTCAAATCAGATTTAAACCAATAACGAAGAGTTAATTCATCCATATTTACAGGTTCATCCCCGGCATTTACAATTTTAAATTGAGCACCAATTGCATCAGCACTTGCATTACCCATTTTAAACTGGGCTTTAATATCACCCATTAAACTTGGGTCACGAACAGTAATAACTGTCGAATAAGTATCTTTTCCTAAAGTCGCATGTGCAACGGTTAATACAGCAGTAAATTGTCCGTATTCAGTATAGGTATGCGTTGCTGTTTTTCCGGTTCCGCTTTTTCCGTCACCAAAATTCCAAGAGTAAGTTAAAGCTTCACCATTAGCGATGTAAGAAGTGCTAGCATCAAAGTTAACTTCAAGAGGTCCGGCACCACTTAGCGGAGTTGCAGTAAACGAAGCTACAGGAGGACTATTCTTATCTTTTACTGTAATCTCTGCTGTTTTAGTACTAGACTCACCATCTGCAGAAACCGTTAATGTAATTGTATAACTACCCGGATCAACATACTTATGTGAGGCTGTTTTACCGGTTCCTTTAGAACCATCACCAAAATCCCATGCATAAGCTAAAGTAGCGCCTTCCGGTCCGGTAGATTCGCTTGCATCCACAGCAACAGTTAAAGGATTCATACCCATTGTTGGAGTCGCAGAAAATTTAGCGCGAGGACGGAAACCTCCTACGGCACATCCTTCGTGCTCGATACCAGCTAAATAGTTACCATCGTCGAAAATAGCGACCTTATCATTTCTTTGTCCAAAACGGTCTTCACCGGGACCAACAAATTCATAAGAAAAATCGTTGGAAGCATCCCACTTATATTTCGATGCATGATCTGAGAAACCAACTCTCAACTGAACTTCTCTATAACAATTACTTTGACCAGTAGGAGCAATCTCCTCTCCGGATAAATCTACTTCTACGTAATAAATATGATTAGCTTCATCACACACTTTAATACCGGAAACAGTTCCCACTGCACCATTTTTAGTAGCTGCATAATCTGCTAAAGTAGCACCCGACTCAAAACCTTCTGATAAATCAACGTAATAACGGAAGGATAATTTATCTGTCATACGAGCAGGCCATGCTGAACGGTTGTGAATATGAACCGCAACCTCTGAGAATACAGCACCCGCAGTATTTTCTTTAGTGGTTGTGATAAACTCATCTACGGGCTGTTCTTCGATTGGGAAGTTAGCTAAACCTGCTCCGCCATATAGATCAACCATTTTTGCCATACAACCAGTAAATGCAGCATTATAATCACAAGCTACCTCGTTTAGAATATAATCCCCTCGATCATTTTCAAAACCATCTTCAGTATCAGGACCTCCTACTAAGGCACCATATAGGATATGACGACTATCTACAGGACTTGTTTTACTATCATTCCATGATCCATGCATGGTACGGTGGTGAGGAGCATTGGGAGGATTATTACCAAACCCACACACATAACTACTTTTACGAGGGTTATCACCCAATGCATAATTCATTTGACGAGTTGCAAAGTCAATGTAAGCTTGTTTCTTAGCAGCAGGCGCCATATCACTATATACCAACGCAATAAATGATATACCAGAGGCATAACGTAACGACCCCCACTTAGCAGGTTCTACATAAGCTAACCCACCACGCGTATATGGTGCGGCTTTATCATTTGGATTAACCTTTTCACCTCTCCAAAAGTCAAGATGTCTCTCAACATCTTGTCTATATTTTGCCTCACCTGTAGCTTGAGCCATTAAGGTATAACACCCATAACATTTATTATCCCATGCTAAGGCCCATTTGTAAGCATGGCCTTTACTAACATCACGAGCATCATCATACTCCAGGTATTCGTCGTAATTGGTTTTCGCATAGTCTAAATAGGTTGCATCCCCTGTGGCCTTGTGCAACCATAAAGCCGACCAGATTAACTCATCTTTATAACCACTCCAAGAATTATAAAAAGAAGATGCATCTTTAATCGACTCTGAATATTTTCCTTGATATGTTTTTGCAAAAGTAAAAAGCTCCTTTGCATGCTTTAATAATTCAGCAGCATAAGCAGTTTGTCCGGCAGCTTTAAATACCATACTTGATGCAGCCATTGCAGCAGCAGTCTCACCTGCTAAATCAGATCCCGGGTTTTGAGCATCAATTTTGAAAGCTGGTCTGGCAATTTTTGCAGGATAAACCTCTGCTGATCCCCACCATGTGTGATCTGGTCCACCTTCACCTACTTGCCCATACAATTCATTTGGAGCAGTATGACATTTAATAAAATAATCATTTACAAACTTAAGGTTTAAAAGCAATTCATCCATTTGTCCGGCTTTCTCATAACCTTCTTTGAATTCTAATGCACCCCACGATAACATGGTAGTGGAGAATGCCATTGGAAAGTTAAATTTAACATGATCACCGGCATCAAACCAGCCACCGGTTAAATCAACGCCAACATCTTTTCCATCATCCATAGCTGAATTACCACGCCAAGTAACGCGGTTCCAGTCCGGCTTTGGTCCGGATTGCTGACATTCATAGAAGAATATCGATTTTTGAAGAACTTCTCCATAATTGTATTTCGGATCTGCTGCGCTCATAACGAACCCCAACATTAATCCCAGTACTAACAATGTAAGTTTTCTCATAGTAAAAAAATTTATTTCTAGTTGATTTTTCAATTCTTAAATCGGAAATGATCACGCTTGAATTCCCCACCTCGATCAATTCAGACAATCCTATGACATAAATTTAAAGCCTCACCCTAGACCGAAAACAAATCTTTTTTTTAAAAATTCAGAAACACAAACATTAAACCCTGATAATGAATATTTTATTTGTTAAAAAAATACAATTCATCAGTTATCTACAATCATCAGTACATCATTTTGCACGATAAATTGAAAGGTTTCATTGATAAAAACAACATTCGAATTGGAACAATTCCCTAATAGTTAGATTATGGACTACCCACATCTATTAGGTAAATTCATAAAGCCTATTAACCCTTATGTCGTTTATTTTTAACCCATTACAAAAAAAGGCTAACAAGCCTATTTGAAATTCAATTATTATACTTGACCAACAATCAACGAAATACCAGGCTTTTATAAAAGAAAGATGGCTATATATAGCACAAATAAAACCTAACAAATAGAGTTTAGAAGAAGAAGCTGAGGGAGACCAATAAGCCTGAAAAATAAACAGTTATGCCCTCAACAAAAGAACTGCAAAGTCACTCATTAAAAGATAAAAGCGCTCAAGAAACGGTATTTTACCTATAAAAGAAGAGATACAAAAAAAGCCACGTCCTCAAAACTGAGAACGTGGCTGCTTTTATTCATTTACTTAACCACTAATTTAATGTTTTCAGTAACAGATTCACTCTGAATACTAATCACATAGATACCTACATCTAATTTCCCTGCAGGAATTGTCAATTTATTTTGAGCAGTTGCCTGAAGCACTAGTGTTCCAGCCAAGTTGTAAACAGTTACAACAGACTCTTCACCTGAACCAAGAACAACATTGACAGCTTCTCCTTTAGACGGATTTGGAAAAACACTAACCTTTGAGATTTCTGTTTCTTTCACTGAAACAGATCCATTATTTGAAAATTTAGGCTCTATCCCGCCGATTAAGATTTCATTCTGATAAATGGTGATATTATCATACTCTTGTAAACTTGATGGCGCATTTATTTGAGAGTAAGAATTAGCCCTATCAAAATCTTGTGGATAATAATCTTCTACATGGAGGGTGAAATTAATTTCGCCTGTACTCGAGTTTGCAGCTAATTGACCCGCACCAGATGCGAAAGACAATTCAATATAATGGGTAGCATTTTCGGCTGCATTTTTCAGTTTAACCAGCGTGGCTTTGATATTATCTTTACCTATACCGCCGTCATTATCAACACGGATTGCAACAGCATGTTCAGCTTTCATGGTTACCCAATACCTTATAACCATCTCATCTAAAGAAACAGCATCGTCACCTTCATTAGCCATTTGAATGGTTATTGGAATCTGGGCATCATCACCTTTTTCTACTTTGATAAGTAATTTAACGTTACCTACTAAGTCTGGATCTTTAACAGTAATAGTTTTGGTTGCTTTACTTGTACCGGTAGAAGAAGTTACCGTTAACTCTACGGTGAAAGTTTCAAATCCGGTAAAAGTATGAGAAACCTTTACGCCAGAAGCAGTTTTACCATCTCCAAAGTTCCATGAGTAAGTTAATTCTTCACCATTTGCCACATACGAAGCTGAAGCATCAAAATCTACAGCCAGTGGAGCAACACCATTTGTTGCATTGGCAGTAAATGAAGCTACCGGAGGACTATTTTTATCTTTTACTGTAACACTAGATGTTTTTGGACTTGATGATTCTCCATTTGCTGTTACTACTAAAGTAATCACATAATTACCAGGATCAGCATACACATGAGAAGCAGTCTTGCCAGCCCCTTTTGAACCATCGCCAAAATCCCAGGCATAAGTTAAAGCAGCGCCTTCAGGACCTGTGGACTCACTAGCATCTACTTTTACAGTCATTGGATTCATTCCTAAAGTAGGTGTCGTTGAGAATTTTGCACGAGGACGATAAGCTCCAACAGCACATGCATCAGGCTCAAAACCACCCACATAATTACCATCATCAAAAACCGGCATGTTATAATTCCGACCTTCATCTTTGGTACTGTAACTACCTTCTACATAAGAAAAGTCATTATCAGGATTCCAGGCACCTGTAACTCCACTCTTCAATCCAATATTAAATTGAATATCAGCTACTGAAGGACCATCACCAATTGGGGCATACATTTTGCCAGACAAATCAATTTCGATATAATAAATGTGATTAGCTTCATCGCACGCTTGAAAATTAGAAAGCTTTCCTGCTGAATTATTACTAACTGTATAATCAGCCAATGTCAATCCGGCATCAAATCCTTCGGATAAATCAACATAATAGCGCGTAGATAATTTATCTGAACCACGTGCCGGCCAAGCAGAGTGATTGTGCAAGAAAACTTTAACGCTAGTTGTATTACCTTGCGTTTTAATATCATTAATCGCACAATAAAATTCATCTACAGGCTCTTCTTCAATGGGAAAATTAGCCAAAGGTGCACATCCGTCAAAGGCTTCACATAACCCTGCTAAAACAGATGTAAAACTGGCATTATAATCACAAGCTACCTCATTGGTGAAATAATTCCCACGATCATCTTCGTAACTATCGTCACTTAATGGCCCTCCAACCAATGCTCCATAAAGAGTATGGCGGCTAGGATTAGGAGCTTTAGAAAAACCATTTCCCCATGTACCATGTACTGTACGGTGGTGAGGATTAACCGGAGGATTTTTTCCAAATCCACAAACATAACTACTTTGACGTGGATTATCTCCTAGCATGTAATTAATTTGATTAACAACAAAATTTTGATAATCAGCCTTTTTTGATGCCGGAGCCATATCTGCATACAATTGTAATAATATACAAACATTGGCAGTATAACGAAGTGGTCCCCACTGATAGGACCAATATAAACCACCACGTGTAACTACATCATCACCTTTATTAAAATCATAAACCCAATAATCCAAGTGACGCTCTAAATTTTCTTTATACGTAGCTTCTCCTGTAAGTTCATACATTAAATAATGACATAGTCTTCCTTTATCATCCCAAGAACCGGCCCAAATATACTCTGGTACTTTTTCCTGCCCTTCCTGATTAAGATTTGGATACTCTTTTTTCGCGTAATCAAGATACTTCTCCTCACCTGTTGCTTTATACAGCCAACACGCGGCATAAACTAACTCATCATAATACCCACTCCAGGAGTTATAATAGGTAGTCGCATCGGTAATTGCTTCAGGATATTTTCCACGATAGTTGTAGGCAAAATCATATATTTCTTTAGCATGTCGAATTAATTCAGCCGCATAAGTAGGATCATCTTCTTTCAATAACATACTTGTTGCAGCCATCGCTGCAGCTGTTTCACCGGCTAAGTCTGACCCGGGATGTTCTGCATCAATTTTATATGAAGGACGATCTACACCAGCCAAATGATATACTTCAGCAGAACCCCACCAACCATGGTCAAGACCACCGTTACCAACTTGTCCCCAAAGAACATTAGGTTCCGGATGACATTTAATAAAATAGTCGGTAACAAATTTCAAATTTCTTTTAAGAATCTCAAGTTGTCCCATATCCTGATAACCTTGCTTAAATTCTAATCCACCCCAAGCAAGCGTAGTAACAGTCCAAGCCATTGGAAAGTTAAATTTTACGTGGTCACCGGCATCAAACCATCCACCATTTAAATCCAGTCCAACATCTTCACCATCATTCACGCAAGCATCACCACGCCAAGATACGCGGTTCCAATCCGGAAGCGGACCAGCCTGTTGAGCTTCATAAAAGAATAATGACTTCTGAAGAACTTCTCCATAATTGTATTTCGGACTTGCTGCATGCATCATGAAACCAAGCAATAAGCCGAATACTATAAACGTAAGTTTTTTCATACTTATAAAATTTGTTTAAATTCATTTCTAGATTTTCGATACAGAAATGATCTCGAATAATAAATTTTATTAGTGATCAGATCCCATACGCATATGACCTTAAACCACTAAACTCCCCTAGATGAAGTACCGTTTTAAGTTTTACAAAAAAACAAAGCCACGCTCTTGTCGCTAGAATACAACAACTTACACAAAATACATTTTCAATAAATAATTACATTCGTTTCTTTTTTGCATTTCAATGAAACATTTCACCATAAAAAACATATAAGTCAAATTGTATGTAATAGCATCAAACTCTTTTGAGCTAATTACATTTAATTATATTTGATACGAAAACATTTACAATAACCTTTTCAGATTGCAACCTTACAGCGACCATACAAATCTAATAGCAGCTCTATCTAACGGTGAACAACTAGCCTTCAAGCATTTATACATCGAATACTACGATGACTTATGCTTTTATGCTAATCGCATTCTCAACGACATGGATGAAGCTCATGATGTTGTTCAGTTTGTGATGGCAAAAATGTGGGAAAACAAAACTCAGCTTTCTCACATCAATGACATTAAACCTTATTTATACCGATCGGTTCATAATAATTGCCTGAATAAAATTAAAAAGGCAAAAAACTTTGCCAACTACCAAGATGAAACCTGGCATCAAATCAAGGAAATTGAATTGGATGGCCATGAAGAATTAAAAGCCGAAGAATTGGGAGAAAAAATCAATGCATCAATTGAAAAACTTACTCCACAATGCAAAAAAGTATTTATGATGAGTCGCTTTGAGTACAAATCATACAAAGAAATTGCCGAAGAGCTACAAATTGGAGTAAAAGCTGTGGAAGGCAACATTTCAAGGGCATTAAAGGTTTTACGAGAAGAGTTGGTTGAATTTTTTCCTCTTTTTATAATTCTTTCTTCATTTCTCATGTAGGGGTAATCTGAATGAACTTGTCATAAGGGTACAATGGGACACATAAATACAAATATTGAGAATATAGATGAGCTCATAACAGCTTATCACCTCCAAACAGCCAGCAAGGAGCAAAATGAAAATTTGCTCAATTGGCTCAAGGAAAGCGAGGAGAATAAAAAGTATTTTCAAAAAGCTTCAAATATTTGGCATTACACTGCTGCTTTTAAATCAGAGAGAAACCACACGGCAAGTAGTGCATTTGAAGAGTTTTCTAATACTACAATAAATCCTCAAGCAAAAGGAAAAAGCATTTCTTTAAAAGTAATGCAATGGGCTGCAGCAGCTGCAGTTTTAACTTTTGTTTTCATTGGAGGCATAAAGTTTACCGAAAGTGAAATTCACCTTACGGCGTATAGCAATGCGGTGACTGACACGTTGCCGGATGGAACTATTGTTACCCTTAATAAAAATTCGGAGTTATCTTATCACCAATTTGCATTTTGGGGCAATCGATCAGTAATCATGAATGGTGAAGTTTACTTTGACGTAGCTAAGAACAAGGCCAAACCATTTATTATTTCGGCAAGAGATATTAATGTTGAAGTTGTTGGCACAGCATTTAACATCAATGCCAACACTGACAATGTTTCAGTTTTAGTGGAAGAAGGTATTGTTAATGTTACCTTAAAAGGAGATCCATCCATTAATGAGCGTCTAACAGCAGGGAACAGCATCTATTTAAATGTTGACAACAATTCATTAACGGTTGAAGAATCTTTTAATAGCAATCAACTTGTATGGAAAACACATCAGATTAACTTTGCGGATGCACCATTAATTGAGGTAATCGAAATATTGGAAGGGATTTATAACGTAACAATTAACACGTCTGATTCCACTGAACTCCACCGAAAATTAAATGCAAGTTTCTCCGACACCACAGACATACAGATAATTCAGAAAGTGATTCAACTGAGTCTGGGCATTGAGTTAGAAATTAAAAAGTAAAATTACAAACCTTGCATACAAAAAAATTAGCACCGCTGTATTTTATAAAACACAGCGGTGCTTTTTAGTTTTTAACAAACACAACCCTTAAATTTAAAGGCACTTGTTTTTTATCTAACCTTCTAATATTATTGTTTAAAATTTAATTGGTATTTTTACACCCAAAAGGCTTATCCTTAAATTCAACGGATAGATTTTGACGACAACGAGCTGTAAAATTCTGATGCGATATTGGTTTATATTTATAACATTCTTTTTTTTACCCCTTGAAATAACCTATTCTCAAGCGGATAAATTGGATCAAACCATACGTCTTTCGCTAAGTAATGCAAATCCTATTAATGTCATCAGTGAAATCAACAGGCAAACAGGTCTAAACTTAGCTTTTGAAAGTGCACTTTTAAATTCAAATCAAAAATTTTCTTTTGACGGATCAGAAAACAAACTCATCAATGTCCTCAATAAACTCTTTTCGGGCACAGAAACAAGCTTTTCTATCATTGCCAATCAGGTTATTGCAATAAAAAAAGATCCCAATCAGAAGAAAGTACAAGCGCAAGTTTCGAAATCTAACATGTCTTTTATAAGAACAAAAGCCAAAGAAGCCCCCCTCGAAAAAGTAGAGACTATAGAAATACACAAAGTCTTTTTTGATCAAGAGGAATTTATGGTTATTAATGACTCCATACTAAAAGCAAATACCAAGGATGATAATGCAATCTTATTTTACCACTACGAACCAAGCAGTTATAAATCATACATCTCAAACAAAAAGTTAAAACTGGATAACATTGCAAGCTGGGGTATAACAAAAACAGCCAATACGATTGAATTGCACGAGAAAAGCAAGGAGGTTCTTAATAAGAAAAGATTAAAAGCATCAAAGGTAAAACCTAAAAAACTAAAAGCCAGAAATAGAAAATCAAAAATACCATACAACTCCTACATAAAACTGGAGCAACATAAAGTCATTCAAATTGGAAGTGACTTTGGGTACCTGGATTTCATCAACCAAAGCAATACTTTTGACGAATTCCAATTCGATTTCAACAAGCGAAATTCAGGGTTTAGATTTAATGTTAAATACGCCATAAATAACTTCTTTGCCTGTACCGGTTTTGGATTTCAAAACCTTCATGCTACGCTTACTGATCATGGCTACACTTCTTTTTCGGACACAATCTCATCAGAACAAGTCCCTTATGCGACGACTGTTTTTGATGACTATTATACCATTTCTGAGAATGGTGAAAAAATATGGCACAAAGCAGAACAAACAGTCACTGAATACAAAACAGTTTATGACGTAAAAAACTACGAAAAGCAATTATTCAAAACAAACACCTACGACGCTCAATATTTTCAAATCCCCCTATCATTTGGTTATTCATTTAAACTTGCCAAACCTCTAAGGTTCGATACATATACCCAAATTGTATATTCCTTTAGCCATCAGCGAACGGCTTTTTTAGAATTTGAAGATGATTATAACATTGGAAAAAACATCTTCAAGCAAAACTATTTTAGTTACAACTTTGGAGCTTCACTGGAACTAAAATTAGGCCATTTATTAACCTTATATCTATTTGGCCAATACAACAAGGCTGATATCATCAATAACACAAAAATAAATTCGAATTACTTTGATACTTCAGGATATTATTACGGATTTGGAACCAGTTTTAACATCGAATGGTACGCCGCTCCATCGAAGTATAAATATAGATGACACAACACTCGTAACATACAAATGCTTGAATATGAAAAAAACATTCCTCATACTATTCTTACAAAGTCTGCTATATGGCATGATGGCACAAGCTCCAGAGGCTTTTAAATACCAAGCTGTTGCACGAAGTTCCAACGGAGAAATAATTTCGAATCAAAAAATTTCATTGAAAATCGAAATTAAAAATGAAAACTCGACCGTTTACTCTGAAACACATAACACAGAAACTAACCAATATGGCCTTATCAATCTGGAGGTAGGAAAAGGCACTCAAATTAGTACAAATGATTTTTCTGAAATCAATTGGGCAAACGGATCTCAGTATATATACATTTCTATTGATGAAACCGGGGGTAGCAATTTCACTCCCATAGGCAATGCACAGCTGTTAAGTGTACCTTATGCCTTATTTGCAAAAACATCTTCGAACGCAACCCAACCTTTGCAGTGGAATAATGATTTAAACGAGAATCTCTATGTTACTGACCAAACGGTTGGTATTGGACGCGAAGCTAGCACTGACACTGCTCTTGTTGTTAATGGCAACATCAATATTTCAGGTAATATTTATCAAAATGGAGTATTAATTTCGAGTTCAAATGCGTATTGGCAAAACGTTGGAAGCAATCTTTACTATCCGAATCGCGTAACAATCGGAAGCACCAATAATTTTTCGGCTAGTTATTTTCAAGTAATTGATGAAACAAACGATGACATTACAAAAGGCAATGGTGCCGGAATGGCTTCATTTGCAAGATCAAAGGATGGCTCATCTTCTGAGCTTGAAATTAGATGTTATCCAAACATAAGCTCGTTGGATCCATTTATTCAAAGATCAGTATTAATAAAAGCTACTCAAGATGCCGAAGACTTAATTATTAGCCCAGGAGACATTAATGGACAGATTCGCTTTTTCACACAACAATTATCTCCTGAAAATGAAAGATTAACAATCGATAGCGTTGGACATGTAGGGATTGGAGTGACAGACCCACAAAGATCACTTCACATCAAAGATGTAATGCGACTCGAACCAAGAAACAGCGAACCGCAAAATCCGGTAGAAGGCGACATTTATATGGATGGTACAACCCACAAACTAAGAGTTTATGATGGCTCTCAATGGCAAAATTGCTGGTAAACAATGACTAATTATTTAAAACATCTAATTACAACACTAATACTTCTTATCACTTCTTTGGGAATAACGGCTCAAAGTTTTGATAGAGAAGTTATTGCAAGTTCCGGCACAAGTGGTAGCAATAGCAGTATCACCTTGGATTGGACACTTGGTGAAAGCATTATTAGCACGGCTTCTAATCCAAATACAACATTGGTTCAAGGCTTCCATCAACCTCCTACTCAAACCATTATTAAATTACATTCCATATCAGGTCAAGTATTTATAAATGATGAAACCACTAATAATGCAACAGTGATCCTCTGCCGAATTGAGAGCCCGGAGGTTCATTCTGAAATTCAAAGTTCTGCATTATTTAATGGGACATTTAACTTCTTTTCTATCCCGAATGGACAATATTACATCAAAGCCATCCCGGATAATACAGACAATCTTTCATTAATTACTTATTACCCTCGATCTTTCACACAAGAGGAAGCATATATCTTTAACCTCAACTCATCTATTGGTGGATTAGACTTACACTTAAATCAAAAAAAAATAATTACCCCACCCGAACCGGAAAAACCAATAAAATATAACATCCTAACATTTCCTAATCCAGTAGAAGAAAATCTAACCGTCAAACGTATTTCGGAAGATAATTCTCAAGAGTTAAAAATTGAATTATTTAACCTTTATGGTCACCTACTTCATACATCGAAAATAAAAGATGCTGAAAGCATTACTTTTTCAATTTCCCATTTAGCTAACGGATTTTACATTCTCCGATTAAGCGAAGAATACCATCGGGAAAGCAAGCTAATTATGAAGAAATGATGTAATTTTCACCATCATTTAAGCACTAATAAATCATTACAAAGTAGAGTTTATTTTTGCTGAATGACTGAAATACCTTGCTTATGGTATTACTTACATTTCCTTTTATTGGTTACTTGCACGACAGTATACCTTATAAGCTCCTTATTGCTGTCATGAGCCATATAAACGAGATTCGTACTTAACAGTAGGAAATCCTGCTTCATATTACAAAGCATTCATCGCAAAGAAAAAATGGCATTTATTATTTTGTTTATTCAATGAACGTAACGTTAAATCGCAAGCACTCTAATATTTCAACCAACGACTAAAGGGCATACAAAACACGAATTTGACAATTCATTTGGCATTTCAATTCCGACATGACTTCCATGCCTACATTTAGTCAAATTTTTACCATACCAAAAGAGGTTATCACCTAAGCGACAACCTCTTTTTCATTATAGATATATTCAGTTCTAAAATACTATTCAGCAGGATAACCAAATGCTTTTGGCTTTTGAGTATCACTCTCGTATTTCTTACCGTCAATTTCAATCATTTCATCAAAGAAGTGATAATACGTTCCGTAACCACCACGGTTATTACCATTTTCTTTTTCTAAACGACGTTTACCCCACTCATTAAAGTACTTTGTAGCTTCGGTTTGATCTCCAATAAGGAAGAAGTAGTCGTTATGAGAAATAACGTCACCTTTCTTATTTGTTAATTCAAGCTCGACATAGAATTTCTTATCTACAGACTTTAATACTTTCTCCTCAACATCAAAGAATTTCTTTGCACTATTTTCGTCAATAGCAGCAACTTCATATTTCTTGGTAGTTAAGACTTTTCCGTTGTCATCTTTCATCACAAATTTAAGATTGCAATCGGCGTATGATTCATATAAGTCATTAACAATCCAAATACCGCCTTTAAATGCTTCCTTCTTGTCCCAACGACGTTTTTCAAAATCAAAATTCACTAACAATGGTTGGTAAGCTTTTGCAACTAATCCATGAGAACGCTTAGGTTGTTGATAAGCATCTACTATACCCCATTTCATATCAGGCCAGTAAGTGATAAAATGACAAAGTGCAATACCACTTAAATTTGGTTTATGACGACGGTAAAACTCGATACCATTTTGGAAGATGATTCCTTGAGCGTCTTGAGAAGCATTTACAAATTCTTCTAACGAACCTTTCATCTCATCACCAAATACATCCCAGTTTTGCATACGCAAACGAATAAGATCTGCCCAGTGATGTCCCCAACTTAATCCCGGAGGCCATAGTTCATCTGCAGGAATAAATTTCTTCAAGCTTTCTACAGAAGGAACAGATGTAATTGCATACTCAGGTACAATTGGATAACCGTCTGTAAAGTCACGAATCCAATCTTCATGTAACCAACGACCCATTTCGTAAAAATAACGTAAGGAGTGAATCGCTTCTTTTGGCTTATAGCCTGCTTCTTGCGAAACGTGGCAACGCTCATTCATTGGAGAATCATCAACATAAGGAATGTTGTTATACTTCTTAATTGAATCCCCTAATTCTTCTAAGAAAGCACGACCGAAATGTGCATCACGCGTGCGTAATAACATTTCCTCACCACCCTCTGTTTGAATGAATGAAGGATGATTACGGCGTTCCTTGGTCACAGCTACTGCCGTATTAAAAATTTCACCCAATGCTTCACGATCGGTTGGAATGTTACCTGTTCCTAAAGGAATCATATCAGACCAAATAGTGATACCCATTTCGTCACAGTATTGATAGAATTCAGGAATTTCTGGTGGATGCCATCCAAAAATACGAATGTTATTCATGTTAGCTTCTTTTGCTAAACGAATTAACTCTTTGTACTCTGCAGGAGATGTACGACCAATGAAAATATCCGGTGGCCCACCCCAACATGCTGAACGAATAAAATGAAATTTCCCATTAATATATGTAGAACGCGGGAAAGACACATCTACATCTTTCTTAAATCCAGGGTTCCATTTAGAAGTTACTTCACGAATACCAAAAGTTGTTTCGAAAGCATCGTGATTTAACTCACCCTCTTTCATGGTAATTTTAGTTTTGTATAGGTTTGGTTTACCCAAATCCCACGGCCACCATAATTGAGGATTATCTAAATGAATTTTTTTATCAATGCGATTCATACCCGGTTTAACCTTAGCTTTAAAGTCAACCGTCAATGGTTTCATGTCGAAATTATGGCCCTCTAAAGAAGCTGTGAAGCTCATTTCACGTGCCTTATCAGAACGGTTTTCAACAGTTAATTCCAGGTTTACATCAGCTGAACCGTCTTTATTAATGGTATTTTTAGCATACACATCTTCAAAACGTGCCTTACCTGTGGTAACCATTTTAACAGGACGAGTAATACCAAATGGTATCAAATCTCTCCAATAGTCACCAAACCAAGGTGTTTTTGCACCGGCTACTAATGAATTCACTTGCGGTGGGCAATCTAATTTCACCATTAACATGTTTGATTGCTTACGCCAATCCCAGTCATGTGTACGAATTACTTTTGTTACATCAAAAGAAAACTTCGTGAAAGCTCCTTCGTGTTTTCCAAGGTAAGTACCATTCAGCCATACTTCACAACTGTAATCCACACCTTCAAAAACGATTTCAATAACCTCGTCTTTTATAGGTTGTTGGTAGTTAAATTGTAAAGAATACCACCATTCGTAATGCTGTACCCATTGTGCTTTAATGCTATTACGACCAAAATAAGGATCTTCAATAGCACCAGCCCTCCAAAGATCAGTATATACATCTCCAGGTACTTTGGCACTGTTCCACACTAATGTTTCAATATCTTCTGGTGGAATTTGAGGAAGACCAACTTTCACACCTGCATCTGGGCGCATCATTTTCATCTTCCAGTTCATACCGCTCAAATCACGAACCGATTGACTCGCCTCTTCATGTGAGAACGTTGTGTTCGGTTGAGCGAAACTGCTTACAGAAAAGCATAGCAGCGCGACTAATAGCGCCATACTCGTTCGTAGTTTCATAAATCAAATATTTAAGTACTTAACAAAAAAATCAATACCCAACATTCCAATTCATATTTGAAATGTTATATTTATATTTAAATCAAAAATAGAAATTATTAACAACTTGACCAAATTAAATTACCAAAAACAATCCTGATACACTAGCATTCAAACAAATAAACTGCTCTTTTTTTTAGAAATTTCGTTAACATTTTCTTAACGCCACCACACAAACTATGTTAACTCACTGAAAATGGTGAACAAGACCGAAACCTTTGAAAATTTTATAAGTCAGTTTAATTCTTTCTATCACTCCCCACAATTCAACTTCAAGCCGAATCATAAACAACAACCATTTAATAATCAATAAGAAAAATGCATTATTAGTGGAATATTTTCAATCAAGAACCTTTAGAAGATACAAAAAAGCAAATCAGAAATATTGCTTGTTCCCAAATGAATTCTTTGAAACAAAAAGAAACGGCAAAAGAAAAATGAGAAACGAAGAAAGGATACTTTTTTGCGAAGAAAAATAAAGACAAAAAAAAGCCGAAAGAATTAAATCTTCCGGCTACTAGTAGCGGGGGCCCGACTCGAACGGACGACCTTTGGGTTATGAGCCCAACGAGCTGCCAACTGCTCCACCCCGCAATATATCTTAAACGTTTTGTTTTCTTAATTGCGAGTGCAAATATAGAAAGCTTTTTTATTCCATCAAAATAAAATTAAATTATTTTTATTTATTTTTTAATTTCCTACGTAATTAAGACCTGTTTTATAGAATCTAATTTCACTAATTTAAAATCAAGATTTCTACTCATAATTTTATTAACTTTGCTTTAATTGTCTCTTTTTTATACAACATGGCCACAGAAGAAAAAGTTAAAAAGTCTCTTGTCGAGAAATTAAAAAGCAAATACCGCATTGCAATTTTCAATGAGCAAACTTACGAAGAGGTGTTTGGCATGCGTCTTTCCAGACTAAATGTTTTCACCACTGTAGGCTTAGCAATGTTTATCTTAATCGTATCAGTTATATTCTTAATTGCCTTTACAGGCCTTAAAGAATACATCCCGGGCTATCCGAGTGCACACCAACGAAGATTAATCATTCAAAATGCAGAAAGAGTAGATAGTTTAATTGTTGAAATCAACCGAAGAGATAAATTCTTTAAAGACATTCGCTCAATTATCTCCGGACAAGTCCCAGAAGGTGCTTTATCTGCTGAGGACAGTATCCAACAGGACATTTCACAAAGCAACATTAACTTTAAAAAATCAGCACAAGATTCGATTTTTAGAGATCAGGTTGAAAAAGAAGAAAAATTTAGTTTATCAGTTTTCGAAGAGAAAAGCCAAAAATTTGAGTTAGAAAACAGCTTTTTATTTACGCCAATCAAAGGAGTTATAAGCAATAAATACGGGGCTACAGAAGGACATTATGGAATTGATATTGTATCTGAACCCGGAGCACATGTTAGCTCAGTACTTGAAGGAACAGTCACATTCACCGGCTGGACAGTAGAAACCGGTTATGTCATTCAAATTCAACACTCCAACAACCTGATCTCTGTATACAAACACAATGAACTCCTGCTCAAAAAAATGGGTGACCACGTAACCACAGGAGAGGCCATTGCCAGAGTTGGAAATTCGGGCGAATTAACCACCGGACCTCATTTACATTTTGAGCTATGGTACAATGGTGTTGCTTTAGATGCAGAGGAGTACATTTCATTTAAATAATTATTACAACGCAATACATTCTCATGACAAAAAGAGTTGCTATCTTAGGCTCTACCGGATCGATTGGTACCCAAGCACTTGAAGTTACAAAAGCTCATCCAGACAACTTTGAAATAGAAGTTTTAACAGCTAATAACAACGTAAATCTCTTAATAAAACAAGCCAAAGAGTTTCTTCCTAACACGGTTGTTATCGGTAACAAAGACAAATACCAAGAATTAGCGGAGGCGCTTAAGGATTTACCTATCAAAGTATATGCAGGCGAAGAAGCAATTGCTCAGGTTGTTGAAATGAGCACCATCGACATTGTATTAACTGCAATGGTTGGATATAGTGGACTACTTCCGACCGTAAATGCAATAAAAGCAGGAAAACACATTGCACTTGCCAACAAAGAAACATTAGTTGTAGCCGGAGACATCATTACCAAATTGGCCTTACAGCATAAAGTAAGTATAATTCCGGTTGACTCAGAACATTCAGCCATTTTTCAATGTTTGGCAGGAGAAATCAATAATCCAATTGATAAAATTATCCTAACTGCTTCCGGTGGTCCTTTTAGAGGTAAAAATGTTGAGTTCTTAAAAAAAGTAACACGTTGCCAGGCTTTAAATCATCCCAATTGGAGCATGGGGGATAAAATCACCATCGACTCGGCTTCTCTGATGAACAAAGGCCTAGAAGCCATTGAAGCCAAATGGCTTTTTGATGTAAAACCGGAACAAATTGAAGTTGTCGTACATCCCCAATCCATTGTTCACTCCTTAGTCCAATTTAAAGATACTTCCATAAAGGCTCAATTAGGCCTACCGGATATGCGCGTGCCGATTCAATATGCGCTCTCTTTTCCAAACCGATTAAGTGCAGACTTTCCGAAATTCAGCTTTTTAGATTATCCTCAGTTAACATTTGAGCAAGCCGACATTCAAAGCTTTAAAAATCTAACTCTGGCATTTGAAGCCATGAAAAAAGGAGGAAATATGCCCTGTATCCTTAACGCTGCTAACGAAATTGCAGTAGACAACTTTTTAAAAGAAAACATTGGTTTTGTTGAAATGTCAAGCATCATTGAAGAAACAATGAATAAAGCAAACTTTATCGCCAGCCCACTGTTAGATGATTACGTTCAGTCTAATGACGAAGCCAGACGGATTGCTTCGACGATAATTGAAAACAAAATTTAATTTTCTCCATTTCGGTCATTTTAACTAAAAATTATACAATGGATATTTTACTAAAAGCAGTGCAACTCATTTTAAGCTTATCAATATTGATAATCTTACACGAACTTGGCCACTTCTTTTTTGCGCGATTATTTAAAACCAGAGTAGAGAAATTCTATTTATTCTTCAATGCCGGATTCTCATTATTTAAATACAAAAAAGGTGACACCGAATATGGTATTGGATGGTTACCTTTAGGTGGATATGTTAAAATAGCAGGAATGATTGATGAGTCGATGGATAAAGCTGCCATGGCTCTCCCTCCCAAACCATATGAATTCAGATCAAAACCAGCCTGGCAAAGACTATTAATAATGCTTGGTGGAGTGTTGGTGAATTTCTTATTAGCCATATTCATTTTTTGGATGATGCTTTACAAATGGGGCGATGGATACATCCCTGTTAAATCAGCAAAATACGGATTACACTACCACAGCTCACTAAAAAATTATGGACTTAAAGATGGAGATATTATTACACACGTAGGCGAAAAAGAAACCATTACACTTCAAGACATTTCAACAGAACTTCTTTACAGTGATGCCAACTATGTAAAAGTTCTTCGAAACGATTCAACAATAAATATAGCAATACCACATGATTACGACCAGACCTTAATGGCCGAAAATATTGCAGCACCTTTTAACTTTCAATTTCCGACCATAGTTGGTGAAGTATTGCCAAATTCTCCAGCTGAAAAGGCAGGAATCATGGCAAATGATAGTATCGTAAGCATAGATAGTATTGCGACTCCATTTTTCCACAGTTTTGCAGACCAAATAAAACAATTTAAAGGCGACACGGTTACCATTGGCTTGTACAGAAATAATACTTTTTCTGAAATAGAAACTGTTGTAAGTTCACAAGGTACCATTGGCTTTTATAATAAAATGGATAATAATTATGTAGAAATTAAAACCTTTGATTATGGCTTTTGGGAAGCACTGCCTAAAGGCATTGACAAAGGTCTCACTATTCTATCCAGCTATATAAAAGGTTTTAAAGTAGTATTTACAAAGGAAGGAGCTAAACAACTAGGAGGGTTTGGTGCTATCGGAAACATGTTTCCTAAAACCTGGGACTGGCAAAAGTTTTGGGCAAATACCGCTTTACTCTCCCTGATATTAGCATTCATGAATGTTCTTCCAATACCGGCCTTAGATGGTGGCCATGTACTGTTCCTTCTTTATGAAATGGTAACGGGCAGAAAACCGGGTGATAAATTCCTTGAATATGCTACCATGACAGGTATGCTATTACTATTCACTCTTTTAATTTATGCAAATGTAAACGATATCCTTAGAGCTTTCTTTAATTAGCCATAAAAGATTCGTAAATTTGTAGATTCAAATACTTTAACAATGAACGCATCAATAACATTTCTAATCTTTGGTTTACCAGGTGGGCCAGAATGGATTTTAGTTCTAATAGCTATTATACTTCTATTTGGTGGGAAAAAAATCCCTGAAATGATGAAAGGCTTAGGACAAGGAATGAAAGAATTTAAAAACGCTCGCGAAGGAAACGACAGTGAGAAAAAGGAGAATGAACCAAAATCTTAATTTAAGATTTCTCCAATTCGTTTTTTATAACTCTTACGGTCTCCTTCTTACATGGTGACCGTTTGCATTATAATATACAAGACAATAACACAACAAAAGATTAGTGAGGCGATTGAAATGAAGCTGATGATAATGTATATGAAAATCCTCTTTTTCCCATTTATGCTTTTTTTATGTAATTCGTTGTTACTCGCACAAGAATCTCCCATGCCTAAACCCTTACCGGAGTTTCCGGAGTGGATGTACGAAAGCAGACTAAAAGAACTTGATCAAAACACTACCATAAAACTAGACTACAATAAACAAGTAAGAGCCTATATAGATGTTTACACCCTAAAAAGAAGAGAACACTTTTCGCGTATTATTGGCAGAGCTGAATTATACTTCCCTCTATTTGAAGAATATTTAGCAAAGTACAATCTACCGATGGAACTAAAATACTTAGCCATTATTGAATCAGCACTTGATCCAACAGCGAAATCTTCGTCTGGAGCGATGGGTTTATGGCAATTCCTTTATCAATCCGGCCGCTTATTCGATCTCAAAGTGGATACTTATGTAGACGAAAGATGCGATCCGATTAAAAGCACGGATGCGGCCTGTCGTTACCTGGCTTACTTATACCAAAACCTCAACGATTGGCAGTTAGCATTAGCAGCATA
This sequence comes from Bacteroidales bacterium, assembly GCA_003249255.1. Taxonomy (GTDB): domain Bacteria; phylum Bacteroidota; class Bacteroidia; order Bacteroidales; family Marinilabiliaceae; genus SZUA-582. The sequence continues at coordinate 382,745 of QKJP01000048.1, forward strand.
CAATGGTGGCTTAGGAGTTGTTCAAAAAGCCATTGAAAGATCGGGTGGAATCACCAACTATTGGGATTTACAACCTTTTCTTCCGGTACCGGTTCAAGGTTATGTACCAGCTTTTATAGCCGCAAATTATTCCATGAACAATTATGCAAAACATGAAATAAGCAGCACCCCTCCAATTATTACTTTTGATGAAGTAGATACCATTTACATCTATAAACCATTGAGCTTTGAACAAATTCACAAAGCATCAGGCACACCCATAGAACTTATCAAATGGCTTAATCCTTCGTATACAAAACAATACATTCCGGTTAAAAAAAATCCTGTTCCTATTTTTCTTCCTAAAGAAAACATTCCTACTTTTATTCAGGGAGAAAAAGAACTTCAGCCATTGGATGCACCAATTGTATCATCGCCGCCGTTCGGAGACAAAGACAATCGATTTGAATCCATACACATTGTTCGAAAAGGAGAATTCTTTCATAAGATTGCCATTCGCTACCAATGTAGAATAGGTGATATTATGGAATGGAACAACCTCGATACCAAACAATTACAAGCCGGACAAAAATTAGTAGTTTGGAAACCTATTTTAGAGATCGGCCACTTTGCCGTATTACCAGAGGTGGATGTTTCTAAAATTAAGATCCCAAAACTCATTGCCGTTAAACCTGAATACTTTTAATTCCATAAAATATTTGATTATGTACGCTAAAATATTTGCCTTTTTATTTATCGCTACAACTTTACTTTTTTCATGCAAAACGAAGAACGATGGTAGCAAACCAAATGTTGGAGGAAAAGCCGGAGAACTATTATTGGTTATCAATGATCAGCCCAAAACCTCTGGAGGAGGTGTAAAACTAAGACAAATTTTAACTCAAGATTACATCGGACTTCCTCAACCGGAACGTCATTTTGATCTATCGGTGACACCTCACAGAGCCTTATCCGATTTCATGAAAACAATTAGAAACATTGTAGTTGTTGATGTTTCTCCAAAAGTAAAAGAAGATACTATTTTATATTACAATAACCTCTGGGCCAAACCCCAAGGTGCCGTTAGAATTACAGCTAAAGATACCACTGTTCTGAGAGAATTAGTCGAGCGTCATGAGATAAGGTTGCTAAGTTTCTTCAACAAAGCAGAAAGAGACCGAAGCATCGGGTATTTTAAAAAATATCCAAATCCTGAACTTATTAAGGAGGTAAAAGAGAAATGGAACATCAATTTGACCATTCCCGGAAGCTTTAAAAAAGGTAAAGGTAACGATGACTTTTCATGGATGGCAGAACAAGCTGACTGGGGAAGCATGGGCATGGTTATTTATAAATTTCCTTATATCGGTGAAGGCACGTTTTCTAAAGAATATTTACTGAATAAAAGAGACTCTATCCTGAAACTTTATTTACCGGGACCAACTGAAGGTTCATACATGACTACAGAACACAATTTCCCGGTAATATACAAAACTACAACTGTTAATAACCTAGATGTGGTGGAACTTAGAGGCCTGTTTAAAGTTCAGGGCGACATGATGGGTGGGCCATTTATTTCAAGAGCTCATCATATAAAAGAAGATAACAGTGTAATTGTTATAGATGGCTATGTATATTCTCCTGAGCAACCTGACAAAAGAGATAAAATCAGACAATTGGAAGCAATTATGCACACCATTCATTACCAAAAATAAAGGATTATGCAATTAAAGTTAAGCCGCAATGTCCTTAAAGAAGCTACATCCAAAAATGATCTTATCAAAAAAACGGCTGCTCAAATCATCAAAGATTTTGCAGAATTTTCATTGAACATATCATTCTCAGGTCATCTGGAAAGCTTCTACGAAGAATTGTATAATCAAATGCATCCGGCTATTGGTAAATTGATGGATGAGCAATATTCCCTTTTCCTGCATTTTTTATATCGTATAGACGTCAGCGAAAAAGAAGTTAGACAATATCAAATTGAAATGGGTGACGCTCCTTACCTTGATGCGCTAACCGAATTAATCATTCACCGTGAAATGAAAAAGGTAATGATTCGAGAATATTTCAAAGCTCATTCAAGTCCCAATAATGAAAACAACAATGAGCTAAGTCATTAATAAAAAAAAATTCACTTATTATATGAGCCTAAAAATAAACCTTTCGATAGATCAGCCGGAAGAAGTCCAGAACTTTTTTATCATCAACACAACTTCCTTTCTAAAAGATTTCGGTTTTGATGAATCAACACGTGAGTACATCGAAAAAGAATTAAGCAAAGACAAGAAGTTTATATCCATCAAAAAAATGGATAAAGTTGACTTCATTCGATTTGTTGATACTGAAGATAGCTCTGACACTTTTATTGAAGAGTTAAGAAAAAATGGTCATTCAGCATACAAAGAAATTCAGGCTCTTAACCTAGAACACATTGTTGTTTATGATTTGATAAACAATAAGGATTACACCTTAGCAGTCACTGAAGGTTTAGCTCTTTCGTCCTATGCCTTTAAAAAATATAAAACTGACGAAGAAAACAAGAAAGAAAACAACTTGTCTCTTTGGGTTTCTTCACCGGCCATTACACAATGCATGTTGCATGAGTTGAGAAGAAATTGCGAAGCCGTTTTCATCACCAGAGACCTGGTTAATGAACCCGTGAGCACACTTAACGTTGAAGCACTAACTTCTAACATTGAAGCACTTGGTGAAAAACACAACTTTAAAGTGACCGTATTTAACAAATCAAAACTGGAATCGTTAAAGTTTGGCGGCTTATTAGGTGTAAACAAAGGAAGCATAGACCCTCCTGCATTCCACATCTTAGAATGGAAACCCGACCATGTTAGAAATGCTCAACCGATCGTAATAGTAGGTAAAGGTATTGTTTATGACACAGGCGGTATTAACTTAAAAGTTCATCCCGGTGGTCTTCTTGATATGAAAAGCGATATGGGTGGAGCAGCATCTGTAGTAGGTACAATGGTTGCTGTTTCATCGAACTTTTTACCGGTACATGTGATTGGATTGATTCCCGCAACAGACAACCGTCCCGGAGAAAATGCAATAGTTCCGGGTGATGTATTAAATATGCACAACGGGAAAACGGTAGAAGTATTAAATACCGATGCCGAAGGTCGTCTAATTTTAGCTGACGCATTAAGCTATGCTGAAAAATTCAACCCATCATTAGTGATCGACTTGGCAACCTTAACAGGTAGTGCTGTAATGGCGCTGGGCTATCATGCAACGGTTGGTATGGGAACTGCCTCTCAAGATGTCTTTGAAAAGCTCATTAAATCGGGTAACAAAGTAACTGAGCGAATTGTCCAATTTCCGTTCTGGTCGGATTACGATGATATGATTAAATCAGATGTTGCAGACATTAAAAACATAGGCCCTCGGGAAGCCGGATCTATTTCTGCCGGTAAATTCTTAAGTCATTTCATAAAAGCTCCATGGATTCATTTAGACATTGCCGGCCCTGCATTTTTAAATGCAGAAGATGCATATCGACCCAAAGGAGCCACAGGTGTTGGCGTACGTCTTTTATACGACTTTATCAAGAATAACATTTGATATTAGCTCTTTTTATTACTTTTAAACTCAATTATATAAAACCACGCACTTGCGTTACTAAAAAAGAAACGACACTATGAGTCAAAAACAAATAAAAGTTGGAATAACTCAGGGTGATATTAATGGGGTTGGATACGAAGTGATTTTTAAAACTTTGGCCGACAACCGCATTTTTGATTCATTCATCCCTATTATTTACGGATCATCAAAAGTGGCCGCATACCATCGAAAAGCATTAAACATCCCCAACTTTAGCCTCAACAACATCCAAGATGCTGACGAAGCTAATCCTACGCGAATTAACATGATCAATTGCTTAAGTGATGAAGTTCGTGTTGAGCTTGGTAAATCAACCACAGACGGAGGAATAGGTGCATTTAAAGCGCTTGAGGCCGCTACTGAGGATTTGCGTAGTGGTAAAATTGATGTTTTAGTCACTGCTCCCATTAACAAAAAGAACATTCAATCAGACTCATTCAACTTCCCGGGTCACACCGAATACCTGGAAGAAAAAGCAGAATCGGGTAAAGCTTTAATGTTAATGGTTTCAAACCAATTAAAAGTAGGCGTTGTGGTTGGACACACTGCATTAAAAGATGTCCCTTCAAAAGTTACAGAGCAAAGCATCCTGGACAAATTGACCACCCTTGATAAAACCTTAAAACAGGATTTCACGATTCGTCGACCAAGAATTGCAGTTTTAGGCCTAAATCCTCACGCTGGCGACAATGGTGTTCTTGGCACAGAAGAACAAGACATTATTATTCCAGCCATAGAAAAAGCCAAACAACAAGGTATTATGGCACTTGGCCCATATCCTGCGGATGGCCTCTTCGGTAGTGAAAACCATAAAAACTTTGATGCTATTCTAGCAATGTATCACGACCAGGGATTAACTCCATTTAAAGCATTAACCTTTTCTCAAGGCGTAAATTATACGGCCGGATTATCTTTTATTCGCACCTCTCCGGATCACGGTACCGCGTTTGAGATTGCCGGGCAAAATAAAGCCAACCACGAATCTTTTAAGCAAGCTTTATATTTAGGGATTGACATTTGTAAAAACAGAATGCAAAACATTCAATTGAATGAAAATCCCCTTCAGTCGTATGACATCAATGAATTAGAGCAAAAAGACTAAAAAAGAAATACCAATAAAAAAATCCAGCTCAAATTGAGCTGGATTTTTTTATCTATTTAATACTACTTGTTATCCTCGAATAATTCCTCGCTTAGAGTTTTTTATAAAACTCAGAACATAATCACGCTCTTTACTAACAGGTAATTCTTTTTCAATACGACCTATCGCTTCGGTAGTATTATATCCTTTTTGGTAGATATAACGATAAACTTCTTGAAGATCTCTGATTTGTTCATCAGTGAAATTTCTACGTCGTAAACCAACCGTATTAATTCCCATATATGAAATTGGTTCACGCCCGGTCATCACATAAGGAGGTACATCTTTAGGTACTTTAGATCCCCCTTGAATAATAACGTGACCTCCAATATTGACAAATTGATGCACTAATACTCCACCGGATAAAATCGCAAAATCATCAATAATAACTTCACCCGCAAGCTGACTAGCATTACCAATAATTACATTATTACCAACAATAGTATCGTGTGCAATGTGTGAATATGCCATTAACAAACAGTTGCTTCCTACAACCGTCTTCCACTTGGCCTTTGTACCTCTATTAACAGTAACACATTCACGAATTGTAGTATTATCGCCAATCTCTGCAGTTGTTTCTTCCCCCACAAATTTTAAATCCTGAGGCACTGCACCAATAACTGCTCCCGGAAATATCTTACAATTTTTCCCTATCCTAGCACCTTCTAATATCGTAACATTTGAATAAATCTTCGTCCCCTCTCCAATAACAACATTCTTATCAATTGTTACAAAAGGTCCTATTTCAACATCTTCAGCAATCTTTGCGTCCGGATGGATAGAAGCCAATGGTTGTTTCATCTGACTATTTTGTTTATATTTTTTACAGCTCTTAACTGCTTACTTTGTTTTATTCTTAACAACTTGTGCCATAAACTCGCCCTCCGACACAATGGTATCACCTACATAAGCGGTTCCTTTCATATTGGCCATACCTCGGCGGAAAGGAGATATTAACTCCAATTTAAAAATCAAGGTATCTCCGGGAACTACTTTCTTTCTCATCTTTACATTATCAATCTTGATAAAGTAAGTACTGTACAACTCTGGCTCATCCACCAGGTTTAAGATGTAAATACCTCCCATTTGTGCCATTGCTTCTAATTGAAGTACTGCCGGCATCACGGGTTCTTCGGGGAAGTGCCCCACAAAGAAAGGCTCATTCATGGTTACATTCTTAATCCCTACCACATGATTTTCACCCATCTCAATAACTTTATCAATCAGCAAAAATGGGGGACGATGAGGTAAAAACTTCTTTATATCATTGATATCGAACAAGGGTTCTTTGCATGGATCGTAAACAGGAACATCATCTTTTAAAATACGCTTTTTCATTTCTTTGCGTAGGATTTTTGCAAACTCCACGTTTGCCATGTGCCCCGGACGAGTAGCAATAATACGTCCTTTAATCGGATAACCACACAATGCTAAATCTCCAATTACATCTAATAATTTATGGCGTGCAGGTTCATTATCAAATTCCAGCTCCAGATTATTTAAAACACCCGTTGGTTTTACTTCCATGTGTGGCTTATTGAACAAATCTGCCAAACGATCCATTTCTTCCTGAGCAACTTCATGATCTACGATAATAATGGCATTATCAAGATCTCCTCCTTTAATTAAATTATTCTTCAAAAGAGGCTCTAACTCATGTAAAAACACAAAGGTACGACAAGCACTGACTTCTTCTTCATAATCCTTCAATGATTCTAATGTTGCATATTGATTCGCCAAAACTTTAGAATTATCAAAAGATATTTTAACATCACAGCTGAATTCATCATCCGGTAAAGCAATGATTTTGATACCTTTTTCAGGAACTTCAAATACCATTTTTTCCTTCACTACAAAATACTTTCGCTCTGTAGCCTGCTCTTCAATTCCAGCCTTATTTATTGCTTCAACATAAAACTTAGCACTTCCGTCTAAAATTGGAGCTTCCGGACCATTTACTTCAATCAGACAATTATCCACTCCTAAAGCAGTTAATGCCGACAAGCAGTGTTCGATCGTACTTATTTTAACTTCACCTTTAGTAAGAACAGTACCTCTTTCGGTATAACTCACATTCTCAGCTACTGCATCAATAACAAGCTGTTCTTCAAGGTCTACTCGTTTAAACTTAAAGCCATGATTTTCTGGTGCCGGATTTAAAGTAAGTGTTACCTGTGCACCTGTATGCAAACCTGTTCCGCTTACTGAAACAGCTTCTTTTAATGTACATTGCTTTTCTGCCATATTCTTTTTCTAATTCCTGGGATTGTTTTCAGAAAAATAGATAATCTATTTTAAGCTTTGAATTTCTTTTGTTAACGTTTCAAGTTGGATTTTCAATTCCGGAAGTCTTCTAAACACCACATAACTGCGGTTAAACTGGTGAATATCCATCGCAGGGCTGCCTAATAGTGTTGCACCATCTTTTACATTCTTGATGATTCCGGCTTGAGCTCCTATTCTCACTTTATCTCCAATTTTTAAGTGACCAGCAACACCTATTTGCCCACCAAACATGCAGTAGTTTCCAATTTTGGTAGATCCGGCAATGGCAGTTCCTGCGGCCATTACAGTACTTTCTCCGATCTCTACATTATGGGCTATTTGGATCAGATTATCCAATTTAGCACCGGCTTTTATGGTTGTAGATCCCATTGTTGCTCTATCAATGGTCGTATTGGCTCCAATTTCCACATGATCTTCGATCACTACATTACCTATTTGAGCAATCTTTTTGTACTGATTGTTTTCATCCGGAGCAAAACCAAAACCATCACTTCCAATTACTGCTCCGGCATGTATCATACAGTTAGCACCAATCTTACAGTTCTTATAGACTTTTACGCCTGAATATATCACTGTATTATCAGCAACTTTAACATTGTCACCTAAATACACATGTGGATAAATTTTAACATTGTCTCCAATGGTCACATTTTCGCCGATGTAAGCAAATGCACCTACATACACAAAATCTCCTAATTGAGCGGTTTTATCGATGAACGATGGATCCTCAATTCCTGTTTTTTGAGGCTGGGATTGCTCATACATTTCCATCAACTGAGCCAGTGATTCATAAGCATTCGCAACTCTAATTAAAGTCGCCTTCACTTCTTGCTCGGCTTCAAATGAATCATTAACAATAACAACATCTGCCTTGGTAGTGTATATATACTGTGTATATTTTGGGTTTGCCAAAAATGTTAATGTCTCAGGTTTCCCATCTTCAATTTTTGAAACATTTTTCACAATAGCTTCAGGATTCCCTTCTACTTTTCCATTTAATAATTCAGCAATCTGTTCTGCAGTAAACTTCATTCTTACAATTATTTAACACTACCTAACCCAATGATCCACAATTCAATCAGCAATTAAATCAGTCAAATAGTCTTTAGGTTCTAAACAAAAAACTCGTGCAAAAGTAGTAAATATTAATCAATATCAATACTTTTCATTTTTTTAGCCCAGGGAAATCACATTCTAAATACATACCTATATTTAGTGACGCACAAAAAAAATCTTGCATCACCACTTCCTTTACCGAAGATTAACATTTAAATAACAATCCATCATTACAGGTCACACGACTTATTCAAGTCCTTTAGGATAGCACAAATAATATTTCAACACAGTCTTACCTAATGCAGACAAATCGAGCATATCAGATGCCTCGGATATATCTTTTATTTCATCCTCTTTAAATCGAATATGAATTCGGTCATCTTTTACATTATAAGCATTAATAGCAATGGTGTCAGCAAACACAAAATAAGAAAGCTCTTCTTCACTCCTCAATCCATACTCTCTCAGCACTTTAGTTTTAATCTCGATAATTCTATCTGCTGGAATGGGGTCTCGGGTAATTTCAATTCGATATAAGCTACGATTTATAAAACTGGCAGATAATGTAGCCAATATTTTATCAGGATGAACAGTCCACGCCTTGATTGAACTCATGATATCATCATCATCCATTAATGCAAAGTACTCTAAAACACGCTCATCACCTTCAAACTCTTCAATTCCCGGTTGATGTTTTAAAAAGTACAAAAAATTAGCTGGCGCAAACAACTCATGCCCGGATTGCACCAAGGTTCTAGCTCGCTGCATAATTTTTATAAGCATTTGCTCTGCCGACAATGCTGTTTTATGCAAGTAAACCTGCCAATACATTAGCCGCCTGGCGACCAAGAACTTCTCAATGGAGTAAATCCCTTTAGCCTCTACCACTAAATGATCATCATAAACATCAAGCATTTTAATGATTCGATCCGAACCGATCATTCCCTCGGTAACACCTGAGAAAAAACTATCTCTCCTGAGATAATCCAACCGATCCATATCTAACTGGCTACTTACCAATTGATGTAAAAATTTCTTTTTATACTCATTTTTAAAAATTGAAATCGCCATATCAAGCCGGCCATTCATATCCTTATTTATTCGCTGCATAAAAAACAAGGAAATATCTTCATGAGAAATATTACTAATTAAGGTACTTTCCAAAACATGACTAAATGGGCCATGGCCAATATCGTGTAATAATATAGCAGCATGAACTGCTTCTGATTCTTCCTCAGTAATCTCTTGACCTTTACTTCTAAGAGTTTCTACTGCCGATGACATTAAATGCATAGCACCTAAAGCATGCTGAAAACGCGTATGCATTGCTCCCGGATAAACGATATGGGTCATCCCCAATTGTTTCACTCGACGCAAACGCTGAAAACTCGGATGCTGAATGATATCATAGAGAAAATCAAACGGCACCTTTATAAATCCATAAACAGGATCATTAATGATCTTTTTCTTGTTTAATGTGGGCATCCTCTTAATATTTGATCATCAGAACAATTATGCGAAGGCAAATTAAGCAATATTACACAAGACTTAGCATAATATTCATCCTACATTATTAATAAATTCTACTAAAGTAAATTAAGCCATCATAAGTGGTTGCTTATTTATCGGATAAATACTATCTTTGCAGCGGTTTTTACTAATTAGGGTGTTAGGGGACGCGTGTAGTCCCCTATTTTATTAGAGTTACGGCAGATGATTACAGTATCTACGATTAAAAGCATAATTAACGACAGGCTTACCGAAAATGATGCCTACATTGTTGAAATAAGCATTAAGCCCGGCAACAACATTTATGTTGAAATCGATAGCTTCAATGGAATACCAATTAGTTATTGCATTGAAATTAGCCGTCTAATAGAAGGAAGCTTAGACAGGGATCAAGAAGATTTCGAGTTGCAAGTAGCTTCTGCAGGAATTGGTCAGCCTTTCAAGGTCATTCAACAATTCCACAAGTACCTGAATAAAGAAGTTGAGGTGCTTCAGGCTGATGGAAAAAAAGCAATTGGAATTCTGACAAAAGTAGGTGACAATGGTTTTGAAATCAGCGTTGAAGAAAAAGTAAAAACAGAAGGCAAGAAGAAAAAAGAATTACAAACCAGGCAACTTGGTTATAAGTTCGATGAAGTTAAACAGGTAAAAGACATTATATCTTTCTAAATCATTCCTTACCATGGAAAATATAAATTTGATAGATACGTTCTCGGAGTTTAAAGAACTAAAAAGTATTGATCGTGCAACCATGATCAACGTGTTAGAAGATGCTTTTCGCAGCGTATTAGTTAAGCGTTTTGGTACTGATGAGAACTTTGACGTTATCATTAACGATGACAAAGGTGACTTTGAAATCTGGCGTAACAGAGAGGTTGTTGCGGATGAAGATTTAGAAGATGAAAACCTTCAAATATCACTTTCTGATGCAAAAAAGATTGACAACGACTATGAATTAGGTGAAGAAGTTACTGACGAGGTAAAATTCATTGATTTTGGTAGAAGAGCAATTTTAAGTTTACGTCAAAATCTATCGGCACGCATACTTGAATTAGAAAAAGATAACATTTACCACAAATACAAAGAGCGCATTGGAGAAATTGTTACCGGTGAAGTGTATCAAATATGGAAAAGAGAGATTCTTATCATTGATGACGAAGGTAACGAACTGATTTTACCAAAGATCGAACAAATCCCTTCTGACTTTTTCAGAAAAGGAGATTCTGTACGTGCTGTTGTAATTAGAGTTGAAATTAGAAATAACAACCCTCTAATTATCCTTTCAAGAACATCGCCTGTATTCCTTGAAAGATTATTTGAATTAGAGGTGCCTGAAATTTTTGATGGCCTGATCACCATTAAAAAGATCGTTCGTGTTCCTGGAGAAAGAGCAAAAGTAGCTGTTGAATCTTATGATGACCGCATTGACCCAGTTGGTGCATGTGTGGGAATGAAAGGTTCGCGTATACACGGTATTGTAAGAGAGTTGAAAAACGAGAACATAGACGTTATCAACTACACAGCCAACACTCAGCTATTTATCCAGAGAGCATTAAACCCGGCAAAAATCATAAATATCAAACTAATAGAAGAAACGAAAAAAGCAGAGGTTTATTTAAAACCAGAAGAAGTTTCATTAGCTATTGGTAAAGGTGGTTTAAATATCCGATTAGCAGGACAACTTTGCGGATACGAAATTGATGTTTACCGTGATATGGATGAAGATGATGAAGATGTAGGCATTGACGAATTTGCAGATGAAATCGAAAGCTGGATTATCGATGAATTTAAAGCAATCGGTTGTGATACAGCAAAATCAATTCTTGACTTATCAGTAGAGGATTTAGTCAAACGTACTGATTTGGAAGAAGAAACTATTAAAGAGGTTCGCAATATCTTAAGTGCTGAATTTGAATAATTCACTTATATTTGCCCTCAATTTGTGTCCTGACTGGAATTTTTAGAAACAAAAAGATTAGTCCTTTATATGGCAGTTGGAAAAAGACTTAGTAAAGTAGCTAGAGAATTTAATGTAGGAATTTCTACAATTGTAGACTTCCTACATCAAAAAGGGTTTGATATTGAATCAAATCCAAACACGAAAGTGTCACAAGAAATGTATTCGTTTTTAGAAGGCGAATACAAAGGTGACTCTAAGGTTAAGAAAGAATCTGAAAAGTTAGCAAAACTGAAAGATCACTCTAAAAAAGAATCTATTTCAATAGATGACTTAAGTGGAGATTCTGACAAAAAAGAGACTAAAGACGACGTTGCTAAAAGAGAGATTAAGTCAGATGTTGAGCTAAAGGTGGTCGGGAAAATTGACCTGGAAAAACCAAAGGCAAAAAAACAAGAACCGAAAATGGAAACTAAAGCTCAACCAAAAGAAGAGCCCAAAACGGAACCTAAACCTCAAGCAAAGGTTGAAGAACCTAAAAAAGAAAAGCCTAAAAAAGTGGCTGAACACATACCAACTAAAGTTGATCAAGTTGGAGAGGACTTAAAGGTGGTCGGGAAAATCGACCTTAATACCCCTAAAAAAGAAGCTTCTCCTCAGCAAACAAAGCCTGTTCAAAAGGTCAACTTTATTAAAGAAGAGCCTAAAAAAGAAGCTCCGAAAACTACTGAACCAGTAAAAAAGGACAGTGACCTCTTCAAACCAACTGAAGTAAAAAAACTTTCAGGTCCAACGGTGATTGGTAAAATTGAATTACCGGTTGAAAATAAAAGTTCGGACAAGGGTAAAAATGACAATAAGCGCAAGAAGCGTAAGCGCATTAAGAAAGAAAAAGTCAATATCACTGAGAAGACAACTCAACAAACACCAAGTGCAAAACCAGGAGAAGCCGGCACTGACAACAAACGCAAAGAAAGGAAACAACGTCCTCCAAAAGTTAAAAAACGCCCAGTTAAAGCGGAGGTTAGTGAAGAGGATGTTCAAAAGCAAATTAAAGACACCTTAGCTCGCTTAACTTCAAAAGGCAAGAGTAAAGGTTCAAAACACCGTCGTGAGAAGCGCGAAATACAATCGCTGCGTGCTGAAGCGGAAATGGAAAAACTGGAACAAGAAAAGTCTATCCTTAAAGTTACTGAGTTCGTTACTGCGAACGAATTAGCTAACATGATGGAGGTTCCTGTTAATCAAATTATCTCTACTTGTATGAGTTTAGGTATGTTCGTTTCGATTAACCAGCGATTAGATGCAGAGACATTAGCCTTAGTAGCTGAAGAATTTGGTTTTAGTGTTGAATTCGTAAGCGCAGAAGTTTCTGAAGCCATTCAGGAGGAAGAAGATAAAGAGGAAGATTTAAAATATCGTCCACCAATTATTACAGTAATGGGTCACGTAGACCATGGTAAAACATCTCTACTGGATTACATTCGTAAAGCAAACGTTATTGCCGGTGAGGCCGGAGGTATTACGCAGCACATTGGTGCATATAACGTACAATTAGAGGATGGTCGTCAGATCGCTTTCTTAGATACACCTGGTCACGAAGCCTTTACAGCGATGCGTGCCCGTGGTGCACAAATCACCGATATTGCAATTATTATTGTTGCAGCTGATGATGATGTGATGCCACAAACCAAAGAGGCAATTAACCATGCTACTGCAGCCGGTGTGCCAATTGTATTCGCAATCAACAAGATTGACAAAGCAGGTGCTAATCCGGATAGAATTCGTGAGCAACTTGCTACAATGAACTACTTAGTAGAAGACTGGGGTGGTAAATACCAGTGTCAGGAAATTTCTGCTAAAAACGGAATCAACATTGATGACCTGTTAGAGAAAGTATTACTTGAAGCCGAATTATTAGAGCTAAAAGCTAATCCAAACAAACGTGCAGTTGGTACTGTAATTGAATCTACCCTTGATAAAGGTCGTGGTTATGTCACAACTGTAATGGTTCAATCGGGTACAATGCGCGTTGGAGACATGATGCTTGCCGGTTCACACTTTGGTCACGTGAAAGCAATGTTTAACGAGCGTAACCAAAAAGTGGAAAGTGCTGGCCCTTCAGAACCTGTATTAATGCTAGGTTTAAATGGAGCACCTCAGGCAGGTGAACGTTTCAACATAATGGAAGACGAGCGTGAAGCCAAAGACATTGCCAACAAACGCGAGCAATTACAACGTGAACAAGGAATGCGTACGAAGAAACACATTACTCTTGATGAAATTGGTCGTCGTATAGCAATTGGAAACTTCCAAGAGCTTAATGTAATTGTGAAAGGTGATGTGGATGGATCAATTGAGGCATTATCTGACTCATTAATTAAGCTTTCTACCGAAGAAATTCAAGTGAATGTAATTCACAAAGCTGTAGGTGCGATTTCAGAATCAGACATTATGCTTGCAGCTGCATCAAACGCCATTGTAATTGGTTTCCAGGTTCGTCCTTCAGCTGCTGCTAAACGAATTGCAGAACAAGAAGAGATCGACATCAGACTATACTCTATCATTTACGATGCAATTGAAGAGCTTAAATCCGCAATGGAAGGTATGTTATCACCTGAAATTAAAGAACAAGTTGTTGCTACCATCGAGATTAGAGAAACATTCAACATTTCGAAAGTTGGTACCATTGCAGGATGTATGGTTAAAGAAGGTAAGGTTAAACGTAACAACAAGATTCGCATCATTCGCGATGGTATTGTAATCCATACCGGAGAACTGGGTTCTCTTAAACGATACAAGGATGATGTTAAAGAAGTTGCATTTGGTTACGAATGTGGTCTAAACATTGAAAAGTTCGATGCTATTGAAGTAGGTGACTTAATCGAAGCCTTTGAAGAAGTAGAAGTAAGTAGAAAACTTTAATAAGTTACTAATCATATTAAAAAGCTATCTCTGTTCTGAGGTAGCTTTTTTTATACCCATATTATTCTATTTGTACCTACCATTGATGTGTATTATATTACATAACAAGCTATTTATCAACAAAAAAGCCGTAACACTAATGCTACGGCCCAAAATATTCTATTTCGCAAAAACTACATAACTAATTTATAACCTTTACCATGCACATTGATAATTTCAACATTCGGCTCATCTTTAAGGTGCTTACGCAATTTAGTGATGTAAACATCCATACTACGGGCATTAAAATAATTATCATCCACCCAAATGGTTTTTAGGGCAAAATTACGTTCTAATACTTTATTCGCATTAGTACATAATAACTTTAACAATTCAGACTCTTTAGTGGTTAGTTTAATAACTGAATCACCTTCTACTAACTGTTGTTTTTGAGTATCAAATTTAAACTTACCCAATTGATAATTTTCCTGGGCTACATTACCACCACTTGTACGTCGCAAGATTGCTTCTATACGAAACAATAATTCTTCCATACTAAATGGTTTGGTTAAATAATCATCAGCTCCTATCTTAAAGCCTTCAAAAATATCTTCTTTGAGCGATTTAGCGGTTAGGAAAATAATAGGAATTTCGGTATTAACCATACGGATATCTTTCGCTAAAGAAAAACCGTCTTTTTTAGGCATCATCACATCAAAAATACATAAGTCGTATTTTTTAGACATAAATGCTTTGTAACCTTCCTCACCATCAGGCAACAAATCAGTTTCAAATCCCTTAGCTACAAGATACTCACGAAGAAGCATCCCTAAATTCTCATCATCTTCGGTCAGTAGGATCTTATATTCTTTTTCCATTTTTTATCGTTTTAAGAGGTAAGAATATGTCAAACTTCGTACCTACATTTAATTCACTTTCAACAGAAATTTGGCCACCGTGATCTTCAACTATTTTTTTAACATAGGCTAATCCTAAACCAAATCCTTTTACATCATGTACATTGCCTGTGGGTACTCGGTAAAATTTCTCAAATATTCGACGGAGATTATCTTTCGAAATCCCCATTCCATTGTCTTTAACAGAAATGACAATACCATTGTTTTTATTCCAGGTTTTGACATACAAAACCGGTGCACCTTTACGGTATTTAACGGCATTATCTAATAAGTTATAAATAACATTTGTAAAATGCACTTCATCAGCTAAAACAAGGCTCTTCTTCGCCTCTAAACGTTCAATTATTTTACCTTGCTTATTTTCTACTTTTATTCTAAAATTATTGGTAACTGTATGAATCACATCGTTAGCATCTATCTGCTTTAAATTAAAACCGGATTTACCCTTTTCAAAGATCGCCATCTGAAGAACTTTTTCTACTTGATAGCTTAAGCGTTTACTTTCATCTTGAATGACGCTTGAAATATGCTGTAAAGTTTTAGAACTTTTCTCAACACTTCCATCTTTTAGCATTTGTGATGCCAATGAAATTGTTGAAATAGGAGTCTTAAACTCATGGGTCATATTATTAATAAAGTCATTCTTTATCTGGTCAACGCGTTTTTGTCTTACAATAATTACAATAGTAAATATAGAAGAAAAAATCATAATTAGCATAAAAGCAGCCGATGGAATCACTAAACCAAGTGATTCTACAAAAGGATTTGGTTTTTCAAGAAACTGAAGTCTTAAATAATTAGCCTGAAAGTTGATATCATTTGGGAATAATCCTTTTTGATATTTTTCCGTGGCCAAATCTTCATTATACATTTCTGTTTTGTAAGCCGTTTGCCCTTTGGAGTTAATAATCGCAAATTCATGGGCATAATTTATACCGCGTTCTTCTAAAGCTCGAAAAAGATGGCTTTGTAACTCAAATGTGTTGATTCTTTTTTCAATGGCCTCATCCTCAAATACATTTTTGATCAAGCCAATGTTATTTTTATTCATCTGTTGACGGAGTTCCTCCTGAATCGCTTTCATTGTTCCTGCTAATGGATCGGCGGGTTCTAAAAAGCTATGCTTAGCTTGCCCTTGAAAAGAAAACAACAATGAATCTTGTTTATAGGTCAAAAAGCTATATTCTCCATTCAAATTAATATTCACAGAAATATTAAGGTCTTTAAGAGCTCCTTTGGGAAGCCCTCCTAACATTTGATTGTATTTATGAATATTTGTTGAAAGAGGTCCGGCAGTATTTTTCTTATTGGCATAAAAACGAAATAAAGAATTCATCTCATCTTTCTCCAAACGCCCCACCACATCGTCCATTGCCTGACGCACCAATTTATCAAAGTGCTCTTCCTTTAATTTCGTAGCACTCGCAATCCAACTTATTTGTATATAAGTTAATCCAACAAGAGAAATGGCAATTACAATTGTTAACCCAAAGATAAATTTCTTACTCATTCTACAAATTTAAAAGCCATTGACCAATCAGCCTATGGTTTAACACTAATTAACATGGACTAAATTCATTTAATCCAATGAATTAGAATTTATTTAAAAGACATAAATTCTAAACATCAGTACAAAAATACAGAAAGTAAATAAGAATTTATTCAGTAGTTGGGACAACAGTTGAATTTTCAACATTTGCGAGGGCATTTTTTGCAGCATTTTGTTGGGCTTCTTTTTTAGAACTTCCTTTACCTTCGCCACATCCAAGCTCGTTAATTTGAGCTATGGCACTAAATGTTGTTGTGACATCATCTGCTTCGTGATGCTCTCGGGTAATAAAATTAATGCTTTGTTTGTGCTTTTGCCCCCACTCTATCAATAAAGATTTGTAATTAGTATCTTTAATTGCAATGGTGTCAACATCAATATACGGAACGAGTACTTTTTGAAGAATAAAACGCTTGCAATCCTCGTACCCCCGGTCAAGATAAACAGCACCAATAAAAGCTTCTAATGCATCTCCCAAAATACTGGTTTGAGGCATATCTATTTGCGGTTGTACTTTTATCCAGGCGGCGAGTCCCATTTTTAGGGCAATGCTATTTAAAAGGGCACGATTAACAATTCGAGATCGTGTTTTTGTGAGAAATCCCTCGTCTTTATAAGGAAAGTGATTATAGAGTTCTTCAGCGATAATAGCACCTAACATGGCATCACCTAAAAACTCCAAACGTTCGTTGCAGATAATTTTTTTTCTACCATCTTTAATCATGGCAGATTTATGCATAAAGGCTAACTCGTATACCTCTATGTCTTTAGGCTTTAAGCCAGTAGTCTCTTTAATAAAACTATAAAACTTTTTTCCCCGAAGGGAAAAAAGTTTTATAATATGCATTAGCGGATTTACCACAAGTTTTTTTTACAAAGCCTTGAATACCACAGATGCGTTGTGACCTCCAAATCCAAAGGTATTGGATACAGCCACTTTGACACTACGCTCCTGCGCTTTATCAAAAGTGAAATTAAGCGCGTTGTCGATTTCCGGATCGTCTTCAAAGTGATTGATGGTCGGAGGAACCACACCGTGCTTAATTGCTTTAATACAAGCAATCGATTCAAGAGCACCAGCAGCACCTAATAAATGACCTGTCATTGACTTGGTTGAACTAATGTTCAACTTGTAAGAATGATCACCAAACACTTCTTTAATAGCAAGCGTTTCAGCAATATCTCCACGAGGAGTAGATGTTCCATGAACATTTACATAATCCACCTCAGTTGGATCAATATTACCATCCTTCAATGCATTAGCCATTACTCTTTTAGCTCCCAATCCTTCCGGGTGTGGTGCTGTTAAGTGATGGGCGTCTGCCGTCATACCGGTACCTACAATCTCACAATAGATTGTTGCACCACGTTTAACAGCGTGCTCATATTCTTCAAGAATGATTGAAGCACCGCCTTCTCCCATAACAAAACCATCACGGTTTTTATCAAAAGGACGAGAAGCTGTTGATGGATCGTCATTACGGGTTGACAATGCTTGCATCGCATTAAAACCACCTATCCCCGAAGGATAAATAGTTGCTTCTGAACCTCCGGTTACAAACACGTTGGCTTTTCCTAAACGAATGTAGTTAAAGGCATCACCAATTGCATTGGTTGAAGATGCACATGCTGACACAGTACCAAAATTTGGCCCTCTGAAACCATATTTCATAGAAATATGCCCCGGAGCAATATCAGCAATCATTTTTGGAATAAAGAAAGGATTGAAACGTGGTGTTTCTTCTCCTTTTATATATCCTGCTACTTCGTCATGGAAAGTTTGTAAACCACCGATACCAGCTCCCCATATTACACCAATTTCATCCATATCTAAAGTCTCAAGATCTAATCCTGAATCTTTGATGGCTTCATCGGCTGCAATCATAGCAAACTGAGTAAACATATCTAGCTTACGAACTTCTTTACGATCAAAATATTCATTTGGATCGTAATCCTTTACCTCACAGGCAAATTGTGTTTTAAACTTAGAAGCGTCAAAGCGTGTAATGGGTGCAGCACCGCTTACACCATTCACCATATTAGTCCAAGTTTCTTCAACTGTTTTCCCTAATGGCGTGATGGCTCCTAAACCGGTAACAACTACTCTTTTTAACTCCATAACAACTTTTAACGTATCCTACTCTAGTTTCTTACTTTGCGTTTTCTGTAATGTAGTTGATAGCGTCACCTACAGTACCAATGTTTTCTGCTTGATCATCTGGAATTGCGATGTTGAATTCTTTCTCGAATTCCATAATCAACTCAACAGTGTCAAGAGAATCAGCTCCTAAATCATTTGTGAAGCTAGCTTCTGGAGTAACTTCTGTTTCATCAACACCTAATTTATCTACGATGATTGCTTTTACTCTTGATGCAATGTCTGACATAGCTTTTAATTTTAGTTATTAATAATTAGTATAAATGTTTTCAAACAACCTTGCAAAGAAATACATTTGCCGATAAACTTTCAAATATCATGTGAAAAATTTGTTAATAAAGAGGCAATTTTAACTAAATTTGCCCCTTTACAACACTCTTCCATGTAAGATTTAAATATTTACGAATGAACAACTTAGCACTATTTGCATCAGGCTCTGGATCGAATGTAGAAAACATTGCAAAATATTTTAAAAAAAATAATTCAACAAATATAAGCTGCGTTTACATAAACAACCCAAATGCCTATGTAATAGAACGATGCATAAACCTTGGACTTCCATACAAAATATTCACGCGCGAAGATTTTTATGATTCGGACACTGTTTTAAGTCATCTAAATGAGCTAAAACCTGACCTTATTGTTTTAGCAGGTTTTTTATGGCTCATTCCTTCTAAAATAGTTAAAGCCTTTCAGGGAAAAATCATCAATATTCACCCCGCTTTGCTGCCTAAATATGGAGGAAAAGGGATGTACGGCATGAAAGTTCATGAAGCTGTAGTACAAAATAAAGACACTGAAACTGGAATCACCATTCATTATGTAAATGAAAAATATGATGAAGGAAGTGTAATTTTTCAAAAATCATGTGCAGTTACTGAAGCTGATTCAGCAGAAGAAGTTGCTCATAAAGTACATGCATTAGAACATGAGCATTTTCCTAAATTGATTGAAGATCTTTTAAATAAATAGATTATAGTTAATGTGATATTTTATCAATGTTCAAATAAAAACAAACCTTCTTTTGACTTTTGAAAGTAGGTATATTACAAATAGCCAAGGATATAACATTCTTTTATTACACAGAAGACATAAACTGAAAAGCTCCGATATCCATTGAAGACACCGGAGCTTTTTTATATCCTAAAGTGGCATTTATCCGACCACAATATTTATAATTTTATTTGGCACTATAATTACTTTACGAATCGTTTTACCATCGATCCATTTTTGCGCCATAGTGTGGGATAATGCAGCTTTTTCGATATCATCCTTACTCATATCAACCGGTAAATCTAATGTAAAACGCATTTTACCATTAAACGACACCGGATACTTATAAGTTGATTCAACCAAGAATTCGGCATTAAACTCAGGCCATTGAGCATCACAAACACTGGTCTCATGACCTAATAGTTGCCACAATTCTTCAGCAATATGAGGAGCAAAAGGTGCCAATAAAACCGCTAAAGGCTCAAGAACTTCTTTCTTATTACACTTTAGATCAACCAATTCATTAACACAAATCATAAAAGCACTCACACAAGTATTAAATGAAAAACGCTCTACATCATCAGTAATCTTCTTAATGGTTTTGTGAAGCACTTTTAATTCTTCCGGAGTCGCTTTTTCATCACTTAAAGTTAAGCCGTTATCACCATAAAACATGCGCCATGTTTTGCGCAAAAATTTATGTACTCCATCTATTCCGTTTGTATCCCAAGGCTTTGATTGTTCCAATGGACCTAAAAACATTTCGTAGAAACGCAGTGTATCCGCTCCATATTGTTCAACTATCACATCTGGATTAACTACATTATACATCGACTTGGACATTTTTTCGACCGCCCAACCGCAAATATATTTTCCACCTGCCTTGCCGTCAGAAAGTTTTTCAAGAATAAACTCTGCAGACGCATAATCCGGACTCCACTTCTTGAAAGCTTCTATATCCAACTCATCATTTCGAACTATGTTAACATCCACATGAATTGGTGTTACATCGTGCTCTTCTCTCAAACCATAAGATACAAAAGTATTAGTTCCTTTTATACGGTATACAAAATTAGAACGACCTTGGATCATCCCTTGATTTATCAGCTTCTTATAAGGCTCATCCTTAACTACTTCACCGATATCATACAAAAACTTATTCCAAAAACGAGAATAAATAAGGTGACCCGTAGCATGCTCAGTACCCCCAATATATAAATCAACATCCTGCCAATATTCATTAGCTTCTTTTCCGACTAAAGCCTTATCGTTTTTAGGATCCATGTAACGCAAATAATACGCAGATGAACCTGCAAAACCTGGCATTGTATTTAACTCCAATGGAAATCCTTCGTCAGTCTTCCAATTTTTAGCACGTCCCAATGGTGGCTCACCATTTTCTGTTGGCAAGTATTTATCAACCTCAGGAAGGGTCAGTGGAAGCTTTGAATCATCAAGCATATATGGCATGTCATCTTTGTAATATACCGGAAATGGCTCTCCCCAATAACGCTGACGGCTAAATATGGCATCCCTTAAACGGTAATTGATCTGAACATCTCCAATGCCATTATCTTTTATGAAAACTTTTGTTTTCGCTATGGCGTCAGGCACAGATAAACCATTTAGAAAATCAGAATTTATCATTGTACCTGCTTTTGAATCTTTTGAATCTTCCCATGTACTAGGATCAGAAACTTCTTCGCCTTCAGGAACGACAACCTGTATAATTGGCAAATTAAAATGACGTGCAAATTTAAAATCACGTGAATCATGCCCCGGTACAGCCATTACAGCCCCGGTTCCATAACCAGCTAAGACATAGTCGCCAATCCAAACAGGAATTTGCTCTCCTGAACAAGGATTAATAGCATATGAACCGGTAAAAACACCAGTTACTTTATCAACTTCGGCTTGACGCTCTCGCTCTGTACGCTTTTTTGTCTCTTGTAAATAGGTCTCAACGGCTTCTTTCTGTTCCGAGGTCGTTAACTGAGCTACCAGTTCACTTTCGGGTGCCAACACCATGAAGGTTACTCCAAATACAGTATCTGCTCTGGTGGTAAAGATTTCCATTTTAACATCTGAATCCTTCACAGCAAAAGTCATCGCTGCCCCTTCGGAACGTCCAATCCAGTTGCGTTGAATCTCTTTTAATGAATCACTCCAGTCTACATGCTCTAATCCATCCAACAAACGTTTAGCATAAGCAGAAACACGTAGAGACCATTGACGCATCACTTTTTGCTCAACCGGATGACCTCCACGAACAGACAATCCTTCTTTTACTTCATCATTGGCTAATACGGTTCCTAACTCGGGACACCAGTTAACCATCGTATCTGCCAAATAGGCTATTCGATAATTTAAAAGAATTTCTTGCTGTTCTTTTTCGGTTTTGGCTTTCCATTCTTGAGCTGTAAATTCTAATTGTTCTGAACAAACGATATTTAAATCAGCAGAACCATTAGTTTCAAATTTTGTAACCAATTCCTCAATTGGCTTTGCAGCATCAGCTTCGTTACAATAATAATGGTTAAACATTTGCTTAAATGCCCATTGAGTCCAATGATAATAATCAGGATCACATGTTTTTACTTCACGATCCCAATCGTAACAGAAGCCAATCTTATCTAATTGTTCACGATATCTAGCGATATTTTTTTCAGTTGTTGTTTCAGGATGTTGCCCTGTTTGAATCGCATACTGTTCAGCTGGTAATCCATATGCATCGTAACCCATTGGATGCAATACATTAAAACCATTCAATCTTTTATATCTACTGTAAATATCAGAGGCAATATAACCCAGTGGGTGACCAACATGCAACCCGGCTCCTGATGGATAAGGAAACATATCTAACACATAAAACTTTGGTCTATTTTGATCGATTTCAACTTTATAAGTTTCATTATCGCTCCAATACTTTTGCCACTTTTGTTCTAACTCTTTAAAATTATATTCCATGGTATTATTGAATGGTATAAAAAAATTATTGCATTTCAGGCTGCAAAATTAATATTTTTTGATCAATCCTAGTGCCCTAATTTTATTTGCTTTAAACTTCTCTACAAAAGCTCAGGCAACTTTCTTCTTTCAATACTCTTGTTGCAATAATAACAATTTGTATATATTTGTTCTTCGAAAAATAAGGTTTGTATTTTTTTTGATATTCCGGCCCCATAGTTCAATGGATAGAATGTCAGATTCCGGTTCTGATGATATGGGTTCGAATCCCGTTGGGGTCACTATTGAGCTAGAGAGCGAGTAGGGAGCAAAAAACACCTCCCTATTCACTCATTCGCTAAGTCTTGTCTAGTACCAAAGTAATTGTTTCATGAGGTAATTTAGTATTTTAATAGTTCCCCAATCACACTACAACCTTCTGATACAATTGAGCCTACTACATTCATTTTTAAAATCAGAAAGAACTTTTATACAATATTTCAGGTTTATTAACACACAAATAAGTCCACTTATCAAAAGAATTCAATCATTCGTCTGTTTTTGCGTAATTATGTGAAAACAGCCAGAAGATGAAGATATTTAACTTTCTTTCACGCAACAAGACCAACAAGCTTAGTCAGTTCAAAAAAGCAGCACCTTTTATTCAAGAACTTTTCTCACCCGCAAACAAATACAGAGGACAGCAATACTTTAGACTTTTAGCTGTAAACCTATGCAAGCACACCAATGCTAAAAAAGTAATCATAGGGAGTTATAATCAAATTCAACATAGAGTAAACACACTCATAATCTCATCTAAATCAGTAGAAGAAGAAAACTTTTCATTTTCGGTGGATCAATTACCATGCGAAGGTTTAATTACAAAGACCACTTGCTGTTACACCCACCATGCACACACCCACTTTTCCAACGTTAACCTTCTCACCGACAAGGAGGAAGGTTTTATTGGCATACCTATATACAACTCTAACAATGAAGTCAATGGATTACTAATGGCGACATTTGAAAAGACCATTGAAAAAGACAGTTCTGCAATTGAAGCACTACTTCAACTATATATCCCGAGAATTAGCACAGAAATAGAACACACAAACGCGATTGAAGCTCTAAAAACCAAAAACCAGGAATTAAGTCAATTACACGACCAACTTCAAGAAAAAAATAAACAATTAGATCTATCCATTATCGAATTAAACAAAACCAGAGCTAAAGCCGAAGAAAACAACCAACTTAAAACGGCTTTTCTTGCGAACATGAGCCATGAAATAAGAACGCCCATGAATGCAATTATTGGCTTTGCAGAAATCCTTCGTTCAGATTCGCTGGATGCTGAAGAAAGAGAAGAATACATTGACATCATTAATATAAATGGGCTTCAACTTTTAAAAGTAATGGACAACCTTATGGACATTTCTAAACTCCAAACAAACCTCGTTGATGAAAAGCCCAAAAAGATAAGACTCAATGTTTTACTTGAGAAAATGTGGCATCACTACATGAAAGAGATAAATTTACTACACAAACCGGTTGACTTATTTCTGGAAAAGGGACTAAATGACAATAACGATCTTATATTAACTCGCTCAGAAGGTCTTGTAAAAATACTCAACCACCTATTAGATAACGCCCTAAAATTCACCTCGAAAGGCTGGGTTAAATTTGGATATTCTGCTTCCGATAATGAGTTGGAGTTTTTTGTAAAAGACACCGGAATTGGCTTACCCCTCGGAAGCGAAAACATTATTTTTGAGATGTTTCGTCAGGTCAAAGACAAGAACCGGCAATTTGGCGGCAATGGACTGGGATTAGCCATTTGCAAGAAATATATTGAATCTTCAGGAGGAAGAATTTGGTTCGAAAAGAACAACGAATTTGCCACATGTTTTAGATTCACAATTCCATTTAGCAAAGAACTACCATTAAATCATAAAATAGTAAATACCAATAAACTATCAATCATTTAAGTGCACAAACCAAGTATTATATTTTTTGCATCGAGGATAATCATTAAATACTAAACAAATGCCTAAGCAACAAGGTAACATTACTTATTTGCTACCTTATAGCTCTAAAATGCAGACATAATTAAACCAATATCTTTAAAAGGAAGATTAAAATGGTTTCCAATATAACTATTGGTTAGGATGCCTTTATACAAATACAATCCGTTAGCAATACCAATATCTTTTTTTATCATACTTGGCATATCTCCATATCGACCAATTTTCAATAACATTGGTGTAAAAATATTACTTAATGCAATTGAAGATGTTCTTGGTACCCTTGAGGCAACATTTGGAACACAGTAATGAATAACTTTATGCTTAATATAAACAGGATGATCAAAATTTGTACACATACTTGTTTCGAATGATCCACCTTGATCCATACTTAAATCTACAATTATAGAACCCGGTTTCATTTGCTTAACCAGATCTTCAGAAACCATATATGGATCACCGGATTTTAAGTAACGTAAACTTCCTAATACTGCATCAGCCCTCTGTAAGGCCTTTGCTAGTGCCGGAGGATGTATCACTGAGGTAAATATTCGCTGTCCAAGACTTCGTTCCAGCTCCCTAAGATTATAATAAGAATTGTCAAAAACCTTAACAGATGCTCCTAAACCAAGAGCTGCCCGTGCAGCAAACTCTCCGGCAGTTCCGGCACCCAAAATAACTACTTCGGTTGGTGATATTCCGGTTACTCCTCCCAGCAAAACACCTTTTCCGTTTTGAGAACTGCTGAGGTACTCACTTGCAATATTAATTGCAGCAGCACCTTCAATCTCACTCATACTTCGAATTACCGGAAAACAACCATTATCATCCTTAATTAACTCAAAAGCAATAGCACTAACGCGTTTCTGAACCATCTTCTGCATAGATTCACGCTTTTGCTTATAAAGATTTAATAAGGATATAATAATTTGATCGGCACGAAGTAAATCAATTTCTTCTTCCGTTAATGCTGTAATCTTTAAAACAATGTTAGATTGAAAAACTTCTTGATGAGTATTTACGATTTGAGCTCCACATTCGGCAAAATCACGATCGGTGTAGTTAGCGCCTTTCCCGGCTCCAGATTGAAATATGACGGAGTGGCCATTTTCTACTAACAACTCAACACCTTGCGGAGTTAGTGGAACCCGATTCTCGAAACGAGAACTTTCTTTTGGTATGCCAATCACGTAGGATTTTCTTTGCTTTGCCAATTCCAGCACCTCTTCACTGGGTAATAAGGTACTTTGACCAAGCGGAAAATAAGAAGTTCTCTCTCCCATTCTATAATTTCTAAATTGAATTATTTTTTACGAACCTCAAGATAGAAAAAAAGGGTTAAATGGTAAAATTATTAAATCACGTACTTGAGAATTTACCTTCAAAAATAAAAACTGCAAAACCGAATCGCCGCGTGATTTACATTAAAAGTTTATGTTCAATAAAATACATAATCATAAACACCCAATCATAAAATAGAAGAACCTATCTCTATGGGTAATTAGCCTTGTTGTACAGTAAGTTTTCGACTTCCATCAGGTAATTCTTCGAATATCAAGTCTATTCTATTAGCCGGCAATATCGAGTCAATTTTCTCAGGCCATTCAATTAAACATAAATTTCCTGAGTAAAAATAATCTTCATAACCCATATCATACGCTTCTTCAACGTTCTTCAAACGGTAAAAATCAAAATGATAGATTTTTTCTGCTTGAGCAGTTTCATATTCATTTACAATCGCAAAACTTGGACTGTTTACAGTATCATTAACTTGCAGAACCTCACAAAGGGCTTTCACAAAAGTTGTTTTCCCCACACCCATAGGCCCATACAAAGCAATCACCTGATGCGGACCAAGTTCATTTAAAAAGTCTTTTGCAACTTGATTAATCTGCTCTAAGGATTGTATCTTAAAAGTATTCATCGTCTAAAAAAAACTAAAAATTAAACTCCTTTACTCTTTAGGGTCACACAGGGTATAATCATCTCTTCTAATGAAATTCCACCGTGCTGAAAAGTATCTTTGTAATAATTTGCGTAATGATGATAATTGTTCGGGTAAGCAAAAAAATCGTAATTTTTCGCAAAAATATAAGTTGAAGAAACATTTACCTTTGGCAAAAAGGCTTGTTCAGGGCGTTTCACTTCAAATACTTCTTTTGAATTGTATGACAAACTCTTCCCTTGCTTATAACGCAAGTTGGTGTTTACATTTTTATCACCAAGAACTTTAATTGGATGTTGAACTCTAACGGTTCCATGATCGGTTGTTAAAACAACTTTCACATTTTCATTTCTCAATTTTTGAAGAAGAACTTTTAAGGAGGAATGATTGTACCAGGAAAGTGTTAAAGAGCGGTACGCAGCTTCATCTTTTGCCAATTCTTTAATCATCTTCATATCCGTTCTGGCATGAGAAAGCATATCAACAAAATTAAAAACAATGGCATTTAAATCATTGTTCATCATGTGATGAAATCCGTCAAGCAAACGCTTTCCACTTTCAACATCAGTTATTTTTGAATAGCTGTATTTTACCTTTTCTCTAAACCGCTCAAAAAAAGTTCCGATGAGCTCTGCTTCGTATTTATTTTTGCCATCCTCACTACCTTCATCTACCCAATATTGTGGAAACATTTCTTTTATTTGTTGTGGAAGCAAACCCGAAAATATTGCATTTCGTGCATATTGAGTAGCTGTTGGTAAAACGCTATAATAAAGTGTATCATCTTCGATTTGAAAATCATTAAAAACCTCTTTCTTAATAACTTCCCACTGATCATATCTAAAATTATCAATCACAATAAGGAACACCTTCTCTCCACTTTTTAAGAGCGGCAACACTTTATTCTTCATCAATTGATGAGACATCAATGGAGCATCTTCCGAATTATTTAACCAATTCAGGTAATTTTTACTGATAAAGCGATAAAATGAATTATTAGCATCCGTTTTTTGCATCCTAAGCATTTCATCCATTGCTCCATCTCCCTCCTCAAGCTTGATTTCCCAATGAATCAGCTTCTTATAAGTGTCTGCCCAATTTTGAGCTGAAAAGGAATCGTTAATTTGTAATGTTATTTGTCCAAACTGGGATTGATAGGCGCTGGTGGTGGCCTTAGTTATCAATTCTTTGGTTTGAACATTTTTTTTGATCGATAAGAGGATTTGACGGGGATTAACAGGTTTAATCAGATAATCGGCAATCTTACTTCCAATTGCCTGCTCCATAATATCCTCTTCTTCACTCTTGGTAATCATCACTACCGGAATTTCAGAGCGACTTTCTTTTATTTTCGTAAGTGTCTCTAATCCTGAAAGCCCAGGCATATTCTCATCTAAAAACACCAAATCGTATGGAGATTCCTCAATCATTTCAAGAGCATCCTGACCATTGGTTGCTGTATCTACCCGATAACCTTTGGTGGTTAAAAAAAGGATATGGGCTTTCAAATGATCAATTTCATCATCAACCCATAAAATATTGATATTTTGCTCTTCCATAACGATCTAGTAATTTGTTTTATAGAACTCATCATAACTCTCAAGCTTAGGATCTACCTTAAGCTCTTCGTTGTTCTTATCAGATACCGACCACAAGTAATGCTCTTTCCGAATAAAATCTCGATTTAAAAACGCTTTGGTATTGATATCTTTTATAAAAAGAGAGGCCTCGGCGGCATCTTTAAACCCGCTCACTTCAATTAATTTATGACTAGTTCCCAAATCGGACAACGCAACTTTAACACCTTCTTTTAAATTTAACTTGGCATAATTCGTGTAAACAGTCGCTAGTCGGTTAAAATCCATCCGAGTATTACGGATGGCTAATAAAACAGAATGAGGTGCTGTTTTATTCAATTCATAACTTACGACTTCTTGATTTTCGGCAACTTCTTCTTGTTCGATTGGCTCTTCAACAGCAACAGTTTCTTTCGCTTCAACTCCATCAGCTTTAACATCTTCTACTACAGTAATTGCACCTTTTTGTTCAACCTCATCTACGCTATTATGTTCTTCTGTGGCAACATTCTCAACCACTAAGTTTTTTTCAGACTCTGAAATCTGACTTTGATCTTTTTCTAACTCCTCAGTTCCTTCAAAGGTTTCTGATTCAGGAGCTACAGAATCTTGAACAGGTTGTTCTTCCACTGGTCTTACAGATGAAGGTTCTATATTACGCTTTTCGTCAGCATTTGCTTCGGGTTGCCCTTCCTTAGTCACTTTTTCAAGTTCTTTTTTGTCCACTATTGACAAATAGTATTTATTAAAAAACTCGATATACTCTTCGATTAATCCTGACAAGTAGAATTTACTCTCGTTTGATTTTGAGATTACAAAAACATCTCTTGTTGTTATTTGATCGAAATTAAAGAAACCAGGATTTTCTCTTAACGAATAATAATAATCCATTGCTTCAGTCCTATTCTTAAATCCTGAAACGATTAAAACGTTTTTCCCATTGATTAATCGTTTTTGTGAAATTTCAAAATCGCTTAATAAGAACCTTGAGAAATTATAATCTGCTACATTATAAATAGCCCTATTCATATAATCACGATCGATTCCCATGACAACCAATGAATATGCTTCTTTCTCGACGTATACGAAGCCAAGTTCTGAAACCTCAACGCCCCCATCTTTTACACCATTAACTTGTTGCTGAGCAAGCTGAGCATCTTTAGGTAGAGAAGAGAAAGTACCTCCTGGAACAGGTTCTTTTCCGGCGGCTAACTGATCTAGCAAGGCTTGTGCCAAAACTATTTCTTGCTTACCTGTAGCACGCTCTATGATCGCCTCTAAATCAGCTTTAAACAAGGCGGCATTACCTTTCTTACCATAAGAAAGAGCCCTTAACAATTGATATTTATTGATCAATTCCTTTTGAGTGCCTTCAGAAATAACCGGTGTGGCTTTTGAAAGCACCTCATCAAATTTTCCAAACAAGAAGTTATCATAAGTTTCTTCATAAGCTAACTCACGAGCTTTTTTCTCGGCCTCAAGCTTTGTAAAGAAATCCGGATCATTTAAATAAGCCACAAACTGACTATCTGGAAATTCAGATTCTAATTTCTTGCGGGTAACAGCCATACCTGCTTCATCGCCATTTAATCGATAGGCTGTATATAAACCAACCAAGGCTGCTTCTCGTGATTCTGCTTTAGGATAACGGCTTAACAATTCATTAAATGTTTCAATGGCTCGAGAGTAATTTTCCAATCGATTATTAAACAACAAACCAACTTCCATTAAGGCATTCTCAATTAATAAATCAGATGCAATGCGAGCTTCCGGTGAAGATGGAATTCCAGCCAATAATTCATCTCGAGTAGGTATTCCGTCTGATGATTTTTTAGTTGCAGATTCCCCAACAGCTAATTGATCCACGGAGGTTGAATCGCCTTCCGCAGGTTCACCGTTCTCTGATGCAAACGGATCTCCAGGTAAACCGAATGTTTCTTCTTCAATGAGCTTACTCTTATTTTTACGTCGCCAATTATCTTCTAACTTTCGTCGTCCCCATTTGCGCATGAACTCAGACTTACCCATACCCATGGCTGAAGGATTGTAGAAATACCATTTGCCGGATTGGGTGCTGTTCATATTATTTGAAAAAGCACCACCCGGATTGTTCATATTAAACAGAAAATCATCTTCTTGAGCTTGTCTTTTCTCTTCTTCCAACCGCTCCTTTTCTTCTTTCTTTTTCTCAATGAACTCATCTAAATAAGCTAACAAGACAGGTTCACTCATATCTGCCAGACGCTGCAAACTATCCTGCTCTTCTACAACTGCAGTTTGGCTTACCAAAATATCCAGACTTGCATGTTTTTCAACCACTTCATCGTAGCCTTCTATATCATCGTAGACATATACTAAAGCACTATCGTAGTTTAGAAATGCTTTCTCATACTCTTTTTGAGCGTAATAGATTTTTCCTAATTCAATAAAAGAAAGTCCTTTTTGATTATCATCACTTACACTTGACTCAACTGACTTTTCAAATTTCTCAATGGCCTGAGGAATATCTTCTTGATTTAACCATACTTTCCCGTAAGCATAATAAACACGATCCAGATATTCTTTATTCTTTTTATCTCGAATAAGCTTATTCAACAATTTTTGGACTTCTGCTAAATTAGCACTATCAAATGCGATAGATGCCTGATTGACTTTAGCGTTAAAGGTCATTTCATAGATAGGACTTTTTTTAGCGACTATGGCAAATAATTCAGAAGCCTCTGCTTTTCTATCATTATGAGCATATAACTGAGCCAAGATATATTGGTAACGCAAGCGTATTAAACGTTTATTTGTTCCTACGATTGCTTTCTCCAAATAAGGTATGGCGTCAACCAGCTTATTTTGAGCCAGCATTAAATTGGCATAGACT
This sequence comes from Bacteroidales bacterium, assembly GCA_003249255.1. Classification (GTDB taxonomy): domain Bacteria; phylum Bacteroidota; class Bacteroidia; order Bacteroidales; family Marinilabiliaceae; genus SZUA-582. The sequence continues at coordinate 414,119 of QKJP01000048.1, forward strand.
GCCATATAATTACCATATAAAGATTCGGGAGCCGTACCTGCTAAATCATAGCTTTCAAAAGCTGCTTGGGCGCCAACGTAATCTCCCATTTCAGTATAAGCCCTTGCAATCCAAATTAACGCTTGATACATTGCCGGTTTATTCGGATACTCACGCACAACAAACTGCATGGTTCTTATACCTGCCAGGAACTCATGCTTTATGATTTGAGATTTTCCTATCAACAAATAGGCATCATCTACATAAGCGTTAAATTCTTTTTGATTATAAAAATCAGGTTTTGTCTCTTTTAGTTTTTTATTTTTAGGTTTTACCGTGATCGAATGCCTATCAATTAGCTTACTCCCTTTTTCAATTGCTCTATCCATATCCCCGATTGCAACTGTAACAGCTTCGGGATCAGAAGATTCAAACATCGGAAGAATTTCCATGTAATTATTTTTATAATTTTCACGGATCGCTTTTTCTCCTATTTCAAAACTTTCCTTCCCATTGTAATAGACATTGTAATATGCAGTGAGATTATGATAGTTACGTCTAAGCCAGGTATTCTTTTTGGTTGAACAACCTAAGACAATAAATAAGATGGCGGTGATGGTAATATTTCGTATGCTCATGTAGCAGTTAGAATTCTTTATCTGATTTTAATAAACTTAATTTTGGCAAAAATATTTCATTATTGCACAAAAATAGCTTTTGAGTTTAAAACAATTTTTAAATTTATCATTTATCTTCCATTTACTGTATTTTTTATGAACTAACTTACGTTTTGTTTCCCAATTACAGCATTTGCCATTTTTATTACATAAAGAAAATGAATAATGAAAATACACGTTGTAGAGGATGACCGTGTTTTTAACAAATTAATTGAAAAAACATTAGTCCTAAATCCAGACTTTCATGTTTCCTCTTTTTTCAAAGGCAAAGACTTCATCCCGCACCTTGATGAATCACCTGATGTTGTAACTCTTGACTTAGGCCTACCCGACATCGCAGGTGATGACCTTTTAAAACACATTAGAAAATTCTCCCCGGAGACGGATGTGATAATTATTTCGGGACAAGACGATATTTCAACGGCTGTTACCTTATTAAAAGAAGGCGCTTACGATTACATCACAAAAGATCAAAACATTAAAGAACGACTTCTTCATAGCATTAACAATCTATACAAGCAAAAATCTTTAAAGAAAGAGTTAGTCCAACTTAAATCAGAAATTTCAGACAAATACACCTTTAACAATGCCATTATAGGAGAAAGTAATGCGATTAAAAGCATTTTCTCGCTCATTAACAAAGCAATTAAAGTGCCTAACATTAACGTTTCTATCTACGGAGAAACCGGTACCGGAAAAGAATTGGTTGCCAAAACCATTCATTATAATTCTGATCGAAAAAACAAAGCATTTATTGCTGTAAACATGGGAGCTATTCCAAAAGATCTAATCGAAAGTGAACTTTTTGGGCATGAAAAAGGAGCCTTTACCGGTGCCATTAATACACAAAAAGGTAAATTTGAAGAAGCAGAAGGTGGAACTATATTTTTGGATGAAATTGGCGAAATGGATTTAAACCTTCAAGTAAAACTCCTTCGAGTACTTCAAGAACGTGAAATTACCAGAGTTGGAAGTAGCAAGGCCATTAAAACCAACATCCGAATTATCACTGCCACTAACAAAGACTTATCTGAAGAAGTACAAAAAGGCACCTTTCGGGAAGATTTGTATTTCCGCCTGCTGGGTCTTCCCATACACTTACCCCCTTTAAAAGACAGAGATAAAGATTGCATTTTATTAAGCCATTTTTTTCTGAAAAATTTCTGTAAGGATAACCACCTAAATAACATCAAACTCTCTTCCGGAGCTAAAAAGAAAATCCTAAAATACCAATTTCCAGGAAACATCAGAGAATTAAAGGCAATGGTAGAACTTGGAGCTGTACTCACTGATTCAGATACCATTGAAGAAGAACACATTATTTTTCAAAACAACATTGAAGAATTCAATTTTTTATCAGAAGATTTAACCCTAAAAGATTACACTGAAAAAATCATCAAATTATATCTTCAAAAATACGATAACAATGTATTGCTGGTTGCAAAAAAACTTAGTATCGGAAAGTCTACCATCTACAACTTAATAAAAAAAGCAAAAGAAACTTCGAATTATTTTTAACTCTACGCTCAAAAAGCTGAACTTAAAAAACAATGTAAAAAAAACCCGCACCATCTTTGGGATACGGGCTTAATTCTTTATGGGAATTGAACATTACTGCGTCAGGAATTTTAAACTGCGATCACCTCAATCACTTCAGGTACGCTTTGCTTTATTGCCGTCTCAACACCACCTTTTAGCGTTTGTAAACTCAATGGACAGAAATGGCAAGCTCCTTCCAACTTTACTTTCACTACCATATCATCGGTAAGCTCTACAAAAGAAATATCTCCTCCATCTGCATTTAAAAAAGGACGAATTGTTGCTAAAGCCTCTTCAATATTCCGGATAAGATTTTCTTTCTGCATGATTTACTTTTTAATCTCAACAATTTTAGTTGCCGGCATGGCTAAATTTCTTTCATTTAACTGCTCTACAACTTTAGTGGCCAATTCTGCAAAAGCCATTCCTATTATCGAATTTTGATTTAAAGCTGCCGGCTCTCCTTTATCTCCACCTTCTCGAATACTTTGAACAATAGGAATCTCTCCTAACAATGGAACTTCAAGCTTAGCAGCCAATTCTTTACCACCATCTTTTCCGAAAATATAATATTTATTTTCCGGCAATTCAGCAGGCGTAAACCACGCCATATTTTCGACCAAACCCAGTACAGGCACTTTAATGTTCTTACTATTAAACATACTAACACCCTTAATGGCATCTGCCAGAGCAACAGATTGGGGAGTGGTAACAATTAAGGCGCCACTGATACTTACAGTTTGCACCAATGTTAAATGAATATCGCTTGTACCCGGCGGTAAATCAATCAACAAGTAATCCAGCTCGCCCCAGTTTCCATCATTTACCAGTTGCTTAATGGCATTGGTAGCCATTGCACCTCTCCAAATTAAAGCATCTGCAGGATCTACAAAATACCCGATACTTAGCATTTTTACGCCATATTTCTCAACCGGAATAATACGGTCTTTTCCATCGATTTTTTCTAAAACCGGACGAGCATCTTCTGTATGAAACATTATTGGAACAGAAGGTCCAAAAATATCTGCATCCAATAAACCAACCGAATAACCGGCCTGCGCTAATGCAACAGCTAAATTAGAGGTCACTGTTGACTTTCCTACACCTCCTTTTCCGGAAGCTACAGCAATAATATTTTTAACCTGAGGTAAAGCTTTTTCTTCTTTTGGCTTTGCTTTTGGAGTGACTTTTATGTAAATGTTTCCATCTATTTGAACATCCTCCCCCACATAGGTTTTAATGGCCTTGGCACAAGCGTTTTTAAGAGATGAAATCATTGGATCGTTCGCTCGCTCAAAAATTAAACTAAAGCTTATTCTCTGACCATCAATACGAATATCATCTTCGACCATTCCCAGCGAAACAATATCTTTCCCTTTGCCGGGATGAACCACATGCTTTAAAGCATCAATGACTAAATTAGGATAATATGCCATTCCTATCTTTATTTAAACTGTTTAAAAACTAAAAGCAAAGCTATAAAAAAAACAGGAATCATCCTGCTTTAGTTCATGCTAACTCAATACATGGATCCCAGAAACAATGATCCATATCAGTTATTTGATTTCCGTCAATAAGAATACCTTCTTGAATTAATAATTCTTTCATGGTTCCAGTTCCGAAGAAATGTCTTTCACCGGTTAATAATCCGTTTCGATTTACAACCCGGTGAGCAGGAATATACGTTTCTGCTCCAACACTTTGATTTAAAGCCCATCCAACCATCCTGGCTCCTTGAGGAGAACCTAAGTATTTTGCAATGGCACAATAGGTGGTAATACGCCCCGGTGGAATTTGTGCTACAACGTCATAGACTCTTTTGTAAAAATCAGAACCCAATATTCAATGTTTTATCGTCTCTTATTACCCGAACTAACATCAAAACCAATAGTTACAGATCTTTAGCAGATGGAAAGATGAAAAAGTTTTCTGTAAAAAATGACTTAAAATTCGATCTTCGAACTTAATTACCCGGGAAAATATTTTTATTCATCCAAATTACTTCCCTTTTTTCTTGGCTTGAGGTTGAGTTAGAATGGACTCTTTGATTTTCACACCTCTCCCTACGCTATGGTAATCATCGTATTCAATTTCAATCTCCGGCTCTTTCCAATCACCAACATCCACTAATTCAAATTGAAGATATTTGATTGCTAAACCTTGTCCTAACCACTTCCTTTCGTAATAGGTTTGAATGGTTAAAATTTCATCTTGAAAATCTGAATTATAAAGATCAGTTTCATTTACATTTACCTTAAATGCGTTTTCTTTCACCATTTCATTGGTGTAGGTATACAAAAAATTTGAATCGGTCTTAAGATGAATTAGGCCTTTGCTTTTGATAAATTTCAAATAACGCTGAAGAAAATAGGTTGAAGTTAACCTTTTAGTCACTTTTTTCATTTGAGGATCGGGAAAAGTTAACCAAATTTCATCGACTTCTCCTTGTTCAAAAAAGGCATTGATAAACTCAATACGAGTACGAACAAAAGCCACATTCAGCAATTTCTTCTCCAAAGCTTCGGTTGCACCCGTATGCATACGTGCGCCTTTAATATCTATCCCGATAAAATTTTTATTTGGAAACAATTCGGCTAAACCCACTGAATACTCACCTTTACCACAGCCTAACTCCAACACAATTGGATTATCATTCTTAAAAAATTCCTTTCCCCACTTTCCTTTCATGAAGAATGACTCACCTTTTAAATCACTGTAATCAGCTTCGAACACATGCTCATAACGAGCCATGTCTGCAAACTTCTTTAACTTATTCTTTCCCACGTTATCCTAAAAACTATTACTTTGCTATTTCTGCTTCTTCTATTCGAATACCAATATTATGGATTCCTCCAATATTCTCATCGTACATACCTTGCCGGATTCTAAAGGTATATTCACCGGACTCAGCAAATTTCACTGTTCTCTGATAAGGAATCTCCACTAAATACAAATCGCCCCAACCGTCACCTAACCATCGGCCATCATCATCCGCCAATACACAATCTACTTTTTGTTCCATTTTTTTACCCGATGGACTTATCACATCCACAAAAAGCCACAAATTCATATTGGGATAGCTTGAACGATTTCGAATGTTTAAATACACATCATAAGGCTTCGAATTATTTTTAATATTAACCTTAAAGACAGCCATAGAATCCATGCTCCACCCCTCATCTGGAATGGTAACATACTCGTCAAACACAATGTTATTTGCACAAGAGCTAATCAGCAGTAGTGCAAATAAGCCTAAAACAAGCTTACTGCTGTTTATTCGGACGCCTATTTTGGGGCCTTGGCTTAGAAGTTCCCGTATTTTGATTAGTCGTTTGCTGATTCCCATCTTGCCTTGGTTTTGGTTTGTTTCTTCGATTTATATTTTTTCTTCGATTATTATTAATGTTATTTGCTGCATTAGGTAAACCAGGTGCATTAGGAGGATTATTGGCACTACCTGATGAGTTATTAGCTGAACTATTTGCTACAGCATTTTGATTTGGGCGGCGTTTCTTTGGTCTTTTCTTTTTCTGCTCGTCAAAACGCGTTAAACTATCGTGCTCAATCACATTTGAATAGCCAATTTCTTTATTTTTCACACCTGCCTCTTCTGTTGCTAAGCTTTCGACTTTATTGTTTCGTTTATTTTCCCGAATAACTTCCTTCACCCTATCCACAGACACCTCTACTAAACCAGATGGTATATCTTTCTCTGTACTATACCACATGATACGCTTGAAAATATCAGTCTTAAAATGATAATATCGACCACTCTCTGTTTCAATGACAAACTTGGTATCAGGAAAATCCTGTTGTGCATCAATGTATGCATCCAATTCAAAATTTAAACAGCATTTTAATTTACCACACTGTCCTGCTAGCTTTTGTGGATTTAAAGAAATCTCCTGGTAACGAGCAGCATTGGTTGTTACTGAAACAAAATTCGTAATCCAGGTTGAACAACACAATTCTCGACCACAAGGTCCGATTCCTCCAATGCGACCAGCTTCTTGACGTGCGCCAATTTGACGCATTTCGATACGTACTTTAAAACGATCGGCCAAAACTTTAATTAATTCCCTAAAATCAACACGCTCATCTGCAATGTAATAGAAAATAGCTTTTGTGCGATCTCCTTGATACTCCACATCACCAATCTTCATATTAAGTTTTAAGCGTTCAGCAATGCGCCGAGCCTCTAGCATGGTTTCATGCTCAAGTTCTTTACCTTCTTCCCACTTCTCAATATCGGTTGCCTTGGCTTTTCGATAAACTCTCTTAAAGTCATAAGAATTTATTGAGATATTATTCTTCTTCATTTGAAGCAAGACTAATTCACCGGTTAAAGTAACCACACCGATGTCATGTCCAGGTGAGGCTTCAACGGCAACAACCTCGCCTTTTTGAAGTTTTAAACCATTACTATTTCTAAAATATCCTTTTCTGGTATTTTTAAATTGCACTTCTACCACATCAGTACTGTTCATACTTTGGGGTAAATCGCCAAGCCAATCATATACATCAAGCTTTCCACATGAATTGGAACAGCTTGAACAACCAGCTACTGTATCTTGAACTTCTTCCATAAAAACGTTAAAAATTAATCGACTCTTGTCGAAAAGATGTGCAAAATTTTATTGCTTTAGCAAAATAATAACTTTTAAACACACATCCATAAATATTATCTTGGCATTCCCATTCTGTTCGATATGAGAATGCGCTAAACTAAATTCTTCAGCGAGATTCCACACATTATCATCATTGATAAAGGGTGAAAACTTGGCCGAAAATCCTTTTTCTTCAGGTGTAAGATATAACAAGTCTTCCTCCTGCATGTTCATTACAAAGTTTTCTCTAATTAAACGCAAGGCATAATTAAAGAAATTCTTTTGGCGCTCTCTGCTTTGGGTGGCAATTTCATCACACCATGTTATCAATTCGTGAAGTTTTCTGCCATACGCCAATCGCATTAACGCCACAAACTTATCAAAGAAATAGGCCCGATCTTCACTTTCTTCAACGATTTCTTTTGCGGCAACATAACTCCCATTGGATAATTTGGCCAGTTCGATGCTATCTGTTGAAGGTAAAGAATATTCTTTTTGTAAGGCCAAGGCTATTTCTTCGGTAGGCAATCCTCCTACTTTCAATTGTTGTGTTCGACTTAATATGGTCCCTAAAACCTCACCCGGCTTATCCGAAACTAAAACAAAAACAGTCCCTGCCGGAGGCTCTTCCAACAGTTTCAGTAATTTATTTGCGGCTGACTGGTGCATCATCTCAGGCATCCAAATAATCATAACTTTAAAGTCTGCCTCAAAAGTTTTTAAACTTAACTTTTTAAGTACTTCCTGACTCTCCTGAGAATAGATTAAGCCCTGTCCTTTTTCTGCACCAATTTTCTTATACCAATCTTGTAAACTAAAATATTTCTTCTCAACAACAATCTGACGCCATTCATTAATAAAGCTATCACTCACAGCTGCCTTAGTCGTTGCAGACTTAACAACCGGAAAAACAAAATGTAAATCCGGATGAATTAATTTTTCAAACTTTTTACAAGACGAACATTCTCCACACGAATCATCTGCTTGCCTGTTTTTACAATTTAAATATTGAGCAAAAGCAATGGCCAGCAATATTTTCCCGGTCCCCTCAACGCCATGATACATTTGGGCATGACTAACCCGGTTTTCTTTAACCATGTTAATCAAATGTCGCTTAATCGACTGATGTCCTATCACTTCACTAAACTTCATATCAAGCCCAATTTATCAAAGCATCAAAGATAATAATTTAGTTGATTGATTAAACCCGGGTACTTTATTTGAAAACACAATGAATATAACGAGATAGGATTATTCTTGCTAAAAAAGAAAGAAGATTCTTGAAAGCCATTAATTTTGTAACTTAAAGAAAAAAATCAATGGCAACTTTTTTATTTGACGAAATTGTATTCGGCCCGGTCAACAGTAGAAGATTAGGTATTTCATTGGGCATAAACCTGCTTCCCACGAACAAAAAAATCTGTTCATTTAACTGCATATATTGCGAGTGTGGTTTAAATGATGAACTTGGTGAGAGAGTTGGAAAAATGCCCCAAAGAGAAAATGTAAAAGACGCTTTACGTATAAAACTAAATAAAATGGTTGAAGATGGAATCCTTCCGGATGTAATCACATTTGCCGGAAATGGAGAACCAACTCTTCACCCCAATTTTTCAGATATTATTGACGACACCATTGAATTAAGAAATAAACTTTGCCCGAATGCCAGAATTGCGGTTCTTTCTAACGGCTCAAGAATTGATAAACCATCTGTATTTAACGCATTATTAAAAATTGATGATAACATTCAAAAACTAGATGCAGGCACGCTTGATAAAATCAATCTTATTGACCAACCAAACTATCCGTATAAGCTGGAAAACACCATTGATTTATTAAAAAAATTTGACGGAAAAGTAATCATCCAAACCATGTTTCTTGGAGGAGAACACAATGGCAATTCTGTAAACAATACTTCTGAAGAAGAAGTTAGCGAATGGATTAAGCACTTAGACCAAATAAAACCTAAAAGTGTGATGATTTACACCATTGCAAGAGACACTCCAATTCTGACCTTAAAAAAACTTTCCATCGATGAGTTGGAAAACATTGCAGAAAAAGCCCGATCAAAAGGATACCTTGTGTCTGTCTCCGGATGAAAAACCATAAAACCATATTATTTGCACCTTTAAATTGGGGATTAGGACATGCTAGCCGTATCATTCCAATCATTGAACAATCACAAAAAGACGGACATACCTGTATTTTAGCAGGGGAATCTCCTTCTATTGACATTTTAACAAAGCACTTTCCTGAGCTGCCATGCATCTCATTAAAAGGCTTTTCGCCCAAAATAGACTCCCGAAAAAACTTCACCTTCCAGATCCTCATTCAACTTCCATCATTTTTTTATTGGTTATGTAAAGAAAGAAAGGATGTTCAAAAAATCATCGCTCAACAAAACATAAACACCATTATCTCAGACAACAGATATGGTGCTAGAAACAGCCAATGCAAATCCATTTTAATCACACACCAAACATCTCCTTATTTTGGTAAAAAACTTAATTTTCTAAGAACTCCACTCACCTTTGCATTAAGCCTACTAATTAATAAATTCGACGAATGCTGGATTCCGGATTACTTAACAAATAATCAATTATCTGGCTCTCTATCCAATTCTAATTTTATAAAGATTCCTGTCAAACATATTGGCTGGCTTTCGAGGCTACAATTAAAGCACGACACGAGAAGTAATCTGACATCAAAATTTGATGCAGTTTTGATTTTATCAGGACCTCAACCACAACAAATGCAACTTGAGCACCAGATCTCAAATTTCTTTGCTAACCAATCTAAATACAAGCTGTGCATAATAAAAAGTTCCAAAACACGGTCTTCATCAAGAACCATATCTTATTACACAAACCCTGTTCCCGAACTATTCACAGAACTAATTTCCAAAGCTAAATTAGTTATTTCCCGATCCGGATATTCTTCATTAATGGATTTAATGAGCATCAATAAAAAAGCACTTTTAATACCTACTCCGGGACAACATGAGCAAGAATACCTTGCCCAACACCTGAAAAACAATTTTCAATTTGAGGTTATAGAACAAACGGAATTAAATGCAGAACATCTATTTAACCGAATCAATCATAAACTTTAATATTCCCCCTATTTTTCGAAGTTTCTAAAAATCGAATATTACTCTCTAATATTCAAAAACATACACTCTACCCTTATTTATTAAGTTGAAATCTTTATCTAAAAAAACAATTCTTTCATCAAAACCTATGAAACTTTCATCCACGAATGGAGTAAATACATTCAAGAGGACATTTTTTAACACTTGGTTTAAAAACTCTTTTACATCAAATGCCGTAACAGCATTTGAACAACAATAAAAAAAGAATAACATGGGAATAGGGGTAGTCATCATAACTTTAATAATTTCAATTATCACAATTTGGTTTTATACCATTGGATTGAATTTTATTGCAGCTAAACTGGCCAAGAAGAATCTTGAGAAAAGACTATTTCCAGAAGGAGAGTCTCAAAAAAAGGAAATCCTTTCAAGGATGATTACGCTTACAAAAAGCAAATACACCAACGAGCTTTTACTCGATTATTTTATTAAAATAAAAGGATTGCAAACGATAAGTTTATTAGGTCCAATTAATTTTTGGACAAAAAAATACCTTTTATCACCAACTAAAGTAAAACTCAACTACTTTGAACAAGTACGCTTTTATGAAATGTTTTTAAACTACCATCCCAAGGTAGTAAACAACATAATATCAGCTAACACAACTAAAAAAGGCTTTTTTGAAGACCGTGGAATATTTTCAAGAGAGCTTGCATAACCTTACAGGAAGGTATTCTGGGAATCATATCTTCACTGGGGAGAGCCGTTCATAACATGTACGGCTTTCTTTGGATAAGAAAACCATTACTTAAAATAAAACTCTCCATTGCCAATGTTATAACCATCGGTAAAAATATCTACCACATATTTACCGGGCATCAACTCACCCTCATCAGCAACATAATAGATACAAACATCAAGCTTTTTACTTCCGTACTCTATAACTCGCTTGGCAGAATAATTAATTTCCGATCCCTCGTATTCAAACAGATTTTCTAATGATTTAATCAGTAAAGATCCGTCCGGGCGCTCAAGTCTCAGAAATACATCTTTTTCTCCTACAGAGGCAGTTAAATTTTTAAGGATTGTGAAACAGACCTTAATTTTAGCAACATTCTTTGCACGGTTGGTATCTTTTTCTTTTCTATTTAGCCCTATCACCTCAATATTCATTGTTTCTAATTGAGAGGCGATTTCAACTTTTTTTTCTAATTGTTCCTTCTTTTCTTCCAAAACTTTATAGTTGGATTGAATTTGAGTATACCGCATTTTATGTTCATTGTTCTCTTCGGTTAACAATTGATTCCTTCGATTTAACGAATCAATCTGAACAACAAAACTTTTCATTACAGATCTCAAAGAAGCTAACTCTTTCTTATACTCTCTGATTTTTTGAACATTGGTTGCCTTTATGATTTTCATTTCTTCAATGAGCTGGGCAATTCGTTCACGCTCTTGCTGAAGCATCATATTTAAAGTATCGTTGTTACTGTTTAAAGAATCATAGTCTAAAGCTAAAGTTTGAAACTCTTCAGTTAGAATCTCTTTTTCTATGTTCATTTCTTTTACAACGGCCTTATGCTCTGCACGATTTTGAATGAAGAAATAAGATAACACTCCAATCACAATCAGCATTATGACTAATAATATATAAATAAATTTACTCGTCTTCTTTTCCATATAAACAGTAAGATACTTTGATTTCCCTGCGTGCAAAGTTATAATTTTTTAGACGCTCAACAATTCACACCTAAAATTCATTTAATAACAATTCTCAAACGGTAATTCTATCTTAAAGTAATAGTTGTAAGATGAAATCTTATTATTTTTACGGCAAAAAGAAGATTTTGAAAAACTCATTATACAAAGCGTCACTTTTATTTATTATCTCATTATTACTTTGGCAATGTGCCAATGTTGGTATGCCATCTGGCGGGCCTAAAGATGATAATCCTCCTGTTTTGATTAAATCATCACCCACTCCAAACGCCCTTAACTTCAAGAAAAATAAGATCACGCTAGAATTTGATGAGTTGATTAAGCTTAAGGACTTAAGGGAAAACTTCATTGCTTCACCTCCTTTTAATGATCCTCCAACCGTTCAAGCCATTGCTAATAAGGTTATGATTCAGTTTAAAGAAGATCTACAAACAAACACAACCTATACACTAGATTTTGCAGATGCCATTGTAGATAACAATGAAGGGAATGTACTTAGTAACTTCTCTTTTTCATTTTCTACGGGTAACATTGTTGATTCGCTACAAGTGGCAGGTCATGTTTGGGATGCTGATGATTTGTCTCCATCTAAAGGTGTTCAGGTTTTTCTGCACGAAAATTTAAACGACACTGCTGTTCAAACTCTCGTTCCGGTAAGAATAGGTATTACAGATCAATTTGGATATTTCAAAATATTAAATGTCAAACCGGGTAAATATCGTTTATATGCATTGGAAGATGCCAACCGTGATTATAAATTTGATCAACCCGGCGAGCGAATGGCTTGGTCAGACATTACAGTCGAACCTCGATTGGAACTAAAGGAAATGATTGATTCAATATCTCAAGATTCGATCCGAACTTATGACACATTAGTTTATCTCCCGGACAGTACCGAACTGTTCCTGTTCCAACACCAGTTTGAGCAACAATATTTGTTATCAGAAGAAAGAAAAGACAAAGAGAAACTAAGCTTTTTCTTCAACAATCCACTGGAAAAAGATGCTGCACTTATTCTTACGGGACATGATGATAAAGTTGAACCTTTCATCATGGAACGCTCTTTGAAAAATGACACGGTTCATTTCTGGATAAAAGACAGCACTCTCTATAATAAAGATTCGATTTCTGTAACATTAAACTATCCGCTGAAAGACTCGTTGAACCAAACTTATGTTAAGGCAGATACCATTGAGATGTACTTTTTTGAAGTAAAAGACAAAAAGAAATCAAAACGCAAAAAGAAGGAACAGAAAGCAGATGATATCCCAACTATTAAACTACAAGACTCTAAGCAAAAAATAGACAAGTTTAAAACCTTTAATTTTTCCTTACAAAAACCTGCTCTTGATTTTAATTTTAAAGCTGTAAGACTTTATGAAGTTGTGGACTCGATTAAAACACCCATTGATTTCACCATCACACAAGATACTATGCGCGTGAGAAATTACTCAATATCACACAAATGGGAGGTTGATAAAAAATACGAATTACAAATAGACTCCGCAGCTATAAAAAACATTGAAGGAATATCCAACGCAAATATTACCCATCAGTTTTCCATTATCCCATTAGAAGATTATGGAATTATTTACACAAAAATCCTTAATCCTCAACCTAATTGGCTAATAGAAGTAATGTCGAACGATCAAGTTGTACAAACACTCCATGTGCCAACAAATGGAAAAGCAGGCTTTAGATATTTGACGCCAAAATCGTATACCATTAGGATTGTTGAAGATCGAAACATGAATGGAAAATGGGATACCGGAGATTATTACTCCAAGACTCAACCGGAAAAAATATATTATTACCCTGAAAAAATACAAGTGAGAGCAAATTGGGAACATGAATTAGAGGAATGGGATCCGCATTCTTTTAGCACCAATGAGTTCTCCAGAAAAAACCGAAAACCTAAATCAAAAGAATAAACGATGAGTATTTTATTAAACTTTGCGATGTTCCCTACAGACAAAGGGGCAAGTGTTAGCGAATATGTAAGTAAAGTAATCGAAAACATTAAAGACAGTGGAGTCTCCTATAAACTGAACTCCATGGGCACCACCATCGAAACTGAAACCATGGCAGATGCATTAAAAGTGGTAGAAGACAGTTACAAAATACTTGAACCTTATTCTGACAGGATATACTGTACAATAAACATTGATGCCAGACCCAATATATCGAACAGAATGGGCGGCAAAATTGAGTCGATCGAAGAAAAGATAGGTAATGTAAATCATTAAACTTAACATTGGCACACTCCTTGCTTCATTTCACAAAACACTCTTGCATGACACCTCTATTTAATAAAGTACTCTTGGTAATTGCCTTTGTACTAACTACAATTATTACTTCTGGGCAGTGCAACGAAAAGAACTTTGCATTTCAGGAAGGAGAAGTTATAAACTACCATGCCTATTACAATTGGGGATTCATTTGGCTAAATGCCGGAATGGTTACTTTTACTGTAGATAAAACCCAAGTCGATAATAAGCCTGCGTATTATTTAAAATCTCATGGCAGCACATACGGAACTTACGACAAGCTATTTGAAGTAAGAGACACTTTTGAAACCAAAGTGGATATCAATTCTTTAAAACCCTTTGAATTTAAAAGAATAACAAACGAAGGCAGTACGCACGCGGAATATTATTACACCTTTAACCACAAGGGAAAATCAATTCTTGCTGATATTCAAAAAGAAGAAGAGCCGCGAAAAAAAACAACCATCTCATGGGATGACTGCGCAGCCGATATCTTAACCATGGTTTATAAAGCCCGCAATATTGATTTCTCGCCCTACAAAACAAATGACAAAATACCCATTAAAATGTTGGTCGATGGCGCAATTCATGAGACTTACATTCGCTACCTAGGAAAAGAAACTATCAAAAACAGAGATGGAAGACGCTTTAATTGTTTGAAATTCTCGCCCCTCTTAGTGGAAGGTACCATCTTTGAAAGTGGTGAAGACATGACCGTATGGGTAACTGATGATAAAAACAGAATACCAATTATCGTAGAAGCAAAAATTTTAATTGGATCAGTAAAAGCAGTTTTTGTAGATGTTAAAGGCTTAAGACATCCAAACACCGCAGAACTCAAACCAAACTAGCAAAGCGCTGATACCAATCTTGTAAGGGCGCATTTAACACATGATTCACCACTTCGTATTTTCTTAATAAATCAGCGGGTGCATTTTCCACCACGTATGATTTCGAATACTTTGAGAGCATATCCTCATCATTGTAATCATTCCCAACTACTGAAATATTTTCAGGAGAAATACCATAATTATCAGCTAGCAGCTGCACTCCATAAGCTTTTGAAACCTCATGATGAAAACACTCCATCCAGATACTCTTATCATCTATGGGAGAGGTGGCACGAATCACTTTAACCGACCGAAAATCGGCTCTCACTTTTTCCAGAAAGGAGACATCATCAATAAATGCCAAAACTTGAGTGTAATCTTTTTGAGGCAATTCACCATTTAACTGATTGCCATATTGCACGTTTAAATTCAGGTAACGTATAAAATCGGGATGTTTCTTTGTAAAGGACGAATAATAATACAAGTGATTATCGGGTATAGATTCATGCACCGTAAATTCAATCCCATTAGTTCTTAAAAATCCAATAATATCATTAGCTTGTGAATGATTCAGGTGAGTAGATCTTACCAACTTTTGTTGCTTCCAATCAAACACTCCTGCTCCGGATGAAAACACCAAATAATCAATTGGAAATTCGGATGAAAGTACGCGTTGGGCAGATTTTAAAGTTCTTCCGGTTGCAATCACACGCACAAATCCTTTTTCGGGCAATTGTTTTAAAACTTCAATATCCGCCTGGTTAAATCCATTTACTCGAGAATAAATTGTACCATCAAGATCTACAGCCAGTATTTTTTCAAACATCCTATTTTATTTCATCCAGTAAAAAGGGAGTTGCCTGGTAAACGTAATAATTTAACCAATTTGAAAACAAAAGGCTTGCATGAGAACGCCAAGTCACTTCCGGCTGTTTTGTAGCATCATTATCCTTAAAATAATTGATCGGCATATCTATTTTAAGACCTTTGGCCAAATCTCTTTCGTATTCTTCTTTCAAGGTATAAGGGTCATACTCCGAATGCCCTGTCACAAAAATATGTCTTCGATCTTTTGACATCACAATATACACCCCGGCATCCTCAGATTCAGAAAGTAAAATCAGATCATCACAGGCTAAAATTTCATCCTTTCGCACTTCGGTATGACGTGAATGAGGTGCGGAAAACACATCATTAAAACCTCTCATCAAAGGCTCTTCAGGCACTTCAACCGTATGCTTAAATACCCCAAACATCTTTTTATTAAGATGATACTTATTAATTCCATAATGATGATACAATCCGGCCTGAGCGCCCCAGCAAATATGGAAAGTGCTGGTCACATTAGTTTTGCTCCAGTCCATAATCTGTTTTATTTCTTCCCAATAATTGACTTCCTCAAATTCGAGCAATTCAACTGGAGCTCCGGTAATGATCAATCCATCGTATTTTTTAGTTTTCACATCATCAAAAACCTGATAAAAAGAAATTAAATGATCGCGAGAAGTATTTTTAGATACGTGACTTGAAGTCATTAAAAATTCAACCTCAACTTGCAAAGGACTATTGGATAAAGTTCTTAACAAGTGGGTTTCGGTTGCAATTTTTAAAGGCATTAAGTTAAGAATAAGTATTCGCAATGGTCTAATATCCTGATGCATCGCTCTACTTTCTCCAATTACAAACACATTCTCACCTTCCAGTATATGACGTGCCGGAAGACTATCAGGTATTTTTATGGGCATATATTATCTTTTTATACTCTACCTCTGCGATAAGAGCTTATTTAAAACCATATTGCTTTAAACGAATAAAACAATATGATCATTTTTAATTAAAAGTATTCTTAACGTTTTAACAGGCCAAAAAACAAGATGTTTAAAATATTCTCTACTTGTACCTTAAACTCATCCATGTTTGAAGAAGACTGCACCAAGGGCGCTTCAAGTCCTTTTAAGGCAATCGCAATCCCGGTTGCCGCCATATTAATATTCTTCACTTGAAAGCTTCCATCATTCACGCCTTCGGTTAATATCTGCTCTAAAAAGGCAGCCTCTTCCTTTTCACCGTTACGACGTAATTTCTCAAAGAAATCATATCCTCCATAAATATCTTCAGCTAAAGCTTTCATGTAGTTTTCAAGCTGACTAATGATATCCATCCGGCTCATAACATAATTCCTAAATTTGTCAGATGCAGATAAATCAGATGTTACAATCTCATTCAACTTAGAAAATAAGATAAATTCTTCCTGCTCAATTACAGCTTGAAAAATCTCTTCTTTGTTTTTGAAATAATAATACAATGAGCTTTTCCCTTTTCTTAAAGCCATTGCAATATCTTCCATGGTGGTTTTTTTGTAGCCAAACTTCGCGAATAGCTCTCTGGAAGATTCAATTATAGCACTTCTCATGCTATCAACCCCATCTGTTTGGGAATTAGAAATAGTCATAATTCTTGAGTCTTGTTAAATGATACTACAAAAATAACAATTGGTCTTAATTTCCTTCTAAAAACAGCTAAATTCTTCGACAGCAACCAACAAACAGCTCATTACCAAAGGAAATTTTCAGACCGACTTATTTGTTCGAATCAACAACAGACTCTGAAGCCAAAGCAAAATCCAACTGCTTGCGTTCTAAATTAGCATTTGCAATTAAAATTCTTAAAGGATCTCCCAATTGATATTTCCGATTAAAATTTTGACCTACAATACAATAATTCTCCTCATCAAAACGGTAAAAATCATCATCCAGATCCCTAATCGGAATCATTCCTTCACATTTATTTTCTACAATTTCAACGTACAATCCCCATTCGGTAACACCTGACACAATCCCATCAAACTCTTCTCCAACATGATCTTTCATAAACTCAACCTGTTTATACTTGATGGATGCCCGCTCGGCATTTGCAGCCAATTGCTCCATCTCAGAACTATGTTTGCAGTGATCTTCATATTTTTCTGAACTTACTGAACGGCCTCCATCCAAATAGCGTTGGAGCAAACGATGAACCATCATATCAGGATAACGACGAATTGGCGATGTAAAATGCGTATAGTGTTTAAATGCCAACCCATAATGACCAACATTCTCTGTGGAATACTTAGCCTTAGCCATAGTTCGAACAGCCAAGGTTTCTACAATATCCTGCTCCTTGCGCCCATGCACTTCGGTTAACAATTTATTCAAAGAAGCACTTACTGAATCGACCCCTACTGATGAAACATTTAATCCAAACTTGCGAACAAATGATATAAAATTTTCAAATTTTTCAGGATCAGGCAAATCATGCACTCGGTAAACAAAAGTTTTTGCAGGAGCGTGTTTTGAAGCTTCCAATTCTTTCTTCCCGATTAGTTCAGCCACCCTTTGATTTGCTAATAGCATAAACTCCTCTACCAATTTGTTGGAATCCTTGGCTTCTTTAAAATAAACACCAAGTGGCTTTCCGTTTTCATCAATATTAAACTTCACTTCTACCCGTTCGAAGCCAATGGCTCCATGGGCAAATCGTCTTTTCCTGATTTCTTTTGCCAATCCATCAATTGCCAAAATCTCCTCAGAATAATCACCATTTCCTGTTTCAATGATCTCTTGAGCTTCTTCATAAGTAAAACGTCGATTGGAATGAATCACTGTCCGACCAATCCAGGAGCTAACAACATCTGCTTTATCATCTAATTCAAAAACAGCAGAAAAGCACAGCTTATCTTCATGGGGCCTTAATGAACAAATGTAATTACTTAAACGCTCAGGCAACATAGGTACCACACGATCAACCAAATAGACAGAAGTTGCACGCGAATAAGCCTCTTTTTCAAGTAATGAATCCGGCTGTACATAATGCGTTACATCTGCGATATGAACGCCGATTTGCCAATTGCCATTGTCGAGTTTTTGTATCGATAATGCATCATCAAAATCTTTTGCATCTACCGGATCGATCGTAAATGTGGTTACCGCTCTAAAATCTTTGCGCTTTGCAATCTCATCTTCTGTTATTTGATCCGGAATATCTTCGGCAGCATCAATAACGGACTGAGGATAATTATATGGCAAATTAAATTCTGCCAGAATAGCATGCATTTCAGCCTGATTATCACCAACATCCCCTAACACATCAACAATTTCTCCAATTGGATTTTTAGCTTTTTCAGGCCATTCTACAATTTTAGCGACTGCTTTTTGTCCATCTTTGGCACCCTTTAGAGCTTTAACAGGAATAAAAATATCATTCGACATTATCCGATCATCCACAACAAGAAAAGCCAAGCCTTTAGCGATCTGCATAACGCCTACAAATAAATCCCTCTTCCTTTTGATGATTTCAATAATCTCGCCTTCCGGCTGACGGTTACGTCGTTTGGCGCTCTGAAACACCTTCACAACATCGCCATGTAAGGCCTGATTCATTTTTGCCCGCGGTATAAAAATATCAGGCCCATCATCTTCGGTTATAATATATGCCGCACCTGAAGCAGTCATATCAACAGTTCCTTCTACTGTAGATCCCCGGGACAACATTTTATACTTCCCACGGGAGACTTCGGTTAAATAACCACCCTCAGCCAATTCTTCAAGAAGTATTTGGATCATTTGTAGACCAGTTCGCTTTTTCACCTCAACTAACCGTGCTACCTGCTTATAATTAAATGTTCGTTTGGACTCTCTATAAAAGAGCTCTTGAATTAACTTTCGCAATTCCTCTTTTTTTGATCGCTGTCCTTTTGTCTCTTTCCTCTTTACCATATTGAAAATTATACTTTGGGCTACGTTATAATAAAAGATCAAAGTAGAATCAGACCAAGAAAACACCTCGCAAAAAAGCTTTTCCCTTCCAACTCAAGACTTTTATCTCAAAACCACTTTTTCAATTCTTTATTATTTACCTTTTTTCATTCGTCTCACCTTACTTAAACCTCATTTATAACCAATTATAAACAAGCCATGAGTAACTATTCCGCATCACCACTTTCTTAATTAAGCTCATTACAAACTGAAAAAACAAAAATCCTCAACTTTTATTAGCATTTTTTTTAAAAAAGCAACCTTTTTTTCAAAGAACTGCTTATTTTTAGGTCTTAAATAAAGAACAACATTTACTTTGTAAAAATCAATAAGTACAAAATACTGTTGATGGTGATAGTAAAACACCCCAAAAGTACTGAATGTTTCTTTTTAGAACTGTTCAAGGATGAAAAGTTTTACAAAAGCAAAACTTTTATCACATTTGGGCGTAACAATTGAAAAAAATAGGCTCACACAAAAAAGTTTAACAAAACCAATAAATTAATGAAACCTACTTTCATCATAATTTTTTTGATAATTACAAATACACTGTTTGCGCAAACCTTTGATGTATATAAAGGCGATACCATTAACAAAGTTGATGCAAATAACCTTAAACAAGGTGTATGGGTTATATTTGACAATGCCGGCACTCAAAAATTAGAAGAAGGCACCTATGTCAACAATCAAAAACATGGCATGTGGTCAACATTCTATCCGAATGGAAAAACAAAACACGCAATAACCTATACCAAAGGTTCTCCCCGAGGAAAAGCAACGTTTTATTACGAAGATGGAAGCCTTTGGGAAGAAGGAATATGGGAAATTGATCACTGGAAAGGTCAATACAAATTCTATTACAAAAATGGTCAATTAGCGTACGACTGGTTTTATAACCAAGAAGGTAAAAGAACAGGTACTCAAAAATACTACCATGAAAATGGTGTTACTAAATATGAGGGCGAGTGGATAAATGGAAAAACTGTTGGAAATCTAAAAATATACAACGACAAAGGTAAGCTTGTTACAGAACGTGTATATAACGAAAACGGTCGTTTGGCTCAAAACATTCACTACGAAACAGAAAAGAGCGACGAAAATGAAAGAACAAAGTTTAGTGGAACCGGAAACCATACGGTTTATAATACCCTTCAAAAAATTGAATGGAAAGGTTTCTTCGTAAAAGGAAAGCTGTTTAATGGAACTCATTACATTTATGATGACAATGGAAAACACATCAAAACAGAAGTTTACGAAAACGGAAAAGTCACGAGAACAACCACACCGAATACTTTATAAAAAAGATTAAAAATATTTATTGAGTTAATTAAACTACCTATAAAACACATTCGAAAAACACCTTGCAAAAGTTTTGCAGGGTGTTTTATTTTATTACAACCCATACTATCGCAACTATTCTACATAAAAAAATGCCTATCCGTTTTTATGCATAATTGTATTTACTCATAGACACAAGAGCCCAGAGTTATATGGAGTATACGATAACTCTCTGTGTCCCCGCCTGCATCAGGTAGGTCTGCGACTCTGTGTTGATGTTTTTTTGACGTTAAATCAATAGTTTTCCATTATGCATAATTGCGGATATTCAGAAATAAAATCTCTTCAACCGTTACCGTACCTTAGCCTATCTGATCAATTATTAGTATTTTTACGGTCTAAAATAGCATTCGAAATTAAATAGTTATTACACTTTATTAACATGCAAAACACTTTATCTATATATAATACCTTAACTCGCACAAAAGAAACATTCAAACCTCTACATCAAGATCACGTAGGCCTATATGTCTGTGGTCCTACGGTTTATGGAGATCCACATTTAGGACATACCAGACCTGCTATCACATTCGATTTACTATTCCGCTATTTAAAGCATCAAGGTTACAAAGTAAGATATGTTAGAAACATTACTGATGTTGGTCATCTGGAAAACGATGCAGACCAAGGTGAAGATAAAATAGCAAAAAAAGCACGTTTGGAACAATTGGAACCGATGGAAGTGGTTCAACACTATACGGATCGCTATCACCAATTTATGGATGAATTAAACGTTCAAAAGCCAAGCATTGAACCCAGAGCTTCAGGGCACATTATTGAACAACTTCAGATTGTTGAAAGCATTTTAAATAAAGGCTATGCTTATGAAAGTAATGGATCGGTGTATTTTGATGTAGAAAAATACAACTCCACATACAAATACGGAGAACTATCGGGCAGAAAACTAGAAGACCTACTAAGTACTACTAGAGAGCTTGACGGACAATCTGAAAAACGCAACAGCTTTGATTTTGCGCTATGGAAAAAAGCAGCTCCGGAACACATTATGAGATGGCCATCGAAATACAGCGATGGTTTCCCCGGATGGCATTTGGAATGCTCTGCTATGAGTGCAAAATATTTAGGCGAAGAATTTGATATTCATGGTGGAGGAATGGATTTACTTTTCCCGCACCACGAATGCGAAATTGCACAAAGCACCATTGCCAACGAAAAAAGTCCTGCCAAATACTGGATGCACAACAATATGATTACCATTAATGGACAAAAAATGGGGAAATCATTAGGCAACTTCATCACGCTTGAAGAACTTTTTACCGGTAATCACGAAGCTCTTGAGCAAGCGTATAGCCCAATGACGATTCGCTTTTTTATCTTACAAGCTCATTACAGAAGCACCCTAGACTTTAGCAACGAAGCTTTACAAGCTGCAGAAAAAGGCTTAAAGCGCTTAATGGATAGCTACCAAAAACTAGATAAACTAACAGCATCTAAAGAATCATCGCACAACATACAAGAGATTAAGGATAAATGCTTTGCTGCATTAAACGACGATTTAAACAGCCCAATTCTTATTTCGCATTTATTCGAAGCCGTTAAATTGATTAACAACTTAATAAGTGGTGATGCAAAACTTTCCGAAACAGACCTGAATGAATTTAAATCGTTTTTAACTGAAATGATTGAAAATATTTTAGGTTTATCTGCCCCTGCTAACGATAACACTTCAGATCATAACGAAGTCCTTAATGGCGCTTTAGAACTCCTTATTAACTTAAGAAGGGATGCGAAAGCAAATAAAGACTGGGCTACTTGCGATAAAATCAGAGATGAGTTGAAAGCTATTGGTATTGAATTGAAAGATACCAAGGATGGCGTAGAGTGGAGTATCAAATAATAATCTCAACGATGAAAATCAACCATTATTTTATACAAACCGGAAGAATTGATGCATCACTAATATTCAACCCCAGTACAAAAATGACAAAAAAAAATTACTTCATAAGCTTCGTATTAGCAACGACCATTTTTACAATAGCTGCTTGCAATAAACCGCACACAAATACTAGAAGCATAGCTTCAACTCCTCAAAAAGAGGTCGTAAAAATCAATACACCTGTCTTTAATTCCGATTCTGCATATAACTATGTAGCAAAACAGGTAGCATTTGGGCCAAGAGTTCCCAATAGCGAAGCGCATAAAAAATGTGCTAAGTACTTGGCAAATGAGTTAAAAAGATTTGGAGCTGAGGTAATTGTTCAGGAAGCTGACGTGGTTGCTTTTGACAAAACTGTTTTAAAGGCAAAAAACATCATTGGCCAATTTTATCCGGAGAAAAACAATAGAATTTTATTATTTGCCCATTGGGATTCGCGCCCTTTTGCCGATTACGACAAAGATCCAGCGAATTACAACACGCCTATTGATGGGGCCAGTGATGGTGCCAGTGGTGTAGGTATTCTTATGGAAATTGCAAGACTCATTGGAAAAACAGGACATAATCTGGGTGTAGATATCATATTTTTTGATGCTGAAGATTATGGCCAGCCGGATCACATAAAGCTACCTCATGCTCCTGATTCATGGTGTCTTGGATCTCAGTATTGGGCTCAAAACCCACATAAAAAGAACTATTATGCCCGCTATGGCATTCTATTAGATATGGTTGGCGCCAAAGGTGCACTTTTCCATTTGGAAAGACATTCCTTACAATTCGCTCCTACCCTAACAAAAAAGATTTGGGAGACTGCTGCAAACCTTGGTTTCTCCTCTCACTTTATTAATGCGCATGGCGGATACATTACTGATGACCATGTTTATGTAAACCAGCATTTAAATATTCCTTGTGTGGATATTATTCAATATGACCCCAACTCGAGAACTAGCTTTGGTACTTATTGGCATACTCTGGATGACACCATGGACAATATAGATCAACTCACGCTAAAAGCTGTTGGGCAAACTGTGCTGGAAGTGATTTATGATGAGAAGTAGTTTAATTGCAAGTTTATTAAGCCATTCGCATATAGCACAATTAGCACATCTAAAAAATTGACAATGGGACTTCTACCATATCTCGACAAGCATAAGATTGAAGCAGGATGCGATGAAGCAGGCAGGGGTTGTTTGGCTGGTCCGGTAGTAGCAGCGGCAGTTATCTTACCCAAAGATTTTGAGCATGAGCTTTTAAATGACTCTAAAAAATTGAGTGAGAAACAACGGAACTTACTAAGGCCGATTATTGAAGAAAATGCTGTTGCCTGGGCTGTTGCCTTTGTGGACAATGAAGAAATTGATGCTATAAACATCCTTAATGCTTCATTTGAAGCCATGCATAGAGCCATCAAGCAACTAAAAACAACACCGGAACATTTACTCATTGATGGCAATCGATTTAAACCGTATCCTGAGATTAAACACGATTGCATTGTCAAAGGAGACGGTAAATATTTATCAATAGCTGCGGCAAGCGTGTTAGCCAAAACGCATCGCGATGAATGGATGGAAAATGCAGCTGAAGAGTATCCTGATTATGCCTGGAGTAAAAATAAGGGGTATCCAACCAAAGCACACCGCGAAGCCATAAAAGCGCATGGCACTACGCCTTATCATCGAAATTCATTCCGCTTATTAGTTGAAGAGCAATTAAGTTTAGGTTTTTAAGATTTTATCAAAATCATGTTTTATTAATAACATTCACCAATACCTTTTGAAAATAAGACTACTAGTTTTCATTTAACCCACATTGCAGCTAAACAGGTGGAGATTCTTGCCTAGCAAGACTTTCCGGTTTTTTAATTTCCGGTTTGTGTACTACAGATTTTTTTATTGTAAATGGAGCATATCTATAATTGAGAGCATCGTATAGTTGTTTTACCTTTGGGGTTGGTTCAGAACAGCGTCTTATGGAGATGATTTCTTCATCTATATTTTGGGCCACTGTGGTAACCGCTTTTTGGGTATTCATGGTGCGGACAATTTCTTTCCAACCATGATTTACGCCTTTACTTTTTAACTGAAAACGGATGGTATTGACTACCCAATAAGCTAACAAACCTAAATGCAGGTGTGCCATTGTAGCAGAATCACTTTTGTGATAAATAGGACGTAAATCTAAATCTGTTTTCAGAACTCTGAATGAGGCTTCTATTTCCCGGATGGTATTATAAAAATGCCATAAAACCTCTTCGTTTTGTTCCATGAGTGAAGTTCGCAGAAAGTACACCCCATTTCGGGCATTTATGTCGATATTCTCTTTGACATTCCATTTGATAGATTTCACAATGGCTTGCTGCCCCACTTTCTTTGTTTTAGAGTTTTGTGAATCTTCAAACTCCTCAACTTTAATGTTGTAATACTTTTGAATGGATGGATATTTCTGTTTCAATCGGCCAATGCGTTGATGTACTTTATCCGTTTTTTTAACGCCTCCTTTTTTAGATAAACTGTCACTTATTTTTTGGAGTCCTTCTTCAAAACGGTATTGAAACTGTTCGTTCATAGAACGTTCCTTAAGTTTTTTGGCCTGACTTTCTACTTTGAGGTAGTAATCATTATTCTTCTCGTTCTTCACTTTACACAGCTCAATTTTACGCTTTTTATTATCGTAAACCGATACTGTTTTGGCCTCAGAATCAATACTGTACTTTGTTAGGTTGACGCGATTAACGCACAGATAATCATAACCTTTCGAGGTAATCATTTTCAGGTTATCTTCGGTGGCAATTCCGGCATCGATAACCACTAGTGCTTTTTTAGACGATTCGGATGTTTTTACCCGAAGGTTATTAATCATACCTTCAAGTGTTTTGGAATCAGCCATATTCCCTTCAAGTATTGAGGAGTATTTTATAAACCCTTCAACATTTATTACCATTGCCAGAACCACTAATTTTGCATCGCTTCGTTTTTCTTTACTTCTTCCAAATTTCGCTAAACAGCTATTTTCTTTACGACCTTCAAAGTAAGTGTTGGTCAAATCATAAAGTACAATTTTATCCTGTATATCAAATAATTCGTTGGTTCTGTGTGAAAGATGATTTTCTAACGCTTCTTTTACACTAAATAATTTGTTTGATATTCGATAGAGTTGATCTTTAGTGATTTTTGTAATATCTGTTCCGGTAATTTCACAAACTGATGAATTTTCTTTAATCCATTTACTGGTCGTGTACTCCGAAGCAGGGTATACGGCCCGACTGATAAGATGTGTTTTTGCCAGATTGATATCCTTGTTACTCCAACCTTGTTTCTCTAAGAATTTGTCGAAACGAAGTTGTTCCAAGGCTTGGTAACACATCCATTCTGAACCAATTTCTCTAACATCTTTATTTTTAATGCTGTTTACATCTATTTTCTGAATATCCTTCCCGTTTTTAGGTTTTTTCAAAGGTTTTTTTGCATCGAAAACATCAATCTTCTTTTCAGAAACCAAGTGATTATAAAAACGGTTTACATATTCATTTACTGTGGAATCCTCAGCAGCTGTACACGAAAACAAGGGATCGTTACAATGCTTTACTTTTTCAGTCAGTAGTTTTTGAATTGCGTTTAGTTGGTCTGCTGATAAATCATCAAGAAAACCTGCATTGACCATGGTGCGATGACATACTCGTCCTGTTTCGCTTCGGTAACTTTCTACCAAACGGTAATAACCGGAATATATCCCGGTTTGTGGGTTTGTACGCATCGACACTTTAAAATACATGGTACAAAGGAAATATCTAATTTCCTGAAAACCAATACCCCCTTGAGTACTACAAATCGTTTTTCAAAAACTCCACGATTGATTATTAGATAGTTATGATTTTAAAGTGTTCGAAATTGATGAAAATTGCACGAAAAAGAGTTGAAATTTATTAAAAACTCGCAAAATGGGTTAAATAAATTAGAACTACCGAAAAAACTGATTGATTCCAGTTTTTTTTACTCCAAGGAAGTATTGTCAAAAGCCAAACATGAAAGTCGAGGATGAGTAAGAAGTAAACTGAGTTCCAATGGTGTGATGCCAAATATTTTTACAAGTAATATCAACTGGCTTGACTGCACACCTTCGTTACTTCAAATAGTTATTACCTGCATATCAATTCTTACACTCAAGATTATGGACTTACGTCTTTGGGGATTATTCTCAAAACATCTGTTTGAAAAACACATTTTTGTACATTTTAGAACCCAAGAAGCAATAATATAAAGTGCATTCATATTTTTGAATAAAACTTTATCCTGCAAATTTCTATCGCCAAAAAAGCACTGTAAGTAAATGAAATTGGGTTTTTTTGATTTTTTTATAAATCGAAACAACCATAAACCTTACATTAGCGAAAGCCCCTGAACCATTAGACATTCTAGCACCATCTACCTCTATTATTCTGATCAATATTTACTTATTAAGAAATCTATGGAATTATTCGACCAACAATTTTCAATTTGATAATTACAGGAGGCAAATGCCGAGTTTACCCATTCTGAAGTTTTTATTGTTAGAACTAACATGTCAAAAACTACTTTAAGTAACAAAGACCCAAAAACCTTGCAACCTTAAAAAATTTAAAGCATCTTAACCCATATTAAACAGTCAAAAAGGAAACTTATCTTAAGTAAGCACATCTAAAAACGACACAAGCAACAGATCTGAAAATATGAACCAACCATGTAAATTCAATTTTTCAAGTTCCATGCAGTGGTTCCGAAAGCTATCGTGAGATTAAATTTATTTCAGAGTTCCCCACCTGCGTCGGGCAGGCATCTGACCATTGAAAATAATTTTAAAAAGATGAAACAAATTCTTTTAACAATAATAACGCTATCCACCTTATCCTTTTCACAACTTAAAGCTGATGAAGGAATGTGGCTATTACCACTGATCAACAAGCTTAACATTGATCAAATGCAAAAGATGGGGCTTCAACTGTCCTCGGAAGACATTTACAACATTAACCATAACAGCCTAAAAGATGCTGTTGTTATGTTTGGTAACTATTGCACAGGAGAAATGATTTCAGACCAGGGGCTGCTACTTACAAACCATCACTGCGGATTTAAAAGCATACAAAGCTTAAGCAGTGTAAATGCAAATTATCTGGAAAATGGTTTTTGGGCTTATAAACAAGAGGACGAAATACCCATTGATGGTCTTACCATCACTTTTATGAAAAGCATGGTAGATGTAACTCAGGTTATAAACGAAAGCTTAAGCGACACCTTAAAAGCGGATGAACGAGAAAAAGCAATTCTCACAACCAAAGATTCATTAATCAAGCAAGCAACTGAATTTGATTATCAAGAAGCTATAATAAAAGACTTCTACAACGGCAACCAACAGTTTTTAATCATCTATGAAAAATACAAGGATGTACGATTTGTAGGTGCACCTCCTTCTTCTATTGGGAAATTTGGCCACGACACAGATAACTGGATGTGGCCAAGGCATACAGGAGATTTTTGTCTTTTTCGGGTATATGCTGATCAAGAAGGAAAACCGACTGAATATTCAACAGATAACATACCACTAAAACCCAAACAACATTTGCCTATTTCGATTAAAGGCATTCAAGAAAACGATTTTGCAATGACCATAGGTTATCCCGGGAGCACGTACCGATATGACACCTCCTATAGCATAAAAGAACGCATGAACATCATTAATAAATCTCGAATTGAACCTCGAGAAATTAAACAGAACATATGGCATGAGGATATGATGGCCGACGAAAAGATCCGAATTCAATATGCTTCAAAATTTTCACGAAGTTCAAATTATTGGAAAAACAGCATCGGAATGAACAGAGGCATTAAAAAGCTTAATGTCATTCAACAAAAAGAAAATCTGGAATTTGACTTTAATCAATGGGTACAAGCTGATTCTACAAATAAAGAACTCTATGGAACTGTACTTCAGAACATGAAAGAGGCTTACGAAGGCAGGCAAAAAAGCATGAATGCCAAATACTATCTGATCGAATGTTTATTAAGAGGCACTGAAATCCTGGATTTCTCATTAGAGGCCAATGACTTGTACAATATTCTGGAAAGTAAAAATCAAACCGAGATAGACAGTGCTATACATGAGTTAAAATCCATCGCCCATGACTTTTATAAAGATTACAATCCCCCAACCGATAAAAAGGTAATGGCAGCACTACTCAAAACATACGACCAAAACGTAGATGAAGAACACTTACCGGACTTTTATTTTGACATATTTAACAAGTACCGCGAAAATTATTCGAAATATGTTGATGACATTTTTAAAAAATCAATATTCTCAAATAAAGATGCTTTTTATGCATTCCTCGAAGCCCCTTCTGCAAAAATTTTACTAAAAGATCCAATACTCAATGCGGGCAGCGACACCTACAACATGTATATTGATATTAATTCAGAACTGAGCGAAAGCAAACGCATCCTTACAAAAAACAAACGTCTTTACATAGAAGGCCTGCTCAAAAAAGAAATCAACAACACTCACTATCCGGACGCAAATTTCACCATGCGTTTAAGCTATGGCAAGGTCGGAGGTTACAAAGCTCGGGATGCTGTTTTTTACAACTATTTCACAACACTAACAGGAATAATAGAAAAAGAAGACCCCGATAATTATGAATTTATAGTTCCTGAAAAACTAAAAGAATTATTTCAGAATAAAGACTATGGAGTATATGCTAATAACGATGGAGCAATGCCGGTGTGCTTTATTACCGACAATGATATCACAGGAGGAAATAGTGGCTCACCGGTGATTAATGGAAATGGAGAACTAATTGGTCTTGCCTTTGATGGAAACTGGGAAGCGATGAGTGGTGACATAGCCTTTGAGAACAATTTACAGCGCTGCATAAACGTAGACATTAGATATGTATTGTTTATCATTGATAAATATGCCAACGCACAAAACCTTATTGATGAATTAACGATTGTAAATTAGAAAATGTGAGAATTGTACGTATGAAAAAATATATTGATCAATGGAGGCTCAATGGATCTTGGCATTAATGGACCTTACAAACTAAGGATCTATTTACCTGACAACCTATTACCCCATTAGCCTATTGACACAATAGGCAAATGAGCAGACAACCATAACTCAAGCAAGTTGATCATACTTGAATTATTATTAGTATCTTAAAAGCTAGACATAAACCATTTACAGATGGAAATAATACCGCTTGAGATAATATCTGCTTCAATTGTATTGTTTGCTGTTATCGATATACTAGGCTCATTGCCCATTATCATCAACCTTAAAAACCAAAACAACAACCATATACACGCCTTTAAAGCAACCTGGGTTGCATTGGCAATGCTGATTGTATTTCTTTTTATGGGCAAAGCCATCCTTAGTTTACTAGGAGTAAACATAGAGTCCTTTGCCATTGCAGGTTCTATCGTCCTTCTCATTTTGGCTTTTGAGATGATTTCTGACCGAGAATTATTCAAACATGAATCTCCAAGCGGAGCATCCATTGTACCAATTGCATTTCCACTTATCGCAGGTCCCGGAACATTCACATCCTTACTTTCATTACGAGCTGAATTCCAGACCATAAACATCATCATTGCCTTATTGATAAATCATATTATTATTTATTTAATATTACGCTCGACGGCTAAAGTGGAGCATATTTTAGGAGTTGGTGGGATCTACATTCTTAAAAAGTTTTTTGGAATAATATTGCTGGCAATGGCCATTAAACTTTTCATGACTAATTTTGCGGCGATGTGGATTAGCATTGTTAATGATTAATTATCAATGGTAAATTTTAATGAATAATTAATAGTGAACTAAGAGTATTCATAAAGCACTTACCGCAAATTAATTATCTATAAAAAATATATGGCTAAAAAGAAATACTATGTTGTTTGGAAAGGTGTAAATCCGGGAATATATAACACTTGGGACGATTGCCAAAGACAAATTAACGGCTACAAAGGAGCACAGTACAAAAGCTACCCAAGCATGACTGAAGCTGAACAAGCCCTAAAGACCGGCTATCAACCATCTACCAAACAGAAGGTTAACTCAAATTCAAATGCATCCTCCTCCTCTCCAATATGGAATAGCCTGTCGGTAGATGCAGCTTGCAGTGGAAACCCAGGAGTCACAGAATACCAAGGCGTAAATTCGAAAACTAAGGAGGTTATTTTTTACCAAAAATTTCCTTTAGGCACTAATAATATCGGAGAATTTTTAGCTTTAGTACATGGCATCTCTTATGTCCAACAGAAAGGATTAAACATCCCTATTTACACCGACTCTAAGACAGCAATGAGTTGGATTTCAAAAAAGAAATGTGGCTCAAAACTAGAACCAATTGGGGATACTCAAAAATTATTTGAACTAGTGGAGCGTGCAGAAAAATGGCTACAAAACAATATTATTACTGCAAAGATACTAAAGTGGGACACGAAAAGCTGGGGAGAAATTCCAGCGGATTTTGGAAGGAAGTGAGCATTATTGAAATTTGAGACTCTCAACTCTGACGAGCACAAGTTAAGAATTCATTCAGCAATAACACTGTTAAAACAATAGAGTACCGAAAAATACAGAACATGGAATTAATATTGAGGTACCATTTTGGCGTTGATGATTTCTCTCATACTTTTTAGTATCTTTCTTGGTTTAGAAAAATTGATTTCACTTGTCAGATAATATTTATTTTAATGAAAGCAAAATCCTTATTTTCATTCGCGTGGATTGTTGTCTGTACAACCTTCATTACGATTGAAAAGCGATTGTTTTCTTATCAACAACTTTCTTGCTTCTAAATCTGCTTCTTAAATAAGACTTCTATCACAAGTTTACGGATCAAAACTATCTTTTAGGCATTACTTTAATCCTAAACACATCGCAAAAGAATACAAGAATTAAAAACTTTATAATTGCCTTTTGAGTTTCTTATGTTTATATTTTATTACAAACATAATTTTCTTCATGTGGCAAATAATGAAAATCTCATTACTAACATTGAAAAAAACTTCACACAATTAAAAAAAACATCTAAACATCACAAACACCAGAGCAACAATAGATCTCAATCATAAATTAAGCATCATAAAAAAGAGGCTGCAATTATAAAAGTGCAGCCTCTTTATTTCATTTTTTTTTACAATGCTTATTTCTTTATATATATCCAACCTCTACCTCCGGCATTAACATCTGACTGTTCAATATTTACAGTTTCATCCTGAGGTTCAACAGTTTCTTTTTCACAAGACACTAATCCTAAACACATTGTAACGAATAATAAAAAGCAAATCTTTCTCATAAATAAAAGTTTAAAATGATTAATTATTGAATTGGTTATTTTGAAAGTAATTAATATATGTTAAACATCCAAACAATAATTAACTTTTTTTAATGGTATATGCAGGTGATTTTAACACACTTTAACATCCAAAAGTCGTTTCGTCTAATTCCGATAAATATTCGTCACTGGAATTCAGTCATCAACCAAATAAACTAAACATAAATTTTTTTAATGTTTGTAATTATTTTTGGAAGGCAAATAAAAAAGGAGTGAAGCAATCGCTATTTCACACAAAATCTAAACAGGTAAGCATTAAAGTAATTTGCTATTAATTTGGTTTTGCTAATAGTAACAACACGGTCAAAGTATTCAACTACTAACTGCTAATTTGAATAACATGATTATCCATGGACAAAACTCATGAATTCGGCATACATCAGGCTGATACAAGAATCAAGGTCCTCTTAAAAAGAAACCACTACCAAAAAAATGCTAAAAAGGAGAACTGCGGAATTACAAAAAGACACGGAAAGAAAAATAAACACGACTGCATTTCATCAGAAGAGTCACAATCGATATTTCAAAAATTATTCTGATACTCCGGCGAATCCTGTCAAAAAAAAACAAACGGAATGTACCGGAAGGTTCAACAATATAATTTTAAAATCAGAACAGGAAGGGCTAAACTCATTTAATTCACTACAATTTACCCTATCCGGACCAACTAACGAAGCCAAATATTAGATTAATACATTTTTGTTTAAGGTTGGGATCTTATAGTTTCAGTTCTGATTA
Source organism: Bacteroidales bacterium (assembly GCA_003249255.1). Taxonomy (GTDB): domain Bacteria; phylum Bacteroidota; class Bacteroidia; order Bacteroidales; family Marinilabiliaceae; genus SZUA-582. The sequence goes on from QKJP01000048.1 coordinate 446,964, forward strand.
ATCTAAAATAAGCCACAAGGTGGCAGATTTCCCAAAACTTGACATGACCGATTAAGTAAATTATTCATGCAATTTACTTAGCACAAAAGATGCATTGACTTAGGATAAAGCCAAGCAGACTCTGTTTTATTATTATAAGTTTGATTATTTTTCAACATAAGGTAAATGATACTCAACCCTGGTACCAGACTTCCCATATATCGATAAATCCTCAATTTTAAGATCAACTTGATTATTCTTTCCTTGCAGATATTTGATGCGTTCGCGAGTAATATCCAAAGCCATGGATTTATGCCCTTTCTTTTTAGCTTGCCCTTTGGTTTTATTAATCCCCACCCCATTATCTTCAACAATTACAACTAAGCTTTCGTTTCTTTTAGAAAAGCTTACGATGATCAGATTATCATCCATATTGGTCAATTCACCGTGCTCTATAGCATTTTCGATAAATGGCTGGGCCATTAAAGGAGGCACTAACACCTTTTCTAAAACCAGTCCTTCATCGATCAGTATTTTACAGTTTACCCCATTTTTAAACCTCATGTTTTGAATAAAAATATAGCTTTCTAGAATATCCTTTTCTAAACTTAAACTGATCATATCATATTTACCATGCTGCAGGATTAAACGCATTAATTTAGAAAAGTGCCCTACATAATCAAAAGCTTCGATGGACCGTTCTTCCAAGATTAAACACTGCAAGCCGGACAACACATTAAAAATAAAATGGGGATTCATCTGCGTTCTTAAAATTTTTTGTACTAGCACATTACGTTTCTCCTTCTCCTTCATTTTCAAAACATAAGTACTAACAATAAGTATGGTAATCATCACCACAACCAAAATCATTAAATAGGCAATATATTTACCCTTTCTTTGCTCTTCTATTCTTAGATTAAGTAATTCCTTTTCACGTTTTTCAGAATAATATTTTTTCTCCGAATCAATAACAATACGGTATTTTTCTGCGGTAAATAAAGAATCTCTTATCTGATTAGAACCTTCCAACATTAACAAGGCATTTTTATAATCCCCAATCGCCTTATAGCTTTCATACATATCATAAAGATTGTCACTATAAACATTTACCTCACCAACACTCTCATTTATTAATTGAGCCAGAACAAAATATTCAATGGCTTGAGCTTGATCTCCCTTTAATTTGTACACGTTAGCTAAATCACTATAAGCATCAATAATTTTCTTTTTATTTTCGAGTTTTAACAAAACCGGAATTGCTTCATTAAATTGATTGATTGCATTTTCATAGTCAGCTTGCAAACTATATAATCTACCTAAATTTGCTAAAACAGTAGCTCTAGCAAGCGCGTCATCGGTATCACAATATATTTCTAAAGCTTGATTAAATTTATCATAAGCTTCTTCATATCTCTTTAAATCGCAATATACTAATCCCATATTATTTGCAATACCTGCAATTGCTTCGGGCATATCCAGTGTATTATAAACATCTAAAGCCAATTGACAATGTTCGAAAAACAAATCATAGCGCTCCCATCCATCATACACAAAAGCAATATTTTGATATAACTCTGCAATCTCAACAAGATCTCCTCGCTGAGTTTCAATATGTAAAGCCTTATCAAAAAAATAAAGTGAACTATCTAACTCAGCTAAAAAGTAATTCAATAACCCAATATTATTATATATTTTTCCCAAAATCACACTGTCCTGCCTGTTCACAAATCCAACCATAGCATTTTTATACGCTACCTTGGAAGAATCAAATACATTAGCAGAAAAATAAGCTTCAGCTAAAGCGTATTGCGCATAGGCAAAAGCTAAAGAAGTATCACTTTTTGAATTTTCAATAATAAACTGAGCAATAACCTTGGCGCTATCCGGGTATTCGTCAGCAATTGATTTCGCTTGAATAGCTAGGGCAAGCATTGAATCCTCTTTCTTTTTCTCTGGAGCTAGAGTAAAAGCAGAACCTATAATAAAAACACAAATAAGAAATAAAGGATTCTTTATGAACGGGGGATTAGTTAACATAAATGATTTAGTAATTTCACCTTAAAACTAGTAAACTCTTTGCAGAAAATACAACTATCGATAATGTTATATGACAATAATTACTGACAATAGATCACTGAAGTTTCGATATCAAATATAAAAACACCTGCAACACTCTCAACACCGAGCACTTAACACAAGTAATCTAAAGGAATCAAACAAACCACATTGGAATAGAATGAAAACGCGGAAAACGACATAAATCCCTTCTGTATGTTCGATTCATGAACAAATTATCTCTTGGCATGTCATCAAATACAACCCCTACTTATTAACATAAGGAATAAGACACTTAACTCTAGTCCCTTGTTTATCAACGATAGACAAATCTTCAATACTAAAGAAATCATTACTTTCAGAACCCATCAAGCTTTTAATTCGACTACGAGTAATATCAACAGCCAGTGACTTGTGGCCTTTCTTCTTTTGCTTTCCCATGGTTTTATTAATTCCAACTCCATTATCTTCAACAACAAGAAGAATATTACTCTTATCTAAAGTATAATTAACCTGAATTAAGTTATCTTTTATTTTTGAAAGACCGCCATGCTCTATAGCATTCTCAATAAAGGGTTGAGCTAACAATGGAGGCACCATAGTATGCTCCTCATCTAAACGTTCATCTATATTAATTTGATAATTTATGGGATGCTCAAAACGCATATTTTGAATAAAAAGATAATTATGCAATATCTCTAATTCCAATTTAAGCGTTATCACATCCGCATTTCCATGCTCTAAAATTAAACGTAAGAGTTTAGAAAAATAACCAACATAGTCACAAGCATCTATGGTTCGCTCTTGCAATATTAAACTTTGCACTCCGGATAAGGAATTAAATATAAAATGAGGGTTCATTTGAATTCTTAAAATCTTTTGCTCCAATACCAAACGCCTGGATCTTTCCTTAATTTTTAAGACGTAAACAATCACTACCAAAGAAGCAATTACAATTGCAATAAGCATTAACAGAAGAATGATGTATTTGCTCTTCTTTTGCTCCCTCATCCTCAAATTAAGCAATTCTTTTTCACGCTTTTCAGAATAGTACTTATTCTCCGCTTCTGCAACAATTTTATATTTCTCAGCAGTAAACAAAGAATCTCTACGAACATTAGCAAGCTCCAACATGGCTAGGGCATTTTTATAATCCCCCATTGCCTTATAGGTTTCATACATATCATAGTGATTATCGACATGTATATCAACCACCCCAATCTTTTCTCGCAAAACCTGGGCTAGGCGATAATAAGTTATTGCTTTCGTTTTTTCACCAATTTCTTTATAAACATCGGCAACATTACTATAAGCGTCTATCAACTCACTAGGGCTTTCATACTTTAGCAACAATTCAATAGCTTCATTTAAACTAACCAAAGCGGCTTCGTATTTCTTTTGCTTTCTAAACAAAAATCCTTTATTACTTAAAGCAACACAAAATCCTACTGTATCATCCTGCTTACGAAAGAGCCGCTCAGCTTTGTCTAAATTCATAAAGGAATCAGCATACTTATCCTGAACTGCATAAACCATTCCGAGATTATTCGCAATGTCAGCCACGTGATCATCCATACCAATCCTTTCATAAACTTCCAAAGCTTTAAGCGAAAACTCGAAAAAAGGCTCAAAATGTTCCAAGCCTTCATATACAAGTCCAATGTTCTGATATATTTCAGCTACACCTAAACTATCTTTACGTTTCACCTCAAGTTCAAGCACTTGATCATAATAAAATAAGGCACGATCAAATTCAGCAGTTAAATAACAAAGGACACCCAAATTATTTAATGAATTCACCCACAAAGTGGTATCAGAATTATTTTTAAAACCAGAAATCGCTTTCTTATAAGCTTGCTCGGCCAGGTCAAATTCGCTCAACTCAAAACAGGCCTCTGCTAAAGCATTCTGCAAATGTGCGTTTACCAATGAAGAATAGTGCTGAGAATGACTTAATGATTCTTCAACAATTTTTTTTGCACTATCGGGCTTTTCCCCGGCCAACTCTTTGACATACTTAAAATAGCTAACCAAAGAATCTTCAGATTGAGAAAAATCTTTAGCAGTCGCTACAAACTGTAGCAACAATAAATATAGTACTGTTATATAGATTTTTTTATTAATAGCAGAATGTTTACAGATAGACTGCAAAGATACTTGAAAATAGTTAATTATATAGAACTCTAATGCTGTAATGAATCATCAAACATCAATTAATAGTATGTAGATACGCTTCAAACCCGCACACAACAAGTGCTAATGAAAGCTCACCAGCAAATACGAATAAATCAATATTTTTTTGAACGGCAAATAAAAACAGGCAATAGATCAACAATAGCTTTTCTAAAAAGCACTAACGAACTCAGCTAGTTGATTAACCTATAATATTTTGTACAATAAAAATATTGGAAATTAAAAACAGTTTTGTTAACTTACTATTATCTACCCAACGTTACCAAAACCTTTTAAACCAAACTACATGACTTAGCCCTGAAAAACAAGCTCCTCTCCTACTAAAAGCCAAATTAGCATCCCAAGGAGCTGCAACCGCAACACCATACCTTCAACATTTTTACCTAACCTAAACTTGTGATTTATGAATCATTTGTATACTTATGCTATTAAAGCATGCATAAGCTTGTATTTTTTTGTATTCACCAGTGACACCTATTTTTCTCATTCCATCGAGAATACGGTCAAAAAAACGCTAATACAACAACTTAAGTCTCACACCAATTCTTATTCGAAATTTAAAGAGAAAATTTCCGATAAAGCATCACTATTCCTCTCATTAACAAAGCTTAACGATAAGCAAAACTACAACTTTAAGCTTCTTTTTGAAAACGGCCAATTTTTCATCGAAAACAAAACGATAAACTCTGACAAAGTTTATGACTACCTGATGAAAAAATCATCTTTCGCTACGATCTATTATTTTCAATCAACAAAAAATAGTGGCATTTCAATTACCCAAACAAACAAAGAAAATACGCGTGAAAACAACACCTTCTATTTTAACAATAAAAAATATATAGCAAACAGTTACATGACCTTATTGGGTCGAGATGATCGAAATAATAATGTGGGGGATTTCTCTGAAATTAAAAAACTTTCTAAGAAAGACATCCAACAAATTCTAGATCACGGCAAACACATCATACACAACATTTATAAGGGAAAAGTAGAAAGAGCCATGTTTAAGGAATCCATAGGGGGATATTTGGACTACAAAGATACAGCCTACGAAATACTCCATTTAAACAAAAGTACCTTATTGGAAATCGATGGAATTGTTTACAATCCAAATGAAGCAGGAAACTTTTTATGGGCAATGGTATTAGAATATAATCATGTTCTAATCTCACCGATAACCATTGCAAAATATGGAACTTTAATAGCAGCCAAAAGACAGGACGAAACCTGGGAACAAAAAGCCATTGAAAAGGGCAGGAATTATGCTTTTAACCTCTTAAAACGTAATGAACCCAATAAAGTCGAGAAATTTTCTTTCCGTTTAGCAAATTTAAAATAAACTAGCATGTCAAAGTTCATCATACCTCTATATTTAATATCATTCACCTTTCTATTACTATCATGCAGCATAAACAAACAACACCACATTGATAATTTTAAAATAGAAAGAAACAAACTTACCCAACTTAAATCACTGGTAGAAAAGGAGTTTTTAATTAGTCTTTCGACGGATTCGAGTTCCATACCCAAACGTGTATACATTGCTAATAATCTTGACTACACCAGTAAAACTTATGGAAATAACCCAGTGATTCAAAATAAAATGAAAGCACTAGGGGTTAAAAAAATTTATATCCAACCTGGTCCTAGCAATCACATTTTAGAAATTTACTTTCAAAAAGACTTAATAAGCCCCTATCCTACAATATATTACTTATACGAATATAACAATACCTCAACTCCCTATACTTCAAAAACAATCTCTTACCACCCCATCGATCAGAATTGGAGCCTATACATTGATTCTAATTTCCCATAATTATTAAGCAGTTATTTAGTTTACTTTATTAAATTACTTATAGAAAGAATTATATTTACACATTAAATTTTGAAACACTTATTATTACTAACTAATTTTCGACTCAACAAATTGAATTGGAAATTACCAAAACTACATTAATCTTGATTCTCAGATTAGTTTTTATATTATTGACGCTTTCACAATTCACATTTGCAAAGGAAAGCAATATAACTCCGGCTAGTGATTCCTCTATTGTTCATTCCCAAGACATAGAGTTGCAAAATGGAGACTATAAAGTAGTTTTCAAAACTAAATCTGATACAAATCAAGGTAGCAAACAAATCCAATACATTTTAGAAAACTACGATAAACAATGGAATAATTTCACAAACAAAGAAATATGTTACTCCAATGTACCGGCAGGAAACTACAGTTTTAAACTTAGAACCCCAGGTCTCCAACCGGAAACAAATGAAATAAAAATAATTACCACTATCTACAACCAAAAGGTAGGTCTGAATAAATATGGGATATGGATTCTAATTTCATGTTTAGCTGTTGCGGTCATCCTAATAATAACAAAACTTATTGTAGGCAGAAAACATAGATACAACATAGAACATCAGGTACAAAAAAGAACCCTATCAATTTCGAAGCGCAAAGAGGAATTAGAGCAGAACCACACTAAATTGGAGGAACTGGTTATTGAACGTACCAAAGACCTTCAACTGGCTAAGGAGCAAGCAGAAAAGGCAGATCAACTAAAAACATCTTTCTTAGCTAACATGAGTCATGAAATACGAACGCCTATGAATGCAATAGTAGGCTTTAGTACACTATTAAATGATGATGACATAAGCAGCGAAGAAAAGAAGAGGTTTATAAATATCATTACTCAAAGCAGCGAAACGCTTTTGGACTTAATTGATGGCATTATCGACATTGCAAAAATTGAAGCCGGTCAAATCATCGTGAACAATGCTCAATTTGAAGTAAAAACCTTTTTAAAGAAAATTCACGAAGAATATACTGAAAAGCTAAAAATCCAAAACAATAAAGAAACTGATCTTATACTTCAAATCCCGGATTCCAAAATTATCGTAAATGCTGACGAGCTTAGAATCAGACAAGTCATTGTTAACCTTTTAGAGAACGCCATAAAATACACCAAAAAAGGGTCCATAACCATTAAAGTTTCTGCAGTATCAAAAGGCATAAAGGTAAGCGTATGCGACACCGGGATAGGCATAGCGAAGGATGACCAACAAATTATCTTTGAACGCTTTACTAAAATTGAAACTTCAAAATCTGAACTCTATAGCGGTACAGGACTTGGCTTATTTATCTGCCGGAAAATAGTTGAATTCTACAATGGCGAAATAGGAGTAAAATCCACACTTGGAAAAGGCTCATGTTTTTGGTTTATTATACCTTCAAAAAATGCCTAATTGTAAAGCATAAAACTTTTATTAGCACTAAAATTCAAATAAAACAAAAGTAGAAAACCCCAATCAGCTATTTTTTCTAACAAGTGTAGTCATCTGGCCAGATATTGCCCATTCGATTACTAAACCTGGAACAATCAAAAACATATTTTACGCTTTAACACATCAGCCCACCACTTATTTCTGCCGACTTAACATGCATGCTCTTTAACTGGCAGGAAAGTAATACTTCGGGAATTTTCAGTACCTATTTCTGACATCCATCAGACAATACCACTTTGCAAATGAAAGAGCGTTAAATTTACTACACACCTAACGTTATCCAAAGTCATGCCACACCATACCAAGCATTCAAATCATCGTTAAAATGCTAAAATTCACTAAACAATTGACCTTGGGTAAATCCTACAGATTCGACAAATAGATTGAACAAAAACGGATGAAGGAAAACGGATGAAGGAAAAAAGACTGAAACGTAAGCATTCATCGGTAGCAAAATAAAAGCCTGAAACTCTCATGAATTTCAGGCTTTATAAAGAGGTCGGTGGCGGATTCGAACCGCCGTAACTGGTTTTGCAGACCAGGGCCTAGCCACTCGGCCAACCGACCATTGTTTTACGGTGTGCAAAGAAAGATATAAATTTTATTCCATGCAAATTTTAAGCTTATTTTTCAGAAACTTTTTGAAGACAATCCGGACATATGCAACGATTATACTTCTCTTCCAAATACTTAAGCTTTTCATCTGAAATAATAAATTGTGAACACCAGCACGGACCATCGGGAGTTTGTTGACAATTAAAAACACTCTCGCAACTGGGACAAATTTTGGTGATGATCTCCATTTGAACTTTTGTTTAATTCATATCTCTATAAACTTAACAAATTCTATTTAGAAAATGTCACACTTACACAGTCCATTTGTCCTCCCATTGGAGGATTCATTTTTGAAACCTTTACCGTAGCCCTTTCCACCTGTGGAAACCTTGCATAGATAGAATCAATGATTCGCTTTGTTAAATGCTCCAACAAATGTGAGTTTTTCATGATTTCAACTTTAGTCAATTCGTAAACGCTCACATAATTAAGCGCATCTTCAATTTGATCAGAAACTGCAGGTATCGAACAATCCACCTCTAAAGTTACATTTACCAAAAATCGATTCCCAACAACCTGCTCCTCTTTAAAACAACCGTGATAAGCATAAAACTCCATATTTTCGAGCTCAATCACCCCCATCAATTTCTCTTCTACCATAATAAGTAAATATTTTGTGCGAAAATACACTTTTTAACTGGTAGAGAGCAGATATTTAATTTGAAAAAAATTTACTTTTGTAGTTTACAATAAAAATAATTCCTATTGGTCATGAAGCGTTTGCAAATCATGACTATATAATTTTTAAGGAATAAATAAGGATAGTAAAGGGTATAATCATTTCAATATGGAGAGTATATGAGTAAGGAAGCAATAGAAAACAATGAGCTGCCAAAAACAAATTTCTTACACCAGGAGATTGACAAGGACTTGCAACAGGGTAAAAATAACGGAAAAGTACTTACTCGTTTTCCTCCGGAACCAAATGGTTATTTACACATCGGTCATGCCAAATCAATCTGTTTAAATTTTGGATTGGGCAATTTTTATAAAGGTGGTACTAACCTTCGTTTCGATGACACCAATCCAACCAAAGAAGAGACTGAATATGTTGATTCGATCATGGAAGATGTAAAATGGCTCGGGTTTGATTGGGTAGGCGAACCGGTTTATACATCTGATTATTTTCAACAACTATATGACTGGGCAGTTCTTTTAATAAAAGCCGGAAAAGCTTATGTTGATGACCAAAGTGCCGATGAGATTGCAGCACAAAAAGGAACTCCTACCACCCCAGGGCAACACAGCCCGTATAGAGATCGCTCAATTGAAGAAAATTTGAATTTATTTGAGCGCATGAAAAATGGTGAATTCAAAAATGGAGAACGGGTTTTAAGAGCAAAAATCGATATGGCTTCTCCTAACATGCATATGAGGGACCCTTTAATGTACCGGATTATTCATGCACACCACCACCGTACAGAAAATGAGTGGTGTATATATCCAATGTATGATTTCGCCCATGGTCAAAGTGACTTTATTGAAGGAATTACACACTCGATATGTACTCTAGAATTTGAGGTTCACCGCCCACTTTACAATTGGTTCCTAGATCAAATCATAGAAGCCGATCCTAAATTAAAAGAATTACCACGAACTCGTCAAATAGAGTTTGCCCGACTAAATCTTAATTACACGGTAATGAGTAAACGCCGTTTATTAGAGTTAGTGGAAAATAAAATTGTTGAAGGCTGGGATGATCCACGTATGCCAACTATTTCAGGACTTCGTCGCAGAGGATATACGCCTGAATCAATCAGAGTTTTTGCAGACAAAGTGGGTGTTGCCAGACGTGAAAACATTATTGATGTATCACTTCTTGAACATTGTATACGTGAAGACCTTAACAAAAGAGCTCCTCGCGTTTATGCAGTTATTGATCCGGTAAAAGTAGTAATCACAAATTTCCCTGAAGGCGAAGTTGAGTGGATGGAAGCCGGAAATAATCCTGAAGATGAAAGCATGGGAAGCAGAACTCTTCCTTTCACTCGTGAAATCTATATAGAAAGAGAAGACTTTATGGAAGGTGCTCCAAGTAAATTCTTTAGAATGGATGTTGGACGTGAAGTTCGCTTAAAAAATGCTTACATCGTTAAATGCGAAGGAATCACCAAAGACGAGAATGGTGAGATTACTGAAATACAATGCACCTACGACCCAGATACAAAATCAGGAATGGAAGGCAGCAATCGTAAAGTAAAAGGCACCCTACATTGGGTAAGCGTTGATCACAGCAAGCAAATAACAGTTAAACAATACGATCGTTTATTTATGGATGAAGCACCGGCCGGACATAAAGACAAGGACTTTAAAGATTTCTTAAATCCAGATTCATTACAACAATTAAACAACTGTTGGATTGAGCCGAACTTTATGGATGCCGGAGGTGAATTTGAAGACGGCATCAAACGTTTTCAATTCCAGAGATTGGGATATTTTTGCCTCGATAAAAATTCTACGGAAGACCATCCCATTTTCAATAGAACTGTTTCATTAAAAGACTCTTGGAGTAAACAAAAATAAATTGACAAAAACCCATTTACAAGCAGTAAATGGGTTTTTCATTAATAACACCAACCAGAAATCTACCTCAATCCACTTCTACAACCATCTCTAATTAGCAACAATTATTTTTTGCACATAAGAAGCGTTAGTACTTTTGAGCTGCACGACATACATGCCTTTAGACAAAACCGATAAAGAAATCTTTGAATTTGCTTCAACGTTTTCACTACATACCAACACTCCCGAACTAGAATAAACATTACAAGTCACTTTAGAGGAATCTGAAAAATCGCCAATTTCTAATTCGTTGGAATTTTCATTAAAATATAAATCACAAGACTCACTTTGATCAGAAACATTAGCCGAAACACCTTTATAACCGGCTAAACGAGCTAAAATCCACCAAAAAGCAAAAGCTTTTCTATTGGCTGTAATATGCTGCGAATTATGCTCGCCATATACTATGCTTCCATCCGGTGATTTCTTATTCTCGTAATAACCATCTCCTACTACTTGGGCATCTTGAAAATCCTTCAAAAAATTACCTCCGTAAGCAGCTGAAAAGCCATCTTCATCAGTATCATTCCAATAATTATCATTTAAATCATAGGTGTCGATCGTGTAATAATCTAAACAAAAATAACCATGTTTACCGCAATAATCTTTGATCAACTGAGCTTGTTGTTCGGGATTTCCAGCCCCCAAATTTGCAGATCCACCTTTGGGCCGGCCTGTCATAAAAATAAAATGAACCGGCGTACGTCTCATTCCTTCACCTGTTCCAATCTTAGTTCCTCCTTCTCCATATTCATTTATTAAAGTTTGCATTCCGGGGATATAGTTATTAATTACATCATGCCCTTCGATTTCACACCATGCCCACATAACCACATTTACCTCCTGGCTTTTAGGTAAAGCTAAATAGTTTCGGGTTGCTTGGATAAAAGCTGTTTCATTACGGCTTAAATCAACTGCCTCTTCACCTTCGGCATGGTAAGGCCCTATTGCATAGTCATGAAATTCAAGCTTATTAGGCTGAGGGTCATCATTGGTAATGCCAAACAATGTGCGGTCTCCGGCTTTATAATCCTGCAAGCCATACATCCCTCTACTTACCTGAGTTCCATGCGAGGTATGCTGAAATGCAATCTTAAATTGATTACGAGCAAGATTTATATAATCCTCCGGTATGGAGCGAAGAACACTCTCTTTAGCCACGGTGTAATCTGCAATGTGCTTTTGTGCTCCAACAAAACTATATACCGAAAGCAGAATGACACCTAACAATAATGATTTCATAATTTTAGCTTTTTGGTTTCAACTACCTAAAATAGATCAGAACCATCCGCTTGTCCAGCATTTCCATACTCCATTCGTCAATTAAAGAGACACACTCGTCACTTGATATAAAAAATCCTGTATGCATTTCTACAAACAGGATTATTTTATGATGTGAATTTCTTACAACATAAAACACATCACCCACATTATCATGGATATACGAATATTCTTATTTGTTTTCAACAATTAAACTCTGAATCCATACATCACTGTGTTGATATTATTGACGTAAAACATTTTTTTACTTTATACTTAATTGCGAAAATTCAGTTTTTTACACCTGTTAACCTAAAGTAGAAATAGCTTTATTGATACGCAAAAGCACTTCATCTTTACCAAGCATCTCTGCAATGGTCATTAAATCAGGCCCGAAACCTCCACCTACTAAAGCTAAACGGAAAGCATTCATGACTAATCCCATTCCAAGTCCTTTAGCTTCTAACTGAGCTACAATAACTTCTTTAATTTTATCAGCATTCCATTCTTCAACACCATCTAGAACAGGAAGCAAATCAGCCATAAAAGCAGGCACATCACCTTTCCAACGTTTCTGTGCTACTTTTTGATCAAAGTCACTTGGCGCTTCAAAAAAGAAAAATGAATGCTCCCATAGATCAGATAAAAATGTGGCTCGTTCCTTTACCAGTCCAACTACTCTTTGTACATAGGACGCTTCAACTGAAATCCCTTTCGTTTTTAGTTCGACCATAAAATCTCCGGCCAATTTTTCGTCAGACGTATTTACCAGATGCTGTTGATTAAACCACTTTGCCTTATCGGGATCAAAACGAGCACCGGATTTATTCACACGCTCAATAGAAAATGCTTGAATCAATTCATCCATTGAGAAAATTTCTTGCTCAGTACCAGGATTCCATCCAAGCATTACCAACAAATTAATAGTAGCCTCCGGTGAATAGCCGGCTTCACGGTAACCTGATGAAACTTCTCCATCGGGTGACTTCCACTCTAATGGAAATACCGGAAAACCTGCTTTATCTCCATCTCGCTTTGATAACTTTCCTTTACCGGTTGGCTTTAGTATCAATGGCAAATGAGCAAATTGAGGCATATCGTTTTCCCAACCAAACGCTTTGTAAAGCATGATATGCAAAGGCAAAGAAGGCAACCATTCTTCACCACGAATAACATGACTAACTTTCATTAAATAATCATCCACAATATTTGCTAAATGATAGGTTGGCAACTCATCTGCACTTTTATAAATCACTTTATCATCAAGAATATCCGTTTTAAAAGACACCTTTCCGCGAACCATATCTGTGGTTGACACCACTTCGCCTTCGGGCATTTTAAAACGAATCACCCAAGGTTCTCCGGCTTCTATTCGTTGCTTAACCTCATCATCACTTAAAGCTAAAGAATTCTTTAGACCATTACGGGTATGCATGTCGTAGGCAAAAGTTTTCTTTTCAGCCTCAGCCACAGCGCGTAATTCCCCTAATTCTTCAGCAGTATCAAAGGCGTAATAGGCCCAACCGGTTTCCACTAACTGATCGGCATATTTCTTGTAAATGGCTTTGCGCTCGCTTTGCTTATAAGGTCCAAACTCGCCACCTTCAACAACACCTTCATCAATGCTTAATCCTAACCATTTGAAAGCTTCATTAATATACTCTTCTGCTCCCGGTACAAAACGAGTCGAATCGGTATCTTCTATTCGAAGAATAAACTTTCCATTGTTTTGTTTCGCAAATAAATAATTGAAAAGAGCAGTTCGAACTCCTCCGATATGTAAAGGTCCTGTAGGACTTGGTGCAAAACGCACTCGTACATTGCTGTTACTCATATTGTGATTTTATTTTTTTGTATCTCGTATAGGCATCATCAAACAAAGACAATTTTGACTAAAGCCATAATTATATCTTAAACTGATGTTTACTTTTTTTAAACCTATCATTGAACTGATGCCTTAATTTAAACATTCAGACTTACTTTTTGCAAAGATAACATTTCAATATCCTGAGTTCCAATAGTTCAAAATGAAGTCCATTGAAAAAGCTTAAAAAACAACTCTAATTTTTTAAAAGCCATATCCTAAATGCAATCCAACACTTGAATGAAAATGCTCAAAATCAGAAGCATAGCCCACTACAGGTCCGATGTGAACATTTCCAACATCAAAACTATATGCTAGCTCAACGTGATAGGTAAATTTAGCATCTGTAAAATCTAATTCTTCGAAAGATAAGCCCGGAATTAAATTTACATGTAATCCTTCCAAGGGATGATAGGCAGCTATAAATCCAATAGCATTATGACCATGATCGTCAAAAACACGTTCATATCCTAAACCATAGCCCAAGCGGCTATGCTCAAGACTTCTTACATAATGAATATGTACTCCCAAAGCGCTTTCCTCTTCTAAAAAGACGATGGTACTGGCCACTCCAAATTCATTTTTATGCTCATCATGACAATCATGCAAATCACTTTCCTCTTCATGTGACTGAGCAAATATTTCAGAACCTAATAAAAGTAGTATGGATAAAAAAAATAACTTTTTCATTTGTTTAAAATTTTCATGCAAAGACGCCAAGACGCAAAAGAAAATTCAATCTCCCGATAACTATTGAGACTCCTATGAGTTGCTTGAATAATAGAATTTACCTGATCGTTTCACAATGCCGACTTTTCAATAAAAAAGGCCGGCAAGAGCCGACCTTTAAAAAAATGTATTTTTAATAGAGTTTACTCAATTCCGCGAACATTTTTCTCCCATTTCCATGCAGACTCCAAAGTCTCTTCTAAGGTACGAGAAGCAGACCACCCTAACTCTTTATTACCATAAGAAGTATCCGCCCAAATCTTTTCAATGTCACCATGACGACGACCTACTATTTTGTACTTAAGATCGACCTTGTTTACTTTAATAAAGGCTTGAACCAATTCGTTTACAGAATATCCACTACCAGTACCTACGTTAAAGAATTCGTAGTTGGCTTTTTGCTTCTCATCCAACATGCGGTTGATGGCCACAACGTGAGCTTCAGCTAAATCTACAACGTTGATGTAATCACGAATTGCAGTTCCATCAGGCGTGTCGTAATCATCACCAAAAATACTTAACTCTTCACGTAAACCAGCTGCGGTTTGAGTAATAAATGGCACCAAATTATTAGGCACTCCTACCGGTAATTCACCAATTAAAGCAGTTGGGTGGGCACCAATAGGATTAAAATAACGTAAAGCAATACAATTAATTTTATCATTAGTTGCACAGTAATCACGCATAATATCTTCACAGATCGCTTTAGTGTTACCATAAGGAGACTCAGCTTCTTTTCGTGGTGTTTCTTCAGTCACAGGCAACACATCAGGCTGGCCATAAACAGTACAAGAAGAAGAAAAAACCATGTGCTTAACTCCATATTTATTCATGCACTCTAACAAGTTCATTAAAGAAGTTAAGTTGTTTCGATAATATTCCAATGGCTTTTGAACCGACTCACCTACCGCTTTAAATGCTGCAAAATGAATAATGGCTTCGATATTTGAATACTTCTGGAAGAAAGCATCTGTCTTATCTCGATCTGCTAAATTGAATTGCTCAAAAGCAGGACGAATTCCTGTAATCTTCTCAATGTTATCTAAAACAGTTATTTGTGAGTTGGATAAATCATCTACCACAACTACATCAAAACCTTTTCCTTGAAGTTCTACTACGGTATGGGAACCAATGTAACCAGTTCCACCTGTTACTAAAATTTGCTTAGCCATTATTATGAATTCTTTATGTATATAATCATTGTAAGCTGCAAAAATAATAAATCGTTCGGATAAAAGTAAATTTCACTTTTATATAAAAAAGATATAAATAACTGTTTTTGAATGGCTCAATTGTTACTACATTTAGCTTATTAACATGTTACCAACAGGTGTTGGTAGTTTTGAGTGCATTTGAATACATTTTTCCTTAAATTTGCAACTATGAATTCGATTGCAAAACACATATCAAGCTTATTGTATTCTCACGACTGCGTGATTATCCCGACACTGGGGGGCTTTGTTGCCAACTACAGGGAGACCGGCATTGATGAGGATTTGAATATCTTTACTCCACCTGGAAAAGAGATTGGTTTTAACAGAAGTCTTCAGCATGACGATGGACTTTTAACGTCTATTGTTTCGAGAAGACAAAAGATGAGTTACGAAACTGCTAAAAGTTTAGTATACAATTATGCTAGCACCATAAAATCTAAACTTAACAGTGGAGAATCTTACCTGATTGAAAATGTTGGAAAGTTAAAATTGGATGCGATGAATAATCTTCAGTTTGTTCCAGCCAACAGCGATAACTTTTTGTCTGATGCATTTGGATTAACATCTTTCCACTTTGCACCTGCTGAACCGCTAATTCGTGAAGAGCTGAACAAAACAACCGGCAAGAATCTCATCCGTATGATTCCGCACAAGCAGATTGCAGCAAGTGCAGCAATTATTGCAGGTTTATTTATTTTTGCCCCGGAATTGAGTAACAATCAATTTTCAGGACATACTTCACAGGCAAGCCTTATTCCAATAAACACACACAACAAGGTAGTTGTAGTACCTGAGAAAACTATCATCGAGGCACCTAAAACGATGATTGAAGAAAGTACTCCGCTAATTGAAGAAGAAAACAAATTCTTCATCATTGCCGGAAGCTTTAAAAACATCCAACAAGCTCAAGCTTTTGCCAATCGTTTAATTAACAAAGGAGAAAGTGAAATTGAGATCATCCAAGCAGGCAAAAACCGCTTTAGAGTATCTGTTGCAGGATATGCTTACAAGGAAGAAGCCACTCAAATGCTTTCAGAATACAGACAGAAAAAAGGTTTTAATTCTGTATGGATGCTGTCTAAATAGATAAAATCATGCTTAAAAAAGGCATTGATTAAGGATCACAATTATAAAAGCACAATAATAAGAAAAGCGCGATTGAAATCATCTATCGCGCTTTTCTTATGTTATCTCAATGAATCTAACCTATTTCAGATCCGGGTTTAACACTCTTTGCAGGCGACACAAAGGTTAACTCACCGCATGCACCTTCAGCCATTAATATCATTCCCTGCGATTCGATCCCTTTAATGATTCTGGGTGCTAAATTAACCAATATACTTACCTGCTGTCCAATAATATCTTCCGGCTTGAAAAACTCAGCAATACCCGATACAACCGTCCGCTGATCAATACCTGTATCAACAGTTAATTTCAATAACTTTTTAGTCTTTTTAACTTTCTCTGCTTCCAAGATCGTACCGACACGGATATCCATTTTAGAAAAATCATCGAATGACACATTTTCTTTAGCCGGGGTAGCTATTGCAGCTGCAGCTTCGTTAGCTTTCTTGGCTTGTTCTAATTTATCTAATTGAATTTGAATCGTTTCATCTTCAATTTTGTCAAACAACAATTCAGGCTCATTTATTTCGTGACCTTCTTTTAACAGATCCAACTTACCACAATCACTCCACACCAATCCGGAAAGATTAATCATGCCTTGCATTTTCTTTGCCGTAAAAGGTAAGAATGGCTCGATCAACACAGATAAATTAGCCGTAATTTGCAAACAAATAGACATGATTGTTTGTACACGTTCAGCATCTGTTTTTTGAATTTTCCAAGGCTCAGAATCAGCCAGGTATTTATTTCCTAAACGGGCTAAGTTCATCATCTCACGAATGGCTTCACGAAACTTGAAACCTTCTAAAGCTGCTTCAACACGCTCTACAATTTGGGGAATCTCCGCTAAAGCCTCCTTGTCATAATCAGTATACGTCCCGGCAGCCGGCACTTTCCCGTCGTAGTATTTATGAGTTAAAACCACCGCACGATTGACAAAATTACCAAGAATAGCAACTAACTCACTGTTGTTTCTGGTTTGAAAATCCTTCCAGGTAAAATCATTATCCTTCGTTTCCGGTGCATTTGCGGCCAATACGTAACGCAACACATCCTGCTTATCTTTAAAATCAACAAGATATTCGTGTAACCACACCGCCCAATTACGCGATGTTGAAATCTTATCGCCTTCCAAATTTAAAAACTCATTTGCCGGAACATTCTCGGGTAAGATGTAACTTCCTTCAGCCTTTAACATGGATGGAAAAACAATGCAATGAAACACAATGTTATCTTTTCCGATGAAATGAATCATCCGGGAATCATCACTCTTCCAATACTTTTCCCAATCCGGCGTTAATTCCTTGGTAGCCGAAATATATCCGATTGGTGCATCGAACCACACATACAATACTTTTCCTTCAGCCCCATCTACAGGAACCGGCACTCCCCAGTCTAAATCGCGACTTACCGCACGCGGTTGTAATCCAAGATCAATCCATGATTTACACTGACCGTATACATTAGACTTCCACTCTTTATGATCTTCTAAAATCCATTTTTTCAAGAATGGCTCGTGCTTATCTAAAGGTAAATACCAGTGTTTAGTTTCTTTGATCACCGGTTTGGATCCTGAAATCACCGACTTAGGATTAATTAGATCAGTCGCATTTAACGAGGTCCCACAACTCTCACATTGATCACCATACGCCCCTTCGGATTTACAACTTGGACAAGTACCGGTAATGTATCGATCTGCTAAAAATTGCTTTGCTTCTTCATCGTAATACTGCTCGGTAACCTTTTCTACAAATTCACCTTTATCATACAAAGTCTTAAAAAAATCAGATGCAGTTTTTTTATGAATATCGGTGGTTGTACGAGAATACACGTCGAAAGTAATTCCAAAATCTTCGAATGCCTCTTTAATAATACCATGAAACTTATCCACTACATCCTGAGGCGTAACCCCTTCATTCTTGGCCTTTAAAGTAATAGGCACCCCATGTTCATCAGAACCTCCTACCATTACAACATCACGTCCTTGCATACGTAAATAGCGGGCATAAATATCTGCCGGCACATAAACTCCTGCTAAATGGCCAATATGCACAGGCCCATTGGCATACGGTAGTGCGGTGGTAATTAAGGTTCTCTTAAAATCTTTAGATTGTTTCATGGTATTTCCAAATTATTCTATGATTGTGACAATACACAATTACTTTACTACATTCAAAAAGAAAAGCCCGCTTTTAAGGGCTTTTTTATTAATTTCACAAAGATACAACAGATCAGGAAATTTTATAACAGAAGATGAGGGAATTATTTATTTTTGAGCGACTAGCTTTTGGGTACCAGCCTACATTCACTCACTATTTCAAGCTTTCCAATAAACCCAAAGACACTAACAAGACCTTATTTCCACCAAACCCATTTTAACCCATTGAAGCAAAAAAAGAATTATACAAATGACAACACCTCCTTCATTAAAGAAAAACGCACTAATAGCAATAGTTGCTCCTGCCGGGAAGATTGACCCAATATTAATTGAACAAGCAGAATATCATCTGGAAAAAAAGGGCTTCAGAGTAACCATTGGAAAACACACTAAGGGCAGTTATTTTAAATATTCCGGAACGGATGCGCAACGCCTGCATGACTTTCAAGAAATGATAAACCGACCTGATGTTGATGCCATTTTATGTGCAAGAGGAGGCTATGGTAGCATTCGAATAATAGACCAACTTGATTTCTCATCATTTATAAACAATCCCAAATGGCTTATTGGATTTAGCGACATTACAGTATTTCATGCCTGTCTTCAAAACAAATTAAACATTGCCTCGATTCATGGACCGATGACAAAAGATTTTAATTCTCAGTCACCAAACCTTCAGGCAGTAGATACGTTATTGGATATTTTAGAGGGGCAAGATCCTGAATATGTGATAAATCCCCATCCATTAAACCACAATGGTAAAGCCAAAGGAAAACTTATCGGGGGTAATCTTTCAATATTACAAGCCATGAGAGGCACGCCTTATGACATTAAACCGGAAGGCTCCATACTCTTCATTGAAGATTTGGCTGAATACCTCTATCACTTAGACCGAATGATGCTGAACTTAAAGATAGGTGGCATCTTATCAAAAATTAGTGGCCTGGTTGTAGGACAGTTTTCTGAAATGCAAGACAATGACGATCCGTTCGGACAGGATTCATACAACATTATAAAAGAAGCTGTTGCTGAATATAATTATCCGGTTATGTTTAATTTCCCATCCGGACATACAGACATCAACTTCCCTCTCATTTTTGGAAAAGAAGTTGAAATAGAAGTTACGTCTGAATTTGCTCAACTTAAATATTAGCTATGGCTCAACACAATAACTTTGGAAAAGAAGGCGAAAATATTGCAGCCGATTATCTACTCGATAAAGGTTATCACATCCTTGAAAGAAACTGGCGCTTCAAACACAAAGAAATTGACCTTATTGCCATGCACCATAACTACCTGATAATTATTGAGGTAAAAACAAGAAAAAATGAACACTTCGAAAGTCCCAAAGAAGCCATAACAAACGGAAAAATAAAACTTATTATTGAGGCTACTGAAGCATATATCTTAGAAAAAAACATCCTCGAAGAAGTACGCTTTGATGTAATTACCTTGATACCTGACAATTTAGAATGGAAAATAGAGCATATTGAAGAAGCTTTTCATCCAACACTGTAATCAATGATGAATCATTAATGTTTAATGATCTATTACAACAGTCTAGCTTATTATTCATTAGATCAATAAGTGAACAGACAGTAGCCAACATAAAAAATCCAACTCATCATGAATGTAGAAGAAATTAGAGAATACTGTATACAAAAAGAGGGCACTACGGAATCGTTTCCATTTAATGATACGGCTCTGGTTTTTAAAGTAAATAATAAAATGTATGCTTTGCTCAGTTTAGAAGAAGAACCCTACTTAAACCTCAAATGTAATCCTGAACGTGCCATAGAGCTAAGAGAGGAATACGATGACATTACACCCGGCTACCACATGAATAAAAAACACTGGAATACACTATATTTGAACGGACAACTTCACCCTACTCTGATAAAAGAATTAATTGACCATTCATTCAATTTAGTTTATAAAAAATAAACATCTACTAACCATGAATTATACGGTTGAAAAAACATTAAAAATAAACTCTGATTTCAATTTGAAAGAAAATCCACAAACGGGCTACAAATCACTTTGGGCAAACGCTAATTTTAAAGCAAAGCAAATCCTTACAGACTTCAGTTATTCAAAAAGCTTCAAAAAACCAACTCGCTTCACCATTCAATTAAACGAAGAACAGCACATTGAACTCCAACCAATTCATCTTCAATACATCAACCACAGTTGCTCTCCAAATGTTTATTTTAACACCCAAAAGATGCAGCTCATCGCGCTTCGAGAAATCAAAAAAGGGGATGAGATTGTATATTTTTATCCTTCTACCGAATGGAAAATGACAGAAGAATTTTTATGCACCTGCAAAAGCAACAATTGCTTAAAGCAAATTAAAGGTGCCGCCTTTCTTCCTTATGATATTATCACCCGATATGAGATCAGTGATTATATCCAAAGAAAAAGCACACAAGCATATAATAATCTTCCATTTAAGAACTTAAATTAATCTTTGTTGACATGAAAAAACTGGTTCAATATTTTCTTCAAGGCACATTATACATTGCCCCAATTGCGGTAACTGTATATTTAATAATCATTTCATTCACCTGGCTTGATAACCTATTGAGAGACTTAAAAATATTTCAGGAAGGATGGATCGCCAAATACAGCTTTCCCGGTATAGGATTATTAATGATCCTGGGAAGCATAACCATTATTGGATTCATTGGTCAAAAATTAATAACAGCGCCTATTTCTAATTTCTTTATCCGAATACTTGACAAAGCCCCGTTAATAAAAGTGATCTACACCTCGGTAAAAGATCTGCTATCAGCATTTGTGGGTAAGGAAAAAAAATTCGACAAACCCGTCTTGGTACAACTCGACCAAGAAGGCATTCTCAATCGCCTAGGCTTCATAACAACCACTGATTTATCAAACCTTGGCATTTTTGAGAAAACAGCAGTTTACTTACCCAGCTCGTATGGTGTACTTGGTGAATTGTATATTGTACCGAGTGACAAAATTACTCACTTAGAAGCAAACTCGGCAGAAATGATGAAATTTATAGTATCTGGAGGCGTGGCAAAACTAGATATACCCGAAAAATAATCCCCAAAACATTGACCATGCAAAAATTTATATTCATCCTAATTTCCTTCTTTATAAGTTCACTTTCGTTTGCTCAGAACCCCAAACAACTGACCAAAGAAGTAAAATCATTAACAAAGTCCATTAACTTGGATCAAGACAACGCTCTACTTCATTACAAAAGAGGAAGAGCCTATCTGCAACTTCAAGAATATAAAAAAGCTGACAAAGATTTTAACATTGCAGCTCAAACGTACAATGATGATCTTAGCTTTTTATATGACAAAAGTATTATTGACATCAATTTAAATAATTACGAAGGAGCATTAAGCAAGCTTAATAAGATTCTATCGTCCAACAATAAGCTTTACCCTGCGCTCTACTTTAGGGCTTTGGTTCATCAACAAATCAGCAATAACAAATCAGCTTTAGACGATATGGAAACGCTGCTTAAAGCCTTTCCTGAAAACCTAAACTATTTAATGACCAAGATTTCAATCTTACGAGATCTGAATGATTACCAAAAAGCAATTGCTGAATGCACCTATGCCCTTAAAATTCATCCAAACAATACAGATCTCCTATATACGCGAGCAGATATAAAATTTGATCAGGACAATTACCAAGGAGCCATTGACGATTATTCACAAATAGTAAAAATAGATTCTAACTTTGAAGACATCTACTACGATAGAGGCTTGGCATATTTCTTTATGAACGAAGAAGCCAAAGCTATTGATGATTTCAGTAAAAACATAGAGCATTTTCCAAACTCATTAAACTCATATTTTTACAGAGGCCGCTGCACTTATGATGAAGGAAATAGCAAAAAAGCGATTAAAGATCTGTCGCATTACATCAAATACATAAACAATGACTCCGAAGCATTTTTCTTTAGAGCCTTATGTGAAAGAGATTTAGGACATACTCAAAAGATGAAGGTCGATTGTAAAAAATCCATACAGGTTTGTAATAAAAACATCCAAGACGACACAACTAATGTTTTCAACTACTTTCAGAGATCCCTTTCTAAAGAATTAATTGATGAATATGAAAGTGCTATTGAAGACTTAAACATAGTTTTACAAAAAGAGCCAAACCACCCACAAGCATCCTACAACAGAGCCTTATACGCATACAACATTTGCCATTACGAAGAGGCTTTAAAAGACTACACCACTCATCTTGAAAAAGGGCTAGACCAATATTTAACTCTTAATGGAAGAGCAAACACAAAATTCATGCTTAGAGATTACAGTGGGGCTTTAATTGATTACGAAAGCGCCAATTCGTATGAAGGTACTAAAGACACACTTTCTCTAACCCAATGTGATTGCTATGGACAACTTTACGGATACTTAAAAAATATTGAATGCATCAACACGGTTCTTGAAAATGAATATTGTGATCAAGATTACGCACACTCTTCTATCGCTTATGCCTACTTACATGGCAAAGAATATGATAAAGCATTAGACCACTTCAATAAAATATCCCGAAAATACGACATAAAGGTTGATAAATACCTTGGAATGGCTATTGTTTATCATCTAAAGAATGATCCAATAAATTGTCAGAAATACATAAAACTAGCTCAAAGCAAGAACAAACATTTAAAAAATGGTTCTGAAGGATTTGAATTATTCAAAAAAGAAGAAAACACCTACTACAGCGCCGATGAGGAACGGATTTTACTACAATTACTCGCTCCCTAACAAAAAAGCTCCTGCAAAATTAATTACAGGAGCTAAATTTTTTAAAAAGTACCGGCTTTATAGACTAAATGCTTCTTTAATCTGATCTACATAATCCAGTTTCTCCCAGGTAAAGAATTCAACTTCTTTTATTTCTTTCTTTCCAGCTACAGATACTTCAACTTTATCGGTATATGGTTTACGACCTACGTGACCATAAGCAGCAGTTGGTTCGAAAATCGGATTCTTTAAACCTAAACGCTTTATTATATAAGCAGGGCGCATATCGAATATTGCATTTACTTTCTCCGCAATCTCACCATCACTAAGATTAACATTGGAAGTTCCGTAAGTATTCACATATAAACCAACCGGCTTAGCTACTCCAATGGCATAAGCTACTTGTACTAAGACCTCGTCGGCAACACCTGCAGCTACAAGGTTTTTAGCAATATGACGGGTTGCATAAGCAGCAGAACGGTCTACTTTAGAACTATCTTTTCCACTAAAAGCACCTCCTCCATGAGCACCTTTACCTCCGTAGGTATCAACAATAATCTTGCGACCAGTTAAACCGGTATCACCGTGAGGTCCTCCAATAACAAACTTTCCGGTTGGGTTCACATGTAGAATAAAGCCATTAAACAAATGCTGTTGCTCATCCGGCAATAAAGCTTTCACTCTTGGAATTAAAATATCCTGCACATCAGCTTTAATCTTAGCAAGCATCGGCTCATCATCATCAAAGTCATCGTGCTGAGTACTCACAACAATGGTATGTACTTTATTAGGTGTATTATCGTCATTGTATTCAATGGTCACCTGAGATTTAGAATCAGGACGCAGATAAGTCATCACCTTTTCTTCGCGACGAATAGCAGCCAATTCTTTTAAAAGAAGATGC
Organism: Bacteroidales bacterium; assembly: GCA_003249255.1. Lineage (GTDB taxonomy): Bacteria > Bacteroidota > Bacteroidia > Bacteroidales > Marinilabiliaceae > SZUA-582. The sequence goes on from QKJP01000048.1 coordinate 471,655, forward strand.
GATAAATATAAAGGCAAAGGCAAGTAATCTTCCGTATCTTTACAAGCATAACCAAACATCATTCCCTGATCTCCGGCACCTTGTTCATCATCGCTCCCTCTTTCAACCCCTTGATTAATATCAGCAGATTGTTCATGAATGGCAGAGATAACCCCACAAGAACCAGAGTCAAACATATATTCAGCTTTGTTGTATCCAATTCTTTTAATGACTTGTCGGGCTATATTCTGTGTAGGTACAAAACCTTCCGTTTTCACCTCTCCACTTAGCACAACTAAACCGGTGGTCACTAAAGTTTCACAAGCTACTTTAGATTCCGGATCTTGCTTTAATAATTCATCTAAGATTGCATCTGATATCTGATCTGCTACTTTATCAGGATGCCCTTCAGAAACTGATTCTGATGTAAATAAATAACCCATTACACATAACATTTACAACTCCTATTATAAAAGGAGTCAAATTAAACAATAAAATGAAATGTGAAATCAGTAAAGGATGCGCTGCAAAACAAATGCGTTTTAGCACTTTTTTTGAGTGGTTGCAATCAGCCAAATCCTTCCACTTTCACAATGACACAAATTTATAGAATTATCTTTTGATTATGCAACTAAATAAAGACAAAAAACTCCTTTAAAAAATCTTACTCACTTAATTTCAACATCATAAAATAGAAACAACAAAAAAAATGAACTTTTTTGAAAAAATAATTTGGAGAAAGCAAAAGAAGCACTATCTTTGCATCCGCAATTGAGAAACAAAGACACAAAATTGCAAACTTGCTCCGTTCGTCTAGGGGTTAGGACGCCAGGTTTTCATCCTGGTAACAGGGGTTCGATTCCCCTACGGAGTACTAAAAAGAACGTAAAGTTAACAATTTAACTGTAGCAACGATGGCAAATCATCAATCAGCAAAGAAAAGAATTAGACAAATTGAGAAGAAAAGACTTCACAATAAATATTACGCTAAAACAGCTCGTAATGCGATGAAGGCTTTAAGAAGCACAACTGAAAAAGATGCTGCTACTGATCTTCTTCCAAAAGTTTCGTCGATTTTAGACAAACTTGCCAAAAGAAACATTATTCACAAGAATAAAGCAGCTAATTTAAAATCAAAATTAGCAAAGCACGTTAACAAGCTGTAATTTCAGCTCTGCTGCTCCGTTCGTCTAGGGGTTAGGACGCCAGGTTTTCATCCTGGTAACAGGGGTTCGATTCCCCTACGGAGTACAAGTCTAATTCATGATAAACATGAGAGACTTATACCACTTGAATATACATTGCGTATTCAAGCACACCAAATCTTTTAATAAGCAAGCAATGCTCCGTTCGTCTAGGGGTTAGGACGCCAGGTTTTCATCCTGGTAACAGGGGTTCGATTCCCCTACGGAGTACAGGCCTTCCTCAAAAAGAGAAGGCTTTTTTTATGTCTTCACTTTACATTCTCATATACCATTTCTATCTTTTTTTTGAAATGTTCGCTTGTATATGAGTCATCATCAACATTTATCCATAAAAGATTGGGCATTAGAAGATCGCCCAAGAGAAAAGCTACTGGCTAAAGGACTACAGTCTCTTTCTGATGCTGAACTATTAGCTATCTTACTGGGATCCGGGAGTCCCAAAGAAAGCGCTGTGGATCTGGCCAAGAAAATATTAAAAGATTGCAACCATAACTTACATGATTTAGGTAAGAAGTCGATCTCTGAATTAAAGAATTCTTATCATGGCATAGGGGATGCAAAAGCAATTTCTATTGTTGCTTCCTTAGAATTAGGACGACGAAGAAAAGGCAACGAGTCACCCGAAAAAGCAAAAATCACCTGCAGCCGGGATGCCTACAATATACTATATCCCATGCTTTGTGATCTTCGTCATGAAGAATTTTGGATATTACTTTTGCATCGAACTTGCCAGGTCATTCGTCCGGTTAAAGTAAGTCAGGGTGGAGTTGGCAAAACCATAATTGATATAAAAATTATACTTAAAACAGCCATTGAAAATCTGGCCACGGCAATAATATTATGTCACAATCATCCATCCGGCAATACATACCCAAGTCCTGAAGACAAAGCAATTACAAAAAAACTAATAGAAGCCTGCAAATTAATGGACATACCGGTTCTTGATCACATCATTATTGGTGATAATCAATACTATAGTTTTGGCGATGAAGGAATGCTGTAATGATTGAAACTCTAGACATAAAAAAACTACACTGTACCCAGATTGATCATATCAAATGGGACAAATGCATCAGTGAATCCAGCAATGGAATAGTATATGCTTATGCCTGGTACCTGGATATTGTTTGCGAAGACTGGGAAGCAATTGTCGTCAATGACTATCAAATTGTACTTCCTTTGCCTATTAGTACCATTTTAAATTTTAAAGTCATTCGATTACCAGAATTAGTTCAGCAGTTGGGCTTTTTCTCACCTCAAATACTTGATCCTAAAACCATACGAGCCCTTTTGAAACATCTAAAATCCACTGAACTCGTATACACTTTTAATGCCTACAATCATCTGCCACAACAGATTCAAAAAAAAGGAAAACTGAAACATTACCATGTAATCGATTTAATTCCTTCAATGGATGTGATTGAAAAGCACTTTTCAAAAGAATGTATAAAGACCATACACGTGATGAACACCGAAAAAATCAGCGTTGTTCGTTCACAAAACCCCGCAGAATACATCTCCTTTAAACTAGCAAATTGCACTTTAAAAAAAAGCAGAAAGCTTGAACGCCTGATTGCTTATGCTATTAGATATAAAAGTGCAGGCACCTATGGGGCCTATAACAAATACAACCAATTAATTGCTCAGGCATTTTTATTAAAAACCAATAATCGGATTGTATTGATTGATGCTTGTGATTCAACTCATGAGCGCGAAAACATAGGACTATGTGCTATAATCTACCACATCATAAAAGCCAACTGCGAATCTAATCTCACACTTGAATTTCCGTATCACTCAAAACTAATTGGACATCACTTCTCGGGAATAGAACATGAATGTTTACAATACGCTAAAGGGTGGTTAAAGTGGTTTAGTTGATCTTAAAATTTCTTAACAACCCTAACATTCATATATTTTTTCTACTTTCGTTCAGTATTAAGCAAAGCTTTGAAATAACATATGGTCTATTTTTCAGTCATTATCCCCTTATACAACAAAGAAAAAGACATTGTTAAAACAATTAACACTGTTCTTCAACAGTCTTTTAATGATTATGAAATAGTTGTGGTAAATGATGGATCTACAGATAATAGTCTGGAAAATGTAAGTTCTATAAAGCACGAAAAAATAAAAGTTTTCTCTACTGAAAACCAAGGTGCAGCTAAAGCTAGAAATCATGGCGTTAAACAATCAAATGGCAAGTATATTGCTTTTTTAGATGCTGATGATTACTGGTATCCTAATCATTTAGAAAACATCCACCAGCTCATTAGTAAATTTCCTTCAGGAAAATGGTTTGCTACAGCATATGAAATAAAACACAAACAAAACTTCATTTTACCAATGGATGCCCCTCCTATGTACAATGAGATGAATTGGCAAGGTGAAATAACGGATTTCTTCAACAACTCATTAAGAGATTGCATGGCATGGACGTCTGCAGTTTGTATGAAAAAAGATTTTTTCGAATCACTCAATGGCTTCAATGCATTATTTCAAACCGGGCAAGATGTAGACTTATGGATTAGAGCGGCTCTTAAAAGTAATTTGTATTTTTCGAACAAAATAAGTGCTCAATACAACCTTTTAGGTTCCAACCGATTGACCAATATTCCAACCAAACAAAAAAGACACATGGATTTGGATCAATTCAAAAATGATGAGGCCAATAATCCATCATTAAAAAAATACTTGGATCTCATCCGCTATTCCTATGTGATTAAATTTAAAATCTGTAATACTCCAGATGTTTGGAAACCGGCGTTAAGCAATCTAAACAAAACCAATCTCACTTCTTCCCAAAGATTCTTAATGACTTTAAACGGAAATATTCTTCAACTACTATGGAATTTTAAAGCTTATATTGCTCAAAAAGGAATGCGCCTAAGAACCTCTAAAAAAATTAAATAAGCTTACTTTGAATACAGTCGGTAGAGTATATAAACTAAAACAAGAGCTATAAAATTACAAGCCAGATAAGCATAAGCTGCACCGATAATACCGTAGGAAGTAATAAAAATATAGCTGAGAATAACAATAATAAGGCCAAGTATTAACTCATTAAAAATATAAGCCTTAACACTTTCCCGCATCAACAATACTGTTGCATAAAACCATGTCATTATTTTTAGGACATCACCAATGCAATAAAACAAAAAGAATGGTTCCATTCCGGAGAATTCATCTGAATAGAGTAGTGTAATTACAACATCTCGCAATAAATAAATAAGTAAACATCCAATTGCAACTAAAGGGACTACAATGAAAAGGCTTGACCTAACTTCTGTTCTGACCTTATCGAAAGTTCGTAATTCTGAAATTCTCGGATGAAAATACAAACCTAATGAAGTAGTTATTATGGAAGTATAAGTCATCGAGATCCATTTCATACCATCCCACAAACCAGCTTCGCCCAATGAACAATGTGATATCGAAATATTTCTTAAAACGATTTGAGTCAGAGGGGCTACAATAACAGCTACCAGCATCATGATACTAAAGCTCAATAGCCTTTTTGAAATCATCTTTGAAAAAACCACTTTAAGTTTATTCTTCAAAAGCAACCTACCTGCAATTAAACCTAAAACAACCGATGCTATGATTTGAGACCAGATAGCACCCTTTACTCCCCAATAATAGGCTCCTGGCATTAATAATAAAAATAAACACAGATTGACCGTAATGTTATACTTTATGAAGGCATTGTAGTTCTTTTGACCTTTTAACACTGCCAGGCAAACATTACTCAATGCTATAAAAACAACATACAGACTTGCTATTTGAAAAATTGATTCATAATCTGAACTGTGAAATAGTAACTCCGACCAAAAACTTGCACCAATCAATAAACCTAAAGAGATGACAAATGAAAACCCAATTGCTAGAATGACTGAGGTTGAAATAACAAAACGTGTTCGTCGAAAAGAGTCTTTACTGGTTGCTATCAATTTGGTAATACCATTATTAGTCCCTCCAAGAGAAATGGTAGCAAAGAACACTTGTAAATCATTAAACTGGCGGAATAATGTCATACCGGACGGCCCTAATAAAACTGAAACGAGTTTTATTTTTAAGACTCCAATAATAAACTGCAAAACCACATTGAAGGAATTTTTACCGGAGACCCGAACCAAATCACTTGATTTTAACTTTGAAATATGCGCTTTTATCTCTTTCATGCTAGCACATCTTCTGCCAAAAATCTAAATACTTTTGAGCTACTTGAATGTAATTATGGTGCTTTACCACAAACTCTCTGCTTCGTAACGAATACTCCTTTAATTTTGATTTATTAAGCAAGAGTTGCTCAAAGGCATGATACATTTCGCCTTCAGTAACATTTAAATCGATAATTGGATGTGTTTCAAAATCTTCTAAGGCTGAATACATTTCTGCTCCACCTCCAACAATTAAACCTTTGGATAAAGCTATTAAGCCATTCATCCCAATACCATAGGAATAACGCTGATCCAATAAAACATGAGAACTATTCAGCATCTTTTGATATTCTTGAAATGGAACCGATGTAACTATTCTTAATTCCATATCATTCGGGTAGTTTTCCAAGAGTTTATTTAATACTCTTTCCATAACATCTACACCTTTTCGCACTTCTCGCCCCTTTTGTTTTCCTAAAAAGAAATGAACCTTTTCAACATCCGGCTGAATAGTACTTACATAAGGATACAAATCGGTATTTAATGGTAGAGGGATGTAAGTAGTTTTGTCGGGAAAACTAGCCTTATGGGCAAGGTAGTAACCAACACTACAAGCTGTTATCCCGGTAGCATATTCTGCCACCATTTTATTCTGCCGGGCAATTTCTTCATCTCCAGCATCCTGTATATACTTTTGTATTTCTGGATCACCTTCAATATCGGGCACTTGAAAAACTGAATATTTAAGATGACCATCCAAAGCATAATTACTATAATAATGATCCATCCCGTTAGCTCCTAAAAAAATATTCTTGTTACGCCTTTTGATGAACTCCCAAAATATTTTATTGAAGCCCCATGAAGTACTCAATGGATTACAATGAATCATTTGGACAACATCATAACCTTGAAGCTTGGGGAGAGCTTTTATTATCTTAGCTATAAACCGAATGCGCTTAAATTTATCAGGTTGAGCCAAATCGATATCGCGATCATAGTTTTTCCAGCCATCTCCAGTTGATGCAATGGTCACATCAACTCCCAATTCTTTTAATCCTTTGGAAAGAGTTAAATGCAAACCACTATAATCTCCTAGCAACAAAACCTTCATACACTACTCTATTTTGAATTTCTTCATCATTTCCTTAACCTCATCAGGATGATTAAACATCAACACATCAACGATTGACAACAAAGGGACAAATTCATTTTTAAATTGCTTATAACTCACATCTAATGATGATAAATATTCAAGGTTAACTCCTTGTGCTGAGAAATAATCTTTCTTATGAATTTCTTCTCCCCAAATAACATTTACATAGTTAGAAAAACCTTGCTGCTTGGTTATTTCTATCAAGCGATCTGATTTCCACATTCCAAAAGTCTCTGGAGAACATTCTGAAGAACGATCATAAACCAACTCTTTTCCTAAATACCTATAAACCTCTACAATTGAATGAATGGCCACATCTGAAATACTCTCGAAAGGCCTAGAAAATGTTTTGCAGATTACTTCCATTACTTCATTGTAATAAGGGGCTTTACAGTAAGCATGTTCCAATTGTTTATAGGTCTTCTTTTTGAATTTCTCATCCATTAAAACCAGAACTTCACAGGTTTTTTTGTTTTGAGATGCACCTTTGACCGGAATCGTAATTAATAGATCTTTACCTCCCAATAAAATCCTGTTGCGATTAATCCACCCTGCTGTGATATAACTGATATCATCATAAAAAATAATCTTATCTGATGCTTCTATCAAGTGAAAATAATTGATGTATGGAAATATGTAAGGTTGCGTAATCGCAAGTCTTTTATTTATCATGAATAAATTTTTATTAATGTTGCTTCCATATAGTAACCTTTCCATTGGTATCAACTTTCTCAACCAAGGATAAAAAGTACGGATGCTGTTTTACCACATTTTCTTCAAAGGTTTTATTATACGTAACAATGGCATCATATTTTTGAGAGACGATATCTGAAAAACCTTCCAAATCCCTACCCCCTATTCGATAAACATCACGTCGCCAACCAATTTGAGGAATATTCCAGCCTGTTTCACAAATAATTAACACTTTATTATCTACTGGAATATTTTCTTCTAAATAATCTGCACTTTCTCGAAATGCCGCGAAACGATCGTCATCTCCTCCACTAAAAACATTAATCAGTTCAGGATTATACCTCTTATTTTGAACATATAAGCACAAGACTACTGATGAGATGAACAAAAATACACTGTAGACTAAACCCTTTTTTATAAATAACTTCTCAACACTCACATTTATTGCCAAGAAAACTAATAACATCGTTAAAACCGGCAACCATACATCAATGGAGTAGTAATCATGAATACTCACATTGACAATCATTAAAACAGAGAACAATAATGATCCTAAAGCAGTAATTCCGATCCACCCAATCAAAAACATATTACAGCTCTTCCATTTCTTTTGTTTTATAAAAAGCACTATCAATGTGCACAGAAATAATAGATGAGATGGAGGAAGAAAAAACTTTGCATACATTTTTACTATAGTCAAAGCATAATATATAATAGCAGAAAAAGACTCTGCGGGTAGTGGATAGTTGATAAATATAGATCCGTATTTATCAGCCAATAATTTATTATAAAAAAAGTATACCAATACTACAAATAAACCACCACAACATAGCACAACTCCTCGATTCCAGGTTTTATTTTCAAACCACTTCAACACAAATATTGATAAAAGAGCTATAAGGGGTATTATTTGAATAAAGCGCATTAAAGCCGCCAAAGACAACAAGCCTACTCCCAACGCCAAATACCTTATATTATGTTGTAAATAAATATGCCTCAGCACAAAACTAAAGCCGACTAAAAAGACACCAAAAGCAGCTGCACAAACATGAAAACCATCCTGATAAAACACATAACAAGGTTGCAGTAAAATGAAAGCAGATAGTGACAATGCCACAATTTTTCCACGGATATCATACAGAGCCTTATAGAAAAAAGCCAATCCTATAAAACTAAATATCATGGAGATTAAGCGAAAAATCAAAGGGGCGGTTCTTCCTGTTAGTTTATAACCCATTGCAACTAAATAATGCAAAAGAGGAAAATCTACCGCTGTAATACCCTGAGGATTATCAAGGGCTTTCAAAGGAGGGTATTGATGATTTAAAGCATAAGTTTTAGGATGAAAAAAATCAAAACCATTATCGATAAATCCAAGGGCTAATGCATAATGATCTGCCTGCGCCCAAACATACGAACTCATCGGTTCTTGATAAATGCTTTTATAATGAAAAACAGCCGCTAAACTAAAAAACAAAACTAAAAATGGAAGAAACTTTCTCATGTATTAATCTATCATTTTTTCAGGATGATAACTATAAGCATCTACCACAGCAGCTCTAGCTCCAAAACCTTCTTTTTGAGTATTTAAGCCAAGATTTATTTCCATTCCTCCAGTTCCATTGGATGATCCAAAATCCAAATACTTAAAGTCGGCTTGATAACGATCTATTATGTAATGGTAAAGCGCGTCAATAGCCCCAATTTCTTTTCCTTTTTCAGAAGCATGGGCATACTGAACTTTTACCACATTCTTAAACAAGTACAACACTGCTCCTCCAACCATTTCGTCACCGAGACAAACACTGATTAGTTGAATGTTTTTTGGAAATTTTTCTTTAAGAAACAGCAGCTCTTCACAGCTATGCACTGGCTTTGCATTAAAGCGCATTGCCATGTTTGTCTCCATTATTTCCCAGAAAGTCTCATATTGAATACTATCATCAATCACTACTCCAGCCTCTATGGCTTTCTTATAATTACGGCTCCGGTTTCTCGAAATATTTTTTGGCAATGAAAAATCAATAACCGAAGTTATATTTCGACTAATCAACTTTGCACCACATCGATACAGAAGATACAAATCTTCATCACCAAAATTATCTTTGTAAAATTGAGGTTGAAATTTATAGATTACTTCAATTATACCTGAATCAACTAGATATTGGTTAATGGCATTAAACCAAGAAATTATTTTTGAGGTTATACTATTATTTTGAATGACCATTCCTCCAAAGGTCAAGCCTTGATGAGTATACACTATTGAGTTTGATATATTAGCAGGCAAAAGCAAACTAAGTTTATTCTTTTCAAACACCATCAATGAAAAATCTTCAAAACGATCACTATGGTATTCCATATAGTCACGATAAAAAAGAAATGAACCATTCTTCGCCATGGCATTAAAAGTATCCCAAAGCTCTTTATCTTCCTGTTGATACCTTCTGACCTCTATCATTTCTGCACTTTAAAATCTTCGTAATCTCTTATGTAATCCCTTTCGTCATAGACATCAGATGCCATAACTAAAACAACACTCCCGGAACTAAAACTGATCAGCTCACGCCATATTCCGGGTGCAATATATAAACCTTTGTTTGGGCTATTTAAAAAAAATGTTTTTTTCTCGCTCCCATCATCAACCACAATTTCGAAACTACCTGCACCGGCAATTACATATTCATGCTGCTCAATATGCGCATGCCCGCCCCGCTCAGCTCCGGATGGGATATCATACGTGTAATAAACTCGCTTTACATCAAAAGGGATGGCTCCGTTTCCTTCTAAAAATGACAAGCTACCACGATCTGATCCTTCCTTGGGCAAAGAGATCATCCTACATTCCTTGATACTTGTTTTTTTCATTTGCGGTAAAATTTCTTGATGTATTCCGGAAATTCGTAGATATAATCTTCTCCGCTATACTTAGTACTTGAGATGCATAAACATAAAGAGTTGGTCGAAAAATCAAATATTTTTCGCCACGACATACGAGGAATATAAAGACCCTCATTTGGCTTTTTCAACTCATAGACAGAGCTTTCTTCTCCGCGAAAAACCTCTACCGAAAAACTGCCGGATAATGGAACAATTAATTCACAAGCTTCCTTAAAAGCATGACCTCCACGCTCTTGTCCTCCTGGAACATCGTATATCCAATACGTTCGTTTAATTTCAAACGGCACGAGGTTACACTGCTCAATAAAGCTAAGATTTCCCCGTAAATCAGAAATTTTAGGAATTGTAATAAGCTTTAAACCGTTTTGATCCATATTTTATACTTTTGCTTCTATTGGGTAAAGTTAAAAAATATTAACGGATTAGAGTTATTCCACAAGTACTGATATCAGATGAACATTCCATTTTTAAGTCTCAAACAAATAAACCAAGTCTATCAAAGCCAGATAAACGAAGCTGTTCTGCGTGTTGCTAATTCGGGCTGGTATCTGCTCGGTGAAGAAATTAATAATTTCGAAAAAGAACTTTGCACATATAATAATGTAAAGCACACGATAGCTGTTGGCAATGGTCTCGATGCACTAACATTAATTCTCAAAGCTTATAAAGAATTGGGATTACTTCAGAATGATGATGAAGTATTGGTTCCTGCAAATACATACATTGCAAGCATACTGTCAATTACTATCAATCAATTAAAACCAATATTCATTGAGCCCAAGGAGAATACTTTCAACATTGATCCTACAGAAATCAAAAAGAGTATTACTTCAAAAACAAAAGCAATAATGGTTGTTCACCTATATGGTTTAGTGAGCGATATGGATGAAATTAGTCAGGTTGCGAAAAAGAATAATCTATTATTAATAGAAGATAATGCGCAAGCTATTGGCGCAACTTCGAACGGGATAAAAACCGGATCTTTGGGGGATGCTGCAGGATTTAGCTTTTACCCCGGAAAAAACCTTGGTGCGCTTGGTGACGCAGGTGCTGTTACTACCAATGATGACAAATTAGCGAGAACCATCAGAGCTATTGCCAATTACGGCTCTGAGAAAAAATATTACAACGTCTACCAAGGCGTTAATTCCCGAATGGATGAAATCCAAGCAGCAGTTTTAAGAGTTAAGCTTAAAGGGCTCGATGATGATAATAATCGACGGAAGGCAATTGCAGAACGGTACAATTCTGAAATTTCAAATCCGAAAATTCAACTTCCGAAAATTCCGCAAGACAAAGATGCGCATGTGTGGCATTTATATGTTATAAGATGCAATGAACGCGAACAACTCGTCAAGTTCTTTAATGATAAAGGCATTGGCACAATGATTCATTACCCAGTACCACCTCATCAACAAGTGGCTTATAATGAATACAATCATTTAAAACTACCTCTGACAGAAAAAATTCACCGCGAAGTTTTAAGTTTACCGATGCATCAATGCTTAACCGAGGATGAGGTTACTTATATAATTACCGCCATAAACAATTACTAGCTATTGAGAAACTTGAACATTCTTTTTAACTTCTGACTTCTGACTAAACGATAGAACCATGCAGATCAACATACTTAACCAAAACAACAGCATTTTCAATACCTACATTGCAGAAATTCGTGACATCTCAATTCAAAGAGATCCTCTGCGCTTTCGCAAAAACATCGAACGTATGGGAGAAATTCTGGCTTATGAGGTGAGTAAAATATTTGATTATTCGGCTGCTGAAGTAAAAACACCACTTGGAATTGCCAACGAAAAACTACCCTCTGATAATGTAGTGATTGCTTCCATATTACGTGCCGGTTTACCGCTTCATCAGGGCGTTTTAAACATGTTTGACAGGGCTGAAAATGCTTTTGTTTCAGCCTATAGAAAGTATACTGAAGACGGCGAATTCGACATTCACATCGAATACATCTCATCTCCATCATTAGATGACAAAACAGTCCTATTAGTTGACCCAATGCTTGCCACAGGCTCATCTATGGAATTAGCTTACAAGGCACTTCTGGATAAGGGAACCCCAAAACACGTTCATGTAATTTCTTTAATTGCCAGTCAGGCAGGAGTAGACTATATTAGAAACATGTTTGACCGCGAACCAATATCCCTCTGGTTGGGAGCAGTGGATGAAGAATTAAATGCAAAATCGTACATCGTACCAGGATTGGGAGATGCGGGTGATTTGGCTTTTGGTGGAAAGTTGTAAAGAATAATAAACCTGTAACATTAAGCCAGTTCAAACTCAATAAGTTGAGCTCGAATTTCATCCTGACATTCACTTAACAAAGTTGAAATCAACTTATTGAAAATAGGATGATTAAATGTAGTCCATTTTTCTGCTAAAGGGAGTAAAGTAAAATGCCGCAAATGCAATTTTGGATGAGGAATTTGTAAATGTGGCAAATCAATCACCTCATTATCTACAAATAAAATATCGATATCTATCACACGAGACTCATATCCCGCTTGAGTTTTTGCAGAACGCCCACATTCTAATTCTACAGCTTGAGTAATTCGAAGCAATTCTTCCGCTGAATAATCGGATTGAAACTCCACCACTTGATTGACAAAATTTTGATCGGCATCAAAGCCCCATGGTTCACTCTCATAATACCCTGAAACACGTACCGGCTCTCCAAGTTCCTGAGACAAAAAATCAGTCGCTTCTTGCATTGTTTGAACAACATCTCCTTGATTTCCTCCTAATAGTAATATTTGTCTCATTTGTTCAATTAATGTAAATGAAATTTCTGCGCGCAAAAATAAGTATTATCCACTTTTATTTTGATATTTTTGTTTGAATTGATAAAATATTAACACTCGTTAGACTATGAAAAAGTTTTTTAAATATTTATTAGCAACATTCCTTGGAGGAATAGCGTCTGCTTTTACTCTATTTTTACTCTTAATAATTTTCATCGCAGCTCTTGCATCAGGCGGAGATCAAAAAGCAAGTATCGAAGACAACTCTTTACTCATTTTAAAGCTGAATGGAGAAATAGTTGAACGTCATCAAGATAATCCACTAGAGGAATTACTTGCTGAGATCAATGAGCAACCAGGTCGCGAAGGATTAAACAGAATTTTAAAAAACATCACAAAAGCAAAAACAGATGATCGTATCTCTGGTATTCTTCTTGAATCTGGAATGATGGAGGCCGGATATGCCACCATTGAAGAAATCAGAAACGCACTTCTTGACTTTAAAAGCAGTGGTAAATTTGTATACAGTTACTCACCAGTCTACACTCAAAAAGCCTATTACTTAGCTTCTGTAGCCGATAAAGTTTACATGAATCCGGGTGGGTTATTAGTTTTTAAAGGACTTCATGCAAGCCGTACTTTTTTTAAGAACACGCTTGAAAAACTAGGTGTGGAGATGCAAATTTTTCGTCATGGAAAGTTTAAATCGGCCGTAGAACCTTTTACTCTTGACAAAATGAGTGAATCATCTCGTTTACAAACTGAGGTTTATGTTAATTCAATTTGGAAACACCTCACCCAAAAAATTGCAGAAGCAAGAGGCTTATCAGAAGATGAAGTTAATCGTGCGGCTGAAACACTTCAGCTATTTAAAGATGATGATGCTTTAATGAGCTCCGGTCTTATTGATGGATTGATTTATAAAGATGAACTCATTACTGAGCTAAAGAAACTAACAAACACCGATGAGTCTGAAGACATTAATTCGATTACGAATGCTCAATACGCCAACATTAGTGCAAGTAAAGAAAGTAAATTTGAAAGGAATAAAATTGCCATCATCTATGCAGAAGGAGAAATAGATGGTTCGGACAAAGATGGGATTAAATCAGAAAAATTATCGCGCGAAATCCGCAAAGCTCGTCGCGACAGCTCTATTAAAGCGATTGTTTTACGTGTAAATTCTCCGGGAGGAAGTGCTTTAGGATCAGATATTATTTGGAGAGAAGTTAAACTGGCAAAAGAAACCAAGCCAGTTGTGGTATCCATGGGTGATTTGGCCGCTTCGGGAGGTTATTATATTTCATGTGCAGCGGATTACATTGTAGCTCATCCAAATACTCTAACCGGATCAATTGGTATTTTTGGAATGGTACCCAACACGGAAGGTTTAATGAATAAAATCGGGTTAACTTTCGATGGGGTAAAAACCAACAAATATGCAGACATGCCTAGCATGGTTCGTCCTTTTAGTGCTGATGAAACAGAAATCTTTCAAGCTTTCATCGAAAAAGGTTACGACAAATTTATATCACGCTGTGCAGAGGGTAGAAATACATCTAAAGATGCGATTGATAAAATTGGACAAGGTCGCGTATGGAGCGGTAGTAATAGTCTTGACATTGAACTCATCGATGAACTGGGTGGCATTAACCGTGCTATTGAAGTTGCCAAAGAAAAAGCCGGCCTTGAAAACTACCGCATTATTGAATTGCCGGAATTGGAAGACCCAATCTCCCAAATCATGAGAGGTATGACTAACGAAGCACGTCTTTTTATAGGAAAATCGTTAATGGGTGAAGAATATAAATATTTAAAAACCATCGAGGATCTTAAGAATGGAGATCAGATTCAGGCAAGAATGCCGTATAATTTGACGATAAAGTAAGCTACTAGCTGATAGCCTTTAGCTACTAGCTAAAATTACTAATTAAAAGAACTTCTCTACTTTTGGTAGAGAGGTTTATTATAAACAACACCTCATCAATGAATCTCCGCCGTTTACTTCTTCCTTTGTCGCCTTTGTATGGTGGAGTTACCAGCCTTCGAAACAAATTCTTCGATTGGGGAATTTATGCTTCAAAGAGTTACGATCTTCCGATCATATCGGTGGGGAACATCACGGTGGGTGGAACAGGAAAAACACCCCTTACCGAATACATCATTCGCCTTTTTGAAGCTCAAACGGAGCAGATAGCACTATTAAGCAGAGGTTATAAACGAGCGACTAAAGGTGCACTTCTTGCCAATGAGAAAAGTACTGTGGCCGACATTGGTGACGAACCATACCAAATCTTACAAAAGTTTAAGCACCTTAAAGTAGCTGTGGCCGAAAAACGTGTTAAAGGCATGCAGCTTCTCCTTAATACAAATACTTCTTTAGTGTTGATGGATGATGCTTACCAGCACCGCTACGTTAAACCGGGTTTTTCGTTGTTGGTGGTTGATTACAACCGTCCGCTTTGGAAAGATGTTCCTTTTCCGGCAGGTCATTTAAGGGAAACCGAAGCCGGTAAAAAAAGAGCGAATCTAATTGTGGTGAATAAATGTCCTGATCATTTATCAACACAAGAGAAAGAACATTGGATTAAAAAGTTAAATCCAGGCGACGATCAAAAAGTTTTTTTTAGCAGGATCAAATACGGGTATCCTCAATCTTTTGTATTGGATCAGATACTTGTGCCAACTTCATGCATTGGGTTAGCAGGCATTGCACGCCCCGAAATTTTTAAAACTCATCTCGAAAAAAACTATCCGGTAAAAGATTTCCTTTCTTTTTCGGATCATCACAACTTTTCAGAAAAGGATATTGAAAACATTGCGTCATCAGCACAAAAGCATCAGGCAGATTTCGTTATCACCACAGAAAAAGATGCGGTGCGATTGATGAATCTGGATTTCATCCCTCTAAAATTAAAAGAGAAGATTATTTACATTCCAATAGAACTAGAATTTCTATTTAACGAGAAAAACAACTTTGACGAAATATTACTAGAATATGTTAGAAACCATTCAAAAAACAGCTGATTACTTATTATGTCATACCGCTTTAAGACCTACCATCGGAATCATCCTTGGAACCGGATTAGGAGGTTTGGTAAAAGAAATACAAATCGAAAAATCCATCCCTTATGATGACATCCCTGATTTTCCGGTATCAACCGTAGAGGGACATCATGGCCGATTCATTTTTGGCACAATCAAGGATGTACCGGTTGTAGCCATGCAAGGTCGTTTTCATTACTACGAAGGATATGGCATGGATCAGGTTACTCTGCCGGTTAGAACCATGAAGAAAATGGGTATCGAAACGCTGTTGGTTTCTAATGCCAGCGGTGGGCTTAATCCAGATTACAAGATTGGCGACATCATGGTGATTACCGATCACATTAACATGTTTGGTACCAATCCGCTTATCGGGCCTAATATTGATGAGCTGGGAACTCGTTTTCCGGACATGAGCGAGGCCTACAGTAAACGTTTATCAAACATGGCGCTTGAAATTGGCAAAAAAGAAGGCATCAAGCTTCAGCAAGGAGTTTATGTGGGAACAACCGGACCTACATTTGAAACTCCGGCAGAATACAAGATGTTTCGCATTTTGGGAGGTGATGTGGTTGGTATGTCGACTGTGCCTGAAGTAATTGTTGCGCGCCACATGAACATGGAAGTCTTTGGCGTTTCGATCATCTGTGACTCGGGCGTACCCGGAGAAATTGTGGAAGTAACGCATGATGATGTGCAAATTATTGCCGGCGAAGCAGAACCGAAAATGACGAAGGTGATTAAGGAGATGGTGAGTCAGCTTTAGGCAGAAGTAAACCATGTGCTGATGTGCTGATGAGTAAATGTGCAAATTAGCTTTTTATTCTAATTCGCTACTTTTCAATTGCATAATATCTCAACGACTAATCATACTTATTAAATAAAAGAAAAAGTAAACAATGTGCACATGAGGAAATTTGAGAATGAGGGAATTAACTCAAACAAAAAAAAAAAGGCGTAGCATTTTGTTACGCTTTTTTTCATTTAGACCACCGGGGTGCTTTGTGAGTATAATATTTCCGGATCAAAATCCAATTCATTATCCCACTCTATGGTATCAAAACTTACATGTACTGTATTAAACATGGTAAGATCATAAAGCTCTTTAAATTGACCTTTATCTAAAAAAGGTCGCATATCAAACAACCTTACTTCTTCATTCTTAAAGGTCAAAAGTAGCGTATAGTTAGATTTTGGCTCTACATCTTTTACTCCTATATACATGACATATACTATTTTAATGGATCTATCTTAAAAGGCTTTTCTCCATTTTGACACAACTCCCAATCTGCCAAAAGTTCTTCTTTATGAATTTCCATCCATGCGATTACTAATCTTTGTTGCTTTGTCGGCAAACTACCTTCTTCCATCTCACAATCAAAAACATTAAAGACTGCGCTAGATTCTTGATAATATACATGAATATGTGCTGGATTATGTTCCTTTGGAGCATAATACATTCTTATAATTATCCCAAAAAACATGGATATGGTCGGCATGGCTAAAAGTTTTCTTTACACTTACAAAGGTAAACAATCTTTTTATGAGATACTTCACCACCTTAATCTCAAAATATTCTACACAAATGACACCTCGTTCACATAAACTAACCTATTTGTAATTTTATTTTTCCGATCCGACGCTCCAGACGACAATTTACATTTGTACATAAGCGTCCGGACAACCGGGCGAGTCATAAACATTTGTTTATTGCCAGTCGGAGAACCGGGGAAGACATTTATATTTGTCAATAAGCTGTCCGATCATCCAGGCAGGGCATAGATATTTATTTATTGAACCTCCGGAGAGTTGGTGGAGGCATTTACATTTATTAATGGCTTGTCTGGATCGTCGGGCGAGCCATTTAGGTTTGTTTATGAGTCGCCTGTTGTTTTGGTGAGCTTATTTAGGTTTATGAATGCACATCTTAAATAAAAGATGGCTAAAGCCTTTCTATACATTGATTGAAATCTAGGACAAGGGATTTGTTAGAAATCATTATAAATCCATTGATTAAAATCAATGGCAAAGAATCTACCTGATACTACACTTTTTCCTTTCGCACTTCGGACTCAGAGCTTCGAACTAAAAAAAGCAAAGCCGCACGGATTACTCCGCACGGCCATTTAACAACAATGTATATATTCATCCTAAATACTCAGAACAAGTACTGAGATATGAGTATTGAGTACTGAGATAATACCTCTCACTTCTTACTACTCGGCACTCACTACTAGCAATTATCCACACTTCGAAGAACCACAACTCTTACAGCTGAGGCAACCTTCCTGGTAAATAAGGTCTTCAGATCCACAATTATCACACTTGCCTTTTTTGGCTTTTGTACCATCCGGAATGTATTTCTTAAGGGCACGCTCAACACCGTTTTTCCATGTATTGATAGATTCACTATCCAATTGAAGTCCCGAAACTAAGTCCAAAACATCATCGATTGGCATACCATGACGAAGTACTCCTGAGATTAATTTTGCATAATTCCAGTACTCTTTGTCGAATTTGTGAGATAAGCCTTCGATGGTAGTTTTATATCCTCGCTTGTTTCTAAATTGAAAATCGTAACGAGTTGTACCATCCTCTTCGGTATTCTTAATAATAGTACCATCCTGCACAGACTTAGGTAACAAGATACCATCCTCATCATCTGCCAAACCGGTAAAGATCTCGTAAGGATGTCCATCGATACAACCTACAAAAGCAATCCACTTTTCTTTGTTGTTTTGAAAACGAACTACGTCGGCATCTAATTCTTTCGGACGCTTATTTGGCAACTTCGTAAAACCATCTTCTTTCTTCTTATCGTCGTTAGATACAAGAACTCCGGCACGAGAACCATCCCGGTAAACAGTTACGCCTTTACAGCCACTCTTCCAAGCCTCTACGTATAACTGACCTACTAACTCTTCTTTAACATCGTTTGGTAAGTTGATGGTTACCGAAATAGAGTGATCTACCCATTTCTGAACGCCACCTTGCATACGCACTTTATTCATCCAATCTACATCGTTCGATGTTGCTTTATGATAAGGAGACTTAGCAACCAAGGCATCTAACTCTTCGCTAGAATAACGTTTAGTGGTATCGTATCCATTCACTTCCATCCAAGTCACAAACTTATGGTGAAAAACAATGTACTCTTCGAAGCTATCTCCTACTTCATCAATAAAATCGACACGTACATCTGTATCATTCGGATTTACTTTACGACGACGCTTGTACACCGGTAAGAACACAGGCTCGATGCCCGATGTTGTTTGAGTCATCAAACTTGTAGTACCAGTAGGTGCAATGGTTAGAAGAGCGATGTTACGGCGACCATGCTTTAACATATCTTCTTTTAATGATGCATCTGCCTCAAATAAACGTTTGATTAACGGATTATTCTTTTCTTTTTCAGAATCGTATATCTTGAAAGATCCACGGTCTTTTGCCATTTCGACCGATGCACGGTAAGCGGCCAATGCTAAGGTTTTATGTACTTCGATAGAGAAATCTACTGCGATATCGCTACCATAAGTTAAGTTTAAAGCCGCAAGCATATCCCCTTCAGCAGTAATACCAACACCGGTACGGCGACCTTCGTCTGCTTTTTGGCGGATGTTCTCCCACAACTCACGCTCTACACGCTTAGTTGTATCAGACTCAGGATCTGATTTTACTTTTTCTAAGATCGCATCAATTTTCTCTAACTCAAGGTCGATGATGTCGTCCATCATGCGCTGAGCATAACCCACATGCTCTTTAAACAAATCGAAGTTAAATTTCGCATCAGCTGTAAACGGATTCTCTACATAAGAATACAAGTTTAAAGCGATTAAACGGCAACTATCGTAAGGACATAAAGGAATCTCGCCACATGGGTTTGTAGAAACAGTACGATACCCTTGGTCTGCATAACAATCAGGCACTGATTCCTTAATAATAGTATCCCAGAAAAGGATACCAGGCTCTGCAGATTTCCATGCATTGTGTACAATCTTATCCCAAATTCCTTTTGCATTAGCTTGCTTAGTAACCTGAGGATTTTTTGCATCAACAGGATATTGCTGAGTATATTCTCTCTCTTCAACAACCGCTTTCATAAAGTCGTCGTCGATTTTTACAGATACATTAGCTCCGGTCACTTTACCTTGCTCTAATTTTGCATCAATAAAATCTTCCGAATCGGGATGTTTGATAGAAACACTTAACATCAACGCTCCACGACGGCCATCCTGAGCAACTTCACGAGTTGAGTTACTATAACGCTCCATAAAAGGAACAATACCCGTTGATGTTAAAGCTGAGTTCTTTACCGGTGATCCTTTCGGACGAATGTGTGATAAATCATGCCCTACTCCACCACGACGTTTCATTAATTGAACCTGCTCTTGGTCTACTTTCATAATAGCACCATAAGAATCTGATGGCCCATTATCACCAATCACAAAACAGTTAGACAACGAAGCTATCTGAAAATCGTTTCCAATCCCAGTCATAGGGCCACCTTGAGGAACAATGTATTTAAAGTTCTTTAACAAACCATAAATCTTATCCACTTGCATTGGGTTAGGATACTTTTCTTCGATACGAGCAATTTCTCGTGCAAGACGCCAGTGCATCTCATCAGGATTGATTTCATAAATATTGCCATCCGAATCCTTAAGTGCATACTTATTTACCCAAACACGGGCTGCTAGTTCATCACCTTGAAAATATTCGAGGGAAGCTTTAAATGCTTCGTCAAAAGTATAAGTTTCATTAGAAACGTTTGTCAGTGGGTCAATTTGTTTTACTGCCATCGTGAAAACATGATAAAGATGTAAATATTTTTTTCCTTAAGAGCTTGTTCAATTTTGCGACTGCAATATATGCATAGATGTTTTTTTGAACAAACTTTATTTCCTAACAATTTCACAAAGTTATCCAAAACAAAAGCTTTAAATACTTATTATCTGAACTTTACAATTTTATAAAATACTAAAAGTTGTCCAAAAGTAGTTTTCAACAAGCTGTTCACATCTTTTCAAAAATAATTCTTGGAAAATATTAAGTCCCTGAAATCGACACATTGGGAGAAAAAATGAGTTATGCAAATGAAGTTTTGAACATTAAAAGTACGGAGCTCGAAGTACGGAGTTCCCTGCCCGAGGGTCAGGCCGGGAAGCCTAAAACTTCCTGCATTTAAACATGGCACTTTTGATGATTTGTCAAACTGCTCAATTGCCGAATTGACGAATAATATGAACGCACACGAACTTCTGCCTACTGCCTAACAAGCATGGTTAGTTACTCAGGTAATATACCTCAAACCTATGTAAAGTATCATTCAACAACCAAACTCACATTTACGAATTGCAACATTTACACATTAAACAATTAACACATTAGCACATCAAAGCGTTTCTTTCACTATGATTTCCGTCGCCCCACACATACTTTGCACATAATCGAATGCTGCTTTCGAAGAAGAAGCCAACAATTCGTTATCAGCCCAAAGCTTTTCTATTTCTTGCTTAAATTCCGATTGAGCAGAAATGGAAATTCCACCACCAACTTCGATTAAATCTACAGCCTCTTTAAACTTCTTGTGTTTCGGCCCAAAGAAAACCGGCATGCCATAGGTAGCTGCCTCTAGTGTATTATGAATTCCTTTACCAAATCCACCACCAATATATGCCACCTGTCCATATTTATAGATAGACGATAACATGCCGATGGTATCCACAATTAATACCCGACAATTATCAGCCAAAATATTGCCTGACGTATATTTATGATAGAGAACATTAAGCTTAGACTCTATTTGTTTAATATGTCCTTCGTGAATTTCGTGCGGTGCAATAATAAGTTTTACATCTTTGTTTTCATTTTGAATGTAATCAATCAGGATATCCTCATCCGGCTCCCAAGTAGATCCGGCAACAATAACTTTTGATGATCCATTTACAAATCGATCAACCAAAGGAAAATCTTTTGACATTGCTGCAATAGCTTTTACACGATCGAAACGCGTATCACCTATAACCTTATAATTGGACACTCCAATACTTTCCAATAAAGCTGCCGATTTATCATCCTGAATATAAATAAACCTAAAAGCCGTCAACATTTTCTGAAACCAACTTCCGTACCACGTAAAGAAAGACTGCTCCTTTCTAAAAATCATTGATACTCCAAATGTTGGCACATCTGCTTTCTTTAACTCTTTTAAGAAATGATGCCAAAACTCATACTTAATAAAATAGACTTTTGATGGATTGATAGCCCCAATAAAACGCTTGGCATTACGGGAAGTATCTGCCGGCAGGTAACAAACCACATCTGCCAAATCGTAATTCTTTCTCACCTCGTACCCCGATGGCGAAAAGAAAGTAAGTACCACTTTCGTGCGTGGAGCCTTTTCTTTAATGGCTTCAATAATTGGTCGCCCTTGTTCAAACTCACCTAAACTGGCGGCATGCACCCAGATTACTTCTCCAGAGAGATCAGCATTTTTTAATACAGAAAAAACCTGCATCCTACCTTGATGAAGCATTTTTGCTTTATCGTTAAATAAAGATGCAAAAGCAATTAATAGAGAATATAATCTGATACCAATGTTATATATAAAAACCATCACAACGCTGTCATTTGTAAATCGCCCCTTCAGGGCTACCTGAATTTAACTTAATCACACAGGACGATGCCCTGTACTAATATCAATAAGGCTTTCAGCCTTGCTTAGTATAACTCAACAATAGCTTCTCGCAATAATAAGCGTCAAAGATAATATTTTTATGCCCTCAAGATTTTCTGAAACCTTGAGTTGAGGGCATAAAAAAGCCACGCTCGAAAAACGTGGCTTTTGAAAAATATCTTAAAAAAAGACTACTCGCGAATAGCAGCTACTCCCGGCAATACTTTTCCTTCTAAGAATTCTAATGAAGCACCACCACCTGTAGAGATGTGGCTCATTTTGTCTGCTAAACCACTAGCATTAACAGCAGCAACAGAGTCACCACCACCAATGATAGAAACAGCTGAAGAATCGGCTACTGCCTGACAAACAGCAAATGTACCTTTAGAGAAGTTTGGCATTTCGAAACAACCCATAGGACCATTCCAAACAACAGTTTTAGCACCAGCGATTTCAGCAGCATAAGCTTCAGCAGTTTTAGGACCTACGTCTAAGGCCATACGACCTTCAGGAATATCACAACCCACTTCCATAATATCTGCATCGTTAGCAAATTTATCAGCAGCTAAGTTATCTACCGGCAACATAAAGTTTACACCGTTAGTTTTAGCATCAGCTAATACTTGCTTTGCAGTATCAATCAGATCATTTTCTACTAAAGAGTTACCAACGTTATAACCTTGAGCTTTTAAGAAAGTGTAAGCCATACCACCACCAATCAAGATAGTATCTACTTTAGTGATTAATGATTTTAACACTTCTAATTTACCTGATACTTTAGCACCACCTACGATAGCAACGAATGGCTTCTCAGCGTTTTCTATTGCATCTCCTAAGAATGTAATTTCTTTATCTAGTAGGTAACCTGCCATTTTCTCTTTAGCAAATTTAGCAATGATAGTAGTAGAAGCATGCGCACGGTGAGCCGTACCAAATGCATCGTTAATATAAACATCTGCTAACTCAGCTAGTTCTTTAGAGAAGGCTTCATTACCTTTTTCTTCTTCGTTATGGAAACGTAAGTTTTCTAATAACATTACTTCGCCCATTTGAAGTGCATCGGCCATAGCCTTAACCTCTGCACCAACACAATCAGGAGCCATTTTTACATCAACACCTAATTTTGCACTAAGATGTGCAACGATGTGCTTTAATGAAAACTCTGGAGTAGCCGCACCTTTTGGTCTACCTAAGTGTGACATTAAAATAACTGCTCCACCATCTTTTAAAACTTTTTGGATAGTTGGAAGTGCAGCTACGATACGAGTATCGTCTGTGATTTCGAATTTATCGTTTAAAGGCACATTGAAATCCACACGGATAATCGCCTTTTTGCCTGAGAAATTAAAACTGTCAATTGCAGCCATTTGAATTGTGTTTTTAAATATTCAACAATAGTGGGCAAAGATAAAAAATTCTCGCTGATTCGGAAGTTGCAAGCCTTATATTAATTGTGATTTAACACTTTTTTAAGCCCGAAGTTCGAAGTCCGAAGCCCAAAGGAAAAACAGGGCAAAATTACCAATTTCGACTTTCTCCAAACAATTAAATCAGCCATTTAGAAATTGGACTTTATTCCACCAAAAAACATCGAATATTTCAAAAGAATAATTTACAAATCAGCACATTAAATAAGTTGCACATTTACTCATCATCTTGCTCCACCAACCAATATTCATCTGCATTCACATTCTTGGCGGTGCACAAGAACCAACCATTGAGAAGTTGCTTTCGATTATAACGCATGCGCTCTTTGGTAGACCAATCTAACAATTGACCACCGGCAGCCTCTAACACAGCCTGTCCGGCAGCAGTATCCCATTCCATAGTTGGTCCCAAACGCGGATACAAATGAGCTGATCCTTCGGCCGTAGCACACATTTTCAAAGAACTTCCTACCGAAACTAGCTCAACATCACCAACCTTCTCAACAAGATTATCGTAATAAATTTTCGTTTCAGGAGAAAAATGACTCACACTTGCCACCATCGTAAATTCCACCAACTGGGCTGATGGCAATTTAATTGGAGACAAATCAGTTATAATCATTCCCACATCTTTCTTAAGCCACTTTTTTGGCAACTCAGAAACATATGCTCCATCCTTATCTCCCCAATACACCTTATTAAGATATGGAGCTAAAACGACTCCCAAAACCGGATAATTGTTCTCGATTAAAGCAACATTTACCGTAAATTCACCGTTACGCTTTACAAATTCTTTGGTGCCATCTAACGGATCTACAATCCATAACTTCTCCCATGTGGATCTTAAGACATAAGGAATATCCTCACCTTCTTCACTCAAAACCGGAATTTTGGTTGACTTTAAAACCTCATCAATGGCCATATGCGCTTTTACATCTGCCTCTGTTAATGGAGAATCATCACTTTTTAACCGAACATTAAAATCATCCTTTTGGTAGACCTGCATAATGGCTTGTCCTCCAACAACACAGGCTTTTAAAGCTGTCATGGTTAATTGTTGCATAATGCACTATATTAGGCCAGTACCTGAAGCTCTGTCAGTGGCGTTATGGTAAAATCGTTTAAATTTAATCTTTTGACAAGCAGCAGTCCCGGGTTTGATCCTTCTTGAATTGCACCCCATTTGGGGTAACAACCACTCTTGATGGCAATATCTTTAGAGAAACACTGAATCAATTTGGACAGTAATGTTTGTTCTAACCCGGATGTAGATTTTACTTCATTCCATACATTTATTTCATTGCTTGAGGCTACTTCACAATCTTTTACGATCACCTGAACCGATGAGGGAATTCGAACATCGACGCATTTTTTTGTGAGAATAATTCGACGAGCACCTCCAACGACAGCTCGATTGATTCGTTTTTGAACATCTGTACATTCGCCAACTAGTATTTGCTGGATGAATCCCGGAACAATTACGCCATTGTACTGAGCTAAACCAGGTTCTTCTTTAAATTCTCCCTTTTGCTCTCGAATGGAAATGATTTCCCCGGAATCGGCAATTTCCAAAATCGGGTATTTACCCCAGCTACCATCGGGTCTTAAATAGTAATGCGCTGAGATCTTTTTCATTGGCTAAGGGATATACGTTAAGGCTACTTCTCCATATTCAACTTGAAGAGAATCTTTTTTTTCCATTCTAAAAATCTCACCCGAAAGACCATACAATTCTTGATCTTTTTGAGCTTCTAATTGAAGTTTTACGCTATCATTTGCCAACAATGACACTAGCGATTTTTTTATTGTATCAACCCCACTTGAATACCTAACAAAAACCTGCACATCTCTATCTTCAATAGCCTTAAGATCTTCAACATCGAATTTCACGCACAGAACATACACTCCGCCAATTGTAGAATCAACTGAAAAATCAAAAAAACATCCCTCTCTCTTCAATCCTTTGTCTAATAAATCTTTGGCATGTACCTGCATTTGCTTAGTAACAGAATCTAGTTCTTTAAGAGTATCCTTTTTTTCAATTAAATTTGACTCTTCAGCTTCTTTTTCCGAAAGCATGGATATCACATCATCATATACTTCCAGATACAACTTAGGATGTGCAGTATACCAACTAATAATGGTATCAAATTTATCCTTTGTCAGATTATGCTTAACCAGCACATCTCTATAGTACTTAGAATAATTCTTAGATATCCTCATTTCAGCCGTCACAGTACTACTATTAAAAGTAGCTTCCAACAAATACAAATCAGTTAAAACACACGCTAACTCATATTTATCCGGAAATTCTTCTGGTACTTTTACTTCATTTCCACACGAGGTGAAAAAAATAACCATTAAAAATACTAGTACTACTCTTTGCATATTTTTACTTCTAACGTCCATCAGCACGAACCATCGTACGAATAGTCTTTAAAATAATGATGAAATCTAAACGTAAAGACCAATTATCAATATAATCCAGATCCATCTTCATCCAGTCATCAAAAGAGATATCATTTCTGGCAGATGATACTTGCCAAGAGCAAGTAATTCCAGGCTTCATCGACAAACGACGCAATTGCCATCTTTCATAATCTTTTACTTCTGCCGGCACCGGCGGACGAGGCCCCACAATAGCCATATCTCCCATGATTACATTAAAAAACTGAGGCAACTCATCCAGACTTGTCCTCCGAAGAAAATGACCAATACCGGTAATGCGAGGATCTTTTTTCATTTTAAAAGTAGGTCCATCCATTTCGTTAAATTTCATGAGATCTTCTTTTAGCTCTTCTGCATTAACAACCATAGTTCTGAACTTATAAACCCAGAACTTACGACCTCTAATACCAACCCTTTTTTGTTTAAAGAATACTGGACCTTTTGATGTTAATTTTATTATTAGCGCAATTCCAATATAAACCGGCGATAACAAACTAACAGTTACCAACGACACAATAAAGTCAAAAACAGCTTTTACTTTTAATGCCAAATAATCCATCGGAGTATTGGAAATCGTCAACATAGGAGTTGTACTGAAATAATGCATATGTGTCTTATTAGACAATACATTAAATATTGGCGAAGACATCCTAAAAACTACTCCCACCTCATTACAGCTCCCTAACAAAGTCATAATATCTTCCATACGAGCCTTTTCGTAAATGTAAATGACTTCATCAATGGCTTTATTGGCCAAAATCTGATCAACGTCAGCATCTTGCGGCAAAAAAGGTGCAATTGCGCCATGAGTTTCTTCTAGCTCTTTGGTTCCTATAATACCGGCAATTTTATACCCCCACTCTCCATGCCGAAGCAATTGATTAATAAAAATCCTGGCAGACTTATCACCTACTATAAGGATAGACCTTGTATTTAAACCTCTCTTCCTTGCCCTTTTTAGGTAGGCATATAAAAATGATTTTTGAGCATAAGCGATTAGAAATGCCAAACCTGCAAAAGTAATGATGGGTTCAAATCCAATGTAGTAAAGTTCAAAAACAAACTCTACTAAACCAACCAAGGCAGACCCAAGAATAGTTGTCGCAAAGACATTTAACATCAAAACCGAATAAGGTCTCGATCGATATATTTCATTCATCCTAAATACCTTGGACAGCACATACCAGGCTGTTAAGATCACAAAATGAAGGATCACCGCATCTTTATCATGCAGATAATCAAAACGCTCAAAATGAATGTAAAGAGCTATATTAAAAGCAACTATAGCGATGATGACATCTACTATTGCAAGAAAGTTCTGAACTACCTTTTCTTTTTCTCGAAGCATAGTGGGTTATTTTGGGTGACAAAAGTAGTAAATATCTATTGGTTTAAAAAGAATCTTTGAAAGGAGAATAGGTAATTCCAAATCGACAACCAAAGCTATCATACAATTGCCCAAAGTCTAATCCGATAGAAGAATTAATTTTAATTTGGGTATTACACTTCCATGAAACTTCACCTAGAAGATACCATTGATCTTTTGCTGTTTCAAAGAAATAATCCTCAACCCTTTCCCAATTATCTCTGGACTTAAATTCATGCGAATAACTCCCAAAATTTTCAGACACCGTCCCCTTTATTCGAAATCTCAATCTATTACTCATCCTACCTGAAATCCCGACATTCATAGCAATAACTCTATTGTTAGTTATATATACCACTTCACTCAATTCACTATTAAGAGAATATAAATTAGACATCCTATTCGTATGAAACAATGGAGATCCCATTACTCGATCATGATACGTCCACCCTTTATAATAAAAGGTGTTATTCATATAATCATCTCTTCCTCCAAAATCATAACCAAAATTCGTATTATCAATTAAGTATTGCCATACCTCATCTGAATTCCAACCTTCTTTTTCTTCCCCATATACCACACTCATAAACTCATCTAAATCATCATTTATATAATACATAAACAATCTCTGTCCTTTGGAATAATCACCAAAATCTTTATCAAAAAAAGGATCTGGCGTGCCATAACCGGATTGAAAATCAGTTTTTACAAACTCAATTGAAATTTTCTCAATCCAATTATCTTTCTGAGGTTGAAATATTAATCCTAGAATAAAATCTGGATTATAATATTTTAAAAACTTCATTCCGGATGCATCCGCAAATGGTTTTTGATAATAAATTTGAATTTCTCCAAATGAAAAATCTGCATTAACACCAAAATCCCATAAACCCATATGAGCTCCAGCTGCATTTGTAAGTTCTGCTCCTCCCAATTTCTTAGAACCTGTTGCCCAAAATGTAGGCCAAAAATCTATACAATTCACATAACCATCGCTTCTAATCCCTCCAAAAAAAGCAGAATGAATTAATCCAGCATAGGGTTTTATTTGCCACAATTTAAATCTAACAAATGCAAATTTTTCATGAACCAATACATCACTAACACTATATTTCATTTCACCTCGATTATCATTTAAAACTCCCTGACTTATTCCCCCTTTTACCTCCAAAAGACCTTTTGTAAAAGATACCATTTTATATTCTTTTATTCCAAGCCTAATTTTGGGTATAGGCCTCGCATTACTACTCATCAAGAAAGATCCAGTAGTCAATTTATCATTATAAGCTACCCAACTTTCAGCATCTTTCCCTAAAGAATAATCTACAAACCACAAATTCCCCTTCACATAAGCTTCATGTAAAAAAGCCTGATTCAACTCTCCGGTTTGCCCAACACCTGCTAGGCCAAATTCTGCAGTGTATTTCTTCTTATTCAACAGCTCATAACTTCCTTTTAAAATCATACCTCCAGAAGTCTGTCCATACTGTTGATACTTGCCCCATTCATTTGCATGTAACCACAAGGGGACAAGTTCATTCGTTGACACCATGCCATAACTTTCAACTTCAACTGAATATTTCTTCTGTGCTGAACTCTTTTCGCAAAAACAAATAACCAGAACTAATAAAAATACAATTCGCAACATTGCTCTCCTTTTGATTTACATAACAAAACTAGTAAGATTAAATGATATTATATTGTAATTAAATAGCCTACAAATATTTTTATAAATTTGCAGCGTGAAAAAAAATCTCTACATATTACTAGTACTTTCTTTTTTATCTTCCTCTTTAGTTGGACAAAAAATATTGGATCTTAGAAATCCTAACAAACATTATTACGCAACAGCGAGAGCAATGTATGGTATTGCCGTGCCGCATCACACAAGCATGATTTATTTTATAGATGACTTTGCAACCAGTGCTGAAATTACTTTTGGATTACGAAACTTTGATCAAGAAAGCTGGGCTTCATACTTCAATTACCCCGAAATTGGATTAGGTTTTTACTATAGCACTTATGGCAATGATGAAATTTATGGAGAAGGCTTAGCTCTCTTTCCGTATATTCAATACAATATTTTCAGAAGACCACGTTTTTCTGTCCAAAATAAAATTGCTACGGGAATTGGCTATGCAACTAAACCTTACGACATAAATGACAATGCCTACAATACAATTTTCAGCACTCACTTTAATATATATATTGGCCTTGGATTAATTGCAGACTACCGTTTCTCTAAGCACTTTTCAGCCACACTATCAGGAGACCTCAACCACATGTCTAATGGAGCAGCAAAAAAACCAAACCATGGGATCAATGTTCTAACGGCTAGTATTGGTGCTAAATATCATTTTAATAAAGCACTTACTCCATCTCACAAAAAAATCATGCCTCCCAAAAGTAGTTTAAAAGAATTTTTAGTCGTTGCATCTGCAGGGAGAAGTCAAACCACCACCTATAATCCGCAATTGTATTGGAATGGAAGCATTAGCATCAATTACTTATGGCACTTAAATGCAAAAAAAGCAATAGGTATTGGTTTTGATCAGTTCTATTCTGAAGCCATTCCTTATGTATGGGATAATTATGAAACTTCGAATACCATTCCACAGTATAACAACAACGATTTCTTAATCAACGGGCTATTTGTCTCATACAATACTTTTTTGGGCAAAACGATCTTATTTGCAAATCTTGGTTTTTACCTAAAACACTCTATCAAACCACCTCAACCGGTTTACCCAAGAGTTGGTGCAAGGTATGCGATCACAAATAACTTACTTGCAAGCTTCAGTGTAAAAGCAAGCTTCTTTAGATCTGAGTTTCTAGAGTTTGGGTTAGGATATCGTTTTAAACACAATAAAAAGAAAGAATGATGAAATATTTAACCATATTATTCTTAACGATAATTCTTTTTTCATGCGATTACATAGATAATCTAAACATGGAAAGTGAGGTTATTACGAAAACATATCCTGCTGAAACAGTTCAAAAACTCATTGTAAATGCGCCCTGCAAAGTTACTTTAGTAAATAATGATACAGATATTATTATTGCTGAAGGCCAAGAACACTTAGTTGAAGACCTCATTATCTCGACAAATAACAACATCTTAACAATTAATCATTCAAAAAAAGACTACCTCCAAAAAAGCAAGCTAATTAGCCTCACAATCAATGGAAAACAATTAGCTGAATTTGAAACCAATTCGGTTATGTACCTCTACTCAAAAGACACAATTAAAGGTCAAAATTTAAACTTGGTTATTAACGGTTCGGCTAAATTCACTGACATTGATCTATTAGTAAAAAACGCAACAACCAATCTATCTATTTTTGGAATAAACAATGTTGGAGAATTTATCCTTGGCGGTACAAGCAACTCGACCAACATTATTATGGAAGGAAGTGTAAATGTATATGCAGATAATCTTAAAAGCAACTCTGTAACTATTGTCCAAAAATCCATTGGCGAATGTAAAGTTTTTGCCAACAAAAATTTAAACGCATTCACTCATTCTTCAGGTAACATCATTTACAAGGGCAATCCTGAAGTTAATATTGTAAGAACTGAATCCTTAATTATTCCACCAACTGGAAAAATCATCAAAGAATAAAATGAATTCCGTCCCTAAAACTACACTCTTCCTTACCACATACAATTGGCATGAAGCTTTAAGCTTGTGTTTGAATAGTATTTTTAAACAAACAATTCTGCCCAATGAAATAATTATTGCGGATGATGGTTCTAAAAAAAGCACCAAGGATGTAATAGATAACTTTAGATCCACTTCATCGATTCCAATTATTCATTGCTGGCAAGAAGACAAAGGCTTTAGACTCAATAAAATTAGAAACAAAGCCATAGCTTCAGCAAATTTCCCATACATCATCCAAATAGATGGTGATGTTATTTTAGATCCTCATTTTATCGAAGACCACCTTATATTTGCAAAAGAAAATCGCTTTCTAGCAGGCAGAAGATTGCAGATTCCTCAAAAAACTTCATCCAAACTGATCGAATCTAACAATCATATTTTCAGCAAAGGAATTAGAAATAAAGCTATAGCATTCTTTCATCAAATTCTTCTCTATAATACAAAAGATGTTAGAGGAGTTAGAGGCTGTAATATGTCTTATTGGAAAAAAGATGCCTTAAGCATTAATGGATATGACGAAGAGTGGTTGGGCAAAGGGCCCGATGACAAAGAATTTGCTATCAGACTAGTGCATTCCGGTATTAAAATATTCAACCTTAAATTTTTTGCTAAACAGTATCATCTATACCACGGCGAAGAAGGTCTATTGGAGAACTACAGTAAAAACCAAGAAAAGTATAAAACGACCATCGCCAATAAAGTGATAAAATGTACAAATGGAATTGAAAAAATAAAAGCTTGAGATAACCTCAAGCTTTCGTACTCATTTTATCTAACAACAGACCGACTAAACTCCTTTATTCGCTGTTCATCTTCTTTTTTACAAACCATAAAGACGCCATTTGCTTCTACAACGATAAAATCCTCCAAACCTTGCAATACAACGGGGCGATCATTGGGAACTGTCACTATCGTATTTTTACAATCGAAAAGTTTCACTTCTGAGCCTACCACACTATTGCCAACATCATCTTTATCTCTTTTTTCCCAAAGGCTTCCCCAGGTTCCTAAATCTGACCATCCAAAATCAGCTGGAAGCGTAAAGATATTATCAGCTCTCTCCATCACACCATAATCAATGGAAATATTTTCACAGTCAGGATAAACCTTATCGATATACGCTTGTTCTTTTTCCGTATTATAAACATCACTAGCAGCTGCGAATATCTTTGCTACTTCAGGTAAATGCTTCTCAAAAGCAGAAACAATACTGCTCACAGACCATAAGAAAATCCCGGAATTCCAATAAAAATTACCTGCACTTATATACTCTTTTGCCTTC
Organism: Bacteroidales bacterium; assembly: GCA_003249255.1. Classification (GTDB taxonomy): domain Bacteria; phylum Bacteroidota; class Bacteroidia; order Bacteroidales; family Marinilabiliaceae; genus SZUA-582. The sequence continues at coordinate 504,416 of QKJP01000048.1, forward strand.
TCTAAATTTGGTTTCTCTTTAAAACCTTCAACTGAGAAGATTCCATCCTGATCTTCTGAAGAGGACTGAATATAGCCATAGCCAGTTTCAGGTCTGTGCGGCTGAATTCCTAAGGTCAATAAAGTCTCATTTTGCCCAACAAAATCAAGACCCTTATTTATTACTCGTTGAAATTCTTTTTCATTAGTTATCAAATGATCTGAAGGCGCCACTACGATATTCGCGTTTGGATCCTTCAATTTAATCTTATAAGCAGCATAAGCAATACAAGGAGCGGTGTTACGCATACATGGCTCTAAAAGAACCTGAGAAATTGGCACTCCCGGCAATTGTTCTTTTATGATTTCTTTATAGGATGCACTCGTTACAATAAATACATTTTCAACAGGCACAATACCATCAAAACGCTCTACGGTTTGCTGTATCATTGTTTTACCTGTACCTAAAATATCTAAAAACTGCTTTGGAGTTTCAGATGTACTCATTGGCCAAAAACGGCTTCCAATTCCGCCGGCCATTATGATTAAAAAATTATCATTCATGTATTTAAATTGATTTTCAGTTTCACAATATTTACCCTGCAAAACTTCGGGAGAACTCATTAAAACAAATAATCTCATTCTTGAGATAAATCTCTTTTGACTTTTATCATTACTCTTCTATCTCAAAAACAAACCCACCAAAAATTGGTGGGTTGTAAAAATAAGTTATTCTTTCTATTTATCAAGATACCATTGGTACATTCTATCTATACCTTCATCAATCTCTATCTGATGATGCCATCCTAATTTATGTAATTTCGAGACATCTGTTAATTTTCGCATAGTCCCATCCGGTTTATCACTATTAAAAGACAAATCTCCTTCAAATCCAACCTTCTGCTTAATAAGCTCTGCCAATCCCTTAATAGAAACCTCTTTTCCTGTTCCAATATTAATATGCGTATTCTTGATTTCTTGACTCAAAGCAATCACATCCTTAAAATCAATATTTTCCATCATAAACACGCAGGCTGAAGCCATTTCTTCGGACCACAAAAATTCTCTCATTGGTTTTCCGGTTCCCCATATCTCAATTTGAACATTCCCTGTTTCAGATAGTCTTACACCATATTTACTAAGAATAGCAAAAATCTCCTCCTCTGATGCACTTCCAGAAACTCCTTCAATTGGATTTTTATCTAAATCAGCTTTCAAGCTATCCCAATCAGATTTTTCTAAACATTTACCTAAATGATTTTTTCTAACAAGCGCAGGAAGAACATGCGATTTTTCTAAATCAAAATTATCATTTGGCCCATATAGGTTTGTTGGCATAACCGACAAAAAGTTTGTTCCATACTGAATATTATAGGACTCACACATCTTTATACCTGCAATTTTTGCTATTGCATAAGGCTCATTGGTAAATTCCAGCTCAGAAGTTAATAAACAATCTTCTTGCATTGGTTGAGGAGCTAATTTAGGATAAATACAGGTCGATCCTAAAAAAAGCAGCTTTTTTACACCATTTAAATAAGCCGCATGAATAACATTACTCTGGATCATCAAGTTTTCATAGATAAACTCACCTCTATATGTATTATTCGCTATAATCCCTCCCACTTTTGCAGCGGCTAGAATAACATATTCAGGCTTTTCTTGTTCAAAGAAATCCTTCACTGCTAATGAGTCAATTAAGTCAAGCTCTTTACTTGATTTTCCGATCAAGTTTTGATAGCCCCTATCCTGTAATATTTTCCAAACTGCAGAACCCACCAATCCTTTATGACCAGCAATATATATTTTCGAATTCTTTTCCATAACAATAATAAAAAACAAAGGAAGCTAAATCTGCTTCCTATTTTATTGCTCTAATTAATTATAGCTATTCAAAATAATTTAAAGTTTGATATCCTCCATCCTTAAGGTATTTATCTTTCTTCATCAACTTAAGGTCAGACTCCATCATCTCTTTCACTAATCCTGCCAAATCATATTCCGGCTCCCAACCTAATTTCTCTTTTGACTTTGTAGGATCACCAATCAGCAATTCAACCTCTGTTGGTCGATAATATGATGGATCAACCTTTACAATCTCGCTTCCAATCTCAACTTGATAATCAGGAATATTACATGCTTTCACAATCCCTACTTCAGCTTCTCCACTTCCTTTAAACTCCAATTCAATTCCTACTTCAGAAAAAGACATTTTTACAAAATCTCTTACAGTTGTTGTAACCCCAGTTGCAATCACAAAATCCTCAGGCTTATCTTGTTGTAAAATTAACCACATTGCCTTTATATAGTCTTTCGCATGACCCCAATCACGCTTTGCATCCATATTACCCAAATACAAACACTCCTGCATTCCTAAGGCAATTTTTGCTGCTGCTCTAGTAATTTTACGTGTCACAAAAGTTTCTCCTCTTAATGGACTCTCATGGTTAAATAATATACCATTACAAGCAAACATGTTATACGCTTCTCGATAATTTACAGTAATCCAATAAGCATACATTTTTGCAACAGCATACGGACTTCTTGGATAAAATGGAGTAGTCTCACTCTGTGGAACTTCCTGAACCAATCCATAAAGCTCCGAGGTTGAAGCCTGATATATTCTGGTTTTCTCAACCAGACCAAGCAAACGCACAGCTTCCAAAATACGTAGTGTTCCTAAACCATCTGCATTTGCTGTATATTCAGGGGTATCAAAACTTACTTTTACATGACTCATTGCTGCCAGATTGTAAATCTCATCAGGTTGAACTTCTTGAATAATCCGAATTAAGTTCGTTGAGTCTGTCAAATCGCCATAATGCAATACAAAATTGCGATCTTCAATATGAGGATCTTGATATAAATGATCAATACGATCGGTATTAAATAAAGATGATCTTCTTTTAATACCGTGTACTTCATATCCTTTTTTTAATAAAAATTCGGCAAGGTAGGCACCATCTTGTCCAGTAACACCAGTTATAAGGGCTTTTTTCATCTGTTTAAATTTATTATCATTTGTCAGATGAAACTCCAAAATAAATTTAATCATCCTCCTGTGTTTCAATTTGGATAATCAAATATACATGGTCGTTTCATGTGTTTATATTTTCATTATTATCTGACATAGAGTTTAATTCAAAATAGTTTTTAAACGCCAAGAAGTTAAATTTCCATCTTCAAGCTAGAGGAAATAGTCCTGTGTGCATAGCAGTTGATGTTAGTTTCATATACTGGGTTTCTAGATCTAAAACATGGATATTTCAACCTCCAGTAAAAAATCGACCTTAGGCAACTTCTTTTGATATCTCTATCTCAACTCCTAATTCTTTTAAGAGCTGAATGTGTCGGTTTAATTGTTTTTCTTTTCTTAATTCTTGTAAATATTCTGCAAATATTTCTTTATAACCTACATAATCCAGAAGAATGTGGCAGGCGGCTACTTGGATCTTATGTCTTATGCTACTAGTATTCTTTTCTTACCTATTCTTCCTACAAGACTATTTTACTTACTTTGTAGATACGTTTTCTTTGTTCTTGTTGCCACCCATGCATATTGCACAAGCAATACTTTAAAACATTTGTCACCATGGGTTATTCGTGTGCTTTTTTTATCTACCGATTCATTACTGCCGGGAAACATCCCAGCCTATGATGCAAGGTATTGTTCATTAGGAAACTGCTCCATGTTGTTTCCTATTTCTGCCAAAATATATGCAGCTCCTTCTTTTCCTACTCCGGGAATCGTCACTAAAAGCTCTGCATCCAGTTCCAGTTCGCAATTCTTTAATTGCTTATCTATTTGCGCATCATTTTTTGAAATAATGGTTTGATTGCTTTCTATGGATGCTTTTACCGTTTGAAGCATAAACTTATGATGTTCGCTCAATTTACCTTTTAGTGATTTTGCTATATCTTCTACTGTTGCTTGCATCTTTCCATGGCGAAGTTTTACTAATTCTTTAATATCTTCTTCACCTTCTATCATTGCATCAATAATTTTGGTTACTGTTGATCCACTCAAATTACTAACTACGCTAGATAACTTTATATTGGCATCTTCAAGTAACTTGTGAATTCAGTTCTTTTCACAAGATATTTGCTCTTCTACTTTACGCCTATATCTTGTTAAATCACGCAATTCACGAATACCATTTGGTGAAATGAAACTTCCGTTAAGTAATCCACTAAGCAATAATTTTACAATCCACTTACTATCTCTTTTATCGGTCTTTTGGACGGGTACATTCTTTATATGCCTTACAATGACTAATTGTAATTCAAAGTCTTCTTCAAGAATATTGTATACTGGCTTTCAGCACACTCATATACTTTCCTTTGCTACATGAGTTAATTTATTTTCCTTAAGCCAATAACGCATTTCTTCTATCTACTCAGTAAAACCATCATAACTCTTGATCTCTTCTTTTATCCCGATTCCTCTGATTGTAGCAACCTGAACTTTTTTGTATGTCTATGCCGCAGCCACATTCAATGACTTGCTAAAACTCCATGTTCTTCCAAGATTTAGCAATAAATTCTTTTATGCACTAAGTTCCGAATTCCTCCTAATAATCATTCGCTGTGCGTCAATTTTCCTTTTCATGGGTGTTTCATATTTTTAAATTATTATTATCGAACAAATGATCTGTTACTCTTCAAAGATTTCTCTTAAAAATTTATATAGATTTTGAAAATGCTATTCTATAAAAAGAAAAAGTAAAGGATCTTTTTTGCCTAAACGTATCAAAAGTAAAAAATAACATCTGCAATTAATACAAAAAAAGTTTCAATTACAAAACGCACCATTTCTTAAGCTTTTTCTAAATACAACTTCTCTAAAAGCTTAATATTCTTATTTATATTAAATTTATTCTGATAAATTTCTCTCGACTTGGCACCTAATAATTTTACTGCGTAGTCATCCCTCCATAATTCAATAATCTTAGTTGAGAACTCATTCTCATCAAATGAAACGAGATAACCATTTTCCTTATCTTCAACACAATCAATATTTCCAGAAACACGAGTCGCAATAATTGGTTTAGATAAAGACATCGCTTCTAATATCGCTAGAGGTAACCCTTCATATCTAGTAGTTGAAATATAACACTTTGATTGTCTTATATAATCAAAAACTACTCCTTGCTCTAACCATGGAACCATTTCAATATTCTTATCTAATCCAAGAGTCATTATACGATCCTTTACCAACTCCAATTCTGGAGAATGATATCCAACACCTAATAGTATAAACTTAAAATCGGGAATAGCTTCTACAACCTTTGATATGACGCCTAACAAAAACATTGTATTCTTTTGATAGCAAGGACGTCCAACCGTACAAAAATATGGTTGCTTTATATCTAAGTCAGAATACCTTTCTCTCTCTGCTACATCAGGAACAGAATTACTCCAAACACTTATTCTTTGAGATTGATATTTAACTGTCTCAAGTCCTAAAATATATTCAGACTTTGAACAAGCTAATAAAGTAGCCCCAAATTTTGTCCTTCTCTCTATAACAGAATATAGCCATTGAGAAAAATCATTAGGAGAAGATAAAAAAGAAAATGCATGCGGAGTGTATAGAACTTTAGTTTTTGTAAGTAGTCCGACTATTCGTCCAACTAATCCTCCTTTTGCACTATGAGCATGAATAATATCTGGCTTTTCCTTTTTAATAATTTTAATGGCCCTATGTATAGCATTAATATCAGCAAACAAATTCACCTCTCTAAATAGAGAAATCTTATATTCTTTAATTAGTTCTCCATTTATATTATAGAAAGGAGAAGAATTATCTTCCTTTCCTCTAACAATAATAAAATTAAAATCAGATGATGCATATCTACACACGTTACGCAAATAAACGTCAAGCCCCCCTATCGACTGTCCTAAGTGAAGAATTTTCATTTCAACCTATAATTTAATCACAATATATTTTTACAATCTTACTTATGTTCTTGGATATTCTATATTGTTGACTTTGTTCATATGCGTTTGTAATAATTGTTTGAACTTGTTGACTTGAAATATTTGCAATTGCTCTCTTTATTTGCTTACAATTAGATTCTACATCTTTCATCTCTGTAATAAAACCTGTTTTTTCCTCTTTAACCAAATCCACATTCCCTCTACAATTAGTCGCAACAACTAGTATTTTACTCATCATAGCTTCTATAATAGAAGTTGGAAGTCCTTCAAAAATTGCTGTACTCCAATAAATATCAAAATTATGCAAAAGATTTCCTGCATACGGTACATCACCCCAAAAAAATACTCGATCTTGACATGATAATGTTTTTAAATAACGATCTAATTCCTCTTTATATTGTATATATGAAATCCTATCTTGAACAAACCCGCCAATTATATGCAATGCTACCTTTCCATCATTAAGTTTATCAAATGCTTTTAGCATTGTATAAAGATCTTTTTGAAAATCTATTCTTGATAAACTTACAATATTAATATCATATCCATTAACAATAGATGCAATTTCATCAGGCAAATTGGCTTCATTTACCTCTACCCCATTAGGAATAACAATGGTCTTGCTTGCCACAGCCTTTGTCATATGTAAATAATATTCACGTTCAGAAAAGGATACAGCAACCGACTTAGTTACTATTCTACTCAACAAAAACTCAAAAACCATATGAAAACAATGCATTATTCCATAATATTTTTTATGAAATCCATGCATTGCATAAATCAATCTAAATCGATTCCAATATAGCAAACGTAATAAAAAACCATACAACGCCCCTCCCTTCCCATTAACATGAACGATATTGGGACGTAACTTATAACATAATTTTACAAGATCTACTAGAGTCTTAAAACTAAATACAGTCAAATCCAAATTATAACAAGCTTTACTATTTGCAACAAAATCTTCATATAGTAATATATCTTGTTTAGTTAAAACTTTATGCCCAACAGTATAATAATCAAAAATACTTTTAGTATTCTTTATCATATTTAGATTACATATAGCAACCCCACCTAATTTATAGGCAACAAAAACATTTAAAACTCTTTTCTTACCCATTGTGAAAAAAAATATTTTTATACGGAATATAATCCTCTTTTATTTCTTGGGTATTCACAAAGTTGTTTATTTTTAAAAAAGTTATACCTATTAACACAATAACATAAGCAAAACGTAAATAAAACCTTTTCTCATAATATACAACATACGAATACAATATCCCTCCCAAAAGAATAAAATGCCAAGTTAGTCTAGCTAATATCGCGAAACTATTGAAGAAAAAATTCAAACACACACCTAACACAAAACAAACATAAACAACATTAAATATTTTTGAATCAACGATATACCTGTATTTAGAAAATAATAATACAAAGAATACTAGGAACAATGACCCTAAGTAAAACCCTTGTCTTTCAGCATATTCACTATATATATAATACTCTAACTTTGTAGCTGCTATTTGGATAGGAACAAATTTCAATATAACGTTAGTAATAATGGAAATAAAAAAACCCATTAAATCTATAAACATAAAAGAAGTACAAAACAGTACTAAGAACACAAAATATCGTGATTTTATATGTTTGAATCGCACAACAGGCAAGCAAAGAAGAAAGACTAAAGATGAAACATGAAAAAGTGTCGCCAATAATACTACAACTATAAACTTCTTAAACTTCTTATCCACCAATGATTGAATTGAATATAATAATATCCCAGCTGCCAAACCTTGTCGAACCTGATTCGCGTCTTGAACAATATAGTAATACCCAAAATAATATAGTATTGAGATAAATGCTAGCGGACTTACTTTTTTAAATATTGAAAATTTTATCGACAAAGACAAAAACGATGTAACGAAAACCATTAGATAAAAACTATCTTTATTTATAGCCCGAACTATTATTTGAATAAGCTCATAACCAGGCTCAACTAAAGAAACTTCATCTACCTGAAAAAAGAAACCTTTATAGATCCACCAATCTGTTCCTATATTATCTCTAGCTCCTATAAAGAACAACAGAATTAAAAATAAAGAAAAATACAAACCATCTTTATTTCGAATTGTGGTTAATTCTAATAAACTAAAGAAACTAACAATTGCTGTCAGAACTAAATAAGGAATCATAAAATACAATTATACTCTTTTATAACGTATTCAATTTCAAACTCTCTAACAGAAGCTCTAATAACATTCTCATCCCAATGAGTTTTTTGAGCTTTATCTAAAACCTCACTTAGGTTACTTTGTTCAAATGAAAATATATATCCATTAATCCCATCTTTAATCATATCTTGTATATCATCAGCGTAATTATTAGCAAGTACAGGAATACCACAATACAATGACTCTAAAACAACATTAGGGAATCCTTCATACCTACTACTCAATATAAAATAATCAGCCTTCTTTAGTATAGAATAGACATTTGGCTGATAACCTGCAAAAGTTATATATCTTTGAATTCCTAATTCTGAAGTCAATCGCATTAACAATCCTTCCTGATTTTCTACATCATCCATATACCCAGCTCCTACAATCGTTAAATGAAAATTTTCAATATTCCTTATTTTTGAAAATTCTTTTAGCAGTAAATCAAATCCCTTTTGATACGTCAATCTTCCACAAGCTACTATATTAACAACCTTTTCATTGAATGCATAATGACTAGAAGCTTCTAACTTATTTTTTATGGCAGTAGTATCAAGTGGATTATTTATAACCATTATCTTTTCTTCTGCTATTTTCGACTGATTAACCAAATCATCTTTCATCCCCTTACATTGCGCTATAATTAAATCATAATTAGAATAAAATAATTTATAAAAAAAACGCAAAATGGGACTTTTTACCTTCTTACTTACTGTGTTTGTTTCACGAGCAATCCATTTATATGACCTAAAAAAATAAATAAAAGGCGATAACATTAAATTAAGGTCACCCATTCCCATAAAAACTACTTGTGGTTTTTCTTTAATTAGAACTTTTAAAAGTGGAATTAAGGCAAATCTCATTTTCCCCTTGAAGGACAAACTATAAACCTGTATATCACTCTTCAATGAGGAAACATACGAATGTCTGGTATCCCGAATCAACAATATCTTAACTTCATACTTGGATCTATCTAAATGATTTGCAATATTAGTAACGACTCTTTCTCCTCCACCAATTCCTAACGTAGGCAATACAAATATCAACTTCCTCATTATTAACGTCTTAAATCTAATTTGTTTCCTAATTCCAAATCCCAATTCCTCGGTTGCAATAGCATATCATATCCACTGTGTGGGTAAAAAGTTAACTCCCCAAAATATATTTTATTATTTACATTATAAAAGTCAACCCTCACATAATTAAATGGATGGCTTAAAACTTCGGCTAAATCCATTATTTCATCCCAATTAGAAATAACTTCTAATGGCATACTACTTTGAGGATAACTAAATAAGAAAGGTTGTTTAACAAAATCTCTAGTTAAACAATGCTCTTTGACTCCTCCTATTGAACCTCGATTAGTCATTATCTCAACAAATTCTACTTTCCCGTGGAAGCAATGTACTTTTATATCATTAGGAATATTACCATGCTCATCTAATAATAATTGCTCTATAATAATTCTTTTTTCAATATTTTTATATGGCCACTCTTTTGACTGATAATAATAATTAGTCTTTAAAGCTGAACTAAGCTTTTGACGCGCATTTTCAAAATTAAATATATTTTTATCCTTAACAATAAAGACACCTCCACTATCATGATTTACCTTTATAATAAACGGTATATCAGGTGCGTTATTCTCATTTATTTCACTTACATCTTTGGTAGCATACAATAAAGGCACCAAATACTTATCACCTATTGCAACCTTCACAAACTCTCTTACGTAATATTTATCCACACAGTTAACTAAAAGTTTACGTTTATCATTTAGTTTTAACCATTGTAATTTCTCGGAAAACAATTGGGGATTCTTTAAATTTGGGTAGAAACCCATTCTCTTTTTATATTGAATTTTAATAAATAACTCAACTGGTATAACTCGATACCTAAAAAAATTAAATATCAATCTAGCCAACCACACTAATGAGAAACTCCTCAATCGAATATAAGTATGTATAAAAAAATCTTTAAGCTTCATTTCCATTAAAAATTTTTATAATTTTTCGAATAATTATAGAAGGGTCTTTTATTGCTTGTACTAACTTTAATTTCAGCATTTCTTTTTTATAATATGAAATCCAAGCATTATCAGAAAAAAACTTTAAAGGCGATAGGCTATTTATTTCCCTACATGAAATTACGCCCCCCCCCCTATCTACACAAACCTGTAACAATTTTACAATCGTAATTTCTGGTCCGTCAAAATTGACTATTGGTATTATTCCTTTTCTCTGATGTGAAATAGCCGTACGTATTAATTCATTTTTACCAATAGCATATTTAATATCTGGAAAATAAAAATTACCTAATGAATAAAAGATATGTTTCCCATTGTATATTTCTAAAGGCTGAATAATATGAGGATGAGTTCCAATTATAAGATCTGCACCTGCATCAACTATTTTATGTCCTAATTCTATTTTTTCAGGTTCTGGATAATAAACATCTTCTACCCCCCAATGAATATGTACAACCAATTTACACTCAGGATATTTTGCCTTTACTTCTTTAACTCTAAACAAACAAGTCTCAGACGGACCTATAAAGCATTCTGTCGCAAATAATTTACTCCCTGTCTGATCACAAGATCTAGTAACAAATGCCAAATGAACGATTTTCCGATCTTTATCAAAAAATAGATTATTGTCGATTTCTTTTGTTAATCCAACACCAAAACAGTTTAATCCTTTTTCTTTTAAATTCTTAATAGTGCCTTCTGAGCCTTGATTTCCAAAATCATTAATGTGGTTATTAGCTAAATTAATTAAGTATGGATCTAATTTAATTAAATGAGAAAGTGTTGATTTTATGGATTTAAGAGTAATCTTTTCCTTTACAGCAGATATCGCATCGTCGAAAATAGGATTCTCGAGATTTAGACATAATTCAGCATCGTAACTTTTCGTAACACCTAAAAATGAATCCCAAATAGAAGAAGTTATATCCTCTGTTCCTTGCAATACTAAATCCCCTAAAAATGCAATATTTTTTTTCATACTAAACTGCTTCTAAAAACTTAAGTATATCGATAGCCTGTTGTCTATAATCGTATTTATTGGCCACATTAGTTCCTTCGCGTGCTACTAACCTTGCTTTATCATAATCCAATAGGACCTCCTCCATTTTTTTTGCAACATCAGTAGCTGTGGCGGTGTCTGAGATATATGCATTTTTACTAGACAAATAATTCGGGATATCTCCAACAGGAGTGGTTACCGTAGGAATTCCAGTAGCAAGATACTCACCTAATTTTGAAGGGAAAGACCCTTGTGCCTGAAGATGATTTGGTTTAGCAAGTATCAACGCCTTTGAGCCTATCATTAAATCAACAAGCTTAGATCTTTCAAGATCTAATAAAATCTGGACTCGATCATCTAAATTCAATTCTAATATTTGTTTATTTATTTCTCCTAAAGTTTTATTGTCCGCAAAACCAGCAAGTACTAAATTCATTCTGCTATACCTTTTGGCTATTTTAGCAAAAGCATCTATCAACATCGGTACTCCATTCTGATTTTTCCCCAATGCACCGCAATAAAAGAAATAATTTTCATTTCTCTTATAACCTTTAAACTCATCAACATCAACAAAAAAAGGTATAACTATGGATCTTTTACAATTTTTCATCATCTTTTTATAGTATGACTCTAGTTTAAATGAAACTGTAAAAAAACCATCAAATAAATTCAATACAAATAGACGATAATATAAGGTATAAAAATAACGCTTTATAGCAGAGTTAAATACAAAAGGAAACTCACTTCGTAACAGAACTAATTTTCTCACATATTTCTTTACCACTGGAGTAATTATATCAAAAACTCCTAAATCACCATACACAAATCCAACATCAAAACGCTTTTGCTTTAATGCATTATTTAACTCTCTGTATTCTTTTAAATTTATATCTAAACCAAATTTAGAACTTAGGCTTTTCTTTTTATGATAATAAACAACACCCGAAAAATCACCCTTATTTTCATTCCTCTGGCCGATGCAAATCACCTCTACTTTCACCCCCTTTAATGAAATAGCCCTTATAAAGTGAGTTAAGTGAACAACTGCTGCATCATTTCCAATAGGAAATCTGGCTTTCGTAATTATAATAACTGAACCTATATTATTCTCACTCATCATTTACAGAGATTAAATTTCTTTGAATACAGCAACATAAAAGTTGCTGTTAAAAATTCTACGCCAACAGTAACGATGGAAAGGGAAATTAAATTAATCCCTCCCAATAAAACCAAAAACAAAATAACACAAAAATATACCAATACAGAAGTGAGGATGGAGCTACTATATACTTTCGTATATCCAAAAACAATCAATCGTAATGGACCATAAAATTGTCCAATTACAATAAAAATTATACTAAGTGCTAATATCCTCATTACAACAATCGCTTCAGACATTCCGACACCTCCGACTAATTCAACAATCGAATCACTAAATTCAAATACCAAACCGTACAATAATAGAGCAATACCAACACCAACCAAAAAAAATTGATTTAGCTTTGAAATATTCTTTTCTTTGGAGAACTGAGGAAAGGCTGCTTGGGCAAACATCAAAATAGGAACCTTAATCAAACGAATTACCTTTTCTCCAAGATCATAAATTGCAACCTCACCCATCCCTAAGTATTTACCAACAATTAGTTTATTCGCGTTAATATATATTTGAACTGAAGCAGATGAAATAAAAAGAGGTAAACTTTCCTTTAGTATGCCATAAATAAACTTAATGTTAGATTTAACAAAACGAACCTTTTCAATTCCAACAAGGATATATAATGCTATTAATCCACCCACAAAAGAACCGACACCATTAAATAATGGAACAAGTAAATAATCTGTTTCACTATTTACAAAAACAAATATTAAACAAACAAATACAGACCGGGCAACAATATTAACTAAAGTAATATACTTCATCCGTTCAACACCCTGAAAATACCACTGTGGAATTAATAGCTCACTTAAAGTTATTCCAAATGAAAACAAAAACAGAACCTCCTCTCCAGGTAACAATTGTAATTGATAAATAAGTAACACCAATAGAAGAAAACTCAAACACCATAATAAAAACTTAAGTATATAAACCGCAGTTACATATTTACATAAAACCTTTTTTTCGTTAACATTCTCTGCAATATCTTTAGTTGCAGAAATATTAAATCCAAAATTAATAATTATAGAAAAATATGCAATTACTGTTTGAGCAAATAAAACCTTACCATATACTTCAGAACCCAACACTCTAATTAAATAGGGATATGAAACAAAAGGAAGAATTATATTAAAAACCTGAAGAATTGTTAAATAAGAAAAGTTTTGAAAAAACACCTTCCTATCTCGGATCTGCTCCTTTATTCTATTAAAAAATCTCAAAACGCTTCTAACAACCTGAATAAAAAAATACTTTAGCTTTACAATCCACAAATAAACAAAAAGAATAACCACATTGCCTATATAACTTTAAAATAGTCCTTATACCACTTAACAAAATTATCTAAACCCACTTTAAGAGACGTTTGAGGTGAATAACCAGTCAATTGATGTAATCTGGTAGTATCTGCATAAGTTACCTTAACATCTCCCGGTTGCATTGGATATTTTTTAAGAATAGCAGCAACTCCAATTGACTTCTCCAATTCTTCAATAAATTCAATCAATTTAACAGGAAAGGAATTTCCAATATTTAAAATATCATAAAATGGTCTATTTTGAGAATTTTCTTTAGGCGGATGGTTAAGTACTTTTAAAATTCCCTCTACAATATCTTCAACATAAGTAAAATCACGTTCCATATCACCATAATTAAACACTTTTATTGGCTCATTATTTGTAATAGCATTCGCAAAAAGAATTGGTGCCATATCTGGTCGTCCCCAAGGTCCGTAAACAGTAAAAAAACGAAGACCGGTTGTAGACAAATTATACAAATGGCTATAAGTATGGGCTAATAATTCATTACTTTTCTTAGTCGCAGCATAAATACTTATTGGATAATCTACTCTATCGTCTTCAAAAAAAGGAATTTGTTTATTATTTCCATAAACAGAAGAACTAGACGCATATACTAAATGCTTAACATCATTATGCCTACAACATTCCAATACATTAACAAATCCAACTAGATTTGATTGCACATAAGCATGTGGATTATCAATAGAATAACGCACACCGGCTTGAGCAGCTAAATGGATAACTTGATCAATTTTTTTTTCACAAAAAACCTCTTTTAAGCTCTCATAATTAACAATATCCATTTTTAAAAAATCAAAACAATGGTATTTTTTACTTTTAAGTAAAACATTATTTATAACTTCCCCACGAGTAATTCCTAGTTCCTCTAATCTAGCATATTTCAAATTAACATCATAGTAGTCATTAATATTATCAACACCAACTACATCAATGTTATTTGCAGCTAATAATTTACACACATAATATCCTATAAATCCAGCTGCACCTGTAACTAATACTTTCACGCTTTTTTTTTTTAAAAAATCAACCATTCCTAGAATTATGATTCCTTATTAATATTATTTCAAGATTTATTTAATTAATATTTGAAATTCATCGTTAAGAACTATCCAAGCAATACCAAAAATAAAACCAAATAAAACCGATAGTATTACAAACAATACAATATTGGGTGATGAATTTTTATTCGGTACAATAGCTGGCTCTAAAATCATAAAAACTGGAGTTTGTTCGTTAACAGCAATTTTAGCTTGCTCTAATTGCTGTGCCAATCCCTTATATACAGCAGATATGATGTTATATTCATCTTTTAACTTTTGAAATTTTATATCAACTCTTTCAGAAACAATATTTCGATGACTATCCATATATCTAAAATACTGCTTTTGAACATTTTCATACTCCACCTGCTTTAATGCATGCTGTTCTTGAATAAATTCCATATTGTCACGAGATTGCTGAATTTTGTACAACTTTATATATTCTTGTAGTTGATTGACTGCACCATTTACAAGTTGGCAAACGAATATTGGCTCATTTGCTTCTGCAGAAACAGTTACTAATCCAGTTTTATCATTAACTTCTACTACAATAAGTTTCTCAATAAAGTTAAAAGCTCTCCTCTCTTTATTTGATAATTTATTTATACCTTCTATTTTCTTTATAACAGTCTTCTTTGAAGGCTTTTTATAAAGTTGGTTTAATGTCCATGGAAGATGTATAGTATATTTTAAGAATGGAGATTCTATCGTATCAATATTGGCATATTCCATGATAGTTTGCAAAGTATCACTTCTCTTAAAGTAATACTTACTATTAATTAAGTCTATTTTAAATAAAAAGCTATTGACCACTTGTTCATACAATTCAGGAGAAATGCTATTAGATTCATTCAACATCGAACTTAAATTAACACCAGCCATCCCTGCTAAAGCACCTAAATTCCCAATTCCGTTAATACTATTAGTCTCTGACGGTAAAATTGAAGCTTTAGCTGTATATTTCTTAGGCGTTATAAATAACAAAACTATTCCACCAAATGTAAAAACCAACATGCAATAAACCAAAAAACTCCTTTTATTCCAAATAAGATTCATTAGGTAGTTCAAGTCGATTTCACCTTTTCTAATTAATTTATATTCAGCTTTTATAATCTCCATAGATTGTTTATATTTTCCCTAATTCTAAATGTACGATTTAAAAAAACAACTATAGATTCTATTTATTGAAAATAAAACCTATTCGTCTACACCCTTTCCTTGAACAACTTATTTATTTAAGGTATTTACGATACTTACAATGGTTAAAGACATTGTAGCAAAAGCACTTCCTAATCCCACCCATGCGACAGCTGGCATTGGTGTTTTGTATGGTTTTTCAGGAACTACAATCTCAGTTCCAGGCGAAACCTTAGGGTATTTCCTAAAAAACAAAAAGCCTTTTGTAGCAGAGGCTGCTCCATGTGGATAAATGACATATACTTTTCTTTTTTTAGCTCTTAAACCGAATCCACCACCTTGATTAATATAATATTTTAAACCTCTTCCTTTTTCATATGTAGAAGCTATAGGGTTTAAAACTTCTCCTGACACTTTAACCGTTTGAAAAACTTCAGGAATAACTAACTCATCACCATCTTGTAAATACAAATCATCTTTACTTCCAGGATTCCTCAAAATCTTAGCTAGATTGATGCTAACTATACCAAAATCTAAATTGGTAAATGAGAGAGTTGAATCCTTCTTTAAAAGTTCTTCACGTAATCTCAATTCCTTAGGAGATAAAATAACTTTACGCGTTAACATGGCTCCTTCAGCGTATGCATTATTAGACAATCCTCCGGATCTTTTTATTAAATCTGAGATGGTTTCCTTTTTATTTTTTAAACTATAATCACCAGCATATTTTACTTCTCCAAGTATTTTCACTACTTGTTTATCCTCAAATCCGGGAGATCTACGAATGAAAATTTGATCGAATGGTTGAAGTGCAAATTTAGCGTCCTCACCATTCATTGATAACTCTCTTGATATGGAAAACTGAAATACATGAGCCATTTCATCTGAAGCTATTAAAGCTTCTTCATAATTAAGCCTTCTAGATATCTCAATATATGACTGCGAAGCAGATTCTTTTAGTCCACCTGTTTTAAATATCACATCGGATAAAGTTAATCCATCTTGATAATCAAGAACACCAGGATTATTTACTTCACCATATACTGTTACAAATCGTTCTTCTCTTAAGTCATTAATTGATAAAATTGTAATCTCATCTTCTCGTTTTAAAACTATCTCATAATCCCCTTGTAATACATCTTTTACATTAAATGGAATATTTTCAATTGCCAAATCCTCTTTTAATCTTGTAATTAAACCTCGGTTAAGAAAAGCATCCTCTCGAATACCGTCAGCTTTTCTAATCAATCCCGATAAAGTTAAACTATCAGATAATTCATAACTCCCTGGCCTATATACTGCTCCAGTAATACTAACTCTATTTTCAAATCGCGATAAGATCTTACCACAAAAAATTTTATCTCCATCAGAAATCTCTATCTTATTCAGATTATTACATTCTAAATCTATTATTTTCCTTTCTTTAAATGAATTTCGATATAATTTCAAGCTATTCTTATATGCCATCCCAGAATAACCACCTGCATAATTAATAATATCATCAATAGTTTCTCCTTCCTTTGATTCAAAAATACCAGTACGTTTAAAATGACCTTCTAAACTGCATTTCTTATTATAGGTTGGTACTAAAATAACATCATTGTCTCGCAAAGGTATATTAACTATTGTATTTCCATTTAATAAAAAATCATACACATCTATAGAAAATAGTTTTTGACCATTTCTAATAACTTGAATATCTCGATATGATCCTTTCTCATTAGGACCACCGCACAGATACAAAGCATTAAATGCAGTGGCTGTAGCCGGGACTACATAAGTACCAGGCACTTGCACCTCACCAATTATATTTATTGAAATATTTCTTAATTCGCCTAAAAACACTTTTGAGAAAGTCTTCGGTATACTTGATTTAAGATCTATATATATTTGGGACAATTTTTTTTCAATAATTTCTCTTACATCTCTAAAAGAAAGATTTCCAACATTAATAGGTCCTAATTGAGGTATAACAATAAATCCATTACGATCAACTTCCAATTGATAATTCATTTCAGATGCACCCCAAACATCTATTAATACTTCATCCCCAGGACCTAATACATATGAATCTCCAACAGGAACAGATATATTAGGTTCAAAACTTAGATTTTCATTATTAAAAAAATCATTTCCAAACACCTTATTTTCGATATTATCTTTATTAACACTTTGTTCATTAACATTTCTAACCGATATTTCTTTTTGTATAGCAATTGGCCTGCTGGCTTTGGTATCAAATATTTTTCCATCACCTAAATCTGCGATTCTTTGTTCAAGCGCGTTAATTTGCTCTTGGCTCATCCCCCTGGCTTTTGCCATAGCAATTGCCTCTTGCTGACTTAAACCTCGCTTATTAGCTTCTTCAACTAACCTGCGAATCTGACCATCGGATAAATTATTTACATCAATCGTAGAAGGATCAACATTTTGACTGGTAGCTATAACACTCGAAAATGTAATGAAGAGTGATAAAATAAATAGTCTTAATAACATTTTAATTTCTATAAAATTTGAAAGATTGATTTATGAGTTCTTTGATGATAGAACAAGTCTAAGACGGTAACGTAAACTTATGGTTGCGTAATTATTCCGTAACAAAAAACTTTTTTTGAAAAAACAGGATAATAACAATTCCAATAGTGATTGCTGAATCCGCAACATTAAAAACAGGATCAAAAAACATAAAAGAATTTCCTCCCCAAAATGGCAACCATTGAGGTAAATTTACCTTAAAAAGGGGAAAATAAAACATATCAACTACCTTCCCATGTAAAAAAGGAGCATAGCCACCTCCATCAGGTAAAAAAGTTGCAATTTGTCCATAACTATGATCAAACAACAATCCAAAAAAAGCACTATCCAATATATTTCCGAGCGCTCCAGCTAAAACTAAAGCTACACAATATTGAAATCCTTTTGGAGCATTTTTTTTACTCAAACCATGCAAGTACCATCCAATAACACCTACTGCAACAACACGGAATAAACTGAGAAAAACCTTACCAAACTCCCCAGCCAATTCCATCCCAAATGCCATCCCATTATTTTCAACAAAATGAATAATAAACCAGTTTGGAAATACGACGAACTCATCTCCGAGTTTCATATTTGTCTTTATCCAAATTTTTAAAGCTTGGTCTATAAATAAAATTATTCCTACAAGAAATAATGATTTCTTAAATGATGACATTGGGATGTATAATGTTTATAATATCTGATTGAAGTATACTACTTCTGTCCTCCTTCTTTTGCTTCTACGCTTAATGTAGCATGAGGTACAGCTCTTAAACGTTCGGCTGGAATCAACTTTCCTGTAACTCTGCAAACTCCATACGTTTTATTTTCAATTCTCACTAACGCAGCTTGCAAGTGCTGAATAAATTTCTGCTGGCGTTGCGCTAATTTCCCGGCCTCTTCTTTGGATAACACTGCGGCTCCTTCTTCTAAAACTTTAAAAGTAGGTGAAGTATCTTGTGTATCATTACCATCCATGTGAGTAATTGTATTACGCAATAGCTCATAATCTTCTTTAGCCTTTTCTAACTTCGCTAAGATAATGCTCTTAAACTCTTGAAGTTCTTCATCTGAGTATCTTGTTTTTTCAGTCATATGATTAAGTTTTTATAGTTCAACAATTAATTAAGCCTTTTCTATCCTCATAAAGGTAATTATTTCATCGTCAATTTCGACTTCTACTTTACCATTATCGCCACACTCATCTACTAAAGATAACTCAACAGTCAGAGTTTGAGAACATATATAGTCTTTATATTTTTCAACAGCATTATTTACATGCTCCTGTTTTTGAATAAACAGTCTAATTTTATCTGTCACTTCTAAACCGGATTCTTTTCTTAAATTCTGAATTCTATTCACAAATTCTCGAGCTATCCCTTCTTCTTTTAATTCTTCTGTAATGTTAACATCAAGAGCAACAGTAATTTTACCTTCATTAGTAACTAACCATCCTGGAATATCTTCAGAGCTAATTTCGACATCCGTTAAGTCAATGGTAACTTTTTCATTTTCAATCACCAAAGTATACTTTCCTTCTTTTTCGAATAAAGCAATGTCATCTTGTGAAAACTGAGTAATCGAAGCCGCAATTTGCTTCATTAGTTTCCCATATTTTGGACCTAAGGTTTTAAAGTTAGCTTTTATCTTTTTAACTAAAACGCCAGCAGAATCGCTTAAGAATTCCATATCCTTAACATTTACTTCGCTAAGAACTAAATGCTTTATCGCTTCCAATTGATGTTCAAAAGATTCATCCAAAATAGGAATCATTATTTTATTTAAAGGCTGACGGACCTTAATATTTACTTTCCGACGTAAACTTAATACCATTGAAGAAATAACCTGTGCATATTGCATTCTTTCTTCAAGGTCTTTATTTATTAAGGCCTCTTCACATTTTGGAAACGCTGCAATATGCACTGAATCTTCGGCATAATTGCCAGTCATTTTATTTAAATCATTAAACAATCGATCCGAAAAGAAAGGTGCAATAGGTGCTGATAATTGAGCCACAACCTCTAAACTAGAGTAAAGGGTTTGGTAGGCCGCTAACTTATCTTGAGTCATTTCACCACCCCAAAAACGCTTTCTATTCAAACGAACATACCAATTACTTAAATTCTCAATTACAAAATTTTGTATTAACCGTCCTGCTTTTGTTGGCTCAAATTCTTCATAGCTTTGACCGACTTCTTTAATTAAAGTATTTAATAAAGAAATAATCCATCTATCAATTTCAGGTCTATCCTCAATATCGATAGAATCTTCTTTCCCGGTAAAACCATCAACATTTGCATACAGCGCAAAGAATGAATAAGTATTGTATAAGGTTCCAAAGAATTTACGTTTAACCTCTTCTACTCCCTTAATATCAAATTTTAAATTATCCCAAGGCTGAGCATTGGTAATCATGTACCAACGTAAAGGATCAGAACCTTGTTTATCTATAACTTCAAAAGGATCTACAGCATTCCCAAGACGTTTTGACATCTTATTCCCTTTGCTATCTAAAACTAACCCATTAGAAATAATATTCTTAAATGCTACAGAATCGAATAACATTGTCGCAATTGCATGCAATGTAAAGAACCATCCTCTAGTTTGATCTACACCTTCTGCAATAAAATCAGCCGGATAAACCTGATCAAAACCATCTTTGTTTTCAAATGGATAATGTAATTGCGCATAAGGCATAGCTCCTGAATCAAACCAAACATCAATCAAATCGGTTTCGCGATTCATTGGCTTACCACTTTCACTAACTAGAATTATATCATCAACATAAGGACGATGCAAATCGATTTTATCATAATTATCTTTGGAATAATCTCCCACTACAAAACCTTCAAATGGATTTTTTTCCATAACGCCAGCCTCAATTGCCTTATCGATTTCCTCCATAAGTTCTTCGGTAGAACCAATGCATTTCTCCTCAGTTCCATCCTCGGTGCGCCAAACTGGCAATGGAGTACCCCAATATCTTGAGCGACTTAGATTCCAATCAACTAAATTCTCTAACCATTTTCCAAATCTACCTGTACCTGTAGATTCAGGTTTCCAATTAATGGTTTTATTAAGTTCAATCATTCTTTCACGAACAGCCGTTGTTTTAATAAACCAACTATCAAGAGGGTAATATAAAATGGGCTTATCTGTTCTCCAGCAATGAGGATAATTATGTTCGTGTTTTTCTACTTTAAATGCTCGATTTTCCTTTTTTAGCAAAACTGAAATATCGACATCAAGTGAAGGATCATTTTCTGATAACGAATCATCAAAAGCATTTTTAACATACCTTCCTGCAAAGGCAGAATACAACTCTACATTTACAAATTTCTGAACAAAATCAGCATCAAGATCATTCACTAAAAAATACTTCCCTGTTTTATCAACCATAGGCTGATTCTTACCTTCACGGTCAATTAAAATCAAAGGAGCAATGCCTGCTGCTTTAGCAACACGATCATCATCCGAACCAAATGTAGGGGCGATATGGACAATTCCGGTTCCATCTTCAGTAGTAACATAATCACCTTCAATCACATAAAAAGCTCTACCTTCAGGTTTAACCCAAGGTAAAAGTTGTTCATACTGAATTCCAGTCAATTCGGAACCACTGAACTCGCTAAGAATCTCAAACGGAATATTTTTATCGCCTGCTTGATAATCCTCAAATTTTAACTCTGCATTTTTAGATGGAAAATGGGCGCTGACTAAATCTTTTGCTAATATTACATTTACAGCTTGGTAAGTATATGGATTAAAAGTTTTAACACAACAATACTGAATATTCGGACCAACAGCTAAAGCAGTATTAGAAGATAAGGTCCAAGGGGTGGTTGTCCATGCTAAAAAGAATAATTCTCCATCTACATTTGAAAATAATTCTTTTGTATTCGAATCAGTAACAATCTTAAATTGAGCTGTACATGTAGTATCCTTTACATCTCGATAACAACCAGGTTGATTTAACTCATGTGTACTTAAGCCTGTACCGGCTGCCGGAGAATAAGGTTGAATTGTATATCCTTTATACATCAAGCCTTTCTCGTGCAATTGTTTTAACAAATACCAAAGTGATTCAATATAACGATTATCATAAGTGATATATGGATCTTCCATATCCACCCAATATCCCATCTTATGAGTTAAATCTTCCCATAAATCGGTATATTTCATCACATCTTTACGACATGCCTGATTGTATTCTGCTACCGTAATTTTTTTACCAATATCCTCTTTGGTAATCCCTAAAGATTTTTCTACACCAAGCTCAACAGGTAAACCATGGGTATCCCACCCAGCTTTACGTTTAACTAAAAATCCTTGCTGCGTTTTAAAACGACAAAAGATATCTTTTATCGTCCTTGCCATAACATGGTGAATTCCAGGAACACCATTTGCTGATGGAGGTCCTTCATAAAACACAAAAGTTGGCTTTCCTTCCCTACTAGTGATACTTTGATCGAATAGTTTTTTCTCTTCCCAATCCTTTAATACGTCCTTATTTACCTGGGCTAAATCAAGTCCTTTATATTCTGTAAACTTTGTGTCCATTTATGGCTAATTTTTGCTCATTTTTTCAAAAAGTCTACAAATATAGATTTTGAGCATATTAAAAACAAATCTTCATATCTTTGCGTTTAAGTATTTCATTAATAAAAGCCACTTTTAATAGAAATTTTAAATGAAAAAACCATATCACATTTACTCTTTACTTCGTTTATACAAAAAAATTAAAAGTCCTAAACTTAAAATTGTAGGCTTGATGGGTAGTTCTGCAATGGGATTAAGACATCTATCTTTAAGAGTTGATCCTGCTTCATCTTGTAATCTATTTTGCTTGATGTGCTATTTTAGCGATAGCGAGATTAGGAAGCAAAGGAAAGGTCAAATTTCAGTTGAGGAAATGCACCAAATCGCAAAAATATTTTTCTCCAAAGCTTTTCAACTTGTAATTGGATGTGGAGCTGAGCCTACCTTAAACAGGGAGTTTATGGAGTTATTTAAACTGGCTAAGGATTATAAAGTCCCAAACTTAAGCATTGTCTCAAATGGTCAGTTACTAAGAGAATCGCACATAAAGGAAATGATTCAATATGGGGTAGACGAGATAATTCTTTCCACACATGGTTTAAGTAAGATAAACTATGAAAAATTTATGGTTAATGGTAAATATGATCAATTCATATATCTTTTAGAACTGATCAATAGATTAAAAAAAGAATCTAATTCATCCAAACCCCAAATAAGACTAAACTACACCGTAAATGAAGAAAATTTAGATGATCTAAAAACATTTGATGTATTTAGTGAAAATTTTGTCTTTGATACAATTCAAATTAGACCAATTATGGATATTGGAGGTAAATACAATAAAGTTCTTCCCAAAGGAAAGCAAAAGGAATATTTAGAGATTTTATCTTCAATAAAAGAAAAATGCGATCAAAAAAAGATAATCCTATTAGCCAATACAAATGATATTACCCACGAACAAAAAAATAAAGATGGCGTAGTAATTGAAAGTGTATACACTTATATCTCCAAGAAAACAATTGATGAATTACAATTAAACTCAAAAACATCAACTTTAAAACGTTACAAAAATAAAATTGGGTGGAATAATAAATTATTTAATGCCCTCTTCAACCACTATGAAGCTAATTCTTCAGTTGATAAAAATTTAAAGTATGATGTTTTGTAAACAGGACAATTAAACAAAAAAGTAATAAGTTCCTAGCTAAACTTAAATACAGATCCCATTTCTTTTGAGGTGGGATTTTTTCATTTACAAAAGAAATAAACGGTTTGTTAAGTATAGTGCATTGACAGTAGTTAAAATTAATTGAGGAAATGAAACTAATTCCTGATCGTTAAATTGATTGATAACTTATTTTTCATCACTAAGGAACACTAGTACCCAAAGATAGAATTTAGAGGCTTTTCGAGGCTTTCATAGCAATCTGATCTACTCAAACCAGGTGAAAATACAACAGTGTTATAAAACAAAAAAGCCGTTACTCTAATGAATAACGGCTTTTTCTAAAAAAGGCAGTGACCTACTCTCCCACGCTATGTAGTACCATCGGCGCTATAGGG
>QKJP01000039.1 GCA_003249255.1 Bacteroidales bacterium
TCTCTCTCTTTTAATGCTTCAATGGCTACTTTAGCTTTGAATGCTGATGAATGTTTTCTTCTTCCTTTTTTCATAATTCTACCTAAATATATGGTTTGTTTTTTTGTCTTAGGTAGTGGTATGAATTATAGGTAGTATTATATAAATTACCTCTATCATCCATTTTAGTCGATAAGGTAATTGAACCTTCGTGTGTAAACTTAACGGCATTATTTAAGAGGTTTGTTAGAATCTGTCCAAGTCTAAGTTTATCTGATTGAATTTGCAGATTTTTAAATTCGTAAGGATGTAACAGCTTAAATTCGATGTCTTCGTTTTTGCAATTCACTTTTGAAGTGTGCAAACAATCTTGCAGAAAATAATTTAAATCAAAGGTCGAGTCATTTAATACTAACTGATTGGATTCAATCATACTAATAGAAAGTACATCATCAATAATTAACAATAACTTTTCGGCATTCGAATGAATTAATTCTCGAAACTCCTTTTGCTCTTCCGGCTCCAAATCTTCACCTGCTAAAATTTGCGAAAACCCAACAACGGCATTTAAAGGGGTACGAATTTCGTGCGACATATTTCCTAAAAAGGCACTTTTTAGCTTATCAGCTTCCTTTACATGTTCTAAAGCCTCTTTTAGTTCGTTGGTGCGTTCAAGCACCAATTCTTCCAAATTCTCTTTATGATACTCTAATTCTTTACTTTTGGCTTCTAGCTGTACTGTTTTTACCAGCAAAGCTTCTTTTTGGGCAATGATTTCCTCCCTACTTTCTTCGATCTGAATATTGGTCTCTTGTAACTCTGCAGTTCGCTTGTTAACAAGTAATTCTAGTTTGGCTTTTTGCTTTCGAATAGATCTTATCTTCCAAATATAAAAGCTAAGAATAAGGAAAAGTGTTAAAAACACTGTTAACAACTTAAATGTTGCAGTTTTATAATAAGGCGGCTGAATGATTACTTGAAGTGTTTTAGGCTCCTTTGTCCAAAATCCATCGCTATTTGATGCAGCAACTTCGAAAGTGTAAATACCTTCATCCAGATTGGTGTACTTTGCAAATCGACGATAGGAAGTGGTTTTAATCCAATGCTCATCATATCCTACTAAACGATATTTATACTGATTAAACTCTGGGTTAGCCATATGAAGTGCCACAAAATGTATGGTAAAGTTTTTCTCGGTATGGCTTAGTATAATCCTTTCTGTATCATTCAGTGGCTGCTTCAATAACACCTTGCCGTTAATTTCATCATTTACACCTACTGTTTTATTAACGATTTCGAGTTTAGAAAGTACTAAGTGTGGGGCTATTGTATCTTTCTTAACATCGTTTGGGTAGAAAGCATTAAATCCATTTACCCCACCCATTAAGATTTCTCCATCATGACGCTTGCACCCCGCACGCTCCACAAACTCTAAGCTCTGTATACCATCTTTGTAATTATAATTTCTAATTGTTCTTTCTTTATGATTAAATCTAATTAATCCTTTATTAGTACCAATCCATAAATCACCTTCATCATCCTCTATAATCTCTTTAATGCTGTTATTAGATAGGCCATCCTCGACTGTCCATCTTTCGAAGTAACCATTGTCCCAGCTATCACCTTCGATGTAACGATTTAGTCCACCACCCAAGGTACCAATCCAAATACTACCATCGTGCCCCTCAACTAAAGGAATGACATGATTATTACTTAAGCTGGCTGAATCTATCTTGGAAAATTTAAAAGTCTTAAATGAAGGATTTTCACTATTTATTCCATCGCTATTCAGAACCATTAAACCATTTATTGAACCAATCCACAATCGGCCTTTAGAATCCTCAAGGAAACTCCTTATTGTATTGGAGCACAAATTACTAGTCGTTTCGGAATAATGCTTTAATTTATATGCTTTAGCAGTTGGTATAGCTTTGTATAAACCTCCACCATAAGTTCCCATCCATACATTTCCGTAACTGTCTTCGTAAATAGCTAATACCAACGCATCGTCTATAGGAATTTGCCCTAGCAGCTCTTCCCATTTGCCACTCTTTCTTTTAAGCTGAACAAGCAATGAGTTATAAGCAGTTCCCATCCAAATATCAGATCCAACTTCTAAAATATCGTATACGGTATGTTGCTCATTTGGTGTAGTTAAGTATAGCTTATCGAAACCAGAACTATAATCTTTCTCTTGGTTTGATGCCAATAAATTAATACCGCCTCCCTCTGTGCCTATCCATAAATTTAAATTCGAATCTTCGTAGATCGATAAGACCTTATTGGTACTTAAACTACCACTTGTCAAGGTAGATTTATAAGACTTAAACTGACGATTTAACTTACTTAATTTACAAACACCTCCTCCATTAGACCCTATCCATAATCCACCGGAATTATCTTTACTTACACTAATAATGTTGTTATTGGAGATACTGTATTCGTTATCTCCTGCTGTAAAATGATGTGTTTGTTTAAAGCCTTTTGTTTGGTCTTTCGTATACTCTAATCTGTACATCCCACGATCTGAACCAGCCCAAATAACACTATCATCTATTTGTACGAATTCCAAAACTCTACCAATATCAATACTATTAATTTGATAAGGCGTACGCTTTAGGGTATCGATAAATACCTGACTAAATCCTTCTGAATGTCCAAACAACCACGAATTATTGTATTCTGATATCATTCGAAGACTGTTGAATGG
Source organism: Bacteroidales bacterium (assembly GCA_003249255.1). Taxonomy (GTDB): domain Bacteria; phylum Bacteroidota; class Bacteroidia; order Bacteroidales; family Marinilabiliaceae; genus SZUA-582. Next base: position 2,690 of record QKJP01000039.1, read on the forward strand.
CAGTTTTTCAAAAAAAAGTTTTAGTTGAAGTGAATCTGATTTTTCGTCAATCGGGCATATTTTCGCCACCTTATCCCATAGTAAGACCAGAACGTTGCCATTTTTATCTTCGTAAAACTTATTAAAATCTAAGGGTGAGCCTTCTGTTAATTCCAGAGGCAAGCTTTTAACATGACTAACGACATATTCTCCATCGATCGATTGGCGAATACAATCAACACCTTCGGTAGTAGCAATAAAAACCCGATCGCTCGAATCGCAAAATATATTACGTATATAATTACTTTGCAGTATAAAAGGATTTTCTTCGGTGTTTAAAAACGAAATAAAACGCTCTGTTTTATAACTATACATACAAACACCTCTATCCAAGGTAGAGATCCAGATGTTACCTTTGCTATCTTCAGCAAAGCGACTAATAAGGTTACTTGGTATATTTGCTGTATCACTATCCGAAATTCGGAAAACCTCGAATTCCATACCATTGTATCGATTGGCACCTTCGTGAGTAGCCATCCAAAGATAACCTTTACTGTCTTGAAAAACATCGACCACATTATTCTGTGACAAACCTTGGTCTACATCAATACGTTCGAATGTAAATTCCTGACTAGAAACCACAATCGAGCTAAACACTATATATATAAAATAAATATTGCGCGCATAATAATGCGTTAAAAATAGTAAAATGTTTCATAAATAAATTAAACATTCATGGCATGACACTAAATATATCTATCTACAACGTAGAAAGTTATATTTATTACTTTAGAAAGTCTATCTTTCTTAACAACAAACGGAATTATCTTCCCCCACATTAAATTCAACAAACTCATTTTCAAAGCTCAAACATAAGACCTAAAATATATTTAACATTTATTCACAAAAAATGAAACCTCTTAACATTTAACATCGTAAACTTAAGCAAAACTAGTGGCATAGTTTTTAAGTGAAAACTGAAACGGACGGTTTTCTTAACACCCTCTACACTATTCAACACATGACCCTTTAAGATTATTCTTAAGGGGTCTGTTTTTTTTTATGTAAAGACATAAGTTAATAATGTGCAGATGTGTAAATGATTTAATGCAAATGAGAATAAACCAAACAGAGACCTCTATAAATTGGTTCATAGCACAACATCTAACCATGCTTCTTAGATAGCATACTTTAACTCAATAAATAACTTCAAAACAACAACTTACTACTAATCCACATTAACAGAACACCTTCACTCTGTTAATAAAAGCTCATTAGAATTACTATTACTTTGTTTCGAAAAGCTTATTTTTAGCTTTCTCAAAACATCTTATTATGAGCGAACAAATTAAAAAACAAGGTTTTGGAACATCTCCGGTATTCTTTACAGCCATATCAACCATATTAGGTGCAATCTTATTTTTACGCTTTGGCTATGCAGTCGGAAGCGTAGGTTTTTGGGGTGGAATTCTCATTGTACTATTGGGACATTTAATAACCATTCCTACTGCCCTTGCTATTAGTGAAATTGCGACCAACACACGCGTTGAAGGTGGTGGTGAGTATTTTATTATCTCCCGCTCCTTTGGATTAAACATTGGTGCAACGATTGGTGTCGCATTATATTTTTCTCAGGCCATTAGCGTAGCTTTCTACGTGATTGCCTTCACCGAAACATTTGAACCACTCTTTAGATGGTGGTTAAATACCTTTGAATGGGAATTACCGCGTCAGGCTATCAGTTTACCCATGATGGCAGCTCTTGCGGTACTCATTTTAAAGAAAGGTGCATCTATGGGTGTGAAAGCACTATACATTGTAGTTGCCATTCTTGCGGTCTCATTAATTGCATTATTTGCAGGATCACCAAGTGAAGAAGCAACTTCTCTAATTGGCAATGAAAATTTTGGGTTCTTTAACAGCGATCAGTTCTTTACGGTTTTTGCCATTTGTTTTCCGGCCTTTACCGGGATGACTGCAGGTGTTGGTTTAAGTGGTGAATTAAGAAATCCGGGTAAAAGTATTCCAACAGGTACCCTATGGGGAACCATTGCAGGTATGGTGATTTACTTATTTATAGTTTGGAAATTAGCTGCATCTGCAACACAAATAGATTTATTAGAAGATCAACTTGTAATGGCTCAATTTGCACTTGGTGGAGTTATTTTAATTCCACTGGGATTAGCTGCCTCAACTATGTCTTCTGCATTGGGATCTATTATAGTAGCTCCTCGCACACTGCAAGCATTAGCGATAGACCAGGCTTTCCCAGGCAAAAAGTTAAACAGTTTTTTAGGCAGAACGAATGCGCAAACACAAGAGCCTAAAAATGCAACAATTATTAGTATTCTTATCGCTTTTGTTTTTGTTGCTATGGGTAATGTAGATGCCGTTGCAGAAATCATCTCTATGTTCTTTATGATTACCTACGGTTCACTTTGTTTAATCTCTTTCTTAAATCATTTTGGATCAACTCCCTCATACAGACCACGTTTTAAATCGAAATGGTACGTCAGTTTAGCCGGATTTTTACTTTCTGTATGGATGATGTTTCAGATTAATGCTTTTTATACGATAATGTCGTATATCATTATTACACTCATTTACTTATACATTAACAACTACCACAAAGACCGAAATGGATTTGAAGCCATTTTCAAAGAAGCTATCTTTCAGTTAAATAGAAAGTTACAGGTATACATGCAAAGGAATAAAGACAGCCATAAAAATGACGAATGGCGTCCGGCTGCGGTTTGTGTATCACCAAATTCGTTCGAACGAGAAAAGGTTTTTGATTTAATGAAGTGGATATCCTATAAGCATGGTTTTGGAACCTATTTCCACTTTATCGAAGATTATTTTTCCAGACAATCATACGATCACTCCCATCGCTTATTAGATCAGTTAATCTTGGAGCATAAAGAGAAAAACAACTCCTTATACATCGATACGATGATCTCTCCTTCCTACACAACAGCTATTGCGCAAACGATTCAATCGCCTAGTATTAGTGGTATGGAGAATAACATGATTATTTTTGAATTTGAAAAAAGCAAACCGGAAGAGTTAACTCGTATAGTTGATAATATTAACCTGACTCGTGCCGGAGATTATGACGTTTGTATCTTTGGGCAGTCCAATAAGCCAATAAAACACAAAAATGGCATACACGTATGGATTAAACCCGTAGACCTGTTAAATGCCAATTTAATGATTCTTTTAGGCTACATTATCTTATCTCATCCCGATTGGAAAAAGAGCCACATTAAGATCTTTAGTTTTAGTCCGTCGCCACACATCGAAGAAGCTCGTAAAGAATTAAACGAATTGGTTAAATCGGGTCGTTTACCCATTACACTGTCAAACATCGAAATTATTCCTTTAAACGACGATACTTCAACAACAACTTTAATCAATGAATATTCGGCAGATGCTGCGCTTACCATCTTAGGCTTTAGAGAAGAAAAGTTAAAGCACAATGGGCCGGCTATTTTTGATGGTTACGACCAGATTGGAGACATTCTTTTTGTGAATTCGATTAAAATGAAAAACATTAAATAATGATTAATGATTAGATATTAATGAATAATTACAAACAGCTTTCGAATTGTTGGCAATTATCATTTACCACCCCTAATTACACCTTAATCTAATCCTTTTTTGAAGCTCATCAAAGAAATGTAACCTTTTTAGGATATCACACTAAGTCGTAAATAAGAATTATCAACATACCATGGATCAATCACAATTATCAGAAACCGATAAGGCCTTTTTTAACGACGGTTTAAGCCTTGCGAAAAATGCACTGGGAGAAGGACTTAAACCTCAAAAGCTCATTCAGGCAACACGTCAACAATTCGATGCGATAAATGAATTAATTAGCGCAATAGAACAGGAAGCCAAGAATCACAATGTAAACATCGATTGCAAAAAAGGATGCGAATGGTGCTGTCATCAGCCAGTATTTGCCACTTCGCACGAGTTCTATTTCTTGTTTAAATGGATGAAACTAAACTTTTCGGAGGTAGAACTTAAAACCGTACTACAGCGTGCATTTGATAACTTCCAAAAGCGTGGAAAACTGGAGGGTGAAGCCTTAGAAAAGAGTAAAATGCCATGTCCGCTCCTTCAAAACGGAAGTTGTAGCGCATATCAAGCCAGGCCAATGGCTTGTCGTATTTATTTATCAATGAATGAGGCAAGCTGTATTACGTTCTACGAAAATCCTTATCATGCCACCAACTTTCCTGCTCTATTGGAATTTCCATTACAAGCCGGAAGAATGATGAATGAAGGAATGAACGAAGGATTAAGAAAAGGAAACACTTCGCATTACGAATTACTTATGGAAGAAGGTTTATTAATGGCTCATAACAATGGGGAGCCCATCGATGAGAAGTCATATAAAGACCATCCCTTGTTTAAATAATAAAACTAAAGTGTATAAACACAAAAGGGATTGCTCATGTATTTGAACAATCCCTTTTATGTGTAAATCATATTTTCTTATTGCCAACTTTTTAACCAACTTAAAGCAGCCTCTGGAGTTGAAAATATCTTACACTCGTAATTATTAATGTGCTGAACACTTAACTCGAACAACATTTTCATGGCAGTGTCATGTACATTTTCTACCACTACAGCATGTTTCATCATTTTTAATCTGGCTACTCTTGGCTCCATTTCTTTTATGATTGACGAAAAATCTTTTTCTGTATACAGTATACGGATGTTCCTAACATCATCAAACATATATACATAATCTGTATCTGCAAAAGCAGGATCATCAAAGAGCTTGATTAAATCAATCACATGTTGAGCTTCAGTATCTCCATACCTTTCGATATAGACAATACCATCCTCCGGGTTATAATTGGGAATCATCATAAGTGTTAATTGAGACAACAAATATATGAATGATATAATGTATATCCGTTTTTAGGCATCATTATTTTAACACAGAGGCACTAAAGCACAGAGTTAATGAAGTAAAATCATAAAAAACTGTATCCCCTCCTGCATCCGGCAGGTCTGAGTCTCTGCGTTAATATTTTTTAACCTTATACCAAGCATTCCCGCATTATGTGTAAGTGCGGACAATCTATAATGATATTATTAACCCTACAGAGTTTAACCTAAATAACTGTTATTTTAGTGTGTACAGTTTGGAAGGAAATGCGAATCTGGTTTTTCAATTATAAAGTCAGTCAACCAAGGTTGCGATATTCATAAATCCAAATAAATCACCTTTACAACCACCGGCACATCAAAAGCAAATGGGATAAGCCATTATAGCCTACCCCATCCGCGCTGATTTTAAGGATTTAACTAAACTCTTACTTCTGCAAGTACCGATTGTTTAATAACCTCCGGTAATTGCATTGCTTTTGGTAATGTTTCGTCATTTGGTCTATGAGCCCAAACGAAAGTATTACTACCGTAAGCCAGTTTTCGTCTGTGATTAGCTCCTACACTAAAGAACTCGAAATACATTTTCACACCACACTCGTAAACTTCATCTACATACATTTTGACTTCGATGTCTTCGAAAGGCATTGCTTCTTGCAAATGATTGGTATTGGATTTAATACAAATGTATTCTCCTTGTCGGCCATCTTTTAAGAAAGTATCGGGAGCAACATCGAAAATATAGCTCTCGAAGGTTTTTGCCTGCCAATCGTAATAATTAGAATAATACAAGTTACCCACTGTATTCGAGTTACTTATGCCGGTGTGATAAGTTTTGGTGCTAATTAAAATCTCTGGGCGAATTAACGACTGTGAAGCATAAATCTTCTCTCCCAAGTCTTCTGTCTGTGGTAAAAACTTCTTGCTTGGAGCACCTACTTCCATGTTTTTATCAAGTTTTAGATGACTCTCTAAGAATTTGTAAAAATAATCCGGAATCGGACTCAATTTTACAATACCACGATCTTCTATTTTTACCCAAGTAGTAGACAGCACGCAATCGGCCAATTTATCCATAGTACCATCCGGATTATGGCGATACCACTCGTAACCAAGATCCATGAAAGAATTTGGCAGGTCACACTTATCTGTTAGCCATAGTCGGCCTGTAATTTTATCTAATGTACTGGCCTCGTTGTATACATTGATGGCAGAATCGTTGGTTACCATTCCAAATTCACCGGAACCTAAATCTTTTAACAACTGATCTTTTACCGGAGTTAATATATACTCTCGTAGATTACCCATCCAATGAGGAAAATCGGTAAAGTAGGTTTTTCCGAAGAAACCTTTACAATCTTTAAATGTGGTGTAAAACTGACAGATAAACTTACGAGAGATCGGTTCAAAAATATCGTCGATATTAACCAGATTCGTCGCCGGCTTTTCGTTTTTAAAATCGTTCATTTTAATGCTTAATGAAATTACATAGGTGTTATTAGGCAATAATTCTACAGGTACTGTTACTACCTGAATTGATTCCCCTTTTCTGTTTGCCTGAAAGATGACCGCTTCACCATCGCGCTTTAACACTTCGATCCCTTCGGGTAGTGCGCCAAAAGCTTTTGCAGATGCCTCGCGAGCCCCCCAAATGCGTGTACAAGTCTGATTATGATTAGCATCAACACCTTCGTCTATCAGGTTATTTATGATGGTGGAATGATTCTGATCAAAAAGAGCCTTCCAATCATCTAAGTTTCGATTAGCAACTAATTCAATATCACAACCCTGCGCACCCTCACCTAAACACATTAATAACAACGAATTACAATGCGATACAGAAACATCAATATTAGTATTAGAAAGTGATGGTTTACCATCCTCGTTCCAAGCCAAGGTGTTATCTAGCACAGAGAGACCAAGTTGACTGCGATCGGTTATGTGTTGTTTATACAACTCATCTTGAAGTAATCTTCTCTCGTCTTTGCTTTGATGATGAAAATCGGAATGTTGCTTATGAACAATCACTTCTGGCATTGTTCCAACCAAAGAATTGTATTTATTGAGCTCTGAACCAATCTTTGCTTCCACATCGGCAGCAAAACTCTTAAAAGTCTCCGGCTCTGGGTATGTTTCTGTAGGCTGCATCGCCTTCACCTTATAACCCGTAATGCGCTCAATAACTTCATTATTATCATTCACATACAGCACATCGCATAAACCTTCGTTTTCATTCCAATTAGTAAGCTGACATCTTACTTCACCTCCGTTTACCTGCTCTGCAACGTTAAAGAATTCCCAACGCTTAATACCAATTGGTAATACCAACTTCTTGGTTAAGGATAACTGAACAGATTGTAGTAAAACATCTCTTAACAATGGATTACCCAAGGTGAAAGAAGCTGCTTTAGCTGCTGATAAACAACTCTTAGAACCATCGTTGCCCGGATTTTTTGTTTTGAAAACAGCTTTATTAGCATTCATTTCATAAACTCGATCTATCAAGCGAAAGCGTGGACCTTGAAACAGTAACCAACTGTACAAATCTGAAATTGGCTCTAGTGCCAATGGATTTGATAAATCTGAAGCAGCAACCTTCTCTGTATTAATGGTCGAATCGTCAAACACGAAAACAGCCGAGAAATGATCTACAGAGAAATTAGTGTCTTCGGTAGATATTCCTACCTGTACTTTAGTTGCGGATGCACTCGACTCTTGCACTACGGCATTCACCTCAATTTCAGTTTCACCACCATTGGGTACTACAATTGGTCTTAGCAGAGAAATATTCTCTAATGCAAGAGATTTAAACGTTGCTTTACCTGTTAATAAAGCTACCGCCTGAGCCATTGCTTCTAAACCAAAAACAGTTGGAAAAAGTAAAGATCCTTTATAATCGTGATCTACTGTGTATAAGTCTGTTTGCTCGTTTAACTTAGAACGTACCTTTAAAGAAACACCTTGTTTAAAATCGATAATATTCTCTAAATATCTGCCTTGCTTATTAGCTTCATTTTCTTTCACTTTCCAGGTATCTAATCCCCCCAAGTGAGAAGCTATAACCAATTGTTGATCAGAAGCTTTATAATCTATCCAACGCATAAAAGCATCTACCCCTTTATTTGGTGGAATAGCACCAATACCCATGTGCTCAAGAACTTTTGTGCTTCCCATACGCTCTCCCATACCAACTTCGCTCCAAACACTGTATGCCAATGCAAGGGTTTCTATATTTGTAGCAAACTTAATCTGACGTAAATAAAGATCGAGCCACTCGTTAGAGAATGCGTACCAACTGTTACCGGCCATACCGGTAACCCCAATGATAGAAGTTAAGGCAACGAAATAATGTAAACGATCGCTATTGATTGATTTACAAAGATTTTCTGCTCCCTTTACTTTTGGACTAATTTCTTTAATTGCTTCTTCGTAGGAAACCATTTCTGATCGTCGAGGCACATTTCTACCTGCACCATGAACCACTCCGGTAACAGTTCCCAACTCAGCTTCTATTTGCTTAACTAATTGTTGTGTAGAGCTTAAATCTGAAATATTACAAGCATAATAGTTAGCAACTAAACCGGCCGATTTGTACTTTGCCAGCGTATCTGCTATTTCACCGGCACCACCGTTGTAAGGAGAACTTCCAACAAGCGCCATTTTACACTTGTATTTCTTTGCTAAAGCCAAGGCACATTCTGCAGTAATACCTTTCGCTCCTCCGGTAATTAAAAACACATCGCTTTCTGTTATCGGATAGCTGGTTCTTTTTTCTGATGATGCATCTGCTCGTTCATATTCTAATGTGATTCGCTCTTGCTGTTGATTATAACCCACCATGTTAAACGGTAGTCCCAGACTTACTTCACGAAGAATATGATCGACTACAAATACCTGAGAAAGAGTCTCTTCAAATTCGATAATACCAATACTACTATCTGGTCTTTCTAAATGAAGACTCGATGCAAAACCTGCTGCACTTAAAGCATTTGTAGATGGAATATTGGCTTGTGATTTACCAAAATAACCATCGTTAAACTGTACAAAGGTAAGATCTGCATTCTTTGCAAACGAATACTCAGCAACGCATGCAAATAATTTCACAACATCGTTAAAATCATCCTCGGTTAAATTGTGAGGCATAACAATTATCAACTGATCATAAACTTTATCAAGCCCTGATAAGCTTTGATAATTGATTTGATCCACCAAGCTCGCCTTATTCCTTATCGCAGCATAAACAGAAGAACAAGTGACATCTTCTTTATGAGCACTAACAATGGCTACTCTCTTACCCGACCAATAATTAGCATCTTCTTCTAATACCGGGTAAGCATCTGCATTTATTACAACCGAATAACTGTAAACCGGGTTTTCATCTTCTATTTCGATAGTAGTTTCAGACTGTACCGGAGCAACTTCTTGCGAAACATTCTCTTTAACCACATTAATAATTTCAGCAATCGAAGCATTAGCATACTTAGACACCTCTACTTTGCCAAGTAAATTATGCTGTTTAAAGAAAGTTGTAAGCACCGAGTTTGCCTTGATACTATCAAGATTTAAATCATCTAGCAACTTAAAATCAGCCTTTAAGGCCTCTTTCGGAAATCCGGTTTTTTCTTCTATCTGAGCATATAAATCATCCTCAACATTTATTTGAGCTACAGATTGCACTTGTGCTGTTGATGGTGTTAAAGAAGTTTTTAATTCTATGGTCGAAATAATCTCCTTCAACGAAGAGTTAGCGTGTGCCGAAGCTTCTATCTGGCCTTGTAAATCATACTTCTTAATTAACTCGGCCAATAGAGATCCTGCTTTAATGCTATCTAAGTTTAAATCGTCTAAAAGTCGGTAATCAACACTTAATCGATCTTCCGGAAAGCCTGTTTTTTCTGATACCAAAGAGAAAACTACCTTATCGATATCCGGCTGGTTCATCACCGTTTTTTGTTCTCCATTGGATGATGAAACAGGATGGGCTTTTTCTTTAATCGTTAATATGATTTCTTGTAATGACGAGTTAGCATGAGCAGAAGCCTCAATCTGTCCTTGTAAGCCATACTTTTTAATTAACTCAGCCAATAAAGAACCTGCTTTAATGCTATCTAAGTTTAAATCGTCTAACAGTCGGTAATCAACACTTAATCGATCTTCCGGAAAGCCTGTTTTTTCTGCAACCAACGAAAAAACTATTTTTTCGACATCCGGCTGGTTCATCACAATTTTTTGTTCTCCATTAGATGATGACAAATTGGAAGATGAAACAGGACTAGCTTTTTCTTTGATCGTTGATATAATTTCTTGTAATGACGAGTTAGCATGAGCAGAAGCTTCTATCTGGCCTTGTAAACCATACTTCTTAATTAACTCAGCCAATAAAGAGCCCGCTTTAATGCTATCTAAGTTTAAATCGTCTAACAACCTGTATTCGGCACTAAGCTTATCTTCTGGGAAACCCGTTTTAGCTGCCACCAACGAGTAAACAGCATTTTCGATCGATTCACTTTCGGTATGAATTGCATTTTCTTCATCTGAAGATACACTGGTATAATACTTATTGATTTCAGCAATAATATCCTCTAAGGAAGCATTTGCAAACGTAGCAGTTTGCATTTTCCCCTGAATGCTAAAATGTTTTACAATGGTATTTAAAACACTTCCTGCCTTAATACTATCCAGGTTAAAATCATCTAAGAGTTTTAAATCTGGTGTAAAACTCTCTTTCGGAAAGCCCGTCACTTTCTGTATTTCATTGTAGACAATGCTTTGTACACTCTCTACTTCATTCACTTTAATTACCTGTTTAACAGGCTCATTTGTACTAGGCAGTACGGTTTCAACTATTGTATTGATTGAAGCAGATTTCCCATTGGAAGAAAAATGTTTCATATCTGCCAAAATCATTTCTTGTACAAAATTTGATCGTTGGCTCCAATAAGTTTCATTGTTTTCTGTTGGAATATTAAGCTGAGGCAAGGTATTACCGGTGCTAATAGTTCCTTTAAAAGCACTTGGCTTAACCACAATCTCCGGGAATGGTTTTTCGCAAGGGTTTACTAAAAAGGATTTCTCAGCCGCAGGAACAAACTCTCTTACAAGCCTTTTTGCATAAAGCTCAGCAACCTTTAAATCAAGGCCCATCACAAATAAATTACCTAAAGCAATTTGTAATGAAGCATCGTTACCCGGCTTAGCTTCTACCGGAAAACATTTAACATCGCTCTGAATCGAACTTGCTAATCCAGTTAAAACTTTACCCGGACCAATCTCTACAAATACATCGCAATGCTTTTGCATACCATCAATGGCCTCTACAAATTTTACCTGATCTGTTGTTTGATTGGCGAAGTACTCATTTAAATCCGTGCTACCTGTTATTTCACGTCCATTCACACTACTAATAAGCGCAACGCTATCTTTTTTAGTGGTTTTATTGCCAAATGGGTTAAATTGCAGTATGGCACTTGCGGCATCTCCAATCAATTTTGAGTGAAAAGCAGCAGAAACCGGCAATTTCGTAGCCATTATTCCTTTAGAAGCAGCCGATTCTACAATTGCGCTTATCGCTATTTCTTCACCACTTACAACGGTTTGCATTGGCGAATTTAAATTCGCAATCACCGCATAGCCCGACACCTTCGCAATAAGCTTTTCTGCCTCTTCTCTCGAACAAACCAAGCTGGCCATTGTACCCGATCCGCACGCCGACATTTGTTGCCCACGGAATGATGCAAAATTAAGCAAGGTTTCTTCACTCATCATCCCTGCAGCCTGAAAAGCCATCAACTCACCAAGACTGTGCCCCGTTACAGCCGACAATTCTAAACCTAAATTCTCTAAATGTTTCTTCCAGATTAATGATGCCAATGTAATGGCCGGTTGTGCAATGTTAGTTTGACGCAATTCGTCTTTCCAAACAGACTGCTGCTCGGCACTTTCTGCCTTTTCTTCTTGCTTGAAAATATAATTAGAAAGCAGTCCGGAGTTTGAATTACCAGCTATTTCATTAGCCATTTGAACAAGGTCTTTGGCCCATGCTTGTCTCTTAACTACTTTTGCTGCCATGTTAATTCGCTGAGAACCTTGCCCCGGGAACAAACCACCTATCTTTAACTTATCCTTTTTAGGTCCCCAACTTATCGTGTCGCCTTGTAAAGTAGTATAAACATCTATGTTTGCATTTACTAAGCTATCGATCAGAACCTTAAGATTAATTAGCAACTCATCTGGCGTACCAGCTATAACACATGCACGATATTTTAATTTCTTATCAACTTTAGAGTTAATCGATGAAGCAAAATCAACTAACTCGGCTATGCTAATGCCCTTTGCAGCATTTAGGCCCAATTTCACAGCCTTAATTAAACGATCCTTATCCTCAGCTGCAAATAAAAACAACTCATGTGTTTGATTAGAAACCATTAAGAGAGCTTCATCTAAAGCCGGTTGAAATTTCTTATTGGGTTGATCACCAGACTGTATCAGCACGTGGCTATTAATCCCGCCAAATCCCATTGCAGAAACCCCGGCATAAAGAGTTGAATCCGGCGACATTACCTGTCCGTTTAAAATTGGATAGATCGCTTTTGCCTTTCCTTCAAAAATAGGATTTAGCTCCTCTAAACCTGCTGTAGGAGGTAAAACCCTACGGTTTAAAGCAATAACTGTTTTGATAAATGCACCAATTCCGGCCGCCGCTTTCGTATGACCAATGATTGATTTTAAAGAAGTAACACCACAAGAACGAACCAAAGGAGCATCTTGCTTAGCTAAGGCAATAGAAATACCCTCTAACTCAATGCGATCTCCCACAGTAGTACCCGTACCATGTCCTTCTATAAACGATAATTTAGATGGATCGAAACCAGCTTTATCATAAGCCCGTTTTAGAGCAGTAGATTGGCCAATGGCACTTGGTGCGGTGATACCACCTTTACCATCAGAAGAAATTCCCCATCCTTTAATGGTTGCATATATTGTATCTTTATCACGAACAGCATCTTCCATTCGTTTAAGAACTACTACCCCACAACCTTCACCGGGAATAAAACCGGCACCACGCTTATCATAAACGCGCATTTCCGATTTAGTTAACGCACCGGTTTTTGCAAAACCAATTAATTCAAAGGTATCAAGGCTAATATCTACACCTCCCGCAATGGCTATATCCATTTGGCCCAGCTCTAAAGCGTTAGCTGCGTTGGTAATGGCTAATAAGGATGAAGAACAAGCACCATCAACAGTGTATCCTCCTCCATGTATATCTAAAAAGTTACAAACCCTACCGGCAATTGTATTGGCTAAACCACCTGCTAAAGAATCTTCTGTTACCGGGGCAAATACCGATTTGTAATATTGCTCCATCACCTCTTCGAGCTCTCCTTGAATATTCTCTAATCCTTTCGCCTTTAATGAAGCTCTTAAAGCTTTTCGTACATAAGGCCAGCGAGTACGCATGTTATTCGATCGGGTAAATTCGCCTGTTAAACTATTTCCTAGTATCACACCTGCTTTACCTCTGTTTTCGTCATCTAGCTTAATTCCCGAATCTTTTAAGGCCTGTAGCGCTGTTTCTAAGGCTAACCAATGTACGATATCTGTGCTTTCATAAGCCCCTTTAGGGATACGTTTCTCTAGCCAGTCGAAATGAAAATCGTCTAAAACGGCTGCTTTTTTCTGATAGGACTTATCAGGTACTGATGAATCGGGATCGTAATATTCGGCACTAGGCAAGCGCTCATCCGGCATTTCCCGAAATTGTTGCCGGCGTGCTAAAATATTCTCCCAAAATTGTAAAGGAGATTTAGCTCCGGGATAAATACACCCGACCCCAACAACTGCAATTTCACAGTTGTTACGGTTTTGATTTAAGTTAGAATTTTTCATTATTTTTTTGTATTATGTAAAATTTAGACAAAGCAATTTCATTGCAACCAAATAAGTTCGGCCGATTCAAAACTTCAACATGTAAATATTTACATAAAAACACCTTACATGCTGATTATTAGACAAAATAACAAAAAGACCTTAAAAGATTTAATTAATGTGAATTAATTTTATGTTACAATTACGAAGCCTCTTTAAAATTTATGAGTTTTTGATTTAAGTATCTAAATATATGATACTTGAACTAGTTATAAATTGTTAATCCTATTTTTTTTAATATGAAATATTCATACGTTATTATTTTATTGTTAAGTATTAAATTATTATATTAACATTATAAAACAGGGTTAACGATAGGTGCTTTATTTTAAGGTTACGTAAAAATATAAAAGTTTATATACTATACATAATTTTATAGAAAAAAATGTAAATTTCGTATAATTCATAATTATGTTAATATGCATTTTAAACAACAAACCAAGACTTTAACCCGTCTAATGAAAAACATGCTATAAAACCTACTATAACATTAAGCACTTGTAGAATGCTTTACCCAAATCCAGTAACAAACCACTAAAACACTCATATACATTTCAATAACTGGATAGAATACCATTATAATACAAAAAACATATTCAAGTTTATTTCCTGGGATATCAATAGACCGAATTACAAAATATAACCCGGCTAAACCGAATATTTACCCAACGAATTCAGGTAAAAATGAAATAATAAAAATCCCAAAATATAACTATTCAGTACTATTATTCCATTGTGATTTAGATTTCTGATATGCAGAAAAAAAAATCCCTGTTAACCTTAATGTGGCCAACAGGGATCATTTATTTTTATGAAGTATATTAGGATATAATAAAGGACGATTGAATATAATGGAGGGATAAGGAACTTTATATTCAGCAAATTAACTTAAGCGCTTTTTTTAACTTTAACCTGTTGATTTGGTTTCATTGTAATAAGATCAACCTTTTTGAATTTATAAGAATCAACTATACCTGCTATAACCTTAGATAACTCCAGCATATTACTTGAAGTACGACTAAGTTCCTCTGATGAAGCAGTGTTTTCTTGTATTATGTTATTAAATTCCTGAATGGCTGAATTTATTTGAGAAGCACCAATATTCATTTCGCTTGCAGCAGTAGCAACTTCTTGAATGAGTAAACTTGATTTATTTGTTCCATCAACCATTTCATTTAAGTGTGACTGCACAGAATTAACTTTTTCAACTCCACTTTTTGTAAGATTAGTAATTTCTTCACCCGAACGTCTTGAAATTTCAGCCAACTTTCGAACTTCAGCAGCAACCACTGCAAAACCAGTACCCACAGATCCGGCTCGGGAGGCTTCAATACTTGCATTTAATGCTAACAAATTTGTCTTTTCGGCTATTTCATTGATAAGAGCCACCTTAGAATCAATGGTCTTCATCAACTTAACAGCCGCCTCAACTTCCTCATGAGAATTAGACAATTGCTTCTTTGATAACTGACTTATCTTATCTGTTTCTAATGCATGAACAGCATTATTTTGAATATTTGCAGTCATCTCCTCCACAGATGCAGAGATTTCTTCAATACCACTGGCTTGTTCTGTGGCACCTACACTAATACCTTTTGAATTTTCATTGATTTGATTAGCTGCAGTTAACAAATTCTCAGATCCTAAATTCAATTCATGTAAAAGTGAATTATTACTTTTTATCAAGGTATCAATAGACAATAACATCTCGCGAATTTCATACTTATCTCGTTTCATGAATTTCCGGTCCACCTCAATTGTATAGTCTTTCTGACTCATACTTTTCACAAGTTTTGTAAAATGCTGAATGGGAGCTTTCACCCTTGAGGCCAAAAAGAAAAAACCTAAAACTACTGAGATATTAGCGACTGGTACAGTCCATGTTAAATGAACCAAGCCTAACTGGCCAACCACAAAACCACAACAAGCTATTAAATCAATAACCACACAAAAGACCGTAGCAATCAACATGATAAATGTGCGCCTGAATACAAAATACAAGACTGTCCAACATATTAAACCAGCCATTACGATACCGGCAATTCCATAGTAAAAAAAACTCATAAACCTAAAATTTAAATTATCCTAAATAACTATTTGATTTCTTTTCTATCACTCATTTTTTCTCCAACAAATATCCATTCCTTTTGATTGGGGCTAAAAATGAGTTGATCTAGAACTTTTTAAGGCAATTAATTTGAAGCATAAAAATTTTTAATGCTTCAAATTACTTTTTTAGGCTAGGAACTATGTTATACTAAAATAACTTAACTTTGTTTCAAATAGTCAAAATTATTATATAAACATATAATTAATTAATATTTATACAAGTCACATTACACTCACATTCAATCACTTGAAATACTGCCGAGATAAAAAAATTACACATAAACAGTGATTATAAATAAAAATCCACATTTAACTAGAATCATTTTATAGACGTAAGTAGTTAAATACTTATCAATAGTAAGCTTACGTTAGCATCAAAGATACGGTGTCATTAAGCCTAGTCTGGAGGGCTAGGCTTTGGGATTTCGCTCACTTTGGGGCTTTTTTAGATTTGTGCAGAAATGTATGTACTTATCTACTGACCTCAATCATTTTAATTTACATAAGGAATACTTGGGCTAGATTCAAATCTATATCAAACCCGAAATCGTAAATATTATGCCATTCAATTATCACGAGTATTATTTTCAATTCAAATAATTCTATCGGTTATCGATTACATCAGATCAGCAAACCTTTAATTGACTAAAATCCATTCACGTGCGTCTTCTAAATTTTTAAAAACTTTACATTCATAAACACTTAAAACTTTAGAACTATACTCAAATAATTTCATTAAAGCTACATCAAAGGCTTTATCTGCAATAACTGCGTGTTTCACTCTATTATACCTGTAAATGCGTTTAAAAATTTCTTTGATAATAACCGGATAGTCGCGTTCGTTAAATGATGTTATCGAATTCCGAAAATCGTCAATTATATTAAGACGAGCAAAATTAGAATAATCATCATCCAAGGTTTGGATAAAACTCATGACATGATGTAAATGGACATCCCCATTACGTTGCGCATAAATATAATTATCTTCTATATTGTAGTTTATTTGTATCAATTTTTCCACTGTTTAGGTCTTCAATAAAATTAAGATACATCTTTAAATTATTCAACCTTATTGAAAACAAAAAAACAAAAAAGGCTACCTCAGATGAGATAGCCTCTTTAAATATAAAGTCCAGTAAAAATCTACATTAAAAATGCCAATAAAATACCGGCTGCTACTGCTGAACCGATAACACCAGATACGTTTGGCGCCATAGCGTGCATTAACAGGTGGTTGTTTGGATCATTCTTTAACCCTTCTAGTTGAGCAACACGTGCTGAATCTGGTACTGCAGAAACTCCTGCTGCCCCAATTAATGGATTTATTTTATTATCACCTTTAAGGAATAAATTCATTATTCGAGCAAAAATTAAACCTCCTGCTGTTGCTACCATAAATGAAATTGCACCTAGCGCAAAGATTTTTAATGAGTCTGTAGTTAAAAAATAATTTGCCTGAGTAGATGCACCTACAGTAACACCTAATAATATTGTAACAATATTAATCATGGCATTACGAGCAGTGTCTGCTAACCTTTCCGTCACTCCTGACTCTTTGAGTAAATTTCCAAAGAACAGCATACCTAATAATGGTAGTGCTGAAGGAGAAATAAAGGTTGTTAGTAATAATCCAATAATCGGGAACATGACCTTTTCGGTTTTTGAAACAGCACGAGGCGGTTTCATTTTAATCATACGTTCCTTTTTAGGGATTAACAGACGCATTATAGGTGGCTGAATTACCGGCACTAAGGCCATGTAAGAATAAGCTGCAATGGCGATAGCACCCATTAATGGAGGAGCTAGTTTTGAAGATAAGAAGATGGCTGTTGGACCATCTGCACCACCAATAATACCTATTGCACCGGATTCTTGTGGAGTAAATCCTAAGGCAGAGGCACCAAAAAAAGTCGCAAAAATACCAACCTGAGCTGCCGCTCCTAAAATCATTAATTTAGGATTTGATATTAACGACGAGAAATCTGTCATCGCTCCAATACCTAAAAAGATTAATGGTGGGTACACCCCTTTTTTAACACCAAAATACAAGTAATTCAATACCGATCCGTCTTCGTATAACCCAATTTGATAACCTTCGGCAAAAGGAATGTTACCAATGATGATACCCGTACCAATTGGAACTAATAGAAGGGGTTCATAATCGTATTTGATCGCTAAAAAGATAAAAAATAACCCTACAGCAATCATGATGAAATTACTACCGGTTGCATTATGAAATCCGGTAAAATCCCAAAAAGTTTCTAATCCTTTGAAAGCTTGTCCCATGACATCACCTCCGGAAGCAGATCCTTGTGCAAAAACGTCAGAACCTACCCCAGCCAACTGAAGTGCAAAAAGCATGGCAAAAACTCCAAAGAGTGTTATTAATCGTTTCATGATATCTCTTTTAATAAGTCTAATTATAAAGACTTGAGTTATGCCAATTCAATTAGTACTGCATCCTGAAGAACTGCATCGCCAACAGCAACAGCTACTTTGCTTACAGTTCCTTCTTTTTCAGCTAATACATTGTTTTCCATTTTCATGGCTTCCATAATAAGTAATACATCACCTTTTTTCACAACATCACCTTCACTAACATTGATTTTAAAGATATTACCAGGAAGAGGTGCTTTAACTTTATATCCTTTCGATTCATTTTTAGAAATAAATCCTTCACCTGCTTTGCGCTGAATTGGCTTGCGAACTAATTTCGGAGTTTTCTTTACTGGAGTAGTTTGCTCAATCTCCACTTCATACATTGTCCCATTCACTTCTATAGTGGCGATATTATCCTCTACTTCTCTTAAATGAACATCATATTTGTTACCCCTTATTTTGAAATTAAATTTTTTCATGACAATTTATCTGGGAAAATTAACATTATTAAATCCATATACTTTAGAACTCCATGGCGAGTAGTTACGTGTTACCTTTTTGATGGTGATGACGTTACTTTCTTCATCATGCAACTCGTTAAAGTACATATACAAAGCCATAGCAATGGCAGCATTGGTTTCTCCGGTTAGCTCTATTTCAGAACCACGTGCTCCCTGCTCTGCAACTTTTTCTTTTTTAGCAATCAGCTTTTTCACATCAAGTCCCAATAGTTTTGGTACTTGATTAAAAACGATAATCAAAAAGATTAAAGCCACAAAAACAATAAGCCATCCTAAAGTGGTGATAATCCACACCTGAGAGTCTACCACCAAGAAATTTATATGATTCATTACAATGGGATATTTGAATGTTTCTTCGGTGGATTAACAACTTTCTTAGTTTGTAAACTTTGGAAAGCACGGATAACTCTAAAGCGCGTATTACGAGGCTCAATCACATCATCAATGTAACCATAAGAAGCTGCATTATATGGATTTGCAAAAGCATCTTGATATTCCTCAGTTTTCTTTTGTACATAAGCTGCTTTTTCTTCTTCGGTTGCTAAACTAGCAACTTCTCTACCTTCTAATACTTCAATCGCACCAGCAGCTCCCATTACAGCAATTTCTGCTTGTGGCCAAGCATAATTAAAATCACCGCGTAATTGCTTACAAGACATTACAATATGAGCACCACCATAAGATTTACGAAGCGTAACTGTTACTTTTGGAACTGTTGCTTCACCAAAAGCAAATAGTAATTTTGCACCGTGAGCAATAATACCTGCATATTCCTGTCCAGATCCAGGTAAGAATCCGGGAACATCAACTAAAGTTAAAATTGGAATATTGAAACCATCACACATGCGTACAAAGCGTGCTGCTTTACGAGAAGCATCACAATCAAGTACTCCGGCTAAGTAGTTTGGCTGGTTGGCCACAACTCCAATAGACTGACCATTTAAACGCATAAAACCAACAATGATGTTTTTCGCAAAATTACGGTGAACTTCCAAGAACTCACCTTCATCTGCAATGGCATCAATAACCTCATGCATGTCGTAAGGTAAATTCGGGTTCTCAGGAACGATCGAATTTAACCTGTCTTCCATTCTTTCAATCGAATCGTCGCATGGTAAAACCGGAGGCTCTTCCATATTGTTTTGAGGAAGATAAGAAATCAGCTTACGAATCATCAATAATCCTTCTTCTTCATCTTCTACTTTAAAGTGAGATACACCGGATTTTGAAGCATGAATATCTGCTCCACCAAGATCTGCAACTGTGATATCTTCCCCGGTTACAGTTTTTACCACTTTAGGACCTGTTAAGAACATGTACGAGTTCTCTTCAGTCATCATCACAAAGTCTGTTAATGCTGGTGAATACACCGCACCTCCGGCACAAGGACCAAATATTGCTGAGATTTGTGGAATTACACCTGACGCTTCGATGTTACGCTGGAAAATTTCGGCATACCCTGCTAAGGCATTTACTCCTTCTTGAATACGAGCACCACCCGAATCGTTGATACCAATTACAGGAGCACCAACTTTCATGGCGATGTCCATAATTTTACAGATCTTTAAGCCTAACGTTTCGGATAAAGATCCTCCAAACACAGTAAAATCCTGTGCAAAAACATAAACCGTACGACCATCTATCGTTCCATGCCCCGTTACAACTCCATCACCTAAGAATTTAGTTTTATCCATACCAAAATTGGTACAGCGATGTGTAACGAACATGTCTAATTCTTCGAAAGAACCATCATCTAAAAGCTTTTCAATACGCTCACGAGCAGTCATTTTACCTTGTGCGTGCTGTTTTTCGATGCGCTTCTCTCCTCCTCCTAATTTGGCCTCAGTCCGTAGGTCAATTAGTTTTTTAATTTTATCTTGACTTGCCATTATATATGGGAATTATAAGTATGCAGGATTATTTATTAGGATCTTCACATAATTCGGTTAGTACACCAAAAGTAGCTTTGGGGTGAAGGAAACCAATGTTTAAACCTTCTGCACCTTTACGTGGTGATTTATCAATTACTTGTACACCACTTGCGTCTAACTGAGTTAAAGCATCCTGCAACCCATCTACTGCAAATGCAATGTGGTGTACACCTTGACCTTTTTTCTCTAAGAATTTACCAATCGGACCTTCAGGATCTGTTGATTCTAATAACTCAATTTTAACATCACCAATTTTAAAGAAAGCTGTTTTCACTTTTTGTTCTGCTACTTCTTCAATGGCGTAACACTCTAAACCAAAGGTTTTTTCATAAAATGGAATTGCTTCATTTAAATCATTAACAGCTATACCAATATGCTCAATATGTGTTGGTTTCATTACTTATTATGTATTTTAGATTAATATTATTAAGGCGCTAAATGTACAAACTAATTAACAGATTGTTTTAATAACCACAGTGTTTTATAACACAGTAATTCAAGATGCCGTGATTAATCTTCAAGGCTTTTGAGTTATATTAACCATTGAATGAATGAAATAGAACTTTTTTTCTTTATTGAAAGAATATATCTCTCAAGCACTTAATTTACGGTAAGCAAAATTAAAAATAGAAGATGAATTTGAATTGAGCGGTTTAAAATTTACAATACTATACTGGAAATGAAATATTTTTATCTTTGGTAGTGACTAGATAAAGTATTTATTATTTGAATTATTCTTGATATATTATGATAAAAATAAGAAAAGCTACACCAGAAGACCTTCACCTAATAATAAGCATTAGCAACGACGAGTTAGGACAAGGATATTTTGAAGATATTTCGAAAATTATTGCCGATAACTATTCTCATATATTAGTTGCTGACTATAACGAAAAAGAAATAGTTGGTTTCATTTATTTCTATACTTGGGCAACTCAATTCGAAGGCAATTCTGTACAATCAGGATTCAAACAACAAGGAGCTGTATTAAAAACAATGGCTGTATCTGCCAAATACCAAAACAAAGGTTATGGCTCTCAACTATTAAAACACGCAATAGACAGCATTAAAAATCAAGAAATTAAAAACATTACCGGTGTTGCCTGGAAGAATCCTAAAGGCCAAACTAATGTTGAGCATCCATTATTGAAACTAGGCTTTAAAAAAGAACGTGAAATCGAGAATTTCTGGTATAAAGACAGTGTTGAAAAAGAGTTTGATTGTCCTATTTGTGGAAATCCGTGTTTATGTACCGCAGAGATTTATCAGCTGCATTTAGATTAACTGACTTTTTTCTAGTCGATAGATTTTTCAAATCCCTAATATAGAAGACTATAGGATAAAGATATGGAAAGCATCACCAAATGATCAGACCCTAATAGCAATCTGATCTACTCAAACCGGGTGAAAATACAAAAGTGTTATAAAACAAAAAAGCCGTTACTCTAATGAATAACAGCTTTTTCTAAAAAAGGCAGTGACCTACTCTCCCACGCTATGTAGTACCATCGGCGCTATAGGGCTTAACTTCTCTGTTCGGAATGGGAAGAGGTGGAACCCCTATGCTATAACCACCTAAATATCTTTATTAGATTGTAGACT
>QKJP01000046.1 GCA_003249255.1 Bacteroidales bacterium
AGTATGGGAAGACAAGCCCGAAGATGTAGAAGAAGAATTGCGTACCAAACTTCCGGTATTAAAGGAGGTAAAAGAACGTGCCATAATAAACGACACCGAAACCGAGCATTACCCCAATCATATCTTAATTGAGGGTGATAACCTTCATGCCTTGACTGCTCTTACGTTTACACATGAAGGCGCAATTGATGTAATATATATTGACCCTCCTTATAATACGGGACAAGAGAAGGAATTTAGATATAATGATAAATGGATTTTAAAGGAGGACCCTTTTAAACACTCAACATGGTTGAGTTTTATATCGAAAAGATTAAATATTGCAAAAAGACTACTTAATGAAAAAGGAATCATTATTATTCATATTGACGAAAATGAATTTGATGCTTTAAATGTTCTTTTAGAGACTGATATTTTTTCGGATGAAAGTTTTCTTGGAGCAGTGATTTGGAATAAACAAAATCCAAAGGGTGATGCGAAAGGAGTGGCAAATATGCATGAGTATCTTCTTATTTATGCGAAAAATAAAGCTGAATTTACAACACTAGAAAATGCCTTAAAAAGGCCAAAGCCCAATGCGATTAAAATTTTAAATAAAGCGAAAAGGTTGTACGCAAAAATTGGGAAAATAGATATACCGGAAGAAATCAAGGAAGTTATTAAACCTTTTAACTTTCCAAAAGAGACTTTAGAAGATTTTAAAGTCAAATATGATTTAGAATTAATAAATAAAGAATTTAAAGCTTGGGTAAATAGGCAAGATTTTTCAGGAGGTGAGAAAGCATATAAAATGATTGATGAACACGGTAACGTCTACCGTGGAGTTTCGATGTCTTGGCCAAACAAAGAAAAAGCACCAGATGATTACTTTGTACCCTTAGTACATCCGATTACAAATAATGAATGTCCTATACCATCTAGAGGATGGAGGAATCCATCAAGTACGATGAAAAAACTGCTCGAAAATGATTTGATATTGTTTGGTGAAGATGAAACAAAGCAGCCTGAACGAAAGTATCTGTTAAAAGACAATATGTTTGAAAATACGCCATCCCTGTACAATAACGGCTCGAGCGATGATGAACTTTTTAAAGACCTTGGTATTAACTTTCCTTATCCCAAACCTGTTGAAGTAGCAGCATATTTTTTAAAAAGCATTCACCCTGAGCCAAAAGTCATCTTAGACTTTTTTGCTGGTTCAGGTACTACACTTCATGCTGCAATGCAACTAAATTCAAAAGACGATGGCTTTCGTCAATGCATCCTTGTAACCAATAATGAAAACAATATTTGCGAGGAAGTTACATATGAAAGAAACAAGCGTGTTATTAGTGGTTATACTACTAGAAAAGGCGAAATAGTTGGCGGGTTAAGAAAAAACAATCTACGCTACTATCAATGCGACTTTGTAGAAAGAGAATCCTCATTAGCCAATAAACGCCAACTTACCCTTTTAGCCACTGAATTACTTTGCATTAAAGAGGATTGTTACAAAGAAATTACCTCTGAAATAGCCTCAGTAAATTGGCACAAATTGTTTACAGGTGCCAATGGAAATTACGTGTATGTGATTTACGATGATGGATTTATTGAAGATGCGGTTGAACTTTTGAAAGCTTTCATTACCCAAAAACCAGAAGCCCAAATTAAAGTATATGTATTCTCCAATGGGCAATACGCTTACGCCGAAGAATTTGAAGATGTTGCCAAAAACATCAGGCTGGCAGCTTTACCCGATGCTATTTACAAAGCTTACCAATATATTTTGCCCAAACAAAACAAAGAATTTATTCCAGAATTGGAAGAAGAAACCCCTGTCGAATTTGATAACGGAATTGAAGCATGATACAACTCAAAACATACCAAGAAGAAGCAGTAAACGGTCTGCTTAAAGATACTTTTGCCTTACTTAATATACCCGGGGCACAGCATAAAATGGTTTTTAAAGCTCCTACCGGAGCCGGAAAAACTGTAACTATGGCTGCCTTTTTAGATAAGCTCTCTGCTGAATTACCCGACCGCACCGATGTTCCTAAAAACAAAGTAGCCTATATATGGTTTGCACCTAACCAGTTGCATTTGCAGTCGTATTTGTCACTAAAAAGTTACTTTGAAGAATTACGGTCAATAAAGCCTATTCAGTTCGAAGATGTTACCGATGGTAAATTACATCCCAACGAGGTGCTGTTTGTTAACTGGCAATCAGTTAATAAGGCAAACAATATTTACGTGAAGGAAAACGAGCAAGGCAAAGACCTGGTAAAATTCGTTTATGGAGCCATGCTTGATGATACGGCAATTGTCTGCATTTTAGATGAAGCCCATTACCATGCCAACGGCAAAAAAGCAAAGGAACTGCTCACAAAAATTCATGCTAAAATTGAGATTGATGTATCGGCCACTCCCCTTTTCCATTCGGATTACGGCCACACCATAAAACGTCATGAGGTTGTTGAAGCGGAAATGATAAAAAAGAATGTAGTGCTTAATCCTGCATTAGACCATCACAACCAACACGGTAAATCACTAAATCAGGTATTATTGGAGGAAGCCTTAAAGAAAAGGAATGAGCTACATGAAGCCTATAAAAAAATAGGTTCAAATATAAACCCACTGCTTTTGGTGCAACTTCCTAACGAAAGTGCCACTGAAAGTGCTTTAGACAAAGAATTGATTGAAGAAGTTGAGACATTTTTAGATGTTAAAGGTATCTCAACTCAAAACACGAAATTAGCCGTATGGCTAAGCAATACCAAAACCAACCTCGAAGGTTTGGAGGAGAAAGATTCATTAACCGAAGTGTTACTTTTCAAACAAGCCATTGCTTTGGGTTGGGATTGCCCCAGAGCTGCGGTTTTATTAATATTCAGGGAAATTAATCAGGAGCATTTCGGAATACAAACAGTAGGCCGTATTTTACGCATGCCCGAACAAAAACACTATCCGAACACAATTTTAAATTACGGCTATGTATATACCAATTTAAGCAAAGACCTTATTACTATCGTTCAGGAAGATATGGACTACATTGTACAATATGTAGCCAAACGAATTGATAATTACCAGTCAGTTGCACTCTCCTCTTACTTCATTAACACCCGATTAACCCGTAACCGTTTGGGTTCAAAATTCCGGCGATGTTTATACGAAGCCGCAGAACAGTTTTTTGGCATTACGCTCGATGCAACCCAAACAAATAACGTAGGATTGTATCACTATAATGCTCAAAAAATGGCTGAAAAGTTCATTGAAATGAACATTGAACAAATCGAAATACCAATACCAAAAGATTTACAATTAAATACTGAGATTGGTGTTAACTATGTGCAACAGAAAGAACGCTTTGCAAAAACAACCAACGAATTAAACATACTCTTTCGTCAGTTTTGCCGTGCCAATGTTGGAGACTATGCCAAGGTAGATTCCACTCCGGTTTTGGAAATGGCACTAAAAATGCTCTTTGAAGAGTATTTTGTCATGGATGAGTTTAAGGCCATCAAAATAATTTTATTCGAAATTAACAAGTCAAAATTTATCGAGCTGATTGACATCGCTTTAGAAAAACATCAGGTTTTATTGGACAAAAAAGCGACTGAAGTATCAAAACAAGTGGAGGAAAGTACCTGGGATGTTCCGGAGGAACGAATTTTTAATGATAATTACAATGAACGTCCGGTTGATAAACACGCTTTGGTTCCATTTTATGAACAAAACAAGGCAAGTAGGCCAGAGAAAGAATTTGCCGCATTTTTAGAAGCCAATAAAGACCACATGGAATGGTGGTACAAAAACGGCGATAAAAACAAAGAAGACTTTGCCGTTACGTACGAAGACCACAATGGAATTACCCGCGGTTTTTATGTGGACTTTGTAATAAAAATGAAGTCTGGGGCCATTGCGCTTTTCGATACAAAAACACTGGATTCAGACCCGAATTTCGTAGCAAAACACAATGCGCTGCATCAATACATTAAAAACAAATCAACCAGCGATAAAAAATTATTTGGTGGGGTTATCGTTCCCAAAGGAACACCGGATAACCGAACCTGGAAGTATGCCGACAACCCTATAGACAGAGCCAATGACACAACGGGTTGGGTATCCTTCGAACCTTCATTAGTAAATGCTTAATTCTTTAAACTATGGGTAGAAAAGGACTGGACACACTGTTTGTACACTATGGTATTCGTAAAGAAGACATGGATGTTATTGAGGCTATTTGTGCTGAATTTGATGTTGAACCGGAATGGTTGAAAGAGCAGATTCTTAAACCATACCACGAAGCAAAAATTCGCAACGAAGAATTAGATGAAAAGACTTTGAGTAAAGTTATCGAAAAAGCACTCCTAAAAATCAAATAGCCATGTTAATCAAAAGAATAAAAGCCAAAAACTTCAAAACATATCTTGACTTGGATTTGGATATTTCAACGGAACCAGATAGGCCAATTGTTCTTATTGGTGGTGCAAACGGTGGAGGTAAAACAACGTTCTTTGATGCCATCTATGGCGCACTTTATGGTTTAAAAATTTCTACTTCAAAACATTTTAAAGAACTATTAAATGCCGGTGCATTAGGTGTTGAAGATGAGAAAATTCAGTTGGAGCTTCACTTTTCAGGAAAAGTACTTAATCAGGAACAGAGCTACGTGCTGACAAGAACGTACATGTTAAATCCGGAAAGTAAACCGGTAGAGAGTGTTCGTTTAAACATGAATGGTACAATTTTTCAATATGGTTCTGCAACACCCATAGCTCAACGAGCAGAACAGGAAGCTCAGGTGAATAAAATAATCAAAGCCAATCTTCCCGAAGAATTAAGCCGTTATTTCCTTTTCGATGCTATGGAAGCTGGTTCCCTGCTCAAAGAAGATAGGCTCAACAGGGTAATAAAAGAGAATATTGAAAATGTAATGGGATTCAATAAATACCTTTCACTTGCCAAAGTATCAGAAAAGCTCACCCAGGATTATACCGCTCAGCGTTTGGACTTGGAAAAGGAGAAGAAGGAATATTTAGAGTTAATAACTCACAAAAACAAATTAACCGAAGACCATAATTTAAAGAAAGAAGAATTGCAGATAGCATTGGCTTACTCGGTTTCCAATAAAGAGATGTACGACAAGCTGAAAGCCGGGTTTAATCAGGAATCAACAATCAATAATAAGATTGGTCAGTTGGAAACTGATTTAGAGAATCTGTATAAAAGGGAAAAGCTGTACAAAGATGAAGCGGGTGAGTTTGTTTCAAACATCGAAAATCATATCTGTTTACCCAAATTAGCGAGTTCCTTTAAGAATGAAATATCACTTGTCTTCAAAGAAAGAAACGATACCGGAAGTTATTCAGCAGAGCAGATAAGCAATCATTTATTGGAAGAGGTTATTTCAAAAGCGATTAATTATCTAACGGAAACGGGTTACCAGTTGTCAGGTGTTTCGGTTACCGAAGTTTCTGAAATCGTCTTGAAAAGATTGAAAGAAACTGATACCAGGTTAAAATATGATTTTTTTGAACCGGCAGAATTGAGAGCATTAGAAAAGTTAGCTTCAGAAAATTATAACAATCCATTTCCAGGTGTACAACAAAAAAAGATTGAAATGGATATTAGCATTGCAAACGCTTCCAAAATAGAACAACAAATAAGAGACTTGAAAGCTCAGGTTTCAGGTAACGATTTCTCTATTCTAAAAGCTTATGAGGATAACGAATCGAAGATAAAAAGACTGGAAAGCGAGGAGAAGGATTTAAAGAAAGAGGTTGAAAAAATCCAGAAGAAAATCCATACTTACGACATTCCAACCAACGAAGAACCAGACCCTAAATTTGAATTATTGAAGAGGCTTCAACCGTTTTTCGAGAAGGTTGCCAACACGCTGTTAAAAAGCAAGAAAGAGCAAATCCAATCGAAAATGAAAGAAGATTTAAATTCCAACTTAGCGGCCTACAAAGATGTAATTAGTCGGGTTGAATTATCGGAAGACTTAAAAGACTTAAACTTTAGCATCTATCACAAATCAGGCAATGAAATTTATTTGAGCCAACTTAATACAGCTTCAACGCAGGTAGTGGTTCAGGTTTTATTAAAAGCGCTGCATGAGTATGGCGATTACGACCCTCCGGTAATGATTGATACCGTAATGGGTGTGTTGGATGAAACAAGCCGGAGTACACTGCTGGAAAACTATTTTCCTGAGTTATCGCATCAAACGATATTACTAAGTTCCGATAGTGAAATACGACCTTCAACTGATTTAGTGAAGATTGAGCCATTTATTTCTAAAACATTCACGTTAAACCGAGATAAAGAACTTCAAAAAACGCATATCGCAGAAGGATATTTTAACCAACACATTAATTAACACCATGGGAACAATTACATTACAAAATATACGGCAATCCGAGGGTCTCATGGAGGCATTGGTTCCACTCAAATCAAAGTTGGAGGAAAAGCTAAACTTAAAAGAATACAAGGCTGAAAACAAACCTATTTCAATAAGTAACAATCTTTTGCAGCGATTAACGCTATCAGCCGGGTTGAGTTTAAGCAACAAAAGAACACTTGGTGAAGTTGAAAAGATTGCCATTTCAAAAACCGGATTGCGTATTCACGAAACTACTTTTTCAAGATTTGACCTTCAGGATACATGGTCTGCATTATTAAAGTTGCGGTATAATCATTTAGATATTGACTGGTCGAGCGCAAGTTTAAAAAGTCGGATTATCAATTACGAAATGCTTCAGGGATTGTCATTCTTGTTGGAGAATGATAATTTAGACAACTGGCTAAATGTGAGTGCTTCATCATTAACAAAATCGCACAGCACGATACCTTTTCTTAATTTAACTATTGGTTCTTATGAAGATGATATTCCGGCCAATTTAAACCTAAATGGACGAAATATTCCGAATACACAAATTTTGATTGCGGGTGCTACTGGTTCCGGCAAATCAAATTTATTGGCAGTCTTAATGAGTGAAATAAGGGGCTTGACTGTTGAATCGGCATATCCGGTGAACTTCTTATTCTTTGCGACCCAACCAATCGCCACTGGTTCTCCTTTTTTGAAATTGACGAAAATTCAATCTTAGACCCAATAAAATCGCCCCTTCCCTTTTCTCCTTTTAAAGATTTTAGCGGAAGAACTCAAAACGAAATTAATCTTTACGCTTCGGAAATGGCTAATGCCTTATGTGCCATTGACAATGCTCGTATTAGTGCAAATATGAGCAACCGCCTTTCGGAAGCTGTAATCAACGCTTATCGAAGAACAGAAAATCGCCCGATAACCTTTGAATTGATATTGGAAGCATACCAAAATCTTCAAACGGACAAAGACCGGCAAAAAGATGACAGTGTAAAATCGGTATTGAAACAGTTAATAAGGAATAACCTGTTTGCAGAAGTAGATACAATTAATCTAATATCTGATTCATACATTGTTAAAATGGATAGTTTCCCGAAAGATGGGCCATTAGCAAAAGCCATTGTATTCTTTATTATTTCAAAACTTAATACGATTTATGAGACCTTGCCCAAACAGGCGGTAAGTGATGAGTGTGTTGAAATAAGGCACTTCACAATAATTGACGAAGCACATTACATGTTAGACTTTGACAATAAGCCATTGCGTGATTTAATTGCTGTTGGAAGAAACAAAGGGCTAAGCATAATTTTGGCAACTCAAAACATGGATAGCTATAAATCAAAATACTTTGATTTTTATGCAAATGCGCAATATCCCTTAATTATGAAGCAGCAGTCAATTACTGATTCGGTAATTAAAGATTTGTTTGGCGTTTCAGGATATGAATTTAATGAGATTAAGGAAGCTATATCAAGTCTTTCCCTGGGTGAGTTAATCATTAAAGACCCAACTGCTATCGCATTAGGCATGGGCAAAAAGTTCAAGAAAATAAAAACCTCTCACTTAATATAAAATGACAATGATAGAATCCAAAGACGGGATAAATAAAAAAGCCCACCAAAAGGCAGGCTTTAATTTCTTCGACCTGGTTACATTCACATATAGTGAAGAGGCTTTACCAAGTATAACACGACAAATATACGGTTT
>QKJP01000003.1 GCA_003249255.1 Bacteroidales bacterium
TTTTCTTCAAAATCGAAACGCAAAAGTTTATATCTCAACATGTTATTTGCTCATTTATCGAACACCGTTGTTTCGTAAAGCGGGTGCAAAATAACGGAGTATTTCTGATACTTCCAAATGTTTTATTCATTATTTTTTAAAGTTAATTTAAACTTAACAGTTAAGTATTTGATCTTGCGCGAAGAGCAACATATAAAAAAATATAAAGAACATTCGTAACAGCTATACTCATTTCCTTTGTACAACATTTGCTAAGATAAATCCTATTACTTTTGCTTGTCAAGAGTATTTATCAAAAAACTATATGACACAGCAATCTAGACTATTTGTTTTTAATTCTACCTGTGAACTCGCCGTTGAAAATGGCATGAATCATTACACTCCACCGAATTTACTGAAGAAGTTTGAAGAAGAAATTTCTTCTATCATTACTTTTTTGGGAAATGAGAAGGACTATATATACTCTGAAAAAGAATACGACAAAGACTTTATTCTATTTTGGGAAAAGGCAGGCAAACTCTTCCCTAAACAAGTTACCAAATCTGACTTACCTCAACTATGCCAAAATACCAAATTAACACCTTGGGGTTGGAGCAAGGCAGTTATCCATCAATTTAAGGAGTTTTGTACTATTGATAAAGAAAGCTGTCCTTTTATCAATCTGCCGTCAAACGATTTTAAAAACTTGTTCAGTAGAAATATTAGCTACGAAATTATCCACCTTCTTAAAAAAAATGAGAAGCTGCTACCGAAGATAGCTCTTCCTTTAGCAACGCCTCAAAAATTCTACAACGAAAAGGATCTTTATCAGTTCTATCAGGAATCAACCGGACGAATAGTATTGAAGACTCTATGGAGTGCTTCCGGAAGAGGAATTCATATGATAAGAAGCGAGGAACAATGGGAACAAAGTCTTTCAAGGATTAGGAAACAAATTAAAAAAAACGAATATATTCTGGCAGAACCTTACTTCTTTAAAGTACAAGATGCATCTTACCAAATAATGATATTGGAGGATGGATCTTATCAACCTTTAGGCATTAATTATTTTGATGCTACGGAGAATGGCAAATTTGAAAGTGAACACATTGGAATACCAAGTAGTATAAAAAACAAATTACCTCAAAACGAAGAATGGATTGAAGAATTAGGTAAAGCTCTTATTGAAACCCTTAAAAAATACAAACTTCATGAAGTATACAGAGGTTCTGTTGGCATCGATATGCTATTTTATGAAGATGAGAACAACAGGCTTAAAGTTATGCCATTTCTGGAAGCGAACTTAAGAAATAACATGGGACTTGTAAATCTGGCGCTTAAAAAACATGTTGCAGAGCAAAGTGAAGGTTTTTGGAAAATTGAACATTTACGTCCTGGACAATGGAGAAATTTTTGTATGAAAATGATGAAAGATCATCCTCTATCGATTAGAGATAATCGAATAGCAGAAGGTTTTTTTCCGTTAACGCCATTTGATGAAGATTACACTTTTGGAGCATGGGGACTTATTAAAAAACAGAAAAACATTCAGGATGAATGACGAGTATGTTTCATCCATCTCTTAACAATAAATTAATGTGTGCCCTCCTTTTTCTATTTAGCTTTGTGTTTTTCTAAAAGTGCCGGAAAACTAAAAGAGTTTAAAATTACATGTTCGATAAAAATCAACTCGGAAGGGATTTTAAGTGGGGGGTAACAATTAGTGCTTTTCAAAACGAAGGAGCAGCAGGTGTGGATGACAAAGGTAAATCTATTTGGGATACATTCACCGAAGATTATGAAAACATAAAAAACGCAGATGTGATTGGTGATGCATCTGCATTTTATGAGAAGTATGAAGATGACATTATACTAACTAAGCAACTTGGCTTTAATGTTTTCAGATTTTCTATTGGCTGGTCACGCATATTGCCTGATGGAATTGGTCAAATAAACCCAAAAGGAATAGACTTCTACAATAAAGTTATCAATTGTTGTATTGAAAATGGCTTAACTCCTTGGATTACTTTGTACCATTGGGATTTACCACAAAAACTCGAAGACGAAGGAGGTTGGACTAATAGAAGTAGCATTCAATGGTTTACTAATTATGTTGAAATCTGTGTTAGGCATTTTAAAGACCGGGTAACTAATTGGGTTGTTATGAATGAGCCAATGACATTTGTAGGTCTTGGATATTTTATGGGGTACCATGCTCCTCAAAAAAATGGCGTTTTAAACTTTCTCAAAGCAGCCCATCATGTTACACTATCAATGGCTGAAGGAGGAAGAGTGATTAGAAAATTACAAGCTAAAGCCAATATTGGAGTGGCATTATCTTGTTCTCTTGTAAAACCCATTAACAAACTCTATAAAAATAAAAAAGCTGCCAAACGCATGGAAGCTATGTTAAACCGATTTTTTATAGAACCCTTGCTAGGTATGGGATATCCTATGGATGTTATGCCTTCTTTAGCGTTTATCAAAACCATCTTTCAGAAAGGTGATGAAGAGAGGATGAAATTTGACTTTGATTACATTGGCTTACAATACTATTTTAGAGTTGTTGCCAAACATAGCCTCACTCCCATTGTATTATTCGCTGATGAAGTCTCTCCGTTAGAAAGAAAATCCAATCTTAATACCATGAATCTGGATTATCACCCCAAAGGAATGTATAAACTTTTGTCACTTTATCACAAAAGATATCCAATGATTAAAAGTATTATCATCACGGAAAGTGGCGTTTGCTTGCCCGATCATCATATTGATAATGAAGTACATGATTCAGACAGAAAAAATTATCACAAAAAAATGATCAAACAGGTATTGAAAGCAAAAAAAGATGACATCCCTGTAAATGGTTATTTCGTATGGACTTTAATAGATAATTTTGAATGGAAGGAAGGATTTGAGCCAAGGTTTGGACTAGTTTATAACGATTTTGAAAGCCAAAAAAGGACTATTAAAGAATCGGGATTATGGTTTCAAAAATTCTTAAAAAAAGCCCCCGATCCATTCAGAGGCTTTAATTATAAAAGATAAAACAGTCTATTTTTTATAAATCAATAGTGCTGAATAAGTAGCCACACTATCATTGGCATGACTGGCATATTTTATGCTAATAAGTTGTTCTGAAGAAATATTTTCTGACTGAATATATCGATTGATTTGCTCGTCAATTACAATATCAAAATCATCGGTTCCTGTATATTGGAAATGTTTAGTAATTACTTTCATGACATATCTTATTTAATAGGTTCTAAATATAAATTAACAGCTTTCAAGATATAACATTTTTAGGAATAAAATTCTCCTTTTTTTATGAATCGCCTCTATGAATTTATAAACTCAACTCCAACCAGGTTATAAATTCCTGGAACTCTTGTTGATGTTGCCTGACCCAATTAAAAACATGATCATGAGATTTACAGTTACTGATGTAATAAGCCAATATTTCAGAATAACCTTTTTGTGCTATTACTTGAAACAAATCGAGGTAATACAATTGATAAAAATTCAATTCTTTCGACGATTCTGATGACACTAAATTTAAATGTAATTGAGATATCTCGATGAACTTCTCAACCGCTTCCCGATTTTCTTTTCCCAAAATTAATTTGACTTGGAGTTTAAAATTCTCCATTTCGTTTTCTTCCACATCGAATTTATCATTTCGAGAAGGTGTTTGAGGAAGGATTGACCAAAGAGAAAAAATCTCATCCCAAACCTCAACACTTTTATCAGAATCTTGGTCTAACAACAAAAAATAATGAAGCGGCAATAGACTTTTGAACGGCATATTCTCTTTTTGAAGAGTGTGGGCAAACAAGAAATGTGCATTCGGATTGGCTTTATTTTGAACAATTGATTTTTGAACAAATTCGAGTGCTTTTGCATATTCACCCATATCATAATAAATGGCTGCCAAATTATATAAAAACAAATCATCATCGGACCGTTTTTTTAGGGCTTTCTCGTATACTTTTACTGCTTGTTTATATTGCCCTTCGTTTTGTAACGAAGAAGCATATACCAATACCGCTTCGCCCCAAAAACTAAATTCTTCCATCACAACTTCACTACTGAAATAAGCGGCATCTTTATAATTTTCAAGCTCATAATAACATAAGCTCAATCTGTATTTCAGATATAAATTTTTAGAATCAGCTTTAAGTGCTGATGTATAATTTTTGACGGCATCTTTATAAAATCCACTTTCATAAAAACGATCTGCTTGATTAACAAGCTCTTCTATTTTATTTATTTGAGAAAAAGAAAACTGACTAATAACCAATGCAAACAAAATAAACCAACAACGCTTCATGCTCTATAACTTTTAAAAATCTCTTTTATTAACAGCAAAGAAACGAACATATTTTACCCCTAACAAAATTTAACTTATTAGGGGTAGGTGATAATTGAATTTTTAACGACTTAAAGAGAATTTAACAGGCATGTTATATTTTACCCGCACAGCTTTATCGCGCTGGTAACCGGGTTTCCATTTGGGCATTAATTTCATCACACGCAATGCTTCTTGAGCCATGTGAGGGTGAGGGCTTCGCATAACTTCTAAGTCAACCACATTTCCATCTTTATCAATAACAAATGATAAGTAAACCCGTCCCTGGATACCTTCTTCTGCACAAGCTACCGGATACTTTATATTATTTGCAATAAACTTCATCATGGCTAATTCTCCACCCGGATATTCAGGCATATCTTCCACAACAATAAAATCTATTTCAGGAATATCTTCTTCTACCGGTACTTCATAAATACCTTCATCAGGATCTGTTTCTGAAGTAAAAACGATATCTTCTTCAGGAACATCGGAATCGTCTGGTGCTAAAACTAATGTTTCTAAAATTTTAGGAACCGGTGGTAGCTCCACTTTTTTTTCTTCTCTAACCAGAGGAGGTAATTCTAACACTTCAATAGGTTCATCATCAATGATAATTTCAGGAGCTTCTAAAGTTGATGTAGTCCATTCAAAGGCTGAAAAAATTAAACCTAAAGCCACAATTAATCCAATTTGAAAGAAAACACTTTTTTTACTTTCAAGGTCTGCATGTTGATATTTCTTAATGTCCATGATTGAAAAATTTAATGAGGTTAATAATCTATAAACTCATTATTTCAACCCATGTACCAAACTTTAACAAAACGCTTAAAGTAGATCACATCTCACTCTATATCATAGCCTTAAAAGGCTATCGTTAGAAATACACAAGCCCAAGTTCACAAACTAAAAACGCCCTAATGGGCGAATTTACAGACTCTAAAAAAGCCCGATTGAAAAATTAAAGGGTTCATACGTAAGAAAATTCACAATACGAAATCTAAAGACTTTTGGGCTGCATTTTATGTTCAGAAGCTTTTAGTTGTCCATATTTGATATCACGAATTACATTTCCTGAAAACATACTTTCATATCTTGACAAGCATAAATGAATACCCATAACCATTAAAGTTCCTAATAGACCTCCCACATAAACATCCATAAAAAAATGTTGAAGTAAATATACTCTTGAGACTGCGACTCCCACTGCCATTACAGACAGGACATATCCAATACCTTTATTATTGGTTGCCAATGATAATATTGTTGCGGTGGCAAATGCAGTTAATGTATGTCCGGATGGAAATGTTCCGAGATTATGAAATTCTACCCCTTCTACTACTCGATAGAAAGCATCTAATCCATAAAAAGAGGTTGGACGAGGTGCTTCGGTAAATAAAACTTTCTTAAAAAGAAAAACAATCAACCCGGAACCTACTAATGAAACCGCTAACAAAATAGAATAATAATACCTTATAAATAAGAACACTAAAGCTAAAACAGCCATTACTCCACCTAAACCTAAAATTGTATAGAGTTTAAAAAAATCATCTAAACGACGATTTCCATTTTCATTTAGGAAGTGTACAACATCCCCTTTTTTTAAAAAGATTATTGCGAATAAACCAAGACACAGAAAAAAAAGTGAACCTAGAAGGTATTCATAATAAGCTTTACCGGTGGTTTTTTTGTTAAATGTAAATAATTTCATAGAAGATTGTTTTTACCTCTACAAAGAAACTAAGCGAGCCATCTATGACCATTAACTGATCATCAAGATTAATTTACCATTATAGCTTTATGACCATAAAGGTTTACAATCAATAAATGTATTCTTAATAGAGTTGTTTTGACTTTAACTTTGTTAACCTCCATACAAAAAGATTTATCCTCTTTGTTCCGTATTTCGTAACGGGAATAATCACAGGATCTGAACAAGTATCAAACTGATTTTTTAGTTTATTGCTGATGGGCTTATAATAATGAGAAGTAGTAATGTAATAGGCGTCATATCCATTTTTGTTTACTCCACGTTCATTATTGATTTTTAAGTATTGATGTAAGTCTTCTTGATCTCCATTTACAAGAAGCGGTAATTTAGCATTTAGGGCAAAATAATAATCGAGATGCGCTGCAGGAAACCATTTATGAGTAATTACCAATAAGTTAGAATCCATTCGCCCTAAGCGTAAATCAGTTGTTAATAGTTGATTTAATTGATCACCAGCTTCGTTCCAAATACTTAAATCAACAGTAAAATCATCTTTACCCAAAACATTATCTTCAATATTTTCATCACCAAATAAACGACCAGTTTCAATTTGAAAGGTAGCAACTAATACAACTGTTACAAACAACAGGGGTGCAGCACCAATCAAATTAATCTTCCAGGCCTTAATTCGGGTTGCATGATAATTGACTGCTGCGATTGTTAATCCAAAATATCCAACACCACTCCAATGAGGTAAGGTTCGATTATACATGGATATCAGCAAAGTAATAATTACCAATGGCAAACTAATTGCGATTAAAAACCAAGTTTGTTTATCAACAATTCTAAACTTCTCTTTAATAAAGAAGAAAAGAGACCAGATGATCAATGTGAAATTTATAGGATTATTATAAAATATTTGTCCCAAAAACTCAGGAAAAAAATATCTGAAATTTGGGATGATTGATTCATGTCCAACACGACTGGCATGATAACTCAAACCAGACAAATTGGAGGTTAAGTTCCAATGTATTACAGGTGTAAAAACTAAAATGCTTATCAATGCTGATAAATACAAAAATGGATTTTTCAGTAATCGAGGATCATACCAGGCATATACACCAATACCCAACCACAAAAAAATAGCGAAATACTTTGATAAAGCGGCAAAGCCAACAAATAATCCAAAGAGTAATAAGGCTGAGATATTTGTATTTTTTGATTTTATAAAAGTTAAAAAGAAATATACAGCTAACAACCAAAATATACTAAGAGGGGTATCCGGCAAAACAAAAGTTCCTACTATGATGGAACTGTAAAATGAGGATGAAAGCAATAGTGCAGATACATTTCCAACCCAACGATCTTTCAGTAAATATCCAATTCGATATACTATCCATAAATTAAGAGTCCCAATAATTAATGCTCCTAACCTCACAAAAAAAGGAGATAAGACTAGCTTTTGCATCAATGTAGTTAACCATATCATCCATCCAACCATGGGCGGATGATCAAAATAACTCCAATCCGGAAACAACGCATAATTGACATAATACACTTCATCATTCCCTAAATCAGTCACCAGAACAACTCCTAATCTGATTATTAAATGAATCAACAGTATCCCAATGATACAATAAGGAAGCATTAGCCAATTGGAGAATTTTACAGTTAAACTCATCTTTTTCTTTTAATGCGAAAGATAGAATTTAAGTTTTCACCGTTTAGATCCTTTTTTCACAAACAACCTTTTTATAAAATCTCCTTAACAAAGAGGAAACATTAAATATTTTCGATTCGCATTATTTTGCCATTCGAAAATATTATATACTTTTGGACAAATATTAAAAAATGTTTTGAACACAATTAATTTACGAATGTTAATACTTTCGGATCTTAAATTGTTTTTCTCCAATTAATTAACTAAATATCAAAATATGACTGAAATTAAACATTACGATTGCTACATTAACGGTGAATGGATTGGCAAAGAAAATCGGGATGTAATTGAAGTTGTGAATCCTTCTACGGATGAAGTTTTTGCAACTGTAACTGCGTGTAATGATAAAGATGTACAATATGCATTAGAATCATCTGAGAAAGCACAACTAACTTGGCAATTAACTCCAGCACAAACACGCGCAAACTATTTATATGCAATTTGTGATAAACTCAAAGTTGAACGCGATCATTTCGCTAAACTTTTGGTCCTAGAACAAGGTAAAACTTACCCTGAAGCCCTTGGAGAGGTGGATGATACAATTCGATACATGCAATATTCTGCAGAAGCCGGCCGCCGTATTGAAGGTTCTATCTTTCCATCAGATATTCCTAATGAACAATTAACCATCCACAAAGTCCCTTATGGAGTTACAGTGGGTCTTTGTGCATTTAATTATCCGTTAGCACTTATTGGCCGTAAAGTGGGCCCGGCACTTGTTACCGGTAACTCAATGATTATCAAACCACACGAACTAACCCCTATAACAGCTTCTGATTTTTGTCGTTTAGTCGAATCGGTTGGCGTACCTAAAGGGATTATTAATATGGTTGCAACGCAAAATGCTCAGGCAGCATCTTTATTGGTAGAGAGTCCAATTACCAAGCTAATTAGTTTAACCGGTAGTACAAATGCCGGAAGAGCCATGTACCGAGCTACGGCTAATAATATTACAGGGCTTATTCTTGAACTAGGAGGTAAAGCACCCTTGATTGTTTGTGATGATGCTGATATTGATAAAGCGGTAGAGGCCGCTGCTAAATCTCGTTTTACAAACTGTGGACAAGTTTGTATCTGTAGCGAAATGGTGATGGTTGATGAAAAAGTGGCTGACGAATTCACAGATAAACTGATTAAGCGCGTTAAAGAAATTAAAGTTGGAGATCCTTTTGATTCTGCAACCGACATGGGACCTAATGTAAGTAAAGCCAGCATGACACGCTTTGATGATATGATCAAAGATAACATTGCTCAAGGTGCAAACTTAGTAATGGGCGGAGGAAGACCGGAAGGAAAACAATTTGAAAAGGGAAATTGGTTTGCGCCTACTATTTTAACCAATGTTAAAAATGACCATGCCACTATGCAGCAAGAAATCTTCGGACCGATTCTTCCTATCATGAGAGTTTCTGGTTACGAGGAAGCTTTAGAATTAACAAATGCGCGAGAAGAAGGTCTTTCCGCATATTTATATACCAATAATTACAGAAGATTTATGCATGCCATTGATAACATGCAGGTGGGAACCATCTTTATCAACCGTCCGATAGTAGGATATATCCAGGGTTATCACTCAGGTCATAAAACATCAGGAGTGGGTGGAGAAGATGGAATTTATGGAATTGAAGGATATTTACAAAAAAGAACCATCTATTTAGATTATTCTGAATAAACAATACTTCTTTACTCAAAAGAACCCCATGATCATGTAAGGTGAGAGTGGGGTTCTTGTATTTTTGATAAATTCTTTGTTAGCTTGAATAATCGAACCGAAATTTCATCATCCAGCCCAGAATATGTCGTTGTTTATGCCACAAGAAATAATTGCACATTCTATCATTATCACACCTGCACATTTTATTCTTAAGACTTTTGCTAGGCAAGTAAGCTTTGAAAATTAAAGAACCTATTCTGTAGGTAAACTTTTTTTCATCTTGTCTAACTTAGGACTTACGATAAATCCAAATTTCAGAATAAACAATACAGGTATTAAAATTACTGTCGCACCTAATACTACTCCATTGACACCTAATACTGAGCTAAAAAGGAAGGGGATAAACATATAAAGTACACAAGAAACAGTAAAGGCTATTTTTAACATTAGCTGTGATTTAATAGCCAATAAAAGAGCTGCATTTAAACAAAGACCAGTCCAAATTGTAAAACTAGCAGCATTTTCGCGCATCATATACCATAAGGGAAAAATTATAACCAAGACCACAAAAAAAACTAAAAGCATAATTAATCCAAGTACCCAATCCTTTAATGCAATATATTTCTTTGCGCTTACGCCACTCATCACTTCTTGCTTTTCAGATTTATCAAGGCTAAAAGAATCACATGCCGAGTTTAAATCCGGCTTGGCCATGGTTAGTGAGCAAACGATCCCTGTTTGCGTATCAAATTTTCGATTACAACATGTTTTGCATAACTGAAGTTGCTTTGATTGTTCCATAAGTATGCATAAGGTTTGATGTTATGTAAAGTTAGAATTATTAACAAATCTCTTTCGAAATAATGATACCAAACTTTTTAATCTTACGTTTCATGGCATCCCGGCTAATACCTAATACTTCGGCGGCTTTAGTTTGATTATAATCACATTGTTTTAAAGCGACTTCGATTAATTGCTTTTCATTAGAGTCCAGGTTTAAACTCCCGGTGGAAACATTCACCGTTGTTTTCTCTCCTCTTAACGGAAAATCATCGGGCAACAATTCATTTCCGTCTGCCAAAATCATTGCACGCTCAACCATGTTACGCAATTCTCGAACATTTCCAGGAAAAGCATAGAGTTTTAGTTTCTTAATTAAATCCTCAGAAACAAGGGGACACTCTTTTCCTTTTCTTTGTGAAATAATTTTTACAAAATGATTTAATAATACAGGGATATCGTCAACTCGCTCTCGCAAAGGAGGAATATGAATTTCAATGGTATTGATGCGATGAAATAAATCCAATCTGAATTTACCATCGTCAATTAACTGCTCAATATTTTTGTTGGTTGCAGATATGATTCGAACATCTACATCAATTTCTTTATTTCCTCCTACCCGTTTTATCCGATTTTCTTCAATCGCACGCAAGAGCTTAGCCTGCAAAGCAATAGGCATATCAGCAATTTCATCTAAAAACAAGGTTCCGTTATTCACTAATTCAAAATAACCTTTCTTGTCTTCACGGGCATCGGTAAAGGCACCTTTGACGTGACCAAAAAATTCGCTCTCCAACAAAGTTTCGGGAATGGCAGAACTATTAACGGGTGCAAAAGCAGCTTTACTTCGAGGACTGGCATAATGAATTAAACGGGAAATAATTTCTTTACCGGTACCATTTTCTCCGGTTACCAAAACATTAACATTGCCATCCTGAGCAACCTTTAAGGCCATGTCAAGCACCTTTTTAATGTGAAAGCTTTCACCAATAAATTCCTTTTCGATTAAACTTGATAATTCTTTCGAAACTAGAGTTTCCCGATCTTCTACCGTAGCCAATTGAGTTTGCATCCGAATATATTTTTCGGTACGCTCAATAGCCATTTGGATATCAATAATTTGAAAGGGCTTTCGAATAAAATCTGAAGCGCCTAAACGTAAAGCTTTTATCACCATATCCATATCACCATAACCACTAATCATTAGTACCTCCATGGTGGGATAGTCTTTTTTAATACCTTCCAACAGGTCAAGTCCATTTGCTCCGGGCAGCATTACGTCCAGAATTAAAATATCAGGTAGATGAAGTGCCAACTGCGAAATTCCTTCATTTGGGGTATTGGCAGTATATACCAAGTATTTCTTTTTTTCAAGCTGATGTTTGAGTTTTTCAGTAATTCTTGATTCATCATCCAGAATTAAAATCTTCAAATCTTCCATTCTATTTATTTTTTTGAGCTTTCCTTAGTTTCAGGTTCTAATATCACAAACATACTTGTTCCTTTTCCAACTTCACTTTTTACTTGAATGCTTCCACCCATCTCTTTAATTATTGTATACGAAATTGATAAACCAAGACCGGTTCCTTTTCCTAATTGCTTACTGGTTACAAAAGGCAGAAAAATATCAGTAAACCTATTGGCGTCAATTCCCACGCCATTATCACTAACTTCCAAAACAAGCTGTTTATCTTTCTGATAAGTTCTGATAATTATGGATTTATTTACTCCATCCTCCTTTAAGCACCGTTCTTCAACAGCATCCTTTGCATTCGATAATAAGTTGTAAATCACTTGTTCAAATTTATGTGGATTACCGTGTACATGAGGAATATCATCAGCCAAATCGAGTTTTAATTGTATTTGGTGATTTTGGTATTGCCGTCCGATCATGGTCATTGCAGATCGCACACAATCAGAAATAGAAAACTCTTCGAACACTTCGTCTTTCTGCCCGCTCGAAAACAATCGGATGTGATCAATAATATCTCTGGCTCGATGGATATCTTCAAAAATCTCATTTACAGATTGTTTTAAATACGCTTTATCAAAATCGCTTTCTTCCAATTCATAATTTATTCCTTCGGCGGATAGCGAAATATTTTGGATGGGTTGGTTTATTTCATGAGCAATTCCCGCGGCCAACTCTCCTAAAGATGTTAAACTGGATTGATGCATGATAATTTGTTGCTGCTCTTTTTGTAATTCCAAGGCTTCAGATATACGCTCTTCAAGCAATTTATTCTCATTTCTTTTTAAGTAATACCGATATATTATGATAAACCCCAAGATGAAAGTAATCAGCAAAATATAAAATAAAGACATTCGCCACCGAGCTAAACTCTTTTTCTCCAATTGCAATTGATAATTGGAATTTTTAGCTCTTAATATTTCATTTTTCTTTCGCTGATTTTCTAACTCCTGAAGTGCCAATACATCTACTAACTTACTGGCATTATCATCCACCAACATAGTTTCGGAAATATCAGCATACAACAACCTGTAATTATATGCTTGTTCAAAATCTTTTTGCTT
Source organism: Bacteroidales bacterium (assembly GCA_003249255.1). Lineage (GTDB taxonomy): Bacteria > Bacteroidota > Bacteroidia > Bacteroidales > Marinilabiliaceae > SZUA-582. The sequence goes on from QKJP01000003.1 coordinate 12,725, forward strand.
CTCATAAATCCGGGATAAGGAAAGATAATTATCTTTTAAAAGAAGATTCAACCCAAGTTCCTGAGCCAATGAAATGCTGTGCTCATGCTTTTTAATGGCTTGAGGTGGCATGCCCAATTGATCATAAATAAATCCCAGGTGCATTAAAGAAATTGCAGCGGCCCAAAGATCATCGTAGTTCATTTGCATTTTATAAGCTGTTGAATAAGCGGCTAATGCAGAATCTAATTCTCCCCGGTAAAAAAAACTATTACCTATATTGCTGTAAATAATAGAGATACTTCGGTAGTCCCCAAGTTTTTTAAAATGGTTCTTGGCTTTTTTAAAAAGCTGCAAGGCTTCTTCATAATCCGTTTTTAAAAAGAGCACTTCTGCCTTTTGACCATAAAGTTGAGACAGAGCAACTTCCCGTTCAATCTGTTTAGACTTTTCAGTCAGATTAATAGCTAATTGATAATATTCGCTCGACTTAGTATAGTCACCAATATCTTTGTATACGCCTGCCATTAATTGGAGTGTATTTAACAAATTTTTATCATCACCTTGCTCTTTATAAAGTGCAATTGATTTTTGATAGCTTCCTATGGCCTTTTCAGATTGTTTTAACTTAAAGTAATTAGTCGATAGTTGCGATATGCTTTTGGTATCTCCAAGTGAACGATAGGCACCAAGGGCTTTTTTATAATAGGCAAGCAAACCTTTAAAATCATCTTCAAAGTAATGCCCCATTCCCAGAAGATTATAGGCATCAGCTTCTCTCTTTTTATCACCAATTTGCTTGGATAATTTCAAGGCTTTTTGAGCATAGACAATGGCTTGTTCTGCATCCTCATATAATAAGGCACGGGACTTACTGATATAAGCATCGATGGTATTGATGTATTTAGTTTTTGAAAACTCATCTTTTTCGAAAGAATCTTTTGCCCCTAATTCGTAAGGCATAAATAGCCCTAAAAGCATAAAAAGTGAAATAACCCATAAATTCTTATGAGCTATCCAACTTGAATTAAATCTTAATTTGTTCATTGTTGTTTTTGAGATTGCCGAGGTCTTAAATGTACTAAAATTAATGATTGACCAACATCACTGCTAAAACGCAAAAGACTTTATGCCTGATAATCAACATCCTACAAACATCAATTCAATCATTTGATTTACAATAACTTACATACACACCTTTAATAATCAAATCATTAACTATACAGGTTATTTTCATCCCTCATTAGAAACCTTTAATCTATAGAAAATCGACATCTATCAACACTTCGAAAAACAGTTCCTTTTTTAAAGAAATGTAACAAAATAATTAACGTAAATTAACAATCGAAACAGGGGCAATATTCAGCTTTGTGACACGAATAAGAACCCTATATTCTAACCCATAAAATTCTAATTAATATGTATTTAAAGATTTCAGAGCAAAGTTCAACAGACAAACACATAGAAGTGGCAAAGCAACATGTAAGTGACTGCAATAGAGTAAAAGATTGCGAAACTTATGCTGTAAAAATGTCGTTAGCTATTGAAGTTCTGCAAGGAATAAGATTTGCAATTACTGCTTTAGATGCAAAAAAGAAATCGTGCTACAATAATACCATCTTAACCTATGCAGATTTAGACATTGAAATTCGAAACACTTTTGAAGCATGCAAGTCATTTGATAAAAACAACAATACTTCAATTCTATCCGAAATCTTTCCTGAAAACAAGAACACCAATAAGTTTAAAGCTGCAATATTTGCAGAAGTCGGATCAGCAAGTAAAATAGTGGATCGGCTAAAAGACTTAGGAAGTGATCATCCTTTAGCAATATTAGTACACCCCTTACAAAAAACTGAAAGAAAGCATAAAACAGCCATAAAAGAACATAAAGTTGCTATTACAGAGTGGGATACAATAATAGAACAGGAAAAAGTTGCACAGGCAGATTTAAGGCTACAGTACGAAAATAACTATCTGGAAATAAGCTCACTTTTTGACAATAAAGTTGTTAACCAAATTTTCCCTAATAGTGTAATGAACCTAAACTATCAACCTAGCCAAAGAGTAGTTGCACAATTTTAACCAAATCTAACCTTTCCTAATTAATGCCGGAAGAACATTTCTAAAAAATGGTCTTTCGGCATTAAATTTTTAATACGCTTTAACTTACGCTAAAGATGAGCGGCAACAAATCTAAAAAACAAATAACAAAGCATTTAATAAACTCTTATTTTCTACATCCTCACAAGTAATCGGAGAATATTTTTTTTGCTTTACCAGTTTATTCTTCTGATTACAAGCTCTCAACAAACCTCTCAGAAGAATATCGCATAACAACAGAGAGAGACTGATAAAATTTTTCCAATTTGGTTCAACATTCAAATTTTCCCAAGGGTCATCTCAGACTTTCAAATACCTCATTTAATCATCTAAACCCGGTCGTTTAAATCCTTCTGCTTCCGGAAATACATTTTTAACTTCTTCCTGTAGCTTTGAAAGGTGGGTTAATAATTTCAAAATGGTATCTTCTTTATGATTTAAAACAAACAAAACACCTTGCCAAGCCTTTATTGTTTCATCAATAGCTACCAATGCAGCTTTTGCAGAACCATTTGAATCATACTGCTCAAATTCGTCCACTTCTTCACAACTAATGATACTTAAAGCACGGTTTATTTTAGCAGGAATAAAAAGATGAAACCAGGTTATTGTTTCAATACATTCATTAAACACACCTCTATCTTCAACAATTAACCGACTCTCGATCTCCATCTGGTTGGACTCTAACCAATGCTTCAACTTTTGAGCATAAGATTCGGCATAAAGCTGAACAAATTGTTTAGATTTGGGCAAATAATGTTGCTCGGAAATATCTTCAATAGCCGCATCAAGTTCGATTCCTCTCTTCTGCATTTCTTCTTGTACAATCTCAGAAGTTGCCATCATTAAGCCCATTATTTTTTGTTCTGAACTCTTCTTATCTGCACCGTCTAACAAATCAAGCTCTTTATTAATGACGTATGAACTACACCTATCCGTAAATCCACATTTTTGACACCGACCATCACAATAATTATGTATTCCTGAAATAAAATTGTCATTAAGCGGATTCTTAAACAATTCTTTAATTTGATCTATATCGGCTCTTAAAGCCTGATACTCTTCATCTGACTGAGGCAACTGAAGATCACTAAAATCGGCTTTAGTGTGGCATGAATAATGTTCTGAACCTAGCTTCTGATCAAAATCTTTACAAATATTGCAATAACCTGGAAACGGACAATTGTCTTCTTCGAACTTACAGGTTTCAATTTGCACCATACCATATGGCGAATAGACTTGTTTTTTTTCCCAATGATCAATCATGAAATTATATTTCATCTTTAAGGTAACATCCTCAGGAAATATAAATTCAAAATTATAGTGTTCTAATAATTCCTCCAACTCTTGCACTATTTGTACGAGGTGATGATCATTTAATTTTTCAACCTTTGGGAAATTGTATTTTTCAATACCTATAATACTAGAAAGTTTTTGTGCTTTAGCTTGCAAAAACTCCTCAGCGAATTTCAAATTATTGTTTTGATCCACTTCACAACACGTGTCAGCGCAATTGTACCCAAATGTATGTGGAGTTTTCAATTTCGCTTCTCTAATAATTTCTAATAAGTGTTCAATATATTCGTTCATCGGATTCAGGTTCTAATCTATTATTCATGTAGTTAAACAACGGAATTTAGGAAGTGTTTAACAGGAGTCTGTTTTTCCCCTTGTCATTTCATTTTTTTGCGCAAAGATACTTTTTAAGATCTTTATATCTACATTTTAGAGGGCTAGTAAAAAGATGTATCTTGCGACACATTATTTAAAAGACAATGAATTTACATTTAACGAAAAGCTACTTTAGATTTATTAAAAACTCTAAACACAAAAAAGGGTATGGATTACACAGTCCTTTTATGTTTAATCTGGTGCGCGAAATAATGTATGGTAAGCAACACTATTATGCATTTGATGCCATTAATAATTACAGAACGAAGCTATCGAGATCGAAGGAAACAATTCAAACTACCAATTTTGGAAATGGAAGTCAGGTTTTTAAGTTGAGTTCAAAAAAAATAAGTCAACTTAACAAACATTCATCCATACCGGCAAAATATGGCGAATTACTTTTTAAAATAGTAAACCATTATCAACCTCAGAACATCATTGAACTGGGAACTTCTATTGGTATAAGTACAGCTTATTTAAGCCTAGCAAATACAAAATCAACCATTCATACCATCGAAGGTTGTAAGCAAACGTCTGATTTTGCAAAAAATACTTTTCAAGAACTTAATTGTACTAATATCAATCAACACACAGGTCATTTTGACGAACAGCTACCAAAGGTTTTAAAATCTCTGAATCAATTGGACCTGGCCTTTATTGATGGTAATCATAACTATGCTGCAACGATAGATTATTTTAAGCAATGTCTTCATAAAACACATAATAATTCAATTTTAGTTTTTGATGACATCTATTGGTCTGAAGAAATGACTCAGGCGTGGCAGGAAATAGTACAACACGAAGCCGTAACAGTAAGCATTGATTTATTTAGATTGGGCATTGTTTTTTTCAGAAAAGAGTGCCAAAAGCAGCATTTTATTATTACTTATTGATGCATTAAAATTGAAGCATTTTAAATATAAAGTTGCAGAAATAGATTTTTTTTTTAAATTCGCGAAATATCAAAAATGAATAAGGAACAAAATATTAATAAAGTAAAGTAATTAGCTATGTATTGGACGCTAGAATTAGCCTCTAAATTGGAGGATGCTCCATGGCCGGCTTCAAAAGATGAGTTGATCGATTTCGCAATCAGATCAGGTGCTCCACTTGAGGTAATTGAAAACCTTCAGGAAATTGAAGATGAAGGCGAAATATTTGAAAGCATCGAGGACATTTGGCCTGATTATCCAAGTAAAGAGGATTTCTTTTTTAATGAAGATGAATACTAAAAAAAAAGGATCTCAATTGAGATCCTTTTTTTATTCATTTTCTTCTATATCACTAAATTTATAATCGCGGTAAACATTTTCATATTGAATATTTTCGGGCATATTGAGTTCTTTGAAAATATCAGTCCTTGTTTTAGGTCTTAAGTCTTCTAACCACATAAAACCTTTTAAGCGCACCTGTTCTTCCGGCAAGATATAAGGTGGATTAATGTTGCCTTTAGGATCAACCCGCATTTTAATTCCGGTTATGCTTCTACCCTCCAATTCAATGGTTAAATTACTACTTTCAGCTCGATTAACTCCGATTACGTATTCGTTATCCTTGGGATAATATACAGTTTGACCATTTCCATCCACATCAATTTTATAAATTTGATTATTGCGGATATACCCGGTCATATCCTTTCCTTTGATCTGGTTGAAGTGAATGCTATCCTCCGGCGCTACAATAAAGGCCGAATTCAACAATACAGCTTTATTCAACACTTGATTTTTGGAATATAATTTAATTTCCTGAGCTGTCATTTGATTGCCTTGTACCCAAATCACAGGATTTTGATAAAAGGTATTGACAGAGTCTCTAAAATCAAAAACCATGGAATCACATCTCCCTTGCATATCTTTTCTGAAAAATTTAACGCCATGGTAGGCTTTTAGCAAGCGACTCGAATCCTGAGGCAAAGGAACTGCTTCTAATGTATCGGCATGCATAAACAAGGTGTCGCCACTATAAACCTGAAGCATCTCAGCCCGTTTAGTGGCAAAAGCATATTCAGTTAGTTCGTTATAGTAACCATAATCTCCTTTCAAAATCATGTTATTAACAGTGTCTTCCAGCTCCATGTTGCTAAACACTTCACCTAATCCTTTATTACGGTCGTAATAGATAGTATCGCCTCTAAGAATTTGCCCCTTTGTTTGAATATACCCATTTAATTGCAATTGACCGATATCTAATTTTGTGTCGTAATAACCATCTTCACTATAAATCAAATTACTATCACCCACAATATAAGTTGGTCCTAAGATGCCGGAAATTTCGCTAACTGTATTATAAATAAGGGTATCAGATAATATTTCGTATTTTGGATTGGTACCTACCACTGAATCTTTAAAAACAACCTCACTGCGATCCGGATAATAATAACCTTTTATACTCTCCAATACATTTTTACCGGTAACCACTTTACCCTTGTTAAAGTAATAACCCACATTACGAATTCGGTCGAAATCGAGAAACTCAGTGGTTAAAAGAATATCTTTTTTTTCAATTCTAACATTATCACGTACTTTGGCAATACCGGTATTACCATAATAGGTTAGAAAATCACCATACAAGTGAATGGAATCATTCTGAATGATATGAATATCATGAAAGGCTTCGACATAACTGGAATCACCATAAAAATAGGCACTATCGCAAAACATTATGGTATTCTCATGTTTGAGCTGTACGTTTCCAATTAACAGCTTAACATTATCACCAATCTCTTTACTTTGCTTTAACTTATCCGAATGGACTATTTTAACCTTCGCTTTTTTATCTGCCGTTGTTGAGGGAGCAATAAAACCAAACATTAATGTGCTTATTACCAGCAAACAAAATATTCGTAATGTCATTATGGTTATATTCTAAAAAAATAAAATGAATTATTCTTTAATCCAGTTTTTGTATTTAAACTCACACCCTTCCCATAAACCTTGAATAGAAATATAAGTTTCACTTTGTTTTTCTTCTACCCACTCATCAAAAGTTCGAGTCCGCTTTTCATCTTCCAACATACTCTTTAGCAACTGATAATCGTATTTCAAATTGGCTTTATGGGGTTCACTTTTACTTTTAAGCTTTGCCAAACTATAAGATTCTTTTCCTTTACGCTCATCCATCAAAAAGAAAGAATTTGACACATCCCCCTCTTTCAAACCTACTAAGGCTTTATTAACTGCTACCGGAACTTTGGAGATTTCAAATTTTGAAGTACCTGTTTCCGGGTTTACCATTAGTCCTCCATTGGTACGCGTATCTTTATCATCAGAAAAACGAAGGGCGGCTTCTTCAAAAGATAAAGTACCATCCATAATAAAACCTCGAATGGAGTCTAAACGTGCTTGAGCCGCCTTTCTGGCTTCAGCTGACACTTTGGGTTTTATTAGGATGTGTCTACAATTAAGACGCTCACCTTTACGATCAATTAATTGTATGATGTGATACCCATATTCTGTTTCAACGATTTTTGAAACTTTGGTATTACTTTGCAGATTAAAAGCCACACTGGCAAACTCTGGTACTAAAGCTGCACGTGGCATCCACCCTAACTCACCACCTCTGGCTGCAGAACCTTGATCTTCAGAATATAATACAGCTAAAGTTGCAAAATCACGTCCCTCATTTATTTGTTTTTGAAAATCACGCAATTTCTTCTTTACATTATCAATTTCAGTTTGTTCTATTTCCGGATAGATCACAATTTTTTGAACTTCCAATTGAGTAGGAATCATAGGTAAACTATCCTCCGGAATGCTCTTATAATAATTCCGAATTTCAGCAGGGGTCACTTTAATATTACCGGTAATTTGGCGCTTCATGGTTTGAGTAAGCATTTGAGAGCGTACCATCTCCATTTGTTCACGCTTGATTTGAAGTAAAGTTTTATTAAAGTATTCCTCAAGTTTTTCCTTATCACCAATTTGATTAATAAAGTAATTAATTCTTTGATCAACCTGATTAACTACCTCATTTTCATTTACTTCAACACTATCCAATTCAGCTTGATTCAAAAGCAATTTACTTAACAATTGCTCTTCAAAAATATAACACTTCAGGTCGCCGGTATGGTTCACACCTTCCATTAAAGCATTTTGATATTGATTTTCGATATCCGAATGCAAAATCGCATTATCCCCAACTACAGCTACTACTTCATCAATAACTTTTGATTGAGCACTTACCCATGAAAGTGAAAAAATACTCAAAAGGAAGTAACAACATACCCTAACCACAGTATTCATATTATAATAAATCATTAATAGAATTTAATTATTTCTTGTTCTAAACCTTCTTTATAAAGGTCCTCTTCTAATTTCTTCAAAAACTCAAGGCGTTTTTTATTGAGCAAAATAGCCTTGATTTTTCCGTGCACATATTCCAACGGAGCTTTATCCTTAGGTAATAAACGCTCACGAATAGACACATAATAATGGTATAACGAATCACTTGTGTGGTAGTGATTATTATACTTTATAAATTGTTCTTGATTTACCAAAGGTGTAGGAAGTTTGCTATTTACTTGTGAAAAAGCTTTCCATTCATCAAGAAAAACCTCATATTTTTTAGCATTCTGAAAACAATAGGTCTCCAATTTTATCAAATCTTCTGAATTGGAAGATTGGTATAAATCCTGCAACGAATTAATATTTGGTGCAGTTTTAGGAACAATAATAAAAATACCTTTTATAATTGGCTCCGAAAGCTGAAAGTTATCGATCATATCTTTGTAATAACTTTCAATTTCTTTATCCTTCACGAGTGGAGAATACTTCTGTTTTAGAAGTTTTTGCTGATATTGATGCGTTAATAAAGATCGCCTGTAATCATTTAAAAGGCCTTCAATATTTTTTTCATCTTTAGATAAGTTTAATTCGGCCTTTCGTAATATCAATTCAGAATTCACCCAACGATTAATGTACCCTTGAGCAAACGTTACACTATCATCTCCAACAATACCGGAAGGTATAGCATGCTGAAGCATGCCTTGGGTTAAGATTTTATTCCCTACCTTAACAACAGGTGCTTTTCCTTGATCATCTTCCTGCTCGATACAACTCTGCATCAGGAAGATAATTCCTAATGCAGAGATTATTTTTGATATAATTGATATTCGCATCATGTGGTTTGGTTACATCAAATTTTAAAGGGTACTTCTTATTTCTTGATTAAAGCTTTATCAACAACTGGTTTATATTTTTCACGTAAGCCGGTAATCCATTGTTTTTCAAGTAAAGTCTGGTAATCCGAAACAACTTGACCTCTAACAGCAGATAACGCAGGTGCTTCCGGTTGCTTCACCTCTCCTTTAGTAACTAAATAAACTTTTGATTTCGTTTTGCTTTTAACTCCCCAAACGGCTAAATCAATAGCAGCATCAGTTCCTTTGTTAAAGCTACCTTTTTCAATTACAACCTCTCCGGCTAATCCGGTTGGTAGAGAATCCGAAGGCAAAGAGTCATTTGCAGCAAAAAATGCCTTTAAAGTTTTTACATCTTTCTTTGCAGAACACTTATAAACAGTACCTTCAAATCTTTCAGGTAAATAATAATCTTTTATATTCTTAGTAAAGAAAGCTTCTAGACCGGTTGTATCACTACTTGCCTTATTCCATACTTCATTTTGGCTGATTTCAAAAATCAATAAGCCATCATGGTATTCATTCATTAAAAAACGGAAATCAGGATACTTTTCTTCGAGCTTAGATTTTTCCAAATTAATAAGTTGGTCATTGATAAAGTTATCCCACAACGGAAAGAAATCTTCTCTTTTAGAAAAGGACGATGAATAACCACCTTTCATAAGGTCTGTCATACAATCTGAATTTTTAATTTTTAAATCGGCAAGATTTACAATTTCCTCGTTATAATTAGCTAATGCAGCAAACAAGTCTTTAGGTTCTGAAGAATTAGATTTTGCTTCATAGGCAAGATCTGCTAATTTCTTAAGTTTGGCAGAATCTTGTTGGATATTATATTCTTTACGTAAACGGGCCACGGTAGCTTTTTGACCAACCAAACCACGACCATCTTTTGATATTCTTTTTTTGATATTTTCTCTTTGATCTTCCAATGGCGGAATGGGACGAGCATCTAACTTCTTCAAAATATGCCATCCAAAGGCAGTTTTTACAGGAACTGATATATCTCCTGAATCTTGAAGAGCAAAAGCGGCATTTTCAAATTCAGGCACCATGCGGCCTGATCCAAAGAAAGGAAGTTCACCACCATTAACACCGGTTTGTTTATCATCTGAAAACTTCTTAGCAACTTCGGCAAAGTCCTGACCATCTTTCAACAATTGGTAAAGCGAATCAATTTCTACTTTTTTAACATCGAAAAAAGATTCAGCGGAACCTCTTGGTACCATTTTCATAATGTGCGCAACTTGTACTTCTCCTCTGTTCTTTCTGGTACCATGAACTTTGATTAAATGGTAACCAAAAGACGTTTTCACAACATCTGATACGGAATCGATTGGTGTTTCATAAGCTGCTTTTTCAAACGGATATACCATCATAAACCCGGAAAAATAACCTAAATAGCCTTTATTTTGAACAGCTGATGGATCTTCTGAATATTTAACAGCAAGTTCACCAAAATCGGCACCATTCATTAACTGCTTTCTGATGTCTAAAATTTTATTATATGCTTCTAAGGTATCAGGGGGCAAAGCCATTTTTCCGACTTTAATTAAAATATGAGATGCACTAATCTCATTAACCAGATGGTTATATGCTTCCTGAATAACTTCCTCTTCGGCCTTCTTATCGGTTAAATAAGGCTTTGCTAATTCATCACGATAATACTTTAATTCTTTTACGAATGATGGCAGGGTATCCAAGCCTTGAGCCTGAGCTTCAACTACTTTAAGCTTATAATTCACAAATAAGTCTAAGTACTCTTCTCGGCTTAAAGGCTTTTGCGACAATTCGTTATTCTTCTCATAGATGTAGTTAAACTCCTCTACACCATAAGCGTTATCTCCTATTTTTAGTAAGGTTTCATTTCCGGCAAACAAACTACTTGCAACAGAAACCAAAACCAATAAGGAAAGGGACTTAATTTTCATAAACCAATACTATTATATTATTTAAACTCTATTTTATCTAAAAACAGCAACAAAGATATATTATTATGTCATTAGCCAAAGAAATTTGGGAAATGATGTTATTTGAATAGGCAAATCAAAAGGCTTATTAGAGCAAACTCATGAACTTTGCCAAAAATATAATGGCAGTAGGCAGAAGCTTTTGCCTTTTAGAAGCATATACAAATTTATTCATTATTCATTGATAATTCTCAAACCTCTTTCATTGACAATTGGATCCTTTTGCGGGCAACATCCACTTCAGTGACTCTAACTTTTACTTGTTGATGAAGTTTTACAATTTCGTTGGGATCACTAATAAATCGATCTGCCATTTGTGAAATATGCACTAATCCATCTTGCTTCACGCCTACATCAACAAATGCGCCAAAGTTGGTGATATTGGTAACTATTCCCGGTAATACCATTCCTATTTGCAAATCATCAATGGAATAGACATCCTTTGCAAACTCAAAAACCTGAATGGCTTCGCGCGGATCACGTCCCGGTTTATCAAGCTCATTCATAACATCAGTTAATGTTGGTAACCCGATGGTATCCGTCACGTATTTCTCCAAGTCAATTTCTTCACGTAAAAGATCATCGTTAATCAAATCAGACACCTTACAATTTAAATCCTTAGCCATTTGATTTACAATCTCGTAAGCTTCAGGATGAACAGCAGTATTATCCAAAGGATTTTTAGCATCATCGATACGTAAAAAACCGGCACTCTGCTCAAAAGCCTTTGCGCCAAGGCGAGGAACTTTTTTTAATTCGGCTCGCGAAGCAAAAGGTCCATTCTCGGCACGGTAATCAACAATATTTTGAGCCAACTGGGGGCCAAGACCGGATACATAAGTCAATAAATGTTTACTGGCTGTATTTAAATTAACACCAACCTTATTTACACAAGACTCTACGACACCATCTAAAGTGTTCTTCATTTTAGTTTGATCCACATCGTGCTGATACTGCCCAACTCCAATGGATTTAGGATCGATTTTCACCAACTCGGCCAAAGGATCCATTAATCGGCGACCAATGGAAACGGCACCTCTCACCGTCACATCATACTCCGGAAACTCTTCCCGAGCAACTTTACTGGCTGAATAAACCGAAGCTCCATCTTCACTTACTACAAAAACCTGCACCTCGCGCTTAAAATTCACATTACGAATCATATCTTCTGTTTCGCGAGAGGCAGTTCCATTCCCGATGGCAATGGCTTCAATTTTATAAGCATCTGCCAATGATTCGATTTTCTTTATGGCTTTAGCTTTTTCTTTTTGGGGAGGATGTGGAAAAATGGTTTCATTGTGTACCAAATTCCCTTGTGCATCTAAACACACCACCTTGCACCCGGTTCTATAGCCTGGATCAATGGCTAAAACACGATATTGACCCAAAGGGCTTGACAACAACAACTGACGCAGGTTTTCGGCAAATACTTTAATGGAATCATTATCTGCCTTTTCTTTTGAGGCATTAGAAAACTCTGTTTCAATGGATGGTTTTAATAAGCGCTTATAAGCATCTTCAACAGCCATTTCGACCTGACCGGATGCTTGCGTATTACCCTTTACAAAATAACGACACAATCGATCGATGACAGGCTCTGCATCCGGTGCTATATTAATTTTTAAAAATCCTTCTTTCTCACCTCGCCTCATGGCCAACAAGCGATGGGACGAGCACTTTTTTAGCGGCTCAGACCAATCAAAATAATCGCGGTACTTTGCAGCTTCCTCATCTTTGCCTTTTACCAATTTAGCAGTAATTACAGCATGCCGTTCAAAATTCTGGCGAACAATGTCACGACCAACCTTATGCTCACTCACCCATTCTGCAATTATATCACGTGCTCCGGCTAAAGCATCATCAATACTTCCAACCTCATCATTTACAAAACGATTAGCTCTGGACTCCACATCATTCTCAACCTGTTTCATTAAAATCTTAGCCAATGGCTCCAATCCTTTTTGCATGGCCTTTCCGGCGCGAGTAATCCGCTTGGGCTTATAAGGCAGATACAAATCTTCTAACTCAACGGCCTCATAAGTTTCATTAATTTTGTGGCGAAGTTCATCGGTTAAAGCACCTTGCTCTTCAATGGTTTTAAGAATGGTTTCTTTTCTCTTTTGAAGTTCTTCCAGCTTCTCGTAACGTTCTTTTATTTGAGATACCTGTACCTCATCCAAACTACCGGTCATCTCCTTTCGGTAGCGGCTGATGAAAGGAACAGTCGCGCCCTCGGTTAGTAATTGAACGGTATTTTGAACACCTCTTTGATTTAATTGCAGCTCTTTTGCAATTATGTTTATTAATTGGGTGGACATGAGATTATCTATATTGATGAATGAATATTATTTAACAAAAAGTCCGGAGCTCGAAATACGAAGTCCGGAATATCACTTTACTTAAGAGCACTTCTATCAAACAAGTACGGTTAGTTGTTTAAACATTGCGTTTTAAACCCCAGCAAAGTAGTGTACAATAGCTATGTTTAAATTAGCACATTGTCACATTTACACATCAGCACATTAATAACTTCTATCTATTCAGACTTCGTTTGGTCTCCTGATTTCTTTTTAAAATTTCTTTTATTGCCGTATTTATTTTTCCCTTTCTTTCTTCTGGCAATAATTTCTTCAGGATCATACACAGGGCCATCCTCAAAATCAGGCGGAAGAGGCACTTTGTAAACCACTTTCTCGATTAACTGCTCGATCTTATGAAATTCGAGTTTTTCTTTTTCATTAATAAAAGTGAGAGCAACTCCCTGTGTTTGAGCACGAGCCGTACGACCAATGCGGTGTACATAATCTTCTGCATCCCTGGGGACATCAAAGTTGATCACCAAGTCTATTTTCTCAATATCAATACCCCGGGCAATAATATCGGTAGCTACTAATATTTGGATATTCCTATTTTTAAACTCACGTAATACTTCTTCACGCTCAGCCTGCTCCAAGTCCGAATGAATTGATTTCGCATTAAAACCATTAGTTACCAAGGATTTGGTAATCTCTTTCACATTCGATTTAGTTGATGAAAAAATGATAATACTTGGCAGATCTTTATCCTTTAATAAAGAATTAATCAAAGGAATTTTTTGGGTATCGTACACCACATAAGCAGCCTGAAGAATACCTTCGGCCGGTTTGCTAATGGATAAAGTTACTTCGGCCGGATTATTTAAAATCTCTTTGGCTAATTCTCTGATTTTGGGAGGCATGGTAGCAGAAAACAACAAGGTTTGCCGTTGCTTTGGCAAGAAACCAACCACCTGCATAATATCCTCATAAAACCCCATATCAAGCATACGATCTGCCTCATCTAAGATTAAATGTTGAATCTGGTCAAACTTGACATAACCCATGGTTAAATGCTGGATCAATCGCCCGGGAGTAGTGACAACAATATCAGCTCCTGATGTTAATGCAGTTTTTTGACGATTCCATTCATCCTTATCATTACCTCCATAAATGGCCGTGGATGACACATCCAAAAAATATGAAAACCCGGCCAACTGTTGATCAATCTGAATTGCCAACTCTCGAGTAGGTACAATAATTAGCGTATTGGTACCTTGATGACCAGTCCGAACCAATTTATCCAATATCGGCAATAAAAATGCGGCTGTTTTTCCGGTACCTGTTTGTGCGCAAGCAATCAAATCCTCACCTGCAATGATATGAGGCATGGTTTTTTCCTGAACCGGAGTGGCTTTCTCAAAGCGCATGGCATCCAATCCTTCTAAGACCTCGGCGGTAAAATTTAGTTCTTTAAAATTCAATTCTTCTGTTATTAATTGTTCTGAATTGCTTTTACTCTACATATATGACCAATCCTTTTAAATACTCACCCTCAGGATGGAAAATATTTACCGGGTGATCTGCCGGCTGTGTCATTTGATGCAAGATACGTACTTGTCGGCCTGCTTTGGCTGCTGCCGAGAAAACCATAGTTCTAAATTGATCTTTACTGACTACTTGGGAACAAGAAAACGTAAAGATGATTCCTCCCGGACGTATTTGTTCAATGGCCTTTGCATTTAACCGGCGATAACCATTTAAAGCATTCTTTAAAACATTTTGATGCTTGGCAAACGCAGGTGGATCTAAAACGATAAGATCATATTTATCTTTAATGTCGTTCAAGTACTTAAAAGCATCTACAGCAAAGGCTTTATGACGTTTATCACCCGGAAAATTCAACTCCACATTATCGTTGGTTAATTGAATGGCGCGTTCGGAACTATCTACCGAGTGAACCATATTGGCTTCTCCCCTCATGGCATAAAAAGAGAATCCTCCGGTGTAGCAAAACATGTTTAAAACGTCTTTTCCTTTGGAATATTTTTGAAGTAAAGAACGATTATCACGCTGATCTACAAAAAAACCGGTCTTCTGTCCTTTTTCCCAATCGACATGAAACTTCAAACCATTTTCTAAGGCCACTTTTTCAGGGTTACGTCCAAAAACATAAGCATTTTCAGTTTCTAAATCTGCTTTATAAGGTAAAGTTCCTTCCGACTTATTATATACAGCGATTAACTGATCCCCATAAATTTCTTTTAAGGCCTCTAAAATATGATCCTGAACCAAATACATTCCAACGGTATGCATTTGTACTACTGCTGTACCATTGTAAAAATCGATGATCAAACCGGGTAGGCTATCTCCCTCGGCATGAACCAAACGGTAAGCATTGGTGGTTTCGCTAGTGGTAAATCCAAGGGATTTTCTAAGATCATAAGCTTTTTGGATTTTTTCTTTCCAAAACTCATAATTTACTTCGCATGGATCAAAAGCTAAAATACGAACTGCAATGGAACCAACCTGACAATGGCCTACAGCCAAAAAATTTTCATAGGCATCATAAACCTCAACTAAATCGCCTTCGGTTAATTCGCCTTCTACGGTATTAATTGCTCCTGAAAAAATCCAAGGATGATAGCGACGGATACTTTGCTCCTTCCCTTTCTTAAGAATAACTTTTGGCAATTGTGCCATAAATGATTTATCTAGTCGTTAATGTTTCTACTTCGCACTGTGGAAAATGCGAGGTTAATTTTTTATATAATTCAATGGCAACCCAAGCATCAGTTGCAGCATAAATGAGCTGACCTTCAACCAAGCGTGGCAGTTCCCAATTGGATAAACGCTGGCGCTTACTCACTCGAAATTCCAAGACCAGTCCGGCTAATTTCTTCAAGCTGATATCTTCGATGCCAACGGTCTTGACATAATCCTGAAGTTCAACAAACCCGGCATGACGAAAACTTTTTAAACGCTGTAAGCCTTTTATATCGTCTCTAATACCAACGCCTACCTTTTGTATATCAGAATCTTCAAATAAACGAACGATGGCTTTATGCATGCCTATTTTATTTAGGCGAAACAGGTAAGCTTTTTCGGATGTTGAAAACTGAAGTAAAGCCACGCTATTGACTTTTCCTTTTTGAAAAGATGGCTTAGTTTCTGTATCAAAACCAATCACCGGGTACTTTTCTAATTCCATTACAGTTTCTTCGACTAAATCTTCGTCTTCGATCACGACAATTTCACCTTTAAAATGATTTAAAGGCAATTCGTTTAATTCTTCTTTTGTAATGGACTTCTTAATCAAAATTGTTCAGGATATTTCTATAAATAATCATCTTCACCCACAGCGGTATTCAAAAAGTTTTGGTTAAACCAATTATCTACATTCTTTTTAACCAGACTTTCATCTTCACCCTCCTCTTCATCCAAGGGTTCTTCGCTGTTATAAAGAATGGCATGAAGAGCGCGTAAGGTATTTACTAATTTTTGCCCCCAATAATTCCTAAAGCTTTCCATAAGTTCAGCTAAGGCATCATTCATTATCTCGTTAACACCTAAGCGGTAAGCAAAAACAAAATCTTTTAAATCCTGATAAATATCGGACAAATCTTCGGAAATAAAAGCAATCACCGGCGTATCACTATGTTTCATATCTTCGGTAAAGACTTCTAAGTAATCGCTAAATCGTCCTAATTTAAAATTTAAAGATTCCCGAACTTGCACGTAAGTCATTTCATCAACTGTTTTTTCAATGGCTTCATCTAACTCAAAATCAACTTGCGGCAACAAGGAAGCTTTTAAATAGGTTAATGGAAGGATACGCGTTGCAATGGTTACAAACTCTTGTCTTGAATACTGTGACGAGGTTTCTATAAAGTTACAATACTCCTTAGCAACTGTAACAAACTCAATTACTTCCTTTGAATAAACTACGTGATCTAATGCGTCTTCCATATTTATACTAACAGGACCTACCTCTGTGGGCTTTCTACTTAATTAACAGTTGCAAAAGTAATAAAAGTTATTAAAGAACAGTGTTTGAATTAGGCTAATGTGTTGATGACCCAATGTAGAAATTGATCAATGTATCAATGTGTAAATTATAAAAATCGGGGATTTTGCTATTTAAATTAAGCTAAAGCCAATTTAAACTCTCACCTTTTTCCATCGGTTAATCCTGATAATTATCGGGACAACGGCGACTCATTATATTATTTGCACAATAAATAATTTCCTCGCTCAATTAAACACTCTCTCTAAACCATACCAATAAGCCATCGGCATTCTCACCCATCAGCTCATACTCTTCTAACCAACGTATGACCTTTTCAACATCTTGAGAATTAAACTTCAATTGGTTAATCAAATCATATTGGACACATGGCTCTTGCTTGAGGATTCTTTCAATTTCGGCCTTAATTTCATCAAAGACATCAACACTCACTTCGGTTTTCTTTTTAGCCAAACACACATCACAAACGCCACAATTACCGGATTCTTTTTGTCCAAAATAAGCCAACAATTGTTTACTTCTACAAATTTGATCTTGTTCTAAATAATTGATTACAGCTTCAACTCGGGCTTCATAATTTTTCTTACGCTCATCGTAAACCGCTTTAGAAAATTTCAGATACTCTTTTTCCTCACGAGATGTTGAATAAGTGATTAAAGGCGTTCTTTTTTGAGGTATATATTTGATTACCCGTCCTCTGGCCAATTTTTGAAACAGTTCATACACTTGCTGGCGGGTTGAATTATAACGCTTGGCTATCACATCCTCACTCACAACAACATAATCTGAAAAAACACCGGTATAAGAACGCAAAACCAGCTGAACAAAATCCACCAAATCCTCATTATGATCCAGAAAACGATTTAGCTCACCTTTGCTCATTACGAAAATAAGACGAGAGGGTAATTCTAACTCCTCGGTGTATTCAATGTATCCGGCACGTTGGAGCAGCTTCAAACTATTAAAAGCCACCATAACATTTAATTTAAAAGCCTTACAAAACTGCGCCAAATCAAAATCAAAAACGCGCTCAAAACCACTACCAACTGCAACCTGAAAGAAATTTCCTAAAGCTTCGTAAACCCTTCTTACCACATCGAGTTCCGGGAAAGTCAGCGGCACACTTCTTTTTAATTGAGTAACATCATTTTTACTCCATAACCATACAGCAAAAGCTTTTCTTTCATCCCGACCAGCCCGGCCTGCTTCCTGAAAATAAGCCTCCAAAGAATCAGGCGCATTCATATGAACCACCACTCGCACATCGGGCTTGTCAATTCCCATACCAAAGGCATTGGTAGCAACCATTACTCTGGTTTGATTCTCTATCCAGGCTTTTTGTTTTTGATCTTTGGCTTGATTACTCATACCAGCATGAAAAAATGCCGATGAAATTCCATTTTGATTTAATAGATCTGATATTTCCTTAGTGCGCTTTCGATTACGCACGTACACCACTGCACTCCCTTTAATCTTTTCAAGAATATGAATGAGCTGGCCTTCTTTATCTTCAGCATAACGGACCACATAGGCCAAATTATTCCGGTTGAAACTTTTTTGAAAAACGTTTTTCTTCTCAAAAACCAACCGCTCCTGAATATCATCAACAACTGCCGGGGTAGCCGTTGCTGTCAAAGCCAAAACCGGCACATCAGGGAGCGCCTGCCGAACCTCTGCAACCTTTAAATAGGAGGGGCGAAAATCATAACCCCATTGGGAAATACAATGCGCCTCATCAATGGCTAACAAATTAACTTTTAACAAGGGTAATTTATTCAAAAAAAGCTCTGTTGCTAATCGCTCGGGAGACAAGTATAAAAATTTCACCTCACCAAAGATGCAATTATCAATCACTACATTTATTTCGTCACGCGTTAATCCCGAATGAATAGCCAAAGCCTTAATTCCCTTGGACCGTAAATTCTGAACCTGGTCTTTCATTAAAGCAATCAATGGAGTGACCACTAAACACAAACCGTCTTTGGCTAAAGCCGGCACTTGAAAGGTTAAGGACTTACCTCCCCCTGTTGGCATAAGTCCAAGCGTATCTTTCCCACTCCCTACCGAGGTAATAATGTCGTGCTGCAAGGGTCGGAAAGACTCGTAACCCCAATATTGTTTAAGTATTTGATGATAAATATCCATGGAGGCAAATGTAAGAAAAAGAGCCTTACATCAATGAATTGAGACCATTCGTAAGCAAGGTCATTTTGAACATTGACAACAAAGCATGCTCTGGTGTAAATTAGATTTAGTTTCACACCAAAAAGATCAAACCAAGGCCTTCATCCTATGAAAAAGAAACTTTTCATACTAATCCTTTTAATGATTACGTCTTTACTTAACCCATGCAACAAATTCTGCACTTGCCTGGGTCAAATACCCTTAAGCGATTACAAGAACATCTTATCGTCAAAGCAAATAAACAAGGTTCAATCACAGAACAAACTTCATGAAAAAGCAGAACTAAAACTCGCACAAAGAGACTCTCTTATTAAATTATTGAATCAGACAGGTAATATGAGAATCCTCGAAAATTACAGACGAATTAATACCATAAGAGAAATTCAGAACACGCTTATTTGGGGTAACCAATTACATTATATCGCTTATAAAAAGCAAAACAAGGTCTTTTACGACCACTACGAAACCAACTTAAAGCTTCCTCAAAATGAAATTAACAAGATCAACATCCAAAACAAAGACGCCAATCGTCTATACCGAAAATCAAGAACAAAGAAAGATTTAAGCATTGCTTTAGAGGCCGCAGAAAGTGCTTCGAATAAACTTCACGACCTGCAAGAATTTTTCATCGATGAATTAACCCCAAACAAAAGCGATAAGCCAAGTTTAAAACCAACCGAAACAACAAGCACTACTTCCAAACCTGAACCTGCAAAAGCAACAACAAAATCTACAATTTCATCACAACAACCAAAACATCAAGCAACAGAAACTAAATCCACACAACAACCAAAGAATGTAACTACACCCAAAACTGAAAAAGCAACTCCTTCTGGAAACGAAGTTTATTTCACCATACAAATAATGGCTCATACCCAAAAGGTATCAAGGGATAAGATCAAAATAGCCTACAATGGCACACGAGCTGTTATTGAAAACACCGATGGTACTTGGTACAGATACTCTGTTGGTAAATTCAATAATTACAACACCGCGGTATCCATTTTGAAATCTGAAAAAATAAAAGGATATGTGGTTGCATATAATGGTAAAGAAAGAATCTCTGTTACAGCCGCCAAAAAGCTAATCCTTCAATTAAAAGAATAAGTACCATGAAGAAACAACTCTACATATTACTGATTGGGCTATTCATTTCGTTGACAAATTCCTGGAGCCAAAATGAAGTTGTTCAATTTTTGGACTTAGGAATACCTAACGCAGCAGTCTTATCCGAAGCCTATTTAAAACCTTATGCCGGCATGCTCAATGGCCAGCTATCATCAGGCTGGAACAAATCGCCAAGAGTTTTAAGAAGTGGCAAAATCACCTTTGACTTATTCTACTCAAGGAGCATTGTAAAAACAGAAGATAAACAGTTTGATGTTTCCCCCTACATCAATTCCAACCAACTCCAAGACATCAGCCTAAAAAACGAAACCAACAGCCTCGCTCCAACAGCCATAAGCCGTTACCGCACCGGAATGGAACGTCCCACCTTCCTGTACAACAACAAAGAAATAAGCACGCCTAATGGTACAAACATAGAACACTTACAACTCCCAACTTTATCGCTGGCCATAGGCACACCTTTACAAGCCGACATCAATTTTAAACTCACGCCTCCAACCAACTATACCAGCATGGAACGCCTAAGACACTGGGGAACCGCTATCAAATATTCTTTAGAACCCATAATACCAGCTTTAAAACGCAACCCCCATTTAGAAGCTGCACTTATGTTTGAATATTCAGGCATATCAACATCAACTGAAGTAAGTTACTATGATCAATTTCCACAAAGCATAGATATTTCCGGTAACTCATTAACAAGCCGGTTCCTAATGGGAGCACACTTGTATTACCTTGATATTTTTGGAAGCATTGGATACAATTCAAATTCCAGTTCCGCAAAGCTCATTGGCTCTTATGAATTTATTCCCAACAGTACAGAAATATCCAAAGATCCATTAGATATCGCTTATGACTTTTCAACCATGGAATATGAAATAGGAGCACAAGTACGAACCATATTCTTAAATGCTCAAATATCATATACCTATTCTTACTATCCTCTGGTAAGTTTTGGAGTAGGCATCAATTTGTAAAAGGTGACATTGCCATATCTAGAATCTTGCGTATTTTTGGCGCAAGATGTCTGAATTAGCTACACAAAATATCACCTATCTACCAGGAGTTGGGCCTAAAAAAGCTGAGTTACTTAAGCAGGAACTAAAGGTCATTTCGTATGAGGACTTACTGTTTTATTTCCCCTACAAGTACGTTGATAGAAGCAAATTTTATCAAATCAGAGAAGTAAAAGCAACGCAGGCCTATATTCAGGTAAGAGGAAAATTCACCTCGCTCTCGACAGTAGGAAGTGGCAGAAACTCAAGACTAACTGCTACATTTACAGATGGCACAGGCGTTTTAGAATTAGTATGGTTCAAGGGCCATAAATACATCAAAGAAGGACTTGATGCAAACGCTGAATACATCGTATTTGGAAAACCTTCTTCTTTTGGTGGCAAGATTAATATCGTACATCCGGAGATGGAAAAGTTTAATGAAGCAGACAACAAAATAAAATCTCCGTTACAAGCCTTTTACAACACGACTGAAAAAATGAAAAAAGGTTTTCTTAACTCGAAAGCCATTCAAAAACTTCAGCAAAACATTTTCGCCTCTTTTGCCGGAAAAATCCCGGAGACTTTACCTGCAAAGATTATTCAGCATTACAAATTTATGCACCTGCATGAAGCTTTACAGGTCATTCATTTTCCGAATAACACCGAAACTCTTGAAAAAGCAAGATTCCGGCTTAAATTTGAAGAGCTTTTCTACATCCAACTCAACATTTTAAAATTAAGAAATCAACGTAATAGCAAAATCAAAGGCTATCCTTTCTTAAAAGTTGGCCACCACCTAAATACATTTTATAAAGAAAAGCTACCATTTGAATTAACCAATGCTCAAAAAAGAGTAATTAAAGAAATACGAGCTGACTTGGGATTAGAACATCAAATGAATCGTTTATTGCAAGGTGATGTAGGATCGGGTAAAACGCTGGTTGCACTAATGGTTATGCTCATTGCCTTAGACAATAACTTTCAAGCTTGCCTAATGGCTCCTACGGAAATATTGGCTGCCCAACATTTCGAAACCATCAATAGTATGCTTGATGACTTGGGAATTAACTGTGCTCTTTTAACAGGATCGTCTAAAAAGAAAGAAAGACAAAAAATTGATGAAGACCTTCAATCCGGGGAGCTCCAAATTCTGATTGGAACACATGCCTTACTGGAAGACAAAGTTCAATTTAAAAATCTTGGATTAGTTGTTATTGATGAACAACACCGTTTTGGAGTAGCTCAGCGTGCTAAACTTTGGAAGAAGAACGACAATCCGCCTCACGTGTTAGTCATGACTGCAACACCAATACCAAGAACTTTAGCCATGACCATTTATGGAGATTTGGATGTTTCTGTCATCAATGAATTGCCCCCGGGAAGAAAACCAATTGAAACTGCTCATTATTTTCACAATCGCCGCAACAACCTTAACAAGTTTATATTAGGCGAATTACAAAAAGGACGACAGGTTTATGTGGTATATCCTCTGATAGAAGAATCTGAAAAAATGGATTTCAAAAACCTGGCCGAAGGGTTTGAATATATGCAACGCGTTTTTCCGGATTATAAAGTCACCATGGTACACGGAAAAATGAAACCGGCAGAAAAAGATGCTGCCATGGCTGAGTTTTCATCAGGGAGAGCTCACATACTGGTTTCTACAACGGTTATTGAAGTTGGCGTAAATGTTCCCAATGCATCAGTGATGGTCATTGAAAGCGCAGAGCGATTTGGCCTTTCGCAGCTTCATCAATTACGAGGCCGTGTTGGGCGCGGTGCAGATCAGAGTTTTTGTATCTTGATGACCGGATACAAACTAGCCGAAGATACCCGCAAACGCATGAGCATCATGACAGAAACCACAGATGGCTTTGAAATAGCTGAAGCAGATTTAAAACTTCGAGGCCCCGGAGATTTAGAAGGCACTCAACAGTCCGGCTTACCCTTTTCTCTAAAAATTGCAAATCTGGGTAAAGATGGCCAGATTCTTCAATTTGCCAGACAAGTTGCTGAAGCCATTTTAAGCGACGATCCTCTTCTTGAAAAACAAGATAATTTCCTGCTCAAAAAGCAGTTGAATAAATTAGCCAGAGAGAAAATGAACTGGAGCATGATTAGTTGATATTTAAAAAATACACACCTCATCATCAAAACACCAATTACCGGATTCATTGTTTAAATGGCATAGCGACCAGGAATTTTGCCTTAACAATTCTTGTAGTAAACAGAGTTTAACCACATGTATTTTGACAGGATTTACCCGATTAACAGACTTACAGCTATGATTTTTTTTAAACTTGTAAATCCTGTTAATCTTATCTTAAAAGTCATTTCGCTGACACAACGACGAAAGACACAAAAAAAGTCGAAAACCATACAATTAAAGAATTTTTTCAATAATTCAAACAGCCTTACACAGCAAAAAACAAGAAATAAAGAAATTTTTCTTTTTTAAAAGTTTTAATACCAATACGTTAGCTCAACATATCCAAAAACTCCTATATCTTAGCATTTTAGAACTTTTAACATTTTATTATATTAATTAATTCTAAATAAAAATACACACCCCTCCCCTTGTAGATACAGATACTTAATTACATTTGTCCGTCTCAAACCAACAAAAAGCAAATGTCGAAACCGGGTTACATTGAACATAGCGGCGTCGTGGACAGCATCGAAAAAAGGCATCTCAAGATTAGGATTGTATCCGAATCTGCCTGTGCAGGCTGTCATGCAAAAGGTTCATGTACGGCAGCAGATTTACAAGATAAAATTGTAGATGTGTTTCAACCGGAAGAGGGCTTTGAAATTGGTCAAAAGGTAATGTTGGTAGGTAAATCATCAATAGGTTCCAAAGCAGCGGTTTTGGCTTATGTTATACCTATAATTCTGGTATTAACTACACTTATTACTACTTTCAGCATTACTGCTCAAGAGCTATTAGCCGGAGTTGTATCACTTGTGATACTAGTTCCATATTACACTGTAATTTACTTTCTTAAAGATAAATTGCAGCAAACATTTTCATTTACTGTAAAAAAATAATTCATTGATTATGAATGTTATATCAATTACCATAATCACATTAGCTTCATTAGGCGTTGCAGCTGCAATTATTTTATACTTTGTAGCGCAAAAATTTAAAGTATTTGAGGATCCCAGAATCGATGAAGTAGAAGAAGTTCTACCTGCAGCCAACTGTGGCGGTTGTGGTTTTCCAGGTTGTAGAGCATTTGCAGAAGCCTTGGTAAAGGCCGATGACATTTCAGATTTGAACTGCCCGGTGGGTGGTGCCGACACAATGAGCAAGGCAGCGAGCATTTTAGGAAAAAAAGTCCAAGCTGCCGCACCAACTGTAGCGGTATTAAAATGCAATGGCACCTGCGAAAGCAGACCTCGTCTTAACCATTATGATGGAGCAGAATCGTGTAGCATTGCTGCTTCACTTTATGGAGGAGAAACCGGATGCTCTTATGGATGCCTTGGCATGGGCGAATGTGTGGATGCCTGTCAGTTTAATGCCATGTATATGGATAAAGAAACGGGCTTACCGGTTATCAAAGAAGAAAACTGTGTTTCCTGCGGCGCCTGTGTGGCAGCATGTCCTAAAAAGATTATTGAAATAAGAAAACAAGGTCCGAAGAACCGAAGAATATATGTTGCTTGTGCCAATAAAGACAAAGGAGGTGTGGCAAAAAAAGCCTGTTCTTCAGCCTGTATTGCATGTAGTAAATGCATGAAAGCATGTCCTTTTGGGGCTATCATAGTTCACCAAAACGTGGCTCAGATCAATCCGGAAACATGTCGTTACTGTCGCAAATGTACACCGGAATGTCCTACTGGAGCCATACTAGAAGCTAACTTCCCACCTAAAAAGGAAAAAAAGGAATTAGTTAAAGACAAAGCAGAGTAATTTTTAGATTAGTTTTAAACAAAATAGGAGGAACACCAGTGTTAAAAACATTTTCGCTTGGAGGAGTTCACCCGGAGGAAAACAAGTTTTCGGCCGGACAAAAAATTGAAACACTTGAGATACCCGAACAAGTATCTGTACTTGTCGCACAGCACATTGGAGGACCTGCAGAAGTTGCGGTTGATAAAGGTGACCAAGTTAAAGTTGGCCAGATAATTGCTACAGCTGCCGGTTTTGTTTCGACAAACATACACTCGCCCGTATCTGGCACGGTGTTAAAAATTGATACCATCATAGATGCATCCGGTTATCGAAAAAAAGCAATTATCATAAAAACCGAAGGTGATGAATGGGAAGCTAACATAGATCGTTCTGAAACTTTGGTTAAAGAAATTACAGCTACGCCACAAGAAATCATTCGTAAAATCACGAATGCAGGTATTGTTGGATTAGGTGGTGCAACGTTTCCATCTCATGTAAAACTATCGGTACCTCCGGGAAAAAAATGTGAGGTATTGATACTAAATGGTGTGGAATGTGAACCATATTTAACATCCGATCATCAACTTATGATGGAAAAGGGTGAAGAAATATTGGTGGGCACCAAAATATTAATGAAAGCGCTTAATGTTGATAAGGCCATCATTGGTATCGAAAACAATAAAAAAGATGCCATTGAGAAAATGAGCGAGCTTTCGAAATCGTATGATGGCATTAGCATTCAACCATTAAAGGTACAATACCCTCAAGGTGGAGAAAAACAGTTAATTGATGCTTGTATCGGCAAACAGGTTCCTTCGGGAAAATTACCGATTGAAGTGGGTGCTGTCGTACAAAATACAGGAACTGTTTTTGCAGTATACGAAGCAGTACAAAAGAACAAACCTCTTTTTGAACGAGTTGTAACTGTTACCGGAAAATCCGTTAAAAAACCATCCAACTTTAAAGCTCGCATTGGAACACCTATAAGTCAATTAATTGATGCAGCAGGGGGTCTTCCTGAAGATACCGGTAAAATTATAGGCGGGGGTCCGATGATGGGTAAGGCGTTAACCACAACCGATATACCGGTCACCAAAGGCAGTTCCGGGATATTAATCATGCCGGAGGAAATTGCCAAAAGAAAGCCTTCTCAAAACTGTATCCGTTGTGCCAAATGCGTATCTGTTTGTCCAATGGGCTTATCTCCATACCTTTTAATGACGGTTTCTGAAAAATCGGTTTGGGATCGTGCAGAAGAAGAAAAAATTATGGATTGTATCGAATGCGGTTCGTGTTCCTTTACCTGCCCTTCGTCGCGTCCTTTATTGGATTACATACGATTGGGGAAAGGTACAGTAGGCCAAATCATCAGAAACAGAACCAATAAATAAACGAACTTAATAATATTATAATACAATGAATACGTTAACCGTTTCACCATCCCCACATGTCCACAGCGGAGATTCTGTAAAGAAAAACATGTATGGGGTGATAATAGCACTGTTACCGGCATTGGCAGCATCGATTTTTTATTTTGGAATTGGAGCTGTTGTTGTTACCATAACATCGGTTTTAGCTTGTGTTGTATTTGAATACCTCATTCAGAAATACTTACTAAAAAACAAACCCTCGATCTTTGATGGATCGGCAGCATTAACCGGGTTATTATTAGCATTTAACCTCCCAACTTATTTACCGATATGGATTATCATAATAGGTAGCCTTGTGGCAATTGGTATTGGAAAAATGAGTTTTGGCGGTTTGGGAAACAATCCATTTAACCCGGCTCTGGTGGGTCGTGTGTTTTTATTGATTTCCTTTCCGGTACAAATGACTACGTGGCCAACGCCTATCATTTCGAGGCTTCATTATTTTGGGATCACCCCTGAAATATTAGATGCCACCACAGGTGCAACTCCCCTATCGATACTTAAGGAAGGTGTAAGTAACGGTGTAGCCAATGCAGAGATTATGCAGCAGCTCCCTTCACTTTCTGAACTTTTCTTTGGATTAATGGGCGGGTCGGCCGGTGAGTCGGCAGCAGCAGCATTAATTTTAGGAGGCTTATATTTACTGATTAAAAAAATTATCACCTGGCATATTCCTGTGAGTATCATCGGAACAGTAGTCATATTTACTACGTTGCTAAAATTAATTCATCCGGATTTATATGCAGGACCTGCTTTTCATTTACTAACAGGGGGTGTTCTGCTAGGAGCAATCTTTATGGCTACCGATTACGTAACCTCTCCCATGTCTCATAAAGGGATGCTTATTTTTGGAATAGGCATTGGAGTAATAACGGTTTTGATACGGATATTCGGATCATTTCCTGAAGGGGTATCCTTCGCTATTTTAATCATGAATGGCTTTGTTCCTTTAATTGATAAATACATTAAACCAAAACGTTTTGGTGAAGTCATCAAAACTCAAAAAGCATAATTACAAGTAGGCAAAATATAAAATCATGGCAAAAACTGAATCAACGCTAAAGAATATGGTTTTAACCCTGCTGGTAATCACCGGTATAGCAGGTGTATCATTAGGCTTTGTGCATTCTGTTACAAAAGAACCCATTGCTTTAGCCAAACAAGCCAAACAACAGAAGGCAATAACAAAAGTTGTTCCGGCATTTGATAATATCCCGGGTGAAGAAGCAATAAACTTAAAATCAAAAACAGGAGCAGACATAAAGGTATTCCCTGCTAAAAAAGCCGGTGAATTAGTTGGCATCGCTGTAGAGACGGTCTCTAACAAAGGCTTTGGTGGTGAAGTAAAAATTATGGTTGGCTTTCAACCCGATGGCACCATTATCGATTACATGGCACTGGAACATAAAGAAACCCCGGGATTGGGAACTAAAATGGATGTTTGGTTTAAAACAGATAAAAAAAATCAAAGCATCATCGGCAAACATCCTGAAAAAAACAACCTGACTGTATCCAAGGATGGCGGTGAAGTAGATGCCATTACTGCTGCGACCATTAGCTCAAGAGCTTTTTTGGATGCTTTACATATTGCATGGGATACCTACAAAGATACTCAAACTACAGCTACTGAAGCAAAGGAAGAATCACCAGATAATGCGGCCAACGAAACCATTACCAATAATTCAACTCAAGTAGTTACAACTGAAAAGGAGGAGAACAATGAACCAGTGGAATAATTTCTCAAAAGGCTTTTTTAAAGAAAATGCAGTTTTTACACTGCTATTGGGTATGTGTCCTACATTAGGAGTCACCTCATCGGCCATTAATGGTTTAGGAATGGGATTAGCAACAGCGTTTGTATTAACGATGTCGAACATCGTAATTGCTTTAATAAAAGATTTAATCCCTGATAAAGTTAGGATACCATCTTTTATTGTGGTGATTGCAACCTTTGTGACCATTGTTGAGATGCTAATGCAAGCCTATTTGCCATCATTATTTGAATCATTGGGCTTATTTATCCCACTAATTGTGGTAAACTGTATCGTATTAGGACGAGCAGAAGCTTTTGCATCTAAGAACAACGCGATTTCTTCAATGCTAGATGGCTTAGGTATGGGACTTGGCTTTGCCATGGCATTAACCATACTGGGTACTTTTCGTGAATTTCTGGGAAGCGGTAAAATTTTCAACATGACTATTTTTCCGGAAGATTACGGCATGCTGGTATTCGTTTTAGCACCCGGAGCTTTTATTGCACTTGGGTACCTGATCGCATTTATCAATAACATGAAAAAAACAGCTTAAGGAGGATTGATAATGGAATATGTATTAATTATAATTTCAGCAATATTTGTTAACAATATTGTATTAAACCAGTTCCTGGGAATTTGTCCTTTCCTTGGCGTATCTAAAAAGATATCAACCGCGATTGGAATGACAGGAGCAGTAACCTTTGTAATGGTTATTGCCACTATCGTTACCTACTTGATTCAGAAACTTGTTTTAGATCCGTTTGGAATAGCTTACCTGCAAACCATCTCATTTATCTTGATAATTGCAGCTTTAGTACAATTGGTGGAGATTATCCTAAAAAAAGTGAGTCCTCCATTGTATCAGGCATTGGGCGTATTCTTACCCCTAATTACAACAAACTGCGCGATTTTAGGGGTTGCCATCATGACCATTCAAAAGGACTTTAATTTGGTAGAAGCCGTAGTTTTTGCTGCATCTACTGCCATTGGTTTTGGGTTGGCTTTGGTAACTTTCGCAGGAATCAGAGAACAATTGGATTTAATGGATATACCTAAAGGCATGAAAGGAACTCCTATTGCATTAGTGGTAGCAGGCTTGTTGGCCTTAGCATTTATGGGCTTCTCCGGAATTGTATAATGGTGGTTTTGAATGACAATATGATAAGAGGAAATCGGAGTTAGATTTCCTCTTTTTTATTGCCACCAATTCACATCATAAAAATTCATAATTATTAAAATCTTTATTGCTACATCAGCATTTTACAGATACTTTTGCCATTATTTATTTAACCTGTATAATAATGGACAAACTAACTACCACCAATCGATTACTGTTTATCATTATCATCCCTATCATTTTTTATGTATTAAAAACACTTTCTTTCATTTTTATTCCACTGGCCTTTTCAATGTTTATCTCATTGATGTTTTTACCTTTTATGCGGTGGTTAAAAAAGAAAAATGTTCCGAATGGTTTAAGAATTCCAATCATTATTTCCATCATTGTATTAATCATCAACATCTGTGGGAAAGTAATCCGATTAATTAGTAAAGAACTAGTTTCGGCAGACAAGAGCATTGTTACAAACCTGCAAGATAAAGTCATTACATTAATCAGAGGCATCGAAGGTTTTTTTGGCATTACTGCCACTCAAGACAATAGTCATTTACTATGGCACTATCTTCAAAAACTCAACTTTAGCGGGAGCATCGGTTTTACGTTAGACTTTATAGGGGATACTTTATCGATGACGTTAATGACGCTGTTTTTTACAATATTATGGTTATCAGAATCGATTGATTTTCATGAAATGCTTAATTCAACCATTCTTAGACAAAGACATACATCGGTAAAGGTTTTTAGACGAATAGAAAAAGACCTTATCAAATTCGTTATTGTTAAAATCATCATTAGTTTAGGTACCGGTATTCTATTCTCTTTGGCTTGCTTATGGTTTGATGTAAGTTTCCCGGTATTTTGGGGAATGCTAGCATTCTTAATCAATTTTGTACAAATGATTGGATCATTTATTGCTACAGGTGC
The DNA here is from genome assembly GCA_003249255.1 of Bacteroidales bacterium. GTDB lineage: Bacteria > Bacteroidota > Bacteroidia > Bacteroidales > Marinilabiliaceae > SZUA-582. Next base: position 43,342 of record QKJP01000003.1, read on the forward strand.
ACTTAGTTTGTTTGCCATTGCCGAACTAGATTCAAGCGGAACAGTATTTGTCTTCATTGGTGTATTAATTGCCATTCAAGTCGTCATGGGTAGTGTTTTGGAACCCATCTTTATGGGTAAATCATTTTCGATAAATGTGATTTCTATTCTGGTCATGCTAATGTTTTGGGGCTACATTTGGGGCATTCCGGGAATTATTATGGCTATTCCGATCACTGTATTTATTAAAATTATATTGGAGCAAAATGAAAACACAAAGCTCATAGCAAAACTCATATCCGGTAAAGAAAACAAGTTGTTTTAACATGGCCGTTTCTCCGGCATAATACGATTTGTTTGAGGTCAGTAGATAAGTACATCCATTTCTACATAAATCTAAAAAAGCCCCAAAGTGGGCGATATTCCAAAGCCTAGCCTGTAGGGCTAGGATATTAATCAGGCATGATATTCATAGCCCTTCAGGCTATGCTAAATGACACCGCATCTTTGATGCTAAGGTAGGCTTACTATTGAAAAGTATTTAACTACTTACCTCTATTGTTTGTTTTCATTAGAATACTAGCGTGAGTATTATCACATTAGCAAACAGGAATATCCATAAAGAATTGTATTTTTATGACATTCAACAAATCTCAAACACAGTAAAGATGAAAAACGAAGAAAAATTATATGATGTGCTCGGTGAACTTTTGTACGGAGTTGCAAAAGCCGATGGTGTAATTCAGGAGGAAGAAAAAGATGCCTTAAAGAACTTACTCCACAATCATCCTTACGGCACAGATATTATGTGGTCGTTTGAATATGAAGAAAAAAAGGATTCTACCGTGGATGACATCTACAATAAAGTAATCAATTACTGCCACGGATATGGACCTTCGCCTATTTATATCGAATTTATCGATAACATGAAAGTAATTGCAGAAGCCGCTAATGGCATTCAAGACAAAGAATCTGAAATGATTCAGTCGTTCTCAAAGGATTTACTGGAACGTTTTCAAAAAGATGCAGAAAAGCTGGCACTTTTTCATAGTTCATTAGAGGATTAATCACAAACTACCTGAAGGCTTCTTTGTGTATTTTATGACATTTACATAAGATACACAAAGACTTAGCTGATACTGACTGAGTTCTCTTTTAATCGTAATAGGCCAATATTACTTTCTCTTTTTCAGGCTTTATTTGTTCCGGCAAATATGAGGTTAACTTAAGATCTTTCTGAGATGAAAACCAGCCATATTTCACAATGCACAACAAGGCTCTAAGGCCATCTTTCCAATTTATTTTCTTTCCCTCTTCGTAAGTACGTCCATAATAAGAAATACCAACCTCATAAATACGAACTCCTTTTATTTTAGAGAGTTTGGCGGTTACTTCAGGCTCAAATCCAAAGCGTTTCTCTTTCAAATCGATACCCTTGATTAAATCGGCTTTCACCAACTTATAACAGGTTTCCATATCGGTTAAATTCAGATTATTAAACATGTTGGAAAGGAAAGTTAAAAACTTATTCCCCAAAGAATGCCAAAAAAACAAAATACGGTGTGGTTGATGCCCCATGAAACGAGAACCATACACAACATCAGCATAATCATCTAGAACCGGCTTTAGCAATAAATTGAACTCCTGTGGATCATATTCTAAATCTGCATCCTGAACAATTATATAATCGCCGCTTGCTTTCTCGATACCGGTATGAAGAGCAGCACCTTTACCTTTATTGTAATCATGCTTATAATACTTTAATGGGGCATGAGGATTTTGTTGGATGTACTCAAAAACCTTTTGTTCTGTGCGATCTTTCGAACAATCGTTCACAATGATGATTTCTTTTTTGATTCCATCAATCAATTCAACTTCTAATACCTTATCCAAAATGGTTGATATAGTATTTTCTTCATTAAAGGCCGGAATTATAATGCTTAACATCATAAGGTTTTTATTTGATTTTTAATAAGTATCGTTTATTCACAACACGATTTCGAGAATCCTTCATTAAAAAAGGTAATGAAAGGGTACTTACATGAAATTCATCAAACTCTTTAATAATCTCAAAGTCCAGATTTTTATTTCCTATTTTTTGGAGCCCTGTTTGGTTGGTATACAACAACACATTACTGCTTAAGGTATCTAATTCTTCCGGTTGAATATAAGCGGTAAACTTATTGGCATACACATCTAATCCATTATTGTGTTGCTGAAAATGATAAAAGGCCATTCCCGGATTCTGTTTAACATATCGGCCAACTTCATTGGAAGGTTGGTATTTTAATAATTGCGGATAAAAGTTTGTGGACATGACTACATTTAAACATACACTTGCAATAATGGTGGTTGTTAAAATCGTTTGGGTATAAAAGGGAACGAAACGGTATACCATCCAAAAAAGAGCAAACAAGACAACTACGATAAAATACAGAAGCGGTGTGGACGGAGGAAAAACGAAAAACAATCCTCCTGCGGCTAAAATGAAAAATAAATGCATCAAAGAAAACTGAAATACACACAAGCGTTTTAACAAAAAGGAATGGCGGTCAACGGCAAAAAAAAGAAATTCAGATACCATTACCGATGCAAAGGGTAACAATGGAAAGATATAATGCGGAAGTTTAAAGTTGGACGTTGATAAGGCTAAAAACGCCAATAAAAAACCGCCCATCGAAATTACTTCTTGATGATCTTCGATAAGAAATCTGACATTTACAAGATCAATTAATTTATAGACCAAGGCCAGAATAAACAGACCTATCCACGGTTGAAAATCCCACAATATAGTATGAAAAAAATAAAAGAAGCCGGTTGAATTTTTCCAGTAAATATCACCTGTGATACGACCAAAACTTTGTGTCCAAAAGAAAAACTTTAAACCGGATGGGCCATGCAATCCATATACTTCTTTCTCCGGATGCATGTCAAACTGCTGATACAAACCATAGCACATGGGTAGTAATAAGATCAACACTAATCCGGCCAACACTAACCACTCCCACTTTAAAAACTGACGCCATTGTCTTTTTAAAACAAAATCGAAGGTAAAAGCCATTACCGGAATGACTAATCCAAGTGGACCTTTGCTCATTAATGCTCCGGCAATACCAACAGAAGCCAACAATAGGTTTTTCCATCGACCATTTTTTAAAAAGGCAGAAAGTTGCCAAACTGAAAAAATGACAAATCCGGTAAGTAAGCCATCCGTCTTAACATCATTGGTCATAAGCATAAAAGCCTGAGAAGATGCCAAGATCAAAGCTGCAAAAAGAGCCTTTCGTTTATCATACCATAAATAGGCAAATCGGTAAGTCGAATAAACTCCAAGTATTAATACCAATACAGAGGGAAGCTTGTAGGCCAAATTATTGATCCCAAACACCAGGTATGACAATGACGATAACCAAAACAAAAGCGGTGGTTTATCTAAATAATCCTGTCCTCGATGATAAACTTCTAAAAAACTTTTATTCTTTAACATCTCCATCGAAATAGAAGCATATTGCAATGCATCTACATCCATGATATCGATAAACATGTTGAAAAAATAAATTATTCCAATTGCAGAGAATAATAAAATGTACCTGTGCTTGTAAGCTTTCTTACTCAAATGTTTCACTTCCTATGTGCTAAATTAAAACTAGGTCGTAAAACTAAGTATGGAAAATTAGCTGAAAGTTGCGCTAATGTTTCGGTTTTGTAAAATATAGAAGAGTATTATAGAAAAAAACATCTGATGTACTGATGAATTAATTGACTCATTAACTATGGTATCAATGTGCAAATTAATGCATTTACTATTCGACATTTACCGATAGCGTATAATACAATAACTCACAACCAATAAAGTCAAATCAGAATAAACTTTGGGCAATCAATTTCTCTTGTCCATTACACCTTACATAACCCAAATGTAAATTTAAGTATTCGGTATTGAACATATTCTGAAAAAGAACCTCTATTACTTTTCGAAGATTCATCATCTCAAACAACGAGATGTTACTTTTAAGATGAACGTGGGCTTCAAAAAAAACTTCTTGATCACTGGATTGCTGAACGTGTAACAAATCCATCTTTTCAATCAGTTCGATGGTTTGAAGTTTTCGTCGAATTAACGATACATCAATATTTTGTGTATATATTTTATGCTGCATAAACAACAGTAAGTTCTAATAATTTTCATTGTAGGGTAGGCAGTTCTTATCCTTACCATTTAATAACTCAATGTTTCAAAGCGCTGCAAGATACATAGGATCGGTTAAAAAGTCTACATTTCAACCACATGTTTTAGAATATGGTTTTATTTGGGAGAAATAATAAAAAAATGAAAAGACAGCCTACCTCTCTCATAGTCTGCTATTTAAGAAACACAGAAGAACCGGGATAAAAATTACAACAAGGATTAAATAACAAATGGCCACTCCACGTTTGAAATGACCATTTTGCTCTATACTCAACTAACTAAAACTTATGAATTATAACACTTTACACTTCTGCAAAATATTATTAACATTCTTGATTTACACGAATTACATACGAGTTAGATAATGGTTAACAAGAATTTTATTTTTTTTAAAAAAAAATAATCCACACTCATAACTCACTGTTATTGGATATCTTATAATTATGATTAGATTTGCATTTAGATGACAACCATGAAAAAACATATCACATTGATTAAACTCTGGCGAGTAAAGGCAATTTATTGGCTCGGGAGAAGTATATGTGTTATGTAGATGATTCAGATCTAAGAAATACAATATCTAAATACTTAAACCTCTCGAAAGCATTTTCGGGAGGTTTTTTTTTATCAAAAAAATTAGTGCATAGTATCAAGCACAAAGAATTATTTACAACCGCTATAATATTCATTTCAACTACTTCGGACTGCCCACGATAGCTATCGTGGCTTCGGACTCCGAACTAAAAACAAGAGCTATGATGAACATTAAAAATCAAACAGTTTATGCCTACATTTTGGCATTCGTTGGGATTATCTTTTTCTCGTCTAAAGCCATCATTGTTAAAATGGCTTACAACTATGAAGTTGACACGGTAAGCATGTTGGCTTTACGCATGCTTTTTGCATTGCCGGTGTACCTTATTATCGCAGTAGTTAGCACTTGGCGTATCAAAGAAAAGAATACGAATGGAAAAGATTACATCTTGTTAGTTGTATTAGGTTTTATGGGCTATTACATGGCGAGTTTTTTTGACTTTAAAGGTTTACAATATTTATCAGCGAGCTTAGAACGTTTGATATTATTCATATATCCGACTATGGTATTAATGTTATCGGCAATATTTTTTAAAACAATGCCAACCAAAGGTCAAATAATGGCAGTTGCAATTACCTACATAGGTGTATTTTTAGCATTTTACAATTACGGACACTCGTCATCGAATAATTTGTTATTGGGAAGTGCATTTATTGTATTGAGTGCGTTAACCTATGCCTTCTATTTAGTGGGAACCGGCAAGTTAATACCTAAGTTTGGCATCTGGAGATTTACCAGTTATGCCATGATAGTATCGACTATTGGTGTATTGATACATTTTAATATAAAGAATACCAACTCATTGTGGAATTACCCAATGGAAGTATACCAGCTTTCGGCCACCATGTCAATAGTGTGTACCATTATACCAAGTATACTTATAGCTGAGGCTATCCGGATTATTGGTTCCTCAAATGTGGCGGTATTAGGAAGCATTGGCCCAATTAGCACAATCATCATGGCGGTGATCTTCCTAAATGAGCAGATAACCATTTATCAGATCATTGGAACGGTAGTGGTTATTATGGGAATTTCGATGTTGGGGAGAAAGAAGAAAGTTCCTGTTATTGAGAGGGCGAAGATGTAATAATAAAAAAAGGCTGGAAATTTCAATGCTAATATTCCAGCCTTTTTTTATGAAAAAGATGACTATTTATTTATCAGATTAATACAGGAATATTCTAATTCTTACCAACATAAAAAGTTTTCTCTACATTCCCATAAACTTCTATCGTATCTATTTCGGAAACCAGATTGTAAGAAATAGGCTTATTATCTATTGAAGTATCTTCATGGGTAGTTTCGACCTTTATATAATAAGTTCCTTCTTCTAAAACAGTACCATATGAGTTAAAATACTGCCCCATAACATTATCTACCACTGGTACTAAACGTTGCAGAACATGACTCATTTCAGGATCTATAGAGATTATTATTTCGGATGTGATTGGTTGATAAGTAGTATCTATTTGTTGAATAGTATCTACCAATGAAATGTAAACAGATCCTTCGAAAGCATAATAATTTCGTTCTTCAGATTCTTTTTCACAGCTCATTAAAAACACAACAATTAATGAAGCTATGGCTAGTATATAATTCTTTTTCATAACGTTAAGATTATTTATTAACAATAAGTTTTTGTTGTTCTTGTTCTCCGTTCTCCCTAGATAATAACACAATGTAAACACCATTCTTCAAGTGGTTTAGATCTAGCTGAATTACGTCATTCTTTCTTACCTCCTGAGTGTACTTAATGGTTCCATATACGTCTATGACATCAACTTTTCTCAGATGCTCTAGACCTTTATGTTCTATTTTCACTGCACCTGTATTACAAGGGTTTGGATAGACATTTATATTTTTTAATGGCGAAGAAGCTTTATTAACATTTTTAACACTTCCACTTAAATAATGCTTAACCTTAGACATACAGTACCAATCTTGTGTAGTTGGATCTATTGCATAATACTTACGCTCTATCATATTTTCATCCACATGATAGAAAGAACTATCTCTTCGCACTTCTAACCATACATCAACGTCAGAGAAGTAAACCTCAAAATTTCTTACGTAATCGTAAGCGGTACTTTTTAAGTAAGAATATGAATCTTTATAGGTTGGTACCCAAGTTTCTTTTTTACTATCCCAAAAATCATTTGTCCAAACCAAGACGCGGCCTTCTTCATCAAAGGTAAAAGTGTTTGTATACTCATCTATGCGTCGCGGATAAGAATGCGCTAAAGAATCTCTCCTATAGACTGTTCGCGAAACATCATCCTTAGTAAAAAAATGATAAAATTCTTGCAATTCTTTATGGGTAGCTAATAAAGTATCCCCTTCATATCTGTAGATGCGATGCTCTTCTTTTCCAGATGAAAAAAAATCCTCCGGAAGAAACACATTACAGCCACTTACATAACTGCGTGTTTTATAATTCCTTTGAAGCCAAATTAAATCTATTTGGTTTTCGGAATTATAATTGTAATAGAATTTAGCCTGAGGCTCAAAATCTGAACCATCACAATAATTTTTAATATTAACAATTAAACTATCGGGATAACCTTCTGTATTGTTATTATAAGTACCTTTTAAGATGGTTCTTTGACCTACTCCAATTGGTATATCCAAACCTAAATCAGTTCGGAAACTCATTTTTTGACCCTCGTAAAGTACCAGGCTCTCTTTTTCCGGATCGTTATCTATTTCAAAAATAATTTCCTGCACGATGGAATCTGTATTATAATGTACAAATTGATTTAACCTATTAAGAGCTGTCTGGGATGGTATATTTAAACTAGCAGAATATGTCTTTAGAACACTTTTGGGGTTATCTATAAAAACAGGGCTAACCGGTACATTGGGGTATATCTGTGCTGATAGCGTAGTTATTAAAAACAGATTTACGAATACACTTGCTAAACGATATTTTATCATAACAATTTACTTTTGAAGATTAAGATTAAGGTAAAACTCACTCTCGGGTATTGAAGGATAATATTCATCCACATGAAACTCTGATGAATATTGTTTTAAAATAGGTTCGTCCTTATGACGATGGGCATTCACTTCATCTAAAATTTGTAGGCGTAAAATATCAAACCACCGGCCTTCGGGTTCGGCAAACAACTCCCACCTTCGTTCTTTTATAACTTCACTTAAAAACTGCTCGTTTGGCAATCCTTCCGGCAAATCATACTCTGATGCTTGGTCTAATGCGGCTTTGTTGGCTCTTCGCCTTAAAAAGTTAATGGCTTCGTAGGCTAAAGCATCCACATCCCCAATCCGGGCTTTCGCTTCTGCATAATTAAGTAATACATGGGCATAGCGTAATAGATTCAAACAAATATTTTGCTCTATTTCGATTCCAAATTTAGAAATCGCACCCTGTTCATATCTAAATTCTCGTCCATAATCATATCGCGTACACTGCAAGTCGAACTTATGAACAAATCGAATACCGTATTCTTCTGGAATAGAATCAATTTCGACCACCATAGGAACAGAAGGCATTAAGTCATTTAAAAAATCATCTGCACCAACAAATTCATGATTAGTACCTAAATAATAAGTTTTGAGCATACACTTCTTACGATAATCTTTAGGACATTCATTATAAAACCTTACTTGTACCAAAGAATTATTTTTTTGCGATGCTCCCGGAAATAGCCTCGCAGAATAACTACTCATAAACACAGGGAACATGCTTTCTACACCATACTTCATTTCCTGAAGTGATTTATAATCTGTTTCCAAACTAAATAAGTCGCTATCAATTATTTCTTTTGTCAGTTCAGCAACCTTTGTATATTTAGAAACATCATCAACCGGATAGCCGGCCATGCAAAGATATACCTGAGAAAGCACTGCTTTTGCAACAAGCTTCGTGTAAAGTCTTTCTTCCGATACTTCATCCGGTAATAATTCGATAGCTTTCTCCAAATCAGAAACTATTAATTGATAGACTTCTTCACTTGTTGATAATTCAATCTCATAATTAACATCAGTATCTGTTACAAGAGGGATATCTTTATAGGTTCGAATTAACAAGAAGTAACAATAAGCCCTGAACAAATAGGCTTCGCCAAAAACAGAATTGTATACTATACTTGTTTTATCCTCTGCTTCTTCCTGTATAACCCCGTTTAAAGAAGCGATGTTTGTATACAGGGGTTTGTAAAAGTTTTTTGAACTAAAGAAGTTTTTTCGTTCGTATTTGAAATAAGTTTTGGCATAAATATCATAAGGTGAGTTATAGTTTCCATTACTACCAGAACCAGGGGTAATATCTGCGAAATTGCAAAGATCATCGGCATGATCCGAAAGCAACCAAAAGTCTCTCCAAAAAACAGGGTCATTAAAACCTGCCTTAGCTCCTTTTAAGAGTGAATTAAGCTTCTCCTCCGTGCTTAAATCCCGTAAATTTTCAACTTCTTTAAAAAAAGTATCTCTACACGATGATTGCAAGGCTAACACCATAAAGGCAAGTAGGTACCATAAGCCTTTATAGATTGTATTTATCAATTTAGATTGTTTCATAAGACGATCATTAAAGGGTTAGTTTAACAGCAAAGTGAATGGTTTTAGGTAATGGATAGGCTCCTTTATCCAAAGCATTATCAGAAAAGTTATTGTCTGTATAAATAGAGGCTTCCGGATCGTACCCACTGTATTTAGTTAGGGTTAGCAAATTCTCCAACGTAAGCGTAAACTCCGGCATTACATATTTAAACCATTTCTTTTTAGGAGCATAACTTAAGCTAACTTTCTTTAGGCGAATAAAACTGGCATCTTCTACAAAGTAAGAGGAGTTATAAAAGGTACTCGATCGATAATAATCTTTTCCCGAAAGGTAACCATCATGCATTGCATCATTAATTGCTTTATTAACGCCAGACATATAAGTGGATGCTTTAGTGGCATTGTACTTTTCTACTCCACTAACACAGTACCACTGCATATCTAACTGAAAGTTTTTAAAACGAAAAGAGTTATCTAAAGAAAATGTAAAGTCTGGTAAGGAGTTACCTACAGCAGCAATATTCTCTTCTTTACTAAGCGCTAATGTATCGTTTACATATATTGCCCCCTGCTCGGCAAACACCTTTCCTTCTTCTATTAATTGCTGATGATACTCATTTTCCTCATCGTAAAAATCAACAAATTCATAACCCAAAATTGTACCTAATGGCATGTCTTCCGACACAATAAAGTCTGGTACATAATCAGCCTCATTATAGAAATACAAGGCTGTATCCAATTTTGTAATATATTGATTATTGCTACTGTATGATCCTTTTAGGTACCAAGAGAAATTCTTGGTTTGCACCGGAATAGCTTCAATGCTTAACTCGATTCCCGATGAATGCATCGCTCCGGCATTAATCATCATCCTACCGCCTCCATAATACATCGGAATTTCACGAATAAGCATTAAATCATCGTTTACTTTATTGTAGCAATCAGCACCTAAGGTTAAACGTTCATTAAATAAAGAGATTTTCGATCCTAGGTTAATTTCCGTCATTACTTCATGGGTTAAATAATGGTTTCCTAAGTTATTTAAATATCGCTCATCGGAAAAAGAAGCATTCGATGAATACTGACGAGTAGAATACAAGTCGTTGGCCAAACCATTTAAAGGAAAATTACCCACTTTACCCCAATTGACATAAATATTAAAGGAACTTATTCGTTTTACATCTGCTAACCAAAACTCTTTGGACATATCCCAATTTAAAGCTACTGATGGAAAAAATTCTGATGTGATGTACTTATCCATTTCATATAAGGCACTATAATTTCCAGCAAGAGATACTGTATACTTTTTATTGTAATTATAGTTAGTATGAAAATACCCGGAACGAAGGGAACGAATCATCGATCCACGATCATTATATATAATCATCGATCCGCGGGGATACAACTCGGCCTTCTCTTCCAGAACGTAAGAGTCGAATTTAGTCGAATCAATCCTCCAATAAATATTGTCTTTATAATCGCGGTATCCACCTAACAACTTAAGTTGATGTAAACCTTTTGTGACATTATAGGTGATATCTGCATTGTAATTGATGAAATTTACCTGATCTGTTGAATATAAATCGCCATACGCTTCATGATTCGTAATATAATAACCATCCCCCTGATTATTTGACTGCTTTTTTAACATTTCATAAGCGTACTTGTAATCTTTTCTACTAATCGAACCTGATGTACTTACTACAAGATTCTTCAACACTTCGTAATTAGCAGATAGCACAAGCGAATTTGAATTGATCTTTTGTATTCGTTTATAATCGTTTAGCAAGGCTGGAGCCCCACCCGGATGCAAAATATCGTCTTGCGCGTATAAGAGATCATATTTATCAAATTCGTTAGGCATTGTATAGTAACCATTAGCTTCGTTATTGTAATATGGGGCTGTATTAATTCCTTGAAAAATAACCGGGTTCCCCATATAAGTATCCATATTATTCTTATTTTCTTCGGCTGCACCGCGATAATTAACACTAATGTTGCATTTATCTTTGATGCTATAACACAAGTGTGCTAATAAGTTATTCTTTTGATAATTACTACTTTCTATAATACCATCATGTTTATAGTTTGCACCCGAAACATAATACTTAAAACCTTTTATACTTCCATTCGCATTTAGTTGATATTCTTTCATTAAGCCTGTTCTAAATATTTCTTCCTGCCAATCTGTTTGAGGTAATGAAAATTTATACTTGGGAGGAGTGGAATTCCCCCCATAATAATGTGTCCCTAAATTCTCATCTGCTAACATGTAGTTTTGTAAAAAAGGGTAGGTGCCTTCAAGATTGTACCTCTGCTTATTAAAAAATTGCACCCCAGTCTTTTGCTGAACAGTAAAAGTGGGTTTACCTCCCGGAGTTTTGGTATCGATAATCACCACACCATTACCTCCTTGAAATCCATAAATCGCACTTGATGCCGCATCTTTTAAGATGGTCATGTTCTCGATATCACTTGAATTCAGATCAGATATACCCAAACTATTAAAATTTACTTTAGGAATTGGCACTCCATCTACAATATATAAGGGATCAACACTCCCGTTTATGGAATTAATTCCTCGGATACGGATTTTCATGTGATCTCCGGGAGCACCGGAAACTTTGGTTGCCCATACTCCGGGAATTCGAGCATGTAAAGCATCTAAAACATTTCCGGAGGTGACCTTCCCAATTTCTTTTGAGTCTATTTTTTCAACCGTACGCCCTACTTCAAAATTATTAGCATAGGTTCTTTCCGAAGTCACATTGATTTCATTAATACTAAAAATGTTTTCCTGAAGCTTAAAACTAAGCTCCTGATCATCATACAGATTCACATGCAAAAAACGATCATTATACCCCATAAATTTAACCACGACATCGTAAGATCCGGGAGGTAAGCTAAAGGAAAATGCGCCTTGATCGTCAGTTAAACTGCCAGCTCCATTTTGTTGGATATAAACAGTGGCTGCAACTAATTGTGTTTGAGTACCGGAATCGTAAATCCGTCCTTTTAATTGATACTTCTTCTGCAGCTTCTTTTTTTGAAAAATAATATAGCCTTTTTTATGTATAACTTCATAGGGTATATTTTTCTCTAATACTTTTAATAAATTTTCTAGGGTAATGGATTTAGTATCCGGCAAAACCACAGGTTCATAAAAAGTACTATCGCCTTCCTGAAAAGCAATTTTTAAATCATACGTGTCTGATAAAATGGTAAAAATCTCTCGTACATTTTTATCTTCAATATCCTTTACTTTTATCGGTATGTCTGAAAAGGAGGATTCTTCTTGTGCATTTATTTGATGCGCTAGAACCATCCAAACGATAAGGGTAATGTAGCTGGCTAAACTTTTTAATATTGGCCGCTTTTTATAGGTTAGATGTTTTTTATTCATTTAAAGTTTCATTAAAGTTTGGGCAATACATGTCTAATTTGACTGCGAAAACAGTCACTTTTCATTACTATATTTAAATCGATTTATTTCTTTTCTATTCGAGTTGAATGATCAGTTGATCCTCTGCTTCTATTACTTCGGCATTTAATGCAATGGCTATAATATCAAGTACATCTTTTAGTTTCTCATTCTCAAAAGTAACGGTAACAGACACCTCTTCAAGTTTAGTTCCGCGGCATGTTATAGTTTGATGAAAATCATGACTTAACACTTTACAAACTTCCAGTATACCAGTATTTTGAAATGCAATAGTCTTGGTCTTCCACGACAAATAATTATCCGCATTTTTTGAGCTTTTCGTAAGCTCTCCTGATTTCTTATCGTATACACAACTTTCTCCGGCACCTACTTTCTCCGCCTCATCGTCAAATAGTAAGCGCTTTCGTTTAAAGGCAACCAAACCTGTTTTTACATTCAACTCAATGGTTTCTTCTTCTAAATCAGAATAAATATTAAAACTGGTTCCCAGCACTTGAGTCTCCGTCCCATCACAGCTAATAATAAAAGGTTTTTCTTCATCGCGTTGAATGTCAAAAAAAGCTTCTCCTTTTAATGCGATTTTTCGATCGTTTTTATTAAAGCCTTCCATTATTTCTATTGACGAATAACGATTCATATATATGACCGAACCATCAGCCAATGTCACTTCTTTCGTTTGGTCACCGGATTGATAAACCATTAAGACTTCTTCTCCAAATTGAGAATTAATAAACAACAATGATCCTGACAGGATAAATAAAATAGCTGCTGCATATTTCATCCAGGTAAACAAGGTGTTTTTATCTTTTCTCAAGGTTGTTTTCACGGATAATGCCTTCCAAGCAAAATCGGTATTAACATCATAATTAGAAAATGTCTTTGAGCTTTCATGCCAAATGCAAGTTTGTGCTTCATACTCTTTTTGGTACTCAGCATCGGCAAGCATTTCCCGGTGCTTTTTTTGTTCAGCATCCGTGGCAGTATGAGATAATATTTTATAGATCAAATCCATTTTTTTCGACTCTTTATTATCAGACGTTTTTTTTTAAATATCCCCCCAAGAAAAAATTCTATTATTTTAAACGAATTATCCAAGAACAGTAAAACCTAACTTTTAAGGCAACCCAAATTGAGCCAAATACTCTCGTATTCGTTTTAAAGCAGTGGTAAATTGATTTTCGACAGTTTTGGGTGAAATATCTAACTCTTCGGCAACCTGTGCATTCGTTAATCCATCAAAGCGTTTTAAAGAAAACACCAGATAACATTTTTTGGGAAGTGTTTTTAAAGCTTCTTCAATGTAATAACTAAGTTCATTGGCTTCTAAAAAAGAACTGCTGTGATTAATATCATCCAGGGCAGATAATTTCTCATCAATTTCTAAATCATATTTTTGCTTTCGTATTTCATCAATACAAGCATTACGAACAGAGAAAAACAAGTACGACTTCCAGTTTGAAACATCAGATAAATCATCCTTTTTATCCCAAAGCTTTACAAATACACTCTGTACTACATCATGACTTTTATCGACACAGCGCATATACACCCAAATCTTGATGATACGCTCTGAATAATTGTTCAAACTCTCGGGAATTCATTAGGTTATAATATGCTAAAGGTAACAGTTATCGTATTCAATCTAATTTAGATAACCGTTATAGGTTATAATTCTCTGTAAAAATATAAAAAACGCTAAATTATTATACATAATTCGCCACGTTAAAAATAACAAAAAACAAGTGGCGCTATATTTCCATGATAAGAAAGCTCAAAATCTGATTACCCTTATTCCCAACTAAAAATCCTAAAAATACCAAGAAAAATATTAAACTTTTCAGCACTCTTTTCGTATTTATAAACATGTAAATTTATGGTGCTATTCTTGATATCTTCTAATTGAAAAATTAATTTTGGTAGCCCATTTAAAAAGAGGGAAAGATTATGAGTTCGAAAGCCTACACTAAACTACTATCTGTATCAACAGCTGTAATTGCAGTTATTTTAGTTTCACAATTATTTATCCAGTCGTCTATACCGGAAAACACGCCGATTAAGGACAACGGGAATTATTACATCTCAGCGATAAACATTCCTCAAAAATTAAAATTTGCAGGAGAAGAAGTTCCTATTCAGCGTTACGATGTGAAAGAGAGTCTTGATCGTGAGTTACTTGTTAACACCTATTGGCAAAGTCAAACTTTGCTATTTATTAAACGTGCCAACCGCTATTTTCCTGTGATGGAACCAATTTTAAAGAAGTATGGCATTCCTGATGATTTAAAATATTTGGCCGTCATTGAAAGCGGATTAGAACCTAAAGCTCAATCTCCAGCCGGAGCGGTAGGCCTTTGGCAATTTATGAAGGAGACTGGTCGTGAATACGGACTGGAGGTAAACAATGAAGTAGATGAACGCTTCCACGCTGAAAAAGCTACCATTGCAGCCTGCATCTACCTAAAAAAAATGCATGATCATTACGAAAGCTGGGCTCTGGCAGCGGCTGCTTACAATGCAGGAAGAGCAGGGATAAACAGACAGTTAGAAAAACAAAAAACAGATAATTATTATGATTTAGTTCTGGGTGAAGAAACCGGCAGATATGTTTTCAGAATCATGGCACTGAAAGAAATACTTAGCCAACCTGAGAAATATGGTTTTCATGTGGACAAAAAAGACATGTATCCTGAAGTAAAACATATAACCTTAGACATCAAAGAAGGTATAACCAGCATAGCCGACTTTGCATCTGACTACAACACCACTTACAAAGAAATTAAAAATTTGAATCCGTGGTTACGATCTACTGAACTTACCAACACCAGTAAAAAAACTTATACCATAAAGTTACCTGTTGTTTCTGAAAAGCAATTGAATAAAAATGAAGATAAAAACATAGAAAAAACAGATTCGACACAACAAGAGAGCTAACACTTATTAAGCATCATATTATAAAACCTCAATGAGTCTCCTATTTATGGCTGATTCATTGAGGTTTTTCTTTAGTGTTTTTTGAAATTATAGAGATCGGTAGATCCCACATGACCTTTATTATCAAAGCCCTACAGACTATACTTTAGGTCACCGCATCTTTGATGCTTTGACATCCTTCGTATTGATAAGTATTTCATACTGACCTCATAAAAAAAATAACACCTCAATCAATTAGCACATTTCCACATTAATTCAATTGCCCATCTTAGAGATTTCCCTAAGCGAAATGATTATTCCCTGACCACTAAAATCATTTTTTCTCAACCACGAAACTCTCGAAAAAATTAAAAATCTGCGAATCTAAATTGCACCCCAATTTTACGTTTCTTGTGTTTTTGTGTTTTTCATAGTTAAAAAAAAAATTGTTTGTTTGAAAGCAATTTCCGGTTGCTCATTCGCAACTGAACACTATCCCCATAGAAATAGTTATCTTTACAGCACTAAAAATGTAAGGCTGTGAAAGAGGAAAACATTGTTCAAAATCAGGTTGATCTTATTGACGAAACCAAGCAAATAGATGTATATGGTGCAAGGGTGCATAACCTGCAAGACATTGATGTAACAATTCCCAGAAATCAACTGGTCGTGGTAACCGGCTTAAGCGGCAGTGGAAAGTCGTCTTTAGCCTTTGATACCATTTATGCAGAAGGCCAGCGGCGTTACATCGAAACCTTTTCAGCCTATGCACGTCAGTTCCTTGGAAACATGGAGCGTCCTGATGTAGATAAGATTACAGGACTAAGCCCGGTTATTTCTATCGAACAAAAAACCACCGGAAAAAATCCTCGCTCTACGGTTGGGACAATTACCGAAATTTTTGACTTCCTGCGTTTATTATATGCTCGTGCCGGACAAGCATACTCCTATAACACTGGAGAAATAATGGTGAAGTATACCGATGAGCAAATTTTAAGTTTAATCCTTGAGCATTTCAATAATCAAAAAGTATACCTCCTGGCACCTATTGTTAAAGGCCGTAAGGGACATTACAAAGAACTGTTTGATCAAATCAGGAAAAAAGGCTTTTTACATGTAAGAGTAGATGGAGAAGTGAAGGAAATCACTCAAGGGATGAAACTTGATCGCTATAAAAACCATTTTATCGAAATCGTGATCGATCGCCTTGCCATTAAAGAAGCTGACAGTAAACGCATCAAAGAATCCATTGCTTTAGCGATGCATCATGGCAAGGGAACCATTATGCTGGTAGAAAAAGAAGCCAATGAACCTCGTTTTTACAGCCGCTCATTAATGTGCCCAAGCACAGGCATTTCGTACAACGAGCCGGCTCCTCACTCCTTTTCATTCAACTCTCCTCAAGGAGCTTGTCCTAAATGTAAAGGATTGGGAACCATCGATGAGGTTGATTTTGATAAAATCGTACCTAACCCTAACGACACGATTAAAAAAGGTGGCATAGCACCATTAGGGAAATACAAAAACTCTTTAATCTTTTGGCAATTAGAGGCCATTGGTGAAAAATATGACTTTACCCTTAATACAGCCATTAAGAACATATCTGAAGAAGCTTTAGACATTATTCTTCATGGATCGAGTGAGCCGATTCGCTTAAAAAACACGCCCATGGGTGGTAATACCGATTACCTGTTGAGTTTTCCGGGTGTGATAAAATATATTTTAGATCAACAGGATAATGATACTTCCCAAAAAGCCAGAAAATGGGCCAATCAATTTATTAAAAACACAACTTGTAACGCTTGTGGTGGATGGCGCTTAAACAGAGAAGCCTTACATTTTAAAATTGCCGATAAAAACATTGCTGAATTATCAGAGATGGATTTAGGTTTACTCTTTGATTGGTTTAAAGACATCGAGAAACAATTGACTAAAAAGCAATTAACCATTGCCCATGAAATCTTGAAAGAAATCAGAAGCCGTTTAGGATTTTTGATGGATGTAGGCTTAGATTATTTATCACTAAACCGAAGCGCCATGACTCTTTCGGGTGGAGAAAGCCAGCGCATTCGCTTAGCTACACAAATTGGCTCTCAATTGGTGAATGTTTTATACATTCTGGATGAACCAAGTATTGGACTTCACCAAAGGGATAACCATAAACTCATCAAGTCGCTAAAACAGTTAAGAGATACCGGCAACTCGGTATTGGTCGTAGAACATGATCACGACATGATGGTAGAAGCCGACTATGTGATTGACATGGGTCCTTTTGCAGGTGTACATGGTGGTCAAATAGTTGCTCATGGAACGCCACAAGAACTGCTCCAAAGCAATTCACTCACGGCCGAATACATGACTGGTCGCAAAAAAATAGAAGTTCCTTCGATTCGTAGAGAGGGTAATGGAAAGAAACTCATCATTAAAGGCGCCAAAGGTCATAACTTAAAAAACATTGATGTAGAATTCCCATTAGGAAAACTAATTTGTGTTACCGGTGTATCAGGCAGTGGAAAATCAACACTGATTAATGAAACCCTATACCCAATACTTAACCAACACATTTACAACGCTGTTAAAGATCCACTTGAATATGCTTCGATAGAAGGCTTAGAGCACATTGACAAAGTGGTTGATGTGGATCAGGCTCCTATTGGCCGTACCCCTCGTTCCAATCCGGCTACTTACACTAAACTTTTTGATGAAATCAGGAAACTGTTTGCAGAGTTACCCGAAGCAAAGATTAGAGCCTACAATGCAGGCCGTTTTTCCTTTAATGTAGCAGGTGGACGCTGTGAAACCTGTAAAGGTGGTGGTGCGCAAGTGATCGAAATGAACTTTCTGCCCGATGTCCTGGTTCAATGCCCCTCTTGCGACGGTAAGCGCTATAACCGTGAAACGCTTGAAGTTCGTTACAAAGGAAAATCCATCAGCGATGTACTTAATTTAACCATTAATCAAGCTGTTGAATTTTTTGCCCATATTCCAAAAATCCAGAAGATTGTAAAAACATTGCAGGATGTTGGTTTAGGTTACATCAAGTTAGGCCAGTCATCCACAACCTTATCCGGAGGTGAAAGTCAGCGTGTTAAGCTGGCCACCGAACTGGCCAAGCGCGACACCGGAAAAACCATTTACATCTTAGATGAACCTACTACCGGATTACATTTTGAAGACATCCGCGTGTTATTGGATGTACTCAATCGCTTGGTAGAAAAAGGAAACACGGTAATCATCATTGAGCACAACCTGGACGTGATAAAAGTAGCCGATTACATTATTGACATTGGCAAAGAAGGTGGCCGCGGAGGTGGCGAATTACTTTGTACCGGTACACCGGAAGAAATTGTAAAGAATAAAGAAAGCTATACCGCTATATATTTGAAGGAAGAATTAAAAAAAGCGTAAAAAACATTAATTTTGCGCCTTAAAAAAATTACTTCAATCATAAAATCTATTCTTACCACATTCTTTTTTGTGCTTACCGCTCTTTGTGTTGCACAAAACGATTTTAAAAACGGATACATCATTACAGCCAATCAAGATACCATCTATGGTTATGTAAACAACAACAGTTACTACGACAATTCCCAATTTTGTGAATTTAAAACCAGTAAGAATGATAGTGTAATAAAGTACACTCCTAAAGAATTATTTGGTTATCGATTCATCGATGGAAAGTTTTATATCTCAAAAAAGTTAAGGAAAAAGACTTGTTTTTTGAGTTCTTAATTGAAGGTCAAATCGATATTTATTTTGCTCAGGATAATGAGGGAAACAACATCTATTATGCTTCAAAAGATAGCTTACCGATTAAAAATTAGACTACGAAGAAGGCATTAAATACATAGATGAAAAACGTTATTTCTTTGAATCAAAGAAGTATACCGGAACTCTTTCTTATTTAACTCAAGACGCCCCCTCTCTAAAAAATGAAATAAACACAATTGGCAAACCATCTCATAAAAACCTGATTTCATTTGCAAAACATTACCATCGGTTAAAATGCGATGACAACAGTTGTATTGTTTATGAAAAACAAACCAAACGCAATGTAAAATTCCATGTTAATTCAGGCTATAATAAAGTTTTAAAATACGGTGAGAATGACTATGGAAGTTCATTTGGATTTCATGTATTAGTTCAGCAATTAGATGTAAGCGAAAAAACATATCTGGGGATAGGATGTGTATTAGAAGACATACAAATAGACGACAAAAAACTCTTTCGTCTTCCGGTATCAATTAATCACATTGGAAATAACCAAGGTTTTTCTCCATATTTCTCGTATGAAATTGATCTGACCGCACTTACTTTGATGACCTTTAAAGGAGGTCTATCCTATAAACTAAATAAGATAACCTTAAACTCCTATGTTGATTTAAAGACAGTGCTATTTACTGCTTATGCAACATCCATAAATCTTGGGATTATTTTCAATTAAGTCATCAATGCGGGAATACCATTTGAACCTATTATCCGAGCTGTAATTACCGCTACGATCAATACACAAAACTACCGTTCTTAGCTTTCATTTTTTGAGTTATAAAAACTGTTTAATGCTAAACATGGAAAAGCTGATCCATTAGAAGTGGGATAAATATTAAATACATTGCCTCACCAAAAAAGAAAAACGCATAAGTGATAAAACTTTGCGTTTTTTTTACATCCCTTGCGGTTTTATCTTTAACCAAAAGGGACTCCCATATAAATTACTTCCTTTAAAATTTACAAGTCCCTAAGCAACATTTCCAAATCCGGAATAACGGATCAAGCTACATGCCTGGGGAATACATTATATTAATACCGATAAATACTAAAAGGTAATAAGGTTGTTTTGTTGTGAATTATATTCTACTGAGGTGCCTTCGGCTAACGAAAAATAAGGTTATTAAACCTTATAACTATACAAAATCTTAGTAGTTATAAAATTGTAAAAAATAGTAACCTTATTATTTTATACTCCACAAGTTTTCAAATGGATCCATAAACCATAAATCAACCACTAGATATTATTACTAACATTTAGGGAGTCGTCAAAAACATCTCCTTCAATCAAAACACAACATAACAAGCCCATACAAACTTAAACCTCAATAGCATCTCCTACTAAACTTCAATATTCCAGAGCTAAATCCCAACATTTAGGTATTTATTTACTCTATCTCCTCTTCCTATTTTCCCAACCTATTGGGATTTCACACTATTTAGACACGGTTTAAATTTGCAAGCATAGAAATGAAACAAATAATAAACACATAGAACCATGAAAAAACATTTACTATTAGCATTATTAGTTGGGGCAGTTAGCAGTCTTTTTGCCCAAAACTCAACCGAAAACCTTTTAGCTCAAGATTCTAAATTAGTAATTGGAGGATACGGGGAGGTTCATTACAACCAACCTTTTGGTAATGATTTTAGAAGTAATGGAACTTTAGATGTACACCGCATGGTTATGCTGTTTGGATACAACTTTAGTGATAAAACTCAATTCGTAACTGAGCTTGAATTTGAACATGTGAAAGAAGTATACGTAGAGCAAGCATTTTTACAACACAAATTAAACAATGCCATTAATTTAAGAGCCGGTTTAATGTTAGTACCAATGGGTATTACTAATGAGTACCACGAACCAACCACTTTTAATGGAGTGGAACGACCTGTTATTGATGGCGTTATTGCACCTACAACCTGGCGTGAAGTAGGAGTTGGCATCAGCGGAAATATCTCATCAGCCTCATTAAAATACCAGGCATACATCATGAATGGTTTTAATGGTTACGATGATGGCACAGCAAAATTTAGTGGTAAAAAAGGCTTTAGAAGCGGCCGTCAAAAAGGTGCTGAATCATACATCAGTTCACCAAATTTTGCCGGAAGAGTAGAATATTATGGTGTAAAAGGATTAAAACTAGGCTTATCCGGCTACTTTGGAAAATCACAAAGCACCGAATATGACGGCATTGCAAACGATGATGACAAGGCATTAAAAATTGCAGATTCAACAGCAGTAGGCATCGCAATGCTAGGATTAGATGCACGTTATAAATCAGGACCATTGCAATTACGTGGGCAATTTTACTACACCGGCATTTCAAACACAGAGCAATACAACGCTAAAACCGGTGGTGATTTAGGTAATGCCATGATGGGCTATTATGTTGAAGCAGGATATGATGTTCTTAAATCCTTTGAAACAGAAAAGCAATTAATTCCATTTGTACGATACTCTGCTTACAACACACATTATGGCGTAAACAGTAACATGGAAGCGAAACCAGCCTACGAAAATACAGTAATAACTACGGGTCTAACATTTGCACTCACAAAAGGCGCGGTAATTAAAGCTGATGTTCAGCTACAAAAAAATGAAGCATCTGATGAAACTTTAAAGGTATTTAGTGCCGGTGTTGGTGTGATGTTCTAAAATAGTAGTGAGAAATGAGTACTGAGTCTTCTCACTACTCATTTCTCACTACTTACCACTCATTTCTTTGTTCTCTAAATATAAAAGTATTAACCACGAAACCAGCACACAAAAACCTCATTCACTGATGGATAATTAAATTTCCCTCTGCGGCTTTGCGTGAAAATTATAAATTATGAAATTACTAATTCTTCTACTACTGAATTTTGGCTTAGCCATGAGCCAAGCAGAAATAGATTACCAACCTAAATCTTTAGGTAAAACTTTACACAAAGCAGGTATTGAAAATCTATCGTTGGTAGAAGAATTAACTTTTCCCGACTCCATTCGCAACGCTGTAACACTTAGAGGTAAGTTCTTTCAAATTCCGTCTGAACAATCGTCATTTAAGTACATTTATATTGGACGGGTGAATAGCTGCCGTGCAGGAGGCTGCTCGGTATCAAACAATATCGAATCCGGAGGTTCAGAATATTTCGACTACTTCATTTTATTCGATTCAAAAAAAACCGTTCAAGAGGTAAAAGTCTTTAACTACCAAGCCACTCATGGGCAAGAAGTCACTGTAAAAAGTTGGTTAAAACAGTTTATTGGCCATAGCGAAGATCAAACCTTAGCAGTCAACAAAAACATTGACGGCATCTCTGGAGCTACTATTTCAGTCTATGCCATTACGGCTGATATAGAAGCCAAAACCAAACTTCTAAATCGAATTTGTAATTCTCGTAATTTTTAAATTAATTCTGAATATCAGAAATATGCATAATAAAATTAATTATCTCATTAGCAACTCTTCAATTTAACATCTCTTCAATTTAGCAACTCACATTTTTCATCACATCCAACAAATGAACCTACTTCAATTAATAAAACTCTTATAAAGCTCATAGCGCTCAAAAATCTGGCGCACATAATTATAAGGTTCTTCACCTCTTACATAACCATATTTTACCGCAGGATTATTATATGCACTTGGCTTACTTAGGTCTAAAAGAACATTCTCAACCGCATCATCCCAAACATTAGGATTCACACCGCGCACTTTGGCCAATGCCTGAGCATCATACACATGGCCAAATCCACAATTGTAAGAAGCCAATACGAACTTTTTTCGTTGAACCGAATCGGGAATAAAATTAAAATACTCAGATAATTGATGTAAATACTTAACACCTCCCTTTAGATTATCATGGGGATCCAGACGATCTTTGACACCTAATTCTTCAGCAGTACCCGGCATCATTTGCATCAAGCCTTTAGCACCAACCCAAGAATTGGCATTGGGATCAAATTGCGACTCCTGATAAACCAATGAGGCAACCAATCTCCAGTCCCATCCTGCTTTACCGGCTTCTTCTTGAATTACTTTATCGTATATACTTATTTTATTGGATTTCAAACTAAAGAAGTCACTCTTGATCCGCTTTTTATAACTCTTTGTATTTTTAAAATACTTATTGTAAACCACATTATAGTAAGGCTGATTCTTGATGGATTTAAGCCATTGGTTCACTTCTGTTCTTAAACTTTCAGAAGAGTTTTTCATGGCCCAGGCAATCCGTTGCGAAAAACTAACCGGCACATTAATGTCTAGTTCCGGATAATATGTCGCATACACTTTTGCTATATTATCATCGGCTATGGTGTACTTAATTTCACCCTTCAATACTTTTTCAAGAGCCATTTCGGTGCTTTCGGTTCCTTTTAATGTATTAACAATGATATTACCACCTATTTCATCTGAAAGATTTTTAAGTCTTGCCATATAAGCAGAACTCTCTCGCACAGATACAGTATCACCAATAAGATCAACCACATCTTCAACTAAAGCTTGATTGATTTCATGAGTCCTCAGCTTTCGCCAATTATCAGGTTTCTTTTGCACCAGCACTTGTTTAACTAAATGCAGATATTCACTAAACAGGACCTCTTGTTTCCGCTCATTGGTAATGGTTAATCCATGAGCCACAATGTCGGCACTACCGTTGTATAAATGATCAAAAAGTTTATCAATATCTTCTTCAACAATAATCTCTAGTTTCACACCCAGATAATCAGCGAAATTTTCAAGCAACTCATACTCAAACCCCATTGTACGACCTTTGTATAAAAAATAACCGGTACTACTGTAAGTGGTTACTGCCTTGAGAGTTCCCCTCCTTTTTATTTCCTCTAACTGGTTAAGTTTAATAATACTTGGGGTTTCCTCAGTCGAAAATAAACTTGGTTGGTCTTCTACTTTAGGGTCAACACCACAACTACTGCAAAGGATTAACAATCCGATAAGATAAATGATAAGCGTTCTCATAAGCATTTTTTTATTGAGATAAAACCATTGCTTTTGCAATCAAATATAATGTTGCAATACGAAAAATTATATTTTTATACTGTAATAACAAAACACAACAGGCAAATAAGCCTCTTTATAGAAGACTTTAAACATGGGAAAAACTGTACATATTAAATGCTTAAATAATAACCAAACTATCTGCTACCCAATTGGCACTACACTAAAAGAGGTGGCTGAGGACATGAAGATTAACCTTAGGCACACCATTATTGCAGCCTTTGTAAACAACCGTTTGGCTGAATTATCTTATGAGTTATACCACTCCAAACAAATTGAATTCATTGACATCACCCACCCGGATGGAATGCGCATGTACATCCGAAGCTTGTCCTTTGTGCTTTATAAGGCAAGTAAAGACCTATTTCCGAATACATCCTTGCGCATTGAGCACAGTGTTTCCAAAGGAACCTATTGCACATTACAGAACCATAACGGCAAATTAGACATTGATGAAGTTCTTGCCATTGGTGAACGCATGCGTGAAATTATAGATGAAGATATTCCTTTTATCCGACGAGAAAGAGAAACTCCTGAAGTAATTGCCATGTTCGAAAGTAAAGGCCACTTTGATAAAACAGCCCTTTTAAAACATCGCGGACAGGTTTATAGTTCTTATTACAAGTTAGATGGTTGCTTAGGCACTTATTACGGTTACTTGGTTCCGTCCACCGGTTACTTAAAAAAGTTTGATTTGATTAAGTACTACGAAGGAATGTTGCTACAAATCCCACAGCGATCTAATCCCGATGAAATGGAGCCCATTGTGGTTCAAAATAAGATGTTTGAAATTTTTAGAGAATACACGAATTGGAATCGGGTTTTACAGGTAAATAACATTGGTGATCTTAATAAACTTACCCAAAGTGGAGGTGCTAAAACCTTAATGCAAGTTTCGGAATCTTTGCATGAGAAGAAAATCGGCCAAATTGCAGATATGATTGAAAGTCGTAAAGATCAGGTTAAAATCATCTTAATCAGTGGTCCATCCAGCAGTGGAAAAACTACTTTTGGCAAACGCTTGGCCATTCATTTGATGGTAGCCGGCATGCGCCCCTTAAACCTCTCGTTGGATAATTATTTTGTAAACCGCGAAGACACGCCTTTAGATGCAGATGGAAAATACGACTTTGAAGCTCTGGAAGCCTTAAATGTAGAGCAGTTCAATCAAAACTTAATAAGTCTGTTAAAAGGTGAGGAAGTAGAAATTCCAAAATTTAACTTCGAAAGTGGAAGGCAATATTTTGACGGTGAATCTTTAAAAATGCACGATGAAAATGTATTAATCATAGAAGGAATACATGGCTTGAATCCTCAGTTAACTCACCTCATCCCTAATGAATCAAAATTTAAGATTTACGTTTCTGCTTTAACTTGCTTAAACATCGATGATCAAAACATTATCCATTCAACAGACAATCGTCTGATTCGCCGCTTAGTACGAGATTATAAATACCGTAAATACTCTGCCATAGACACCATTTCGCGTTGGCCAAGTGTACGTCGTGGTGAAGAGTTGCACATTTTCCCTTTTCAGGAAGAAGCTGATGTGATGTTTAATACGGCCTTACTTTTTGAATTTGCGGCTTTAAAATCTTTAGCCGAACCTATTTTGCTCGAAGTACAGCCCAACCAGCCGGAATACGCTGAAGCCACACGCTTATTGAAATTCCTCGGCTACTTTAAACCCATGCAGAAAGATGATATCCCTCCAACATCCATTATTCGAGAGTTTATAGGCGGTAGTGGGTTTGATTATTAGAAAAATAAAAAATTTAAAAACCCTCAAGCCTTTGGAGACCTTGAGGGTTTCTATTACTCAGAATTTAAAAAACATCATGATCGAAAAAGTATTTTTAGCAGCAATTCTAATCTTTTTCATTTTAGCCTTTGCTGTAAGAAACATCAAAACCTACTTGGCCACTAAACAATCCATTAAAGGAAAATCGGTAAAACTAAGCCTATCCATCCTCCTGTCAACCATTATTTATGTATTGATATTAAGCCGCATTAGTTTTCTCAATCCGCATTGGATCTTAGAGCTTCACTTACCATTTGCAGAAACATTTAGAATTGCAGGACTCGTATTGGTTTCGATCGGATTTCTATTTGGAATCTTTGCGCTTATTGCAATGCAAAATTCATGGAGGATAGGTATCAAATACGACCAAAAAACAGACTTGGTTACATCGGGTATTTATCGTTTTAGTCGAAATCCTTATTTCTTTTCGTATGATGTGTTGATATTCGGCTACATCTTAATTTTTCCATCATTATTATTAATGGGGCTGCTAGTTGGACTATCGATCACTTTTCATTTAATGATCTTAGAAGAAGAGCAATATTTAAGCAACTCACATGGTAATGAATATATTGCTTATCAGAAAAGAGTGAGCAGGTACATAACTTTCTTTAATGTGTAGAGTTACTATTGATATAAATCAAACCCGAATTATCAATTTCGCTTAACAAAGTTTTTTCCTTCGTGCTCACTTCGTGTTCCTTTGTATTAAAAAAACAAACGCAAAGATCACGAAGGTCACCCAAAAACTTTCTCTTTCGACATTTACACATTTAACAATTCTCGGTATTCCAACCCAAATCCATTACGAACAGGCACCTCTACATCAATAGATTACAAAAACACTCCATATATCCCTCAATTAAAACCGAACCAAGTATTTACCGAACAGGGAAATTGCATTTAAACAAAACAATTTATTTTCAATACGAATGTCCGCAATTATGCATAATTCAAAAAAATATAAATACCACAACAAAAAACTCAACACATATACACTGAGGCACAGAGGTTTATGAAAAAAAATAAAAAACTTCGTGTCTCGTTACTCTGTTTTTAAATAATTATGAGTTTTAACGGATATACGTATTTTTAACTACAAAAAACACACGAAAAGTAAAATTGGGGTACTAATTTAGCTTCGCTGATTTTCAATTTTTTCGCGGTTGATAAAATATTATTTTAGTGGTCAGGGAATAATCATTTCGCTAAAAGCGGATCCCTGATTTACCGGGTTCAATAGGGCTGAAATAATAAATAATCTTAGCTTTAGAATAAATTAAGACAAATACATGATGAACCAACTTTTCTTAAAAGCGAAACATTGGCAATTATTTTTGGTTGACTTTGGACTACCAATAATTGCGAACTTGACAATGTACATTTTATTCATGCGATCAATTATGGTCAGCGTAATGGCCAATCAAGAACCTGATCCAACTGTCATTCTAAATTACTTACCTTTTATTCTAATTGTTTCCCTCATCTCAATGTTCTCGTTGGCTGGTTGGATATGGGCAATGAGTACAGGACTTCAGTCTCAAATACCTGAAAACATACACTTGAAGATTAAAAAGTTTAAGCGTTTTTTCTTTATTCCATTCGTTTATGTCCTGTTCATTGCTATTCTGGTAATTGCTAACATTGGATACATAACCCACCCAAAATCTAATCCTGATTTTAGCAACATCGGAACTTTAGTACTCATTATTATCCCTTTTCATTTGCTTTCAATATTTAGCGGCTTCTACACCTTGTATTTTGCTGCCAAAACCTACAAAACTGCAGAACTCCAAAAAGAAGTAAAATTCAGTGATTTCGCGTTTGAATTTATTCTTCTTTGGTTCTATCCTATTGGCATTTGGATTTTACAGCCAAAGATTAACCAAATGATCAAACAATAAAATTACCATCATGGATAATACAACAAAACTCTATTCACAAAGAGCCATTTCCATAGCCACTTTCTTTGGTTCTCCATTGGCTGCTGCCTACCTCATAAAGAAAAACTACGAAGCTCTTAACGAAGATGAAAAAGCCCGCAAAGCTTTTCTGGTTGGCATCTTTTCAACCATGGCTTTGTTCGCATTAATTTTTTCAATTCCTGAAGCAATCATTGACAGGATTCCAAACATGGTGATACCTGCGATTTACACCGGTATTATTTACTCATGGGTTGAAAGATATCAGGGAAAGGCAATTAAAGAGCATCTTGAAAAGGGAGGAGAATTTCATTCAGGCTGGAAAGCAACCGGTGTTGGTCTGATCTGCTTAGTTGTTATAATTATAGGAATATTGTTTTCAGCTTACCTATCAGGAGACTTGGATACCTTAAGTGATGCCGATGCCAAACTATATGAAACCGAAATCACCAACTTTTCTGAAAAAGAAAGCACCGCATTATCCTACCTCAATTCGGAGAATTACAACTCTCAGGAAGAATTAGTTGGAGATTTAGAAAAGGGAATTCTTTTATGGAAAGAAAACAAAAATACGCTTAACAAACTAAATGGACTAGAAAACATCGACCAGGAATTACTGGATCAAAACAAACAATTATCATATTATTGCGATCTAAGAATCGAACAATACAATTTATTGATCAAGTCAATTCGTGAAAACACCGATATTTACGACTTAAAGATCGAAGAAATTAACAGTGAATTACTTAAGACCATCGAATAAGAAATACACAGAAACAATCCATAAGTAAAACTGACATTCAAATAGATTCTTCGTAATTTCCTTAAAAAAAGAATGAATCTATTACTTACAATAGGATTAATACTACTCGTAGGATACATTGCCGGATGGATGGTTGATAAAATAGGCTTACCCAAAATTATCGGATACATCGCAACCGGCATCGTATTTAGCCCCAATACTATTGACTTTATAGATCATGAATTTATAAAAACGACCAGTTCGTTAATGGATGTTTGTTTAGCATTTATTGCATTCGAGGTGGGAGGAGAACTAAAATGGTCGAAAATAAAAAAGCATGAAAAAGAAATCATCAGCATTACATTTTTAGCAAGTTTATTCCCTTTTGTTTTTATTGCAGCAGCCATTTTCCTTTTCGGAATCTTTTTCCCACACATCCTCCCCTATGATTCTTTAACCTTACTTTTACTTGCCTTATTGCTGGGTTCCTTAGCCAGCCCTACAGCTCCTGCGGCAACACTGGCTGTCATTCACCAATACAAAGCCAAAGGAAAAGTGACTGATACCATTCTTGGAGTTGCAGCCTTGGATGATATTCTTGGGATTATTTTATTCAGTATGGCAATTGCTATCATTTTCATCTTTACCGGAGGAGAAAATGGCCTTTTCTCTTCCCCGCTTATCAATGCTATTTATGAGATAATAACGGCCTCATCACTGGGGATCGTCATGGGATTTTGCATTGATCCATTGGTTAAAATACTTAAAATAAAAAGTGAGGGACAATGGGTGATTATTCTATTTGCGCTTATTATTTTAAGCATCGGTATATCAAGAGCTTTACGAACTGACATGATATTAACTGCCATGATAATGGGAATTATGGTTGTAAACAAATGTCCGGAGCACAAAATAATTTTTAAAATATTACAACGTTACACCGAAGATTTAATCATTCTTTTCTTTTTCTTATTAAGTGGCTTACATTTAGATATCAACACATTAGGGGATGCATCTTTCTTGATCTTTATTTTCGTTACATTCAGAGCCTTAGGCAAATACCTCGGAGCAAAAGCAGGAGCTAAAATCGTAAGAGCTAATAAGATGATACAAAATTATACAGCCGGTGGTTTGTTTCCGCAAGCGGGTATAGTGATCGGACTGGTGTTAAGCGTTTACCAAATTGAGCCATTTAAAGACATTGCCGAAATTTTACTCACCACAATAATGGGAACCAGCATTATTCATGAACTTTTAGGCCCCATTGCTGCAAAATATTCACTCTTGAAGGCCGGTGAAATAAAACTAACTATCAAGTCTAAAACACCCTCAAGGTAATAAAAACCTTGAGGAGGACTTTAGACTTCCAACTTGCAGCAATTATATATGAATCACCTCATCATAAGCTGCCGCAGCGGCTTCCATAATAGCCTCTGACATTGTTGGATGAGGATGAACAGTTTTAATAATTTCATGTCCGGTGGTTTCTAACTTCCGGGCAGATACCAATTCAGCTATCATCTCGGTAACATTAGCACCGATAAGATGAGCGCCTAATAACTCTCCGTATTTAGCATCAAAAATCAATTTCACAAAGCCATCTTTTTGTCCTGCTGCACTGGCTTTTCCCGAAGCTGTAAACGGAAACTTTCCAACCTTAAGCTCATATCCGGCTTCTTGGGCAGCCTTTTCGGTTAGTCCAACTGAAGCGACTTCTGGTGAAGTATAGGTACAGCCCGGAATATTTCCATAGTCCAATGGTTCCGGATGGTGACCAGCTATTTTCTCAACACAAATAATGCCTTCGGCAGACGCTACATGAGCCAAAGCCTGTCCTGGAACAATATCACCAATGGCATAAACTCCTGGAACCGAAGTCTGGTAAAATTCATCTACCTGAACTTTACCATTCTCAACTTTCACACCAAGTTCTTCCAGTCCTAAGTTTTCGATATTTGGAGAAATACCTACAGCTGATAAAATCACATCTGCTTCATGTACTTCTTCGCCTTTCTTAGTTTTAACGGTAGCTTTTACTTTATCGCCTGATTTATCAATTTGAGTAACTTCAGCAGAGGTTAATACATTAATGCCCGATTTTTTAAAGGAACGGCCTAATTGCTTGGATACTTCTTCGTCCTCAACCGGCACTATATTAGGTAAATATTCAACCAAAGTAACTTTTGTTCCAATAGCATTATAAAAATAGGCAAACTCACTTCCAATGGCTCCGGATCCTACCACAATCATCGACTCCGGTTGTTTCTTTAAGGTTAGAGCCTGACGGTAGCCAATGACCTTTTCGCCATCCTGTGGTAAATTAGGTAATTCACGGCTACGAGCACCGGTTGCCAAAAGAATATGATCTGCCGACACATCTTTTTTAGCGCCACTTTCATCGGTTACCTCAAGGGTATTTTTTGCTTTAAGTTTACCGGTACCTTTTATAACCTCAACATTATTCTTTTTTAATAAATATTGGATTCCTTTACTCATTCCATCTGCTACACCACGACTTCGGTCAACCATGGCTTTAAAATCAGGTTTGGCTTCACCACTAATTGTGATACCATACTCTTCTGCATGTTGCAAGTATTCAAATACATTCGCACTTTTCAATAGCGACTTGGTAGGGATACATCCCCAGTTTAAACAAATTCCACCTAGCTCTGACCGCTCTACAATGGCTGTTTTTAAACCCAACTGAGAAGCTCGAATGGCAGCTACGTATCCTCCTGGACCACTACCGACTACTATAAGATTATAATCCATGTTTTATATTTTTCTATGTTACACGCTAATTACAGGCACTTTAAGTTATAAAATAATCAATAATTAATATCCTTTTTGATGAATCATCTGCATTAGAACAAAAAAAAGACCTTAGGGTTTGATTTTATTTTAATATTTAGTGTTTTTCTAATTATCAACATAATCCTTCAAAGCTGCAGGGAAATCGCGTTTAAACATTTAGGATTTTCGCCCTATATTTATCATTCAAAGCAGCTGTTAATCTCTTAGCAGGTTTAGAGATCTTCTTGGATGTTTCCCTCTCGAGCATAGCCAAAGCAAGCTTTAGCATGATGTTGTAATTTATTGCAGAATTATCTTTTTTCTTCAAAGATGAATCTTCTTTA
>QKJP01000035.1 GCA_003249255.1 Bacteroidales bacterium
TATTAGAGATGCTTGATTGTTGAATCTATGATTTGGTTTTTATGAATAGACATGTGGCTCATTTCGATTTAGATACTTTTTACGTGTCTGTGGAGCGCCTACAACAAAGTCATCTTATCGGTAAGCCCGTTGTTATTGGGGGTGTGTCCGATAGGGGAGTGGTTGCTAGTTGTAGTTACGAGGCTCGTGCCTTTGGTGTGCATGCGGGTATGCCTATAAAGATGGCACGTCAATTGTGTCCTCAAGCCAATTATATTAGAGGTGATATGGATCAATATACCAAGTATTCTAATCTGGTCACTGATATTATTGCCGATCAAGCACCTGTTTATGAGAAAGCTTCCATCGACGAGCATTATCTCGATTTATCAGGGATGGATCGTTTCTATGGCTGTTTAAAATGGACCGAAGAATTGCGTTTTCGTATTATTAAAGAAACTGGCTTACCAATTTCGTTTGGTTTGTCTGTGAATAAAACGGTTTCAAAAATAGCAACGGGCGAGGCTAAACCCAGTGGTGGTAAACAAGTGGGAGGTGAGGATGTTCAGCCTTTTCTTAATCCTTTATCTATTCGTAAAATACCGATGGTAGGGCCGCGTACCTTTTTATTATTACGTAATATGGGTGTTTCAAAAATTGAAACCCTTAGTCGCATTCATCCTCAAATGATTGAGCAGGTATTGGGTAAAAATGGACTTGTGATATGGAAAAAAGCAAATGGCATAGATGATACGCCTGTGGTTAGTTATAGCGAGCAAAAGTCATTAGGTTCAGAGCGTACTTTTGAAACAGATACGATGGATGTTAATTTTTTGCATGAGTTAATTGTTAGAATGACCGAAAAATTAGCTTTTGAGTTACGTAAACAACAAAAGTTAACGGCTTGCATTACTATTAAGATACGTTACTCAAATTTTGACACTCACACGCTTCAAAAAAGAATTTCCTATACCTCTTTTGATCATGTTTTAATAGATGTGAGTAAAGAATTATTTAAAAGACTTTACACGCGCCGTATGTTAGTAAGGCTTATTG
This sequence comes from Bacteroidales bacterium, assembly GCA_003249255.1. Classification (GTDB taxonomy): domain Bacteria; phylum Bacteroidota; class Bacteroidia; order Bacteroidales; family Marinilabiliaceae; genus SZUA-582. The sequence goes on from QKJP01000035.1 coordinate 1,036, forward strand.
GAGTGCGTTTTAGTCACTTGGTGGCTGGCGTACAGCAGTTAAATTTATTTGAGGATACTCCAGAACAAATAAACCTTTATCTTGCGATGGATCGTATCAGAAAACGGTTTGGAGTAGATAGTCTTGGGCGCGCTGCGGGTATGCGATAAAATAAAAGAGACTGATTTTCATCAGCCTCTTCTTTTTAATTTTCTCTTTTCTCTATTCCAAACAATATGGCTACACAGCTTGAAGGTGGTGGGGGAGTGTTACTGCTCTTTAATATTTTTATTATTACAGTTAACATTTGAGTCGATTTAACTTCAAAATCCCAAGTCTCAGTATAATTGTAATTTTTATTGTCAAAGAGTAATTCACCTTGCTTATTTATGATTTGAAAATGAACCTTAGATATCTTATTGTCTTTGCAAATTGAGATTCTATATTTCTGATCAAAAAAAAATGTTTTGTACAGTTCCGCTTCTTCTCCCTCTGCCAATTTTGATGCATTGTAATTGCCATCATGCACAAAGGTTCCCAATTTTTTTTTGCATACACTTTTTGCAAAATCTAAGCATTGAGCATCTGTGGAAAACACTCCCACTACAAGAATAAACGTTGTTAAAAATATTTTTTTTATTGACATAAGATATTAGCTGATTGGGGAATTACGAAATGAAATCAGTTCTTATTTTGTCTACTGTTTTCAAAAGTTTTTGAAATACCTCTTTTGAAATATACGTCTCAGAATCTGCTTTTAGGGTTGTGGTTTTATTGGCAGCATCTGTTTTAACTTCCACTTTTGATGTGTTAACAATTTTTACCTGATCAAAAATTAGTTGTAATTCATTCATTTGAGTTAATAAATGATTGACTTCTTCGTTACTCTTATATTGATCCAATAAATTCACAACTGTTATTAGACTAAGTTTTTGATAAACAATTCTATCAACAAGTTTCTGATTGCTTTCTAAAGAGCCGTTTGTTAATTTAGTAGCTAAATATAAACCTTCTATCCAACCTCCTACTAATACCATTGCAGCAATGGTAGGTCTATCGTTTTCGGTTAAATATGCATTGGATGCCATGAACGTCTCTGAAATAATGTCAAGCATTACATCTCTATTGTTCATATTTTCCTCTAGTTTGCGAATTGTGGTTTCGTCTATAGCATCTAATATACCTAAGCCTTCTGCTAGCTTTTTAGCATTTGCCATGTATTTTATTGAACTCTGAGTTTGGTCAAATAAACTAGTGTAACTTAAGTCGGCAGAATAAACACCTAAATTTAGGGCCATTTTAGCATTTGTATTGTATTTGCTAATATTCTTCAATGGATTTAATAAATCTTCATTGTACGAAGCTCCAGAGCGCTTAATTAGCATTGCGGTCTCCAGAGGAGATGGTAATGAATAAAAAATAAGCTTAGATTTCGCAAATTCATCCATCATTTCACCATTAGAACCTACTGTTTCTACAATTTTTTCCTCTTCAGTTTTTTGTTTTGACTGATTTGAAACACAAGAACTTAAAGTTGTGGCTATGGCAATGAAATAGAGCGTGTTGGTTATGATTCTTTTCATGGTGTATTTTTATTTGCTTATATCTATTGTACTGTTATTTTATATTGAGATGGAAATTTAATATAAAAATATCAAATTTAATCTATTACGAATGAATTAAACTTAAAAAAATCTTTAGTTCGTTGTTTTTTCTTATAAAATGAATTTATAATTCTAAATATAAAAGTCTTTAGTTTTTGCCTAATATTCTTATTCTATTGATTTTATAGTCTATTCGTAACTCGAAAAATATTTCATAAACTGTGACCTTTCGTATATCGAAGGATTCTCTATTTGTTTGTAATTCATTTTTCCCCTAAACTCGCCAATGGTCGTATATTCTTTCTCAGTCATCCATGCTTCTAACTCAGTAAGCATAGTGCTTAGTATTGATGGACCGTTTTTGTAAATGGCAGAACAAACTTGCACTACGTTTGCACCAGCTAATAATTGTTTTATTACCGCTTCGCCTGTGTGTATACCAGTTGAAGCTGCAAAGTCAATGTTGTTTATTTTGCCAGATGTGATTGCTACCCATCGTAAAGTTCGACTCATATCTGAGGGGGAACTTAACACCTCTGATGCATTAAGGCTTAGTTTATTAATATTGATATCAGGTTCGTAAAACCGGTTAAATAACACAACACCCTTAGCTCCAGAAACAGATAACTTATTAATGGTACTGACTAAGTTTGTAAAATATAAGCCGAGTTTAATCGATACTGGTATTTTTACAGTTTGGCTAACCTTATTAACTATTTGATAATAGGTGTCTTCGCTTTTTTCACTCGTGCCGTTTTTATCGGTGTTAACCATAAATATGTTTAACTCAATGGCATCGGCTCCTGCTGCCTCTATGTCTTTAGCAAAACTAATCCATTCGTCTGACGAGTAACAATTGATACTTGCAATGATTGGAATGTCAAAGGCTTTTTTTGACTCCTGTATGAGTGTTAAATACTCATTGACCGAATTGTCACGTGTATAGTTTCTAATTAAATCAAGAGCTTCGGGATAATCCGATCCTTCTGCCTTATACAGTGTGTTATTGATGTCGTGGTTTATTTGTTCTTCAAATAATGATTTAAGAACAATCGCTCCTGCGCCTGCTTTAACAAGTTTTTGAATGCTGCTTGTGCTGTTTGTTAAACCGCAACTGCTTACTACAATCGGATTTTTTAAAGTTAATCCTAGATATTTAGTTTCTAAATTGGCCATGGTTACAATTTTGTGTGTGCAACTATTACTTAATTAACAAATATAAAGAAAACTATAAAAGTTGATGCCTGTTAGGGAATATAAGTTATATGGTTTGTGTTTTCTTTACTATTTGTTGGATTAGTGACTCTTGTAAGCTCTACTTCCAAATATCAAACTTCCCACTCTTACCATGGTGCTGCCTTCCTCTATGGCTAACTTATAATCACCTGACATGCCCATGCTTACCTCCGTAAAGTTATTGTTGTCAGTAAAGAAGTGTTGTTTTAAGTCTGAGAATATGTTCTTTAGTGTTTTAAATTCTTTCCGTATTGTGTTTTCATCTTCCGTATACGTAGCCATTCCCATGACGCCTCTTATGTTGATGAATGGTAATGATGATAGCAGATGGGGGCTTAATAGTTGAAGTAATTCGGCACTAGAAAAACCAAACTTACTTTCTTCGGTTGCAATATGTATTTGTAACAATACGGGTATGATTCGGTTGATCTTTTGTCCTTCTTTATTTATCTCTTTTAGTAGTTTCAAAGAATCGACACCATGTATGAGGTGTACAAAAGGCGCTATATATTTTACTTTATTTGATTGTAAATGGCCAATAAAATGCCATTCAATGTCTTTTGGTAAGGTGTCGTATTTGTCTAGTAGTTCTTGTACCTTATTTTCTCCAAAGGCTTTCTGTTTAGCAGTATAAGCTTGTAGTATTGCTGAGCTAGGGTGTGTTTTTGATACAGCTATAAGTGTTGTTGTTGTTGGGAGATGGTTTTGTATCTCTATTAAATTTTGACTGATCGACATAGTTTAATCTATTTAATAGGTCAATATCATGTTGCAAAAATGCCTCCTTATTGGGGAGGCATTTTGTTATTTGGTATGATAAAGTCTTACTTGTTAACTTTATAGGTCTCAACACCATCGTTAATATAACTGATGATTTGTTTTGCTGCAGCAACACCTGCGTTAATGTTTGCCTCTTCTGTTTGAGCTCCCATTTTCTTTGGCGTAAATAAGAAACGATTTGCAAATTTAGCCTCAAAATCTGCTTTGTTGTCAGGCGCAATATCTGAGATGTATATGAAATCTGGTCTTTCTGCCATCACTTTTAAAACATCAGCTTCGTTAATTACTTCCTTACGAGCTGTGTTTATTAACATTGCTCCTTGTGGCATTGATGATAATAGAGCGTGGTTAATAGATTGTTTTGTTTGTGCAGTAGCTGGGATGTGTAAAGAAACATAATGACAGGTCTTGTATAACTCTTCTACACTATCAAGTGGCGTAATGCCTGCTTTTTTAATAATATCTTTTGATACAAATGGGTCAAAAGCATATAGTTCTAAACCAAAACCTTTAGCTATCTCAGCTACGTATTGCCCTACGTTACCATACGCATGGATACCTAGTTTTTTACCTCTTAATTCAATGCCTGAAGTGCCATTAAATCCATTACGAGCCATGTAAACCATCATGCCAAATACTAATTCTGCTACAGCATTAGAGTTTTGTCCAGGTGTGTTCATAGCTACTATGCCTTTTGCGGTACAAGCTTCAAGGTCTAAGTTGTCATATCCCGCACCTGCACGAACAACGATTTTTAAATCGCTAGCAGCTTGTAATACTTCAGCATCAATAATGTCTGAACGTACAATCATTCCGCTTACACCTTTAACTGCAGCTAATAGTTCAGCTTTTGTAGTGTATTTTTCTAATAGTACAAGTTCAAAGCCTGATGATTTAACAACATCTGCTATTAACGATACTGCTTCTTTTGCAAATGGTTTATCTGTTGCAACAAGTATTTTTTTCATGGTTGTTTATTTTTTTGTAAAAACAAATAAGCTCCCAGAGGAGCCTACTTATTACGTTATTATGATTAATGTTTTGCTTCAAACTCTTTCATTGCTGCAACTAATGCTTCAATGCTTGATTTTGGCATTGCATTATATACCGATGCACGGAAACCTCCAACTGAACGGTGGCCTTTTATTCCACTCATACCTTGCGATACTGCATACGTGTAAAAGTCTTTTTCTAATTCTTTATACTCGTCATTCATTACAAAACAAATGTTCATAATGGAACGATCTGCAGGATCAATAACTGTTCCCTTAAAGAACTTGCTGTTATCGATAGCGTCATACAATACAGCAGCCTTCTCAATGTTTAATTTTTCCATAGCGGCTACACCACCTTTTTCTTTTAACCATTTTAACGTTTGTAACGCTGCATAAATAGCAAAAACAGGAGGAGTGTTAAACATTGATTCATTGTCAATGTGGGTACGATAGTCTAACATCGTAGGGATGTGACGATCCATTTTACCTAAAGCATCTTTTTTTACGATAGCAAATGTGACACCTGCTGGAGCTAAGTTTTTCTGAGCACCACCGTAAATTAAATCGTATTTAGAAATATCTACTGGACGAGAGAATATGTCTGATGACATATCTGCTATCAATGGAATATTTACATCTAAATCCGTTCTTATTTCCGTACCGTAAATGGTGTTGTTTGTTGTGATGTGGAAATAATCTGCATCTGAAGGTACTGTGTAGTTTTTAGGAATGTAATTGTAAATAGCTTCCTTTGACGATGCTACTTCTACTACTTCACCAAACCCTTTTGCCTCCTTAATTGCTTTAGCAGCCCAAGCACCTGTGTTTAGATACGCTGCCTTTGTTTTTAAGAAGTTGTAAGGAGCCATGCAGAACTGTAGGCTTGCTCCACCGCCAACAAAAATAACTTCATATCCCTCAGGTACGTCTAGTAACTCTTTAAACAATAGTAAAGCCTCATTCATAACCGCGATAAATTCTTTGTCGCGGTGTGAAACCTCTAGCAAGGACAATCCTGTTCCTGCAAAATTTAATACTGCTTCAGCCGAATTTTTAATCGTAAAATCTGGCAAAATAGATGGACCTGCTGAAAAATTGTGCGTCTTCATAATTGGTACGAGTTTTATCTATGATTATGTTTTGCTAAAATCTTGTCTTAGAATTTTTGAAAGCCCAAAATTATGAAATATCTATTTTAAAGCACCCCAAAAGCAATAAAATTTGTACACTATTTTTAATCTTATGTGATATCTATCTGTTATAGGCTT
>QKJP01000061.1 GCA_003249255.1 Bacteroidales bacterium
AATAAATACCAGGTTGACGAGAACGGAATGTATGGCGATTTTGGAGGCGCTTATGTTCCGGAAATGCTTTATCCGAATGTGGAAAACCTGAAGAAAGAGTATTTGGGAATTATCGAGTCTGAAGAATTTCAGAACGAGTACAAAGCCTTGTTGAAAGATTACGTAGGACGTCCTTCTCCATTGTATTTCGCCAAGCGTTTGTCAGAGAAATACAACACCAACGTTTATTTAAAGCGTGAAGACTTAAACCATACCGGAGCACACAAAATCAACAATACAGTTGGTCAGATTTTGGTGGCTAAAAAGATGGGGAAAGAACGCATTATTGCAGAAACCGGTGCCGGCCAGCATGGTGTGGCCACTGCAACCGTTTGTGCTTTGATGGGCTTGAAGTGTATTGTGTACATGGGAGCTTTAGATGTGGAACGTCAGGCACCAAATGTGGCACGTATGCGTATGTTAGGAGCTGAGGTGATTCCTGCAACATCAGGAAATAAAACCCTGAAAGATGCAACCAACGAAGCTTTGCGCGACTGGATTTGTAACCCGACTGATACCTTCTATTTGATTGGTTCGGTTGTAGGTCCTCATCCGTATCCGGACATGGTAGCCCGTTTGCAAGCCATCATCAGCGAAGAAATCAAGTGGCAGATTGAAGAAAAAACCGGAAAAGATCATCCCGATTACGTGATTGCTTGTGTAGGTGGAGGAAGTAACGCTGCCGGTTCGTTCTATCATTTCTTAGATGATGAACGCGTGAAATTGATAGCTGTTGAGGCTTCAGGACTTGGTGTTGATTCAGGTGAAACTGCGGCAACCATTACCATTGGTAACGAAGGTATCATCCACGGAAGCAAGACCTACTTAATGCAGACTGATGATGGTCAAATTGTAGAGCCTTATTCCATTTCGGCAGGATTAGATTACCCGGGGATTGGCCCTCAGCATGCACATTTATATAAAACAGGCCGTGCTCAATTCTTATCAGCAACCGATGAAGATGCATTGGAATACGTGATGGAGCTAACGCGCCTGGAAGGAATCATCCCTGCATTAGAGTCAGCTCACGCATTGGCAGCTCTTAAAAAGATGGAGTTCAAGAAAGATGATGCTGTTGTAATCACCATTTCCGGTCGTGGCGACAAAGACATGGAAACGTATATGAAAAGGTTTAATTTGTAGCTGCTAGCCTTTAGCTACTAGCTTGTTTTTGTAGTTAGTATAATGCGTTATGTAAATAACTAATGACTACTGACTAACCACTAAAAACTAAAAAATGAATCGAATAAACACACTCTTCCAAGAGAAGAAAAATATATTATCTATTTATTACACGGCAGGTTATCCTAATATCGATGATACCATGCCGGTATTAGAGGCGCTTCAAGAAGGTGGAGCAGAGTTGGTAGAGATTGGGATGCCTTTCTCAGACCCCTTGGCCGATGGTGAGACCATTCAGTTAAGTTCACATCAGGCTTTGGAAAATGGCATGACTATCAAAAAGCTGTTCGAGCAATTATCCGAAATGCGTAAAAGCATCACGATTCCTATTGTGTTGATGGGTTATTACAATCCGGTCTTTCATTACGGAATAGAAAAATTCATTGCCAAGTGTAAGGAGATAGGTGTTGATGGATTGATTTTACCGGATTTACCATTTGATGAGTATAAGAATAAATACAAGGATTTGTTCGAAAACAATGGTATTTCAAACATCTTCCTGATTACACCACAAACATCCGATGAGCGTGTTCGTCTGATAGATGAGAATAGTACCGGATTTATCTACATGGTATCGTCAGCATCTGTAACAGGTGCTAAGTCAAGTGTATCTACTTCGCAAGTGGATTACTTTAAACGCATTGATAACTTGAATTTGAAGAATCCTAAAGTGATTGGTTTTGGTATCGGTAATCATGCGACGTTCTCTAAAGCCTGTGAAAATGCCGACGGAGCAATCATTGGTAGTGCCTTTGTGAATCTATTAACCAAAGAAGGTGCTTCAAAAGAGAAGATTGTAAGTTTCTTGAAAGAAGTAAAAGGTGACTTATAGTGGTCAACGATAAGGCTGAAAGCCTTAAAGATATTAGCACAGGGGAACGCCCTGTGTATTCAATGAGAAATGTATATCGCCCTGAAAGGGCAAAATAATTGAGCATGTCAGGTTCAAATAAAGTTTGTTTCGTAACCGGAGCCAGTAGTGGTATTGGAAAAGCCATTGCCCAATCATTAATAAAAGATAATTATACGGTTATTGTTACCGCACGTCGTAAAGAACGTTTGGAAAAACTTGGTGCGGCCGATGTTTTAGCCGGTGATTTATGTGACCGTACTTTTCAAAAAGAAGCTTATCAATACATCATTGATAAATATGGCAAGTGCGATTTTCTTTTTAATTGTGCAGGTGTGCAAGATGCTGCTACCATTGAGGATACTGATATCGACCGCGTTTCTGACATGTTATCCATCAATGTGGATGCAACGTTTCGTATGACTTACTTGTTCTTAAAGCAATTTAAGAAACAAGGCTTTGGTCATGTGGTTAATATCTCCAGCGTACTTGGTACAAAAACGAGAGCTACCGCGGGAGCTTATGCTGCCACCAAATATGCCGTTGAAGCGTTGTCTGAAGCTTTACGTATGGAATTATCGGGTACTAAAATTAAAGTCACTTGCATCGAACCCGGTTTGGTAATGACCGAATTGCACGATCATTGGAAAGTCCACCCAAAAGAACTGATGAATATCGAAGAACCACTTCAGCCCGAAGATGTGGCAGAAACCGTTCGTTTCATCATGAACCAACCCGACCATGTTAGAATCCCTCGCTTAATGATTTTGCCGGATTCGCATAATATATAAAAAGCTGTTTTGAAATGCTGAATTTAGGTAAAGGTGATAGTCAGTTGGTAGATGATATTATTAAGCTTGTTTATGAAGCAAAGCAGGCAGTGGCATCTACTGTAAATTCAGCAACAACGGTTTTATATTGGAATTTAGGGAAGCGAATTAATGATGAATTTCTTCAGAATAAGCGTGCCGGCTATGGAAAGAATATTATTGGAGTAATCTCCCAAAAGCTCACGGAGGAATATGGGAAAGGGTGGAGTGAGAAGCAAATCAGACATTGTCTACGCTTTGCGGAGACTTTTAACGACCAAGAAAAAGTCTACGCACTGAGTAGACAATTATCTTGGACTCATTTTCGAATATTAACTTATGTGAAGAATGAGCTGAGTAGGCTTTTTTATATAGAAATGTGTCTGATTGAAAATTGGGGGACAAGAGTACTTTCAGAAAAGATAGAATCAATGCTTTTTGAACGGACTGCTATTTCCAAAAAGCCTGAGAGTATAATTAGAAAAGAGCTTAATGCTTTTACAGAAACGAAGCAGTTAACTCCTGATTTAGTTTTTAGAGACCCTTATGTTCTGGATTTTTTAGGTTTGGAAGATAGTTTTAGTGAAAAAAATCTTGAAGATGCCATTTTAAAAGAGATAGAGAAGTTTATAATGGAGTTGGGGCAAGGTTTTACTTTTGTAGAGCGGCAAAAGAAAATGCTAGTTGATGGAGAGCTGTATAAACTTGATTTGTTATTCTATCACCGACGCTTAAAAAGGTTAGTTGCGATTGATTTGAAACTGGGTAGGTTTAAAGCTGCTTATAAAGGTCAGATGGAGTTATATCTACGATATATTGAAAAGAATGATATGGTTTCAGGTGAACATTCGCCGATTGGCTTATTGTTATGCGCTGAGGGCAATTATGAGCAAATTGAGTTATTGCAGTTGGATAATTCAGGAATAAGAGTTGCTGAATATATCACAGAGTTACCTCCTAAAGATTTATTAGAGAAAAAGCTTCATAAACTTATTAAGATGGAGAAAGAACGAGCTTTAAAAGAGAAAAAATAGCCGTTGCAACCATGTTGTAGCTTTAAGACTAAATGTTAAAGTTAATTATTGCTATTTTTGCAATCAGGTTAAAGATTAAAAGTTAACCTTATTTGTTATTAGCGCAGAGCCTCTGTGTTGAAATTTTAATAAAGATTTGTATGGCAGTTTTGATACCTGCCGGACAAGCAGGCTGGCTTGATACTTACTCTTAATACTAATTTAGAATATATGAAACGAGCCATGAGCAAACTTTCCTCAGACAGGAGTATGATTAAATTGGCGAGTTCCATCTGGCAAATGAAAACAAATTTAGACAAATGAAAAATTATGCCATCATACGTATCCACTGTCCTGATCAATCGGGGATTGTGGCTAAAGTAACCGATTTTATTCACCGTAATAACGGTAACGTATTAGATTTAGACCAACACACCGATCGTGGTGAAGGACGTTTCTTTATGCGTGTGGAGTGGGATTTAGCTAATTTTACTATTCCGCAGGAGCAAATCGAAACCGTTTTCCAGATTGAGTTAGCTACTCCAATGCAAATGGAATGGTCTTTAGATTTTACAGACCGTAAATCACGCATGGCAATATTTGTATCTCGTGCATCACATTGCTTGTTCGATTTGTTAGCACGCCACAGTGCAGGGGAGTTAGATGTGGATATTCCAATGATTATTTCTAATCACAAAGATTTAGAGCACATTGCCGAGAAGTTTGAAATCCCGTTCTATCACTTCCCAATAACCAAAGAGACAAAAGCAGAACAAGAAGCTAAGGAATTCAAATTGATGGAAGAGCAGAATATTGATTTCATCGTGCTAGCTCGCTACATGCAAATTCTTTCACCCGAATTTACAGTACGTTATCCAAACCGAGTAATCAATATTCACCACAGTTTCTTACCGGCATTTGCCGGTGCAAAACCTTATCATGCGGCACATTCGCGCGGTGTTAAGATTATTGGAGCAACCGGTCATTACGTAACATCAGAACTGGATGAAGGCCCTATCATCACACAAGATGTAAACAGTATCTCACATCACGATTCAGTAGAGAGTTTGGTTCAAAAAGGTAAAGACGTTGAAAAAATCGTTTTATCCCGTGCCGTTAAAGCCCATGTGGATAGGAAGACCTTGGTGTATAAGAATAAGACGATAATATTTAATTGATAATAAAGTTCGGAGTTCGGAGACCGGAGTTCGAAGAAAATAGCAAACCTAAACTTAACCTGTAAAAGATGAATTCATTTAGAGAATTAATCGTTTGGCAAAAATCGATGGACTTTGTTACTGAGGTGTATAATGTAACAAAAGATTTTCCCAAAGAGGAACAATTTGGATTGTCTGCTCAAATGAGACGAGCCGCTGTTTCTATACCTTCGAATATTTCAGAAGGATATGGTAGGAAATCACAAGGTGACTTTGGACGTTTTCTTGCGTATTCAATTGGGTCTGATTATGAATTACAAACTCAAATTGAAGTTTCACGAAATATAGGTTTTCTTGAATCTGAAAAGTGTTCACTATTGATAGAAAGGCTTGAAGAGATAGCTCGAATGCTGAAAAGCTTAAAAAGTAAGATAAAATAATATTACGGTTTAGGACTTCGACTCCGAACTCCGAACTCCGTGCTAATTAGCACTAGAAATGAACTTAGTAATAATAAAATACAACGCCGGTAACATCCGCTCAGTAAACAACGCCTTGTTGCGATTGGGTTACGAAGCAGAAATTACCGCTGATCCTGAGAAAATAATGAAAGCCGATAAGGTGATTTTTCCGGGAGTAGGAGAGGCAAGTACCACCATGGATTACTTGCGAAAGACAGAATTGGATAAGTTAATTGTAGATTTAAAGCAGCCTGTTTTAGGCGTTTGTTTAGGAATGCAATTGATGTGTAGTCATTCTGAAGAAGGGGATGCAGATTGTTTAAACATCTTTGATGAGAAGGTGGTGAAGTTTCCGCTTCCCAATCCGAATCCTCAAAACATTAAGATTCCGCACATGGGCTGGAACCAAATTTACGATGTGAAGAGCGATTTGTTTGACCCATCATTAGAAGGAGAATATGTGTACTTCGTTCACAGCTATTATGTGGCAAAAGGTGCTGATACCGCCGCAACCACCGACTATATCTTGCCATATAGTTCAGCCCTTCAGAAGGATAATTTCTTTGCCACACAGTTTCACCCCGAAAAGAGCGGCCCTGTTGGAGAACGTATCCTAAAGAACTTTTTGAAATTATAGAAAATAATAGGTGTAAGATTTAAGTCTTGATACCTGCCTGTTGCAGGCAGGCTTATGTCTTGTGTCTTGATACTTTTAAAGTATGAACAAAATAGATATTATCCCTGCCATCGACCTCATTGACGGAAAGTGTGTGCGATTAAGCCAGGGAGACTACGACAGTAAAAAGGTTTACAACGAAGACCCATTGGAAGTTGCCAAAGAGTTTGAAGACCATGGCATCAAAAGACTTCACCTCGTTGATTTAGACGGTGCCAAAGCCGGACATATCATCAACCATAAAGTGCTCCAAACCATTGCAACCAAAACGAACTTGGTAATTGACTTTGGTGGAGGATTAAAAACGACCGAGGATTTACGAATTGCATTCGAAAGTGGAGCGCAGATGATTACCGGTGGTAGTATCGCCGTTAAAAATCCTACCGAGTTTGAAGGTTGGATTGAAAAATACGGAAGCGATAAAATCATTCTAGGAGCCGATGCAAAAGACGGCAAAATAGCGGTTACCGGTTGGTTAGAAGAAACCAATGAACAACTTATTCCGTACATCAAAAATTATCGTACCAAAGGAATCACAAAAGTAATCTGTACAGATATCAGTAAAGACGGCATGTTACAAGGCCCTTCAACTGACCTATACAAAGAAATCTTAGCAGAAATTCCCGATTTATACCTCGTAGCCAGTGGCGGCGTAAGCGGCATCCAAGACATCGAACAGCTAGCCCAGGCAAAAGTGCCTGCGGTGATTTTTGGAAAGGCTATTTATGAGGGGAGAGTTTCTTTAAAAGAATTAGAGCGTTTTTTATAGTGATTTAGGCAGTAGGCAGAAGGCAGAAGAATGAGTGCAATACGTTCATATCGTGATTTGTTAGTTTGGCAAAAGGCAATGAATTTGGTTGATTTAGTTTATGAAATAACTAAATCGTTTCCGCCGGATGAGCTTTATGGATTAACAAACCAATTGCGTCGTTCTTCAGTATCAATTCCTTCGAATATTGCAGAAGGCTATGGAAGACATCAAACAAAAGATTATATAAGGTTTTTAAGTATATCGTCCGGTTCATTGTATGAAATGGAAACTCAACTAGAGATTTCAAGACGCCAAGGATATGTGGATCAAGAAAAGTATGATGAAGTAATTTCTTTATCTTCAGAAATCGAACGGATGTTATCAAGCCTAATAAATAAATTAAAAAGGACTATTAATAAGTGAAGGGCTGGCAATTGGCTTCTACCTCCGCTAGTTAAGGGGGTACTACTGCCTTCTGCCCACTGCCTTCTGCCTAGAATGAAAAAATATGCTTTCTAAACGAATTATACCTTGCCTCGACATCAAAAACGGTCAAACCGTTAAAGGTGTCAAATTTCTTGAAATACAAGAAGTAGGTGACCCTGTTGAATTGGGTGCCTTATATGCCGAGCAAGGAGCAGATGAATTAGTGTTCCTGGATATTACTGCCAGTCATGAAGGTCGTAAGACATTTGTAGATTTGGTGAAGCGTATTGCGCGTAATATCAACATCCCGTTTACCGTAGGTGGTGGAATAAGTGAATTGAGCGATGCAGATGCCTTATTAAATGCCGGTGCAGATAAAATATCCATTAACTCATCGGCGGTTCGTAATCCGCAGTTGATTAACGATATGGCAAAGAACTTCGGTTCACAGTTCGTCGTTACTGCCATTGATGCCAAGCAACAGCAAGGCGACGATTGGGTAGTAACCGTGAATGGAGGTCGTATCCCAACCGACAAGCGTTTGTTCTCGTGGGCTAAAGAAGCCGAAGACCGAGGTGCCGGAGAAATACTTTTTACCAGCATGGACCACGATGGAGTGAAAACAGGTTTTGCTAACGAAGCACTGGCCAAATTAAGTGAGGAATTAACCATTCCGATTATTGCATCCGGTGGTGCCGGAGCCATGGAGCATTTTACCGATGTCTTCACCAAAGGAAAAGCCGATGCCGGATTAGCTGCCAGTATTTTTCACTTTAAGGAGATTCCAATTCCCGAGTTGAAGAAGTATTTGCATGCACAAGGAATTCCGGTGAGGCTATAAAAGAGCTGCTAACTGTTAGCCGCTAGCTACTAGCTGTTTCGTTCATTTAGAAAGTTTTATACATTTAAAGAAACGAATTATTCAATTGTTAAGAATGGGCTAGAAGCCAGTAGCTAATAGCTGATTTTATGAAAAACTACAAGCAACTTTTAATCTGGCAGAAAGGTATAGAGATTGTTAAACTTACTTATTCTATTACAACGAATCTGCCGCCGGAAGAAAAGTTCGGATTGGCTTCGCAAATGAATCGAGCAGCAGTATCTATACCTTCAAACATTGCAGAAGGAAGCAGTCGAAGAACCGAAAAGGATTATTTTCGATTTATTGAAGTATCTTTGGGCAGTTGTTTTGAATTAGATACGCAATGTGAGATTTTAATTGAGGTATATCCCGGTTTAAAAGAACAAAAACAGCAGTTGATGTTTCTTCTTGATGAAGAAAGTAAAATGTTAACCGCTTTTATGAATAAATTGCAAAGATGAGCTACTAGCTACTAGCTTCGAGCTACTGGCTGTGTCGTTCATTTAGAAAGATATTAGCAAATAACAAAAGAAACTATCAAGTTGATAGAAATAGCTAGTAGCTAACAGCTAGCAGCTAGCAGCTAAAAAAATAAAAATGAACATCAATTTCGACAAATTAGGAAACGGCCTTGTACCTGCCGTTATTCAAGATAACACTACCAATAAAGTGTTGATGTTAGGTTTCATGAATAAAGAAGCCTTTGAGAAAACAGAGAAAGAAGGAAAAGTAACTTTTTACAGTCGTACCAAAGAACGTTTGTGGACTAAAGGAGAAGAATCAGGTAACTTTTTAAATGTGGTTTCCATTGCTGTTGATTGTGATGAAGATACATTGTTGATCAAGGTAAATCCTGTAGGACCGGTTTGTCACAAAGGAACAGATACTTGTTGGAATGAAGTAAATAAGGAAGATGACTTGATGTTTTTGAAATATCTTCAAGACTTTATCGACAAGCGTAAAGAAGAAATGCCGGAAGGTTCTTATACCACAAAGTTATTTACCAAAGGAACTCGCACCATCACACAAAAGGTGGGTGAAGAGGCTATCGAAACAGTTATCGGTGCCATGGCCAACGACGATGAAAACTTCCTTTACGAAGGTGCTGATTTGTTATATCACTTAACAGTATTGTTGACTCACAAGGGCTATCGTTTAGAAGATTTAGCTCGTGAGTTAAAGAAAAGACATAAATAAAAGAGCTTCTAGCTACTAGCCATTAGCTTCTAGCTGATGTAAATACCGGCTAGTAGCTAGCGGCTAACAGCTAGTAGCTTTCTTATGACCGACCTAATCATTAACAAATACTATCAGTCCGACTCCCAACTTCACTACATTCTAGTTGAGCATGGTAAAGCCGTTAAAGGCATGGCTCATGAAGTGTTGGCAAAGCATCCTGAATTAGATGTGGATGTCCAATTCATCGAAGAAACTGCTATGCTTCATGATATTGGGATCTATTTAACCCATGCACCCGGTATCTTTTGTCACGGCGATAAACCTTATATCTGTCATGGTTATTTGGGGCGTGAAATTCTGGAAAGAGAAAACTTGCCAAAGCATGCGTTGGTTTGCGAACGTCATACAGGTGCCGGATTGACGAAAGAAGATATCATCTTTCAAGATTTGCCCATTCCACAAAGAGACATGTTACCCATCAGTCTCGAAGAAGAAATCATTTGTTTTGCTGACAAGTTCTACAGCAAAAGTCACGACATGCATAAACGAAAATCACTCGACCATATTCGTCGTACCATGGCACATCATTCCGAACGCCAGTTGAAGCGATTTGACGAATGGTGTGAACGTTTTTTATAATATCGTTATTGTTAACTTTTATTAAAGAATAGCCAGTATATAAGGGTTTTTACCTAAATTTGCAACGATTCATTAATCAAGCAATTATGAAATTTAAGATTTGTTTTGTGCTGTTAGGGCTTGTGTTGTGTTGTTCTTTTGGGCTAAGTGCTCAAACGGTATTAACGGTAGATGATGTGGATTTTAATCCAACGTATGGAGCGATCACAGCTTATAAAGGAAGTGCTACCGATATAGTTATTCCAAGTCATTTTACTATCAATGGTGAAGATGTTGCCGTTCTTGAAATCGGGAATAATGCCTTTGCGAGCAAAAATCTTACCTCGGTTGTCATATCATCCGGTGTTACATATATTGCTTATTATGCGTTTGGAAATAATGCAATAACTTCATTAACAATACCAAATACAGTTGGCTTGATTGTTTATGCTGCATTTAATGAGAATGCAATCGTTGAATTAAATGGAGAACCTTCAAATGGGTTGATTTATGCTCGAAATGTTGATGGATCTGTTAATAATACAAAGATAATTTCTTACGGAGGAGTTTCTAAAAACATCGATTTTATTCCGGAGACAGTTACGACTATTGGACTCTATGCATTCCATAAGCAGGCAATTACGAATGTAGTATTGCCTCAAAGTTTAAAAGAAATTGAGAAGTTTGCTTTTGCTTTTAATGATTTAAGTACTGTTAATTTTCCTGTAAATATTAATTCAATAGGTGAATCTGCTTTTTACCATAATCAACTTCAATCAATAGATTTACCAAATTCATTAACTGTTTTAGGAGCAGGTTCTTTTAATGTGAATAGGATACAAGAAGTCAATCAATCAGTTTCCAAAGGAATTATTTATGCTCGAAATCTTGATGGAACTATTGATGATTCTAAAATCGTTTCATTTGGAGGATTGACTTCACAAATAGATTTTATTCCGGTTAGTGTCAAAACTATTGATAAAAATGCGTTTACCGGTAATATACTAGAGTCCGTTGTTCTGCCTTCAAATATTGAAGTGATTGAAAGTTATGCTTTTGATAAATGTGAATTAAACAGTGTGCGTTTTGAAAATAATAGTCAACTTCTTTTGTTGGGAAGCAAAGCATTTGATAACAATAAGAGTTTAGTCCCTTTTAGTTTGCCCACAAATGTGAATGAGGGCTTTTCGGGTTTTTATGTGGATGAGAATAACAATAAGTATGCACCCGGAGATTTGATTACCGATTATACTAAAAGCTATACTGCAAAGGTTAGAAAAGTCCTTACTATTGCAGATGTAGAATTTGATTTGACAACAGGGACTATTACAAATTATACAGGAACGCACGCTGAAATTTCAATTCCATCCAGTTTTTCAATGGGAGGGATGTCTGTATCGGTTAATAAAATTGGACCTCGTGCTTTTAAAGAAAAAGGTCTAAAGTCAGTTGAAATATCTTCTGGTATTTATGAGGTTGAAGATAACGCGTTTGAAAAGAATGCTTTAGTTGAGGTTGTTCTTCCTGGTACATTGACAAGTATTGGGATCCGTGCCTTTGATAAAAATGAAATAATCGAATTGCAACTGCCTGAGGGTCTTGTTTCCATTGATGAATTTGCTTTTCGTACCAATAAAATCAAAAGTTTGTATTTGCCTAATTCCTTGTCTCAAATAGGAAAAGGTGCTTTTAATGATAATGCTATTAGCACTCTAAATGGAGAAGTCTCTAAAGGAATTGTTTTTGCAAGAGGCACTAATGGACGAGAAGATCAATCAAGCATTGTTTCTTATGGAGGGACGGCAAAGAATATCGATTTTATTCCTGCTTCTGTTACCACGATTAGTAGTAGTTCATTCTCATCTAATCAATTACAGTCTGTTATAATCCCAGAGGGGGTGCGAGTGATAGAAGATGGTGCCTTTTCAAGTAATCTTTTAACATCCGTAGCTTTCCCATCTACCTTAGAAGTTATTGAAATATATGCTTTTTATAGTAATCAGTTAAAAGGAGTTGTGTTGCCCAATAGTTTGGTTCATATTGGATTGTCTGCATTTTTATCAAATACAGGTCTTACGAGTATACAACTGCCTACGCATTCTAGCATGGGGAGTTTAGGGTGGATAAATAAGGCGAATAAAACTTATAGTTCAGGGGCATTGATTAATGAATTTAATACCGAATACCGGATTCCTGGAACTGCTTACGTAAAATATAAGCTAAACGGAGGGACTAATCATGCCTCCAATGTCTATGCGTTTTTATCATCAGAGGGGATAAGTACACTCTATGATGCAACACTTAGTGGCGATGAGTTTATGGGATGGTACGATGGTGAAAATAATCTTGTGACTTCGATTCCTGTGGGTACAGTAGATAATGTTACTTTACATGCAAAATGGAAAAGTGATACCTACACTGTTACTTTTTTAAATTATAATGGAGCGCTGCTTAAAGAGGAAAAAGTTAGTTTTGGCCAATCAGCAACAGCTCCTAATGAACCGGTGAAAATAGGTTCTGTTTTTAATGGATGGGATGTAGCTTTTAATTACGTAGTATCAGATGTCGTAATCACTGCTACTTTTATTGACGATACTTCGGTTGAGGAAAACGCAATTGGATTAGGTTGGTATCCTAATCCGGCACAAGAATATATTATCCTTCAAGGAGAATATGTTGGATATTTAGATTTTTATAATGTCTCAGGTGTCCTTATTAAACAAGTTTTTGTTAGTTCTAATCATCAATTTATTGATGTAAGTGATTTGAATAAAGGGCTTTATGTTATTAAAGCAAAGAACTGGTGCAGTCGCTTGGTTATCAAATAGAAAGCATTTGTTTTCTAGTGCGTCATTAATTCTTCAACCTCTTTGATGTGAAGCTGGAAATGTGGTAAAAAGTTATAGATCATATTTTTCAGAGATACGCGTTCTTCTGAACCGGATATCCATTCGTTATCATATTTACTCACATCCGCTTTTGCAAATACATGAATCGCATGTAGGTGAATATATTTCCATAGCTTGACTAATGTTTCCCAATCTTCATTTTGATAGTTTTGAATAGAAATCCAACGGTCATTGTTTCCCATGTAGGCGTAATCCGGAAAATGTAATGGCGTTGGTTGGTATTGTAAATGAACTACCCGGTGAATATTGTTGCTGGCAGAATCAATCATGTGTCCTATTATTTGTTTGATAGTGCGGTTTTGTTGGTTTCGTTTAGAACATAATAAGGCTTGTTCAATATTTAAAAGTTTTTCTTCCCAAATTTTTATTAAGCTTGATAATTCGTCGTTTTGCGCTCGTATTTTTTTCATAACAAATGTCGTTTTTGATTCGTGAATTCAAATTACGAAGAAAAAAGTAGGAATGTAAAGAGTTGAGAGTTAAAAGAATGAATTGTCTATGTTAATAATGTATCCATAAAAGGTTAATAAAGTAGAAATTAAGAGTTGAGCACTTTTATATTTTTTTATTTTTGTTTACAATGAAAGTACACCTAAACTTATTGGATTTATAGTATAGTTTTGTGGAAGTAATTGTTAGACTCTAAAAGTGATAAGATTTGATGTTAATTTTTAAAAAAGGTTTTTCGTTTCTTTTTCCGGTGTTAATTCTATGCACCTGTTCTCAACCTCAAAAGAGTCCATATTTAACAGTGAAAAGTAAAAAGCTTTACGAAACTGCAAAATTGTATCGGCTTTCCGAATCTTTTGAATTGTTTGATGAGGCATCACTCAATCAGGCAGGAGATTGGCAATTTAGAAAAGACACTGTACCTCCCGGTATTTATAAATTGGACATGGGAGGGGAAGATGAAATTCGAATATTGATCGATGATCAGATTCCGTCTCTTATTAACTTTCAGGATGAGCATTTAGAGAATGTCGAATGCGTGGGTGGCCAAAATCTTTTAGGTTTATTGGATTCAGAAAATCAGATCAGTCATTTGATCGATCAGATAGACCAAGTGACAAAAAAACTGCAAGATTCCACGATGGCCATCGAACTACGGATGAACATGAAAGCTGAAGTGTTGAAAAGTATTGATTCATTAGTTCTGGCCAAGAGAGACAATAGGTATTCTGTATTTGAAAATTGTGGTTCTCCATTGTTACAAATGACTTTACTTAATTTGCAGGCTGGAAATCGTGTTTTGTTTTCGCCGGTCGAAGATCAATCACTTTTTAATAAGGTAAAAGATGCTTTAGAAAAGGATTTTTCAGATTATTATCCGGCTCAACAGTTTTGTAGAAGAGTTGATTCGTTAAATGCTTTTGTTGATTTTATCAGTGTTACCCAACCAGGAACGCGTTTTCCGGAATTGAGTTTGCCCAATAAGTGGGGGAATAATTTGGATATGTCTCGTTTTAATAATCAGGATTTATTGCTTGTTGTTTGGGATAATTCTGTATTAGAGGAAATGAAAGGATTACACCAAAAGATTAAAAGTTTTAGACGAAATGGCCTATCTGTATCCATGCTTTCTATGGATGAAAACCGTCAAACGTGGATTGAAAATATAAACTCCTCTGATTTGCCATTTTGGCATGTAGGTGATATTGGTGATCAATGCGATTCGGTTAAATCAAAGTTAGGGATTGCTAAAATTCCATTGTTTATTTTAAAGAATAAAGAAGGGGTTATTGTGGATCGGACAGAAGATCTTGATGTGATGATTAATACAATAGCAGAATATTATAAAAAATGATACGAATGAAATGGATTTTATTTCTGGTTTTACCAGTGTTCTTGTTTTACGGATGTACAAATAATCAATATGAAATTTCCGGATTTGTTAAGGGAGCTGATGGGGAAGTGCTTTTTCTGGAAAGAATGGATTTAGATGGGAATCAAATAATTGATTCAATACATATTGATAGTAGAGGCGAATTTGGTTTTTCTGGAGATCGCTTGGATTATCCAACGTTTTTTCGCCTAAGCTTACAAAAAGGAAATTATCTTACAGTATTATTAGATAGTACTGAAAAGATCTCACTGCAATTGGATGCGGGTAATTTAGCAATTCATTCTCAGATTGAAAATTCTAAGGGCTCGAACCAGATTCAAGAGTTGAATGTTCAAATCATGGAATTAAATTCTAAACTCAATCGTCTTGAAAAAGAATATGCATTACAAAAAAAACAAAGTGGTGAAACATTACCAATAGAAAACGAATATAAGGCTTCATTGGAAAAATACAGGAAGTATATTGGGGATTTTGTAATGGCCAATCCGCGATCTTTTGCTTCTTATTATGCACTTTTTCAAACTTTCTCCGATGGGGCTGTTGTGATGGATGTTTTTGATGCGAAGGATCAAGTTTATTTCTCAGCTTTAGCTACGAGTCTAAATTTGGTTTACCCTAATTCTCCTCGTACAAAGCATTTGTACAATTACGTTCTAGGTGCAAAAAAGAAATCAGTGAAAGACGATAGATTAACTCATTTGCTGGAACAAGGTAGTGCGATCAATTATCCTGATTTAGAAGTTGAAAACGATAAGGGCGAAAAGGTGAAATTGTCATCTCTACATGGAAAACATATATTGGTCTCCTTCTGGGCATCCTGGGACGAGAAGTCTAGATCAGAAAACAAAACTTTAAAAAAAGTATTTTCTACATATCATCAAAAAGGATTTGAAATCTATCAGGTGTCTTTAGATAAGAGTGAGATTCTCTGGAAGGATGCCATAAAAAATGATAATCTGAACTGGATTAACGTTAGTGATTTAAGATATTTAGAGTCCTATCCGGCCAAGAAATATAATGTTTCCCATTTACCTGCAAACTTTTTGATATCTCCCGAGGGTGAGATTATTGGGAAAAACCTTTTTGGTCAAAGGTTAGAAGAGCGTTTAAATGAGTTGTTTTAAGAAGAGTGTTAAAGCTTAGTAGGTTAGGCTTAAAGCTGGATGTGTTCAAATCCGTGATTAATGTGTTTGAATTGTTGGATTTACGCTTAAAATTCTAATATCTTTGCACCCGAATAATGACTGTGTAATTGAGTCAAAGTGAGTTTGGAAGAAGGAAAGAAAATATATTTTGCATCAGATGTTCATCTTGGAGCTGCCGGTATTAAGGATAAAAGAGCTCATGAAAAGCGATTTGTTAATTGGTTAGATTCCATTAAAGACACTGCTGGTGAAATATATTTGATGGGCGATATATTTGATTTTTGGTTTGAATACAAGCGTGTTGTTCCAAGAGGTTATACTCGTCTTTTAGGCAAATTATCAGAACTTACAGATCAAGGTATTCCGGTGCATTTTTTTTGTGGTAATCATGATCTTTGGGCTTTTGATTATTTAAGTTCAGAATGTGGTGTTAAACTTTATCATCACCCTGTGGTTAAAAGGATAGGTGGAAAAACATTCTATTTGGCCCATGGAGATGGTTTAGGATCTTATGACCAGAAGTATAATTTGTTAAAAATTTTGTTTACAAGTCGTTTTATGCAATGGTGTTTTGCCCGGTTGCATCCTAATTTTGGTATAGGTTGGGCCACTTCTTGGTCTACGAGTAGCCGAAAAAAAAATATGAAATATGGAGGCCCGGATTATTTGGGAGACGACAAAGAGTGGTTGGTACTTCATGCCAAAGATGAAATCAAGAAAAATCACATCGATTATTTTGTGTTTGGTCATCGTCATTTAGTAAAGGTAGTTGAAGTGGCACCTAATAGTCATGTTTTTCATTTAGGAGATTGGATTCAGCATTTTAGTTATGCGGAGTTTGATGGAGAAACGCTGGAGTTAAAATTTAGTAAAAAATAAAGAGTTAATAGATACATAAACAAATGAGTTCAAAGGCAGGAATTTATTCTGTAATTACCGGAACAGGAAGTTATATTCCCGAGGTAGTGGTAGAAAATGCGCATTTTGCGAATAACGAGTTTTATAATGAAGACGGGACTCGTATAGAAACACCGGGTGATGAGATTGTAGAGAAGTTTCAGCAAATAACAGACATTACTCAGCGTCGTTTTGCAGAGGAAAAGCATTTAACTTCTGATTTAGCTGCTTTTGCGGGTAAAAGTGCTTTGGATGATGCCGGATTAGACCCAGAAAAGCTTGATTACATCATTGTTGCTCATAATTTGGGAGATATTAAGTACGGATCAAACTATCCTGATATTTTGCCAACGTTAGCCTCACGTGTCAAAAAGAAATTAGGAATTAAAAACCCAAAAACGGTAGCTTACGATATTACATTTGGTTGTCCGGGTTGGACTCAAGCCATGGTTCAGGCAAATTATTACATTAAGGCGGGTGATGCGAAAGCCTGTTTGGTTATTGGTGCCGATACCTTAAGCCGTTCCATGGAATCGCATGACCGCGATGCTATGATTTTTGCTGACGGTGCCGGTGCAGCAGTGTTAGAAGCTAAAGAGAGCAACGAGCCGGTAGGTATGATGAAGCATGTAACTCAAACCGATACTGAAGAGGTGTTAGAGATTCTTCAAATGGGGCCATCATACAATCCTGATTTAAAAGATGGAGTTCCCTACCTGAAAATGCAAGGGCGCAAAGTTTATAACTACGCTTTAACCAATGTGCCTAATTTAGCAAAAGAGTGTTTAGATGTTAATGGATTAACACTTTCTGATGTTAAAAAAGTTTTGATTCATCAAGCTAATGCCAAAATGGATGAGGCCATTCTAAAACGTATTTTCCGGTTGTATGGTCAGAAAGAAGCTGATATGAGTGTTATGCCAATGACAATCAATCAACTAGGAAACAGTTCAGTTGCAACAGTTCCAACACTTTTAGATTTGGTAAGAAAGGGCAAAATGGAAGGTCATGAATTAAATAGTGGGGACTATGTGATGATGACTTCTGTTGGTGCAGGCATGAATATCAATGCTTTTATGTATAAGATGCCGTAAATAAATCATTAGATACTTTGCTTAAAAAGGCTGTCTTTAACGAGATGGCCTTTTTTATTGTTTAATGAACAATGATGAATGTTTAGTGAGAAGCATTAATAATTAATCATTCAAAATTCAACATTGTTTTGTGTTGATAAGATGTGAAAAATCAACCAATCAAATCATCCATTTCCAGCGTTTGTTGTTGTACTTTTGAACTTCTATTTTTCTTTTAAAGCAATCACATGTTTATAGTTTTTGATACAGAAACCACCGGCTTGCCCAAGAACTGGAAAGCCCCTCTTACAGACGTAGATAACTGGCCAAGGATGGTGCAATTGGCCTGGCAATGTCACGATGTGGACGGTAAGTTCTTGTACGATAAAAACCATGTGATTATTCCTGATGGGTATACCATACCTGATGAGGTGGTTAATGTGCATGGTATTACTACTGAGATTGCATACGAAAAAGGGATTCCGTTAAAAGAAGCTTTAGAAGATTTTATAGCCGATGTAAAAAAGTGTCGTGCCATAGTTGGCCACAATATCGATTTCGATATTAAAATTGTTGGTGCTGAGTTGTTACGGACTGAGATGGAAGAGATTTTAAGCTCCTTCCCCCGCATCTGTACCATGATTGAAAGTACTGAGTATTGTGCGATCATGAAAAATGGTAAGCCCAAGCGCCCGACATTAACAGAGCTACATACCAAATTATTTGGGGTAGCTTTTGCCGAAGCTCATAATGCTGCGGCTGATGTGGAAGCAACCACGCGTTGTTTCTTAGAGCTGATCCGTGTTGGTGGCATGCCCAATAAGGCCCTTCACATGAGTGTGGCTGAGATTACTGCGTTTAGGGAGATAAACACAGATGTCATTCAACCGGCCGGAATTAAGTATGAGTCTTTCAAGGTAGATGTGCTTGAGGATATCTCCATTGAAGAAGAAGAAAAGCGGTTAAGAGAAGCTGCAAAATCTGGTGAGCGTCAGCCATTTGTTCATTTGCATGTGCACACTCAATATTCTATATTAGATGGAGCTGCCAAAACAGCCGATATTGCAGCCAAGGCCAAAGCTGATGGTATGCCGGCCGTGGCTATTACCGATCATGGTAGTATGTTTGGTGTTAAAGAATTTCACGTAGCCTGTTCAAAAGCTGAAATAAAACCAATCATTGGGGTCGAAGCCTACGTGGCTCGACGATCCATACACGATAAACAAGACAAATCAGACGGGTCAGGTCATCATATCATATTGTTAGCCAAAAACTATAAAGGTTATCAAAACTTAATGGCTCTTACATCCATTGCCCATAACGAGGGGATGTACTATAAGCCGCGTATAGATAAAGACTTGTTAAAGAAGCATTCTGAAGGGGTGATTGTTTCCAGCGCTTGCTTAGGAGGTGAAGTTGCACAACACATCATGAATGGTAATTTAGATAAAGCCAAAGAAACTATTTTATGGTATAAAGGAGTTTTTGGCGATGATTATTACCTGGAGATGATGCGTCATAAAAATGATGATAAAAGGCTGCGGACAGAGATTTATGAAAATCAAGTTAAAGTAAATAAGGTTCTTGTTGATTTAGGAAAGGAGTTAGGTGTAAAATATATAGCTACCAACGATTCTCATTTTGTAAATCCCGAAGATGCTGAGGCGCACGATGTATTGGTGTGTTTGAGTACCGGACGCGATTACGATGATGAGACACGCATGCGCTATACCAAGCAAGAGTGGTTTAAAACCACCGACGAGATGAATGAGCTCTTTGCCGATTACCCGGAAGCACTTTCCAATACCGTGGAGATTGCAGATAAGGTAGAGTTTTTTCAATTGAATTCTGATCCTATTATGCCTCCTTTCGATATTCCGAAGGATTTTGGGACTTTTGAATCTTATAAAGAGAAATATTCGGAAGAAGCCATTGTTGAAGAATTTAGTCAGAAATCCGTTGATCGTTTAGGTGGCTACGAAAAAGTTCTTCAAATTAAATTGGAGTCCGATTATTTAGAGTACTTAACATACGAAGGGGTTAAGAAAAGATATCCCGGCGATGAATTTACTCAAGATAAAAAAGAGCGTATCGACTTTGAGTTAGATACCATCAAAACCATGGGTTTCCCGGGATATTTCTTGATTGTACAGGATTTTATCAACTGGGCCAAAGATAATGGTGTACTTGTAGGTCCTGGTCGTGGTTCTGCTGCCGGAGCTGCTGTTGCTTACTGTGTGGGTATCACAGATGTAGACCCGATTAAATACGATTTGCTTTTCGAGCGTTTCTTAAATCCCGATCGGATCTCCATGCCCGATGTCGATATCGACTTTGATGATGATGGACGTCAGGCGGTTTTAGATTATGTAACCAATAAATATGGGCAGGAGAAAGTTGCTCACATTTGTACCTTTGGTACCATGGCCACTAAGAGTTCCATTAAGGATGTTGCCCGGGTGCTGCGATTAGATTTATCTGAAGCGAACCGCTTGGCCAAAATGGTTCCTGAAGCTCCTAAAATGAGTTTCAAAAAAGCCTATAAAGAAGAACCTGAGCTGCTGAAAGAAAAAGATTCCCTCAATCCTTTAATAGCCCGTACCATGCGTTTTGCCGAGGCTTTAGAAGGATCTGTTCGTCAAACAGGAGTGCATGCCTGTGGTATTCTTATTGGTAAAAATGCTTTAAGTGAGCATGTTCCGGTTATGCCAACCAAAGGCGAGGACTTACTTACAACTCAATACGATGGCCGTTTTGTAGAAGACATTGGTCTGTTAAAGATGGATTTCCTTGGGTTGAAGACTCTATCCATTATAAAAGAAGTATTAAGTAATATCAAACTGTCGAAAGGTATTGATATAGATATTAATAATGTTCCTCTGGAAGATGATAAGGCGTTTGAACTTTTTAGTCGTGGCGAAACAACAGCCATCTTCCAGTTTGAATCTCCCGGGATGAAAAAGCACTTACGCGCCTTAAAACCAAACCGTTTTGAGGATTTGGTGGCCATGAATGCGTTATACCGTCCGGGACCAATGGAGTATATCCCTTCGTTTATTGAGCGTAAGCATGGGCGTGAAGAAATTCAGTACGATCACCCAATGATGGAGCCTTATTTGAAGGATACATACGGTATTACCGTTTATCAGGAGCAGGTGATGCTTCAGTCGCGTGCACTTGGTGGATTTACGCGTGGTGACTCCGATTCCTTACGTAAGGCAATGGGTAAGAAAATCATTGCTATGATGGATAAACTAAAGGAAAAGTTTATCGTCGGATGTAAGGATAGTAAGGAGTTTATGGACGGCTGCAAAGGCAAAGACGTTGATAAGCTTATCGATAAAATCTGGGGTGACTGGGAAGCCTTTGCCAGTTATGCATTTAACAAATCTCACTCGGTTTGTTACGCCTACATTGCATATCAAACCGGTTATTTAAAAGCGCATTACCCTGCTGAGTTTATGGCCGGGGTATTAAGTCGTAATTTAAGTGATATTACCAAGATTACCACCTTCATGGAAGAATGTAAAAACATGGGGATGGATGTATTGGGGCCTGATGTCAATGAATCTTATCGTAAGTTTACGGTAAACAAAAGTGGTGCGATTCGATTTGGTATGGCAGGTATTAAAGGCGTTGGTGAAGGTGCAGTAGAAGTTATTATCAAGGAGCGTGAGGAAAATGGACCTTATAAAGATGTTTTTGATTTTGTAGAGAGATTGCCATTAACCACGGTTAATAAGAAGAACCTGGAGGCTTTAGCCGATGCGGGCGCTTTTGATGGGATGGGAGATATACATCGGGCACAATTTTTTGCTTCTAACCCCATGGAGGATACGAATTTTATCGAGAATTTAATCCGTTACGGAAATAAATATCAGGCAGATAAGGCAACGACCAGCAATTCGCTGTTTGGTAGTTTGGATGGTGGAATTGAAATTAAAAAACCCGACGTTCCTAAGTGTGAGCCTTATTCTAATATTGAAAAATTAAATCGCGAAAAAGAGGTAATTGGTATTTATCTATCTGCACACCCCTTGGATGATTTTAAGATAGAATTTAATTTTATTAACACCGAATTAAAGCAACTGAGTGAATTAGAGGAGTTAAATGGAAGAGAAGTTTCCATGGGTGGAATGGTGACTAATGTTCGCAGAGGAACCACTAAGAAAGGAAATCCATTCGCGATCATGACATTGGAAGATTTTAGTGGTTCGTATGAGTTTGCTTTTTTTGGACCCGATTACACCAACTTTATGCCCTTCCTTGAAAATGGATTCTTTTTAATGATCAAAGGACGTGTTCAAGGTCGGAAATTCAATCAGGAAGAATTAGAAGTGAAAATTAATCATATTTCATTTCTATCAGAGGTGCGTGATAAGATGGTGAATTGTGTTACCTTAAAAGTGCCACTGCAATCTGTAAATGAAGAATTAATCACCGAATTGTCCGAGATGACAAAAACGGAAGAAGGAAAAGCATTGAAATTTATCGTGTTTGATCCGGAAACAAAAAACTCCGTTCAGTTGTTAGCTAGAAGTGCAAAGGTTGATCTAAGTGATGATCTGGTAAGGTATATTGAAGGGCATCCTGAATTGACAATGACTTTTTCGTAATGTGTCGTGTGTTAGCATGTTTTATGCTAATTTAATGTTAAGAAATTGGGGGCGTTTTAAAAATGAAAGGTTTTTTAATTGAAAAACCGATTATTTTTTAACTTTGTGTAAAGAGGAGAATTAAGTACGATTTATTAATAAAAAAATATTCACTATGTTGATCGAAGTTACAGACGATAATTTTGAAGAAGTAGTATTGAAGTCGGATAAGCCAGTGTTGGTAGATTTTTGGGCTGAATGGTGTGGGCCATGTCGTATGGTTGGACCAATTGTAAAGGAGTTAGCAGATGATTATGGCGATAAAGCTGTAATTACAAAAATGGATGTGGATAACAATCCGGGTACTTCTGCAAAATTTGGAATTAGAAACATTCCAACAATTTTATTCTTCAAAAATGGAGAAATTGTAGATAAGCAAGTAGGCGCTGTTCCTAAAACAATTTTAGCTTCTAAAATGGATGCTTTAATGTAATAAGGAATTTCTTAGGATATTAAAAGCTGTCATGTGAATGATGGCTTTTTTTATTTTATAATAGAGCTCGAATAAGTCATTGAAATTACTTAATTTGAAAAAAAATAAGTGCAGCTGTTTATTTTCTAGCCTCAATGGCGTTCTTAATCAAGGCAGCCTTTTCGTAATCTTCATTGGCGATAGCTGCATTAAGCATGTCTTTTAATTCAGCAATGCTTTTTGATTCAAATTCGGATTGAGAACCTTCATGTTTGTGGCCTTGGATATGGAGTTCTTCTTCTTTTTTGTCAAAGTCTAACACAATACCTGCCTTTGTCATGATTTCTTCATAAGTATAAATCGGGCAGTTGAAACGTAAAGCTAAAGCAACAGCATCGGAAGTCCGTGAGTCAATGTGTAGAAGTTCTTCGCCTTTTTTACAAACCAATTCAGAGTAGAATATCCCTTCTTCTAATTTATAGATGATAACTTCAAGGATATCGATGGCAAAAGATCGAGCAAAATTTAAGAAAAGATCGTGTGTTAATGGACGCGGAGGTTCCAAACCTTCAAGTTTAATGGCAATGGATTGAGCTTCAACACCTCCAATGATGATAGGGATTCTTCTTTCTCCATTTTCTTCTGATAATACCAGAGCATAGGCCCCGGATTGAGTTTGGCTATAGGATAATCCAAGAATATTTAACTTGATCTTTTGTTTATTCATTATTCCTTTTATTGTACCTCGCCGCAGTCTCCTTTGTTGATTGGAATGTAAGCAATAAGAGGGTTTTGGTTATGATTACATACTCAAACAAATATAGTGATATCTTTTTAACATTGCAGATTCCTTTACAATTATTAGGATAAGATTGAGGTTTTTTAGCTAAAAAACTTATTTTCAATGCAAGTGAAGTGAAAAGCGTTTGGCGATCCAGTTTTTTCTTTCTAATTTTGCAATCCGTTGAAATCCGTTGAGGTTAAACAAGTGATTTTTCGATTAAATCCACCTCCCGGAGAAAACCATAAATTATTGGTCAAATGTACGCAATTGTAGACATTGCAGGACAGCAATTCAAAGTAGAAAAAGATCGCAAGATTTTTGTGCATCGTTTAGGCGCTGAGGAAGGTGCAACAGTAGAATTTGAAAAAGTTCTTTTAGTAGACGAAGAAGGTGCAGTAAAAATTGGAGCTCCTGTTGTAGCAGGTGCTAAAGTAACTGCAAAAGTTTTATCTCATGTAAAAGGTGATAAAGTAATCGTTTTCAAAAAGAAAAGAAGAAAAAGTTTTAGAAAGAAGAACGGACATCGTCAGTACTTCACTCAAATTCAAATTGAAGCAATCCAAGGTTAACAAAAAAAATTAAATAGAGATGGCACATAAAAAAGGAGTCGGTAGTTCGAAGAACGGTAGAGAGTCGGAAAGTAAACGACTTGGCGTTAAAATTTACGGTGGTCAGTCAGCTAAAGCTGGTAACATCTTAGTAAGACAACGTGGTACACAACACCACCCTGGTGCAAATGTAGGTATTGGTAGAGATCATACTTTATTTGCTCTTATCGATGGTAACGTTGAGTTCCGTAAAGCTAAGAACAATAGATCTTTCGTTTCAGTTAAGCCTTTTGCTGCTGAATAAGATTGATAAAAGCATTATTAAATCTCCTGCTTTTGTTACTTTCGTAGCGAATTCAGGAGATTTTTTTTAGTACCAATACATAATCGCATATGTTAACGCTTAAATACATTCAGGAAAATAAAGACGAGGTTGTTAACCGTTTAAAGGTTAAAAACTTTGAAGCAGCTCAAATTGTAGATGCAATCATTGATTTAGATAATAAAAGAAAGGCAACACAAGCTGAAGTTGAAATTTTACAGGCAGAGATGAATTCTTTGTCGAAAGAGATTGGCCAGCTTTTTAAATCCGGTAATGTTGACGAAGCTAATCAAGCTAAGGAGCGTACCGGTGAGTTGAAAGAGTCCATTAAAAACTTGTCTGCTCAATTAGATGCTACTACTGAGGAGTTAAATGCTCAGCTGGTGCAATTGCCTAATTTACCACACAGCTCTGTACCTGAAGGAAAAGGCGAAGATGATAATGAAATTGTGACTGAAGGTGGAGTTATTCCTCAATTAGAAAATGCCAAGCCACATTGGGATCTCATTAAAGATTATGATTTAATTGATTTTGAATTAGGTACAAAAATTACCGGAGCAGGTTTTCCGGTTTATAAAGGAAAAGGTGCTCGTTTACAACGTGCGTTGATAAACTTTTTCCTAGATGAGGCAGAAAAAGCCGGTTATGATGAGGTTTTACCTCCCTTATTGGTGAATGAAGATTCTGGTTTTGGTACCGGACAGTTACCGGATAAAGAAGGTATGATGTATCATGCAACTGCTGATAATTTGTATTTAATCCCTACCGCAGAAGTTCCTGTCACAAATCTATATCGAGATGTGATTTTAAAGGCAAGTGAGATGCCTGTTAAAAATTGCGCATATTCAGCGTGTTTCCGTCGTGAAGCTGGTTCTTGGGGTGCTCATGTTCGTGGGTTAAATCGCTTGCACCAGTTTGATAAGGTTGAGATTGTGCAGGTTGCACATCCTAAAAATTCTTATGAGATTTTAGATCAAATGGTGGCACATGTGCAAAGTTTGATTGAAAAGCTCGAATTACCTTGGCGTATCTTACGTTTATGTGGAGGAGATATAAGTTTTACCTCTGCGTTAACCTTCGATTTTGAAGTATACTCTGCTGCTCAGGGACGTTGGTTAGAAGTCAGCTCTGTATCAAACTTTGAAAGCTATCAGGCTAACCGCTTAAAGCTTCGTTATAAAGAAGATGGTGAGAAGAAAACTCAGCTGGCTCATACTTTAAATGGTAGTGCTTTAGCTTTACCACGTATTATGGCAGCCTTGTTAGAAAATAATCAAACAGCCGATGGAATTAAAATTCCAGCAGCCTTAGTGCCGTATACTGGTTTCGATTTCATTAAATAATTATCAAGGCCGGTTTATCCGGCCTTTTTTATACTTCGTATAAAATCATCTCGATACTTGATACTCTGTACTTGTATCTTAATGTGTATAATATGTTCATTTTTAATACCACTTTTGCAGTAGTTGATGTATCTATCCAGGAATGGAAAAACTGGATGGATCGTAATTACTTACCAACCTTTAAAGATATTCTTCCCCAGGCACGTATAGAGCTATATAAAGTTTTGGCCATTGTTCAGGAAGGAACTACTAATTTTTCTTGTCAGATCAAATGTGAGTCTCCAAATGAATTGGAAGTGTTAAACAAGTACAGTAGTGTTTTGCTTGATGATTTAAAAAATCGTTTCGGTGAGAATTGTTTGTCGTTTAGTACTATTCTTCAAGAAGAGAATTAAAGTTGAGCGCAGAGCGAATTATATTAGGAATTGATCCCGGAACAACCGTAATGGGTTATGGCCTTATTAAAGCAATGGGTAATAAAGCTGAGCTAATAACATTAGGTGTTTTGGAGTTGCATAAGTACACCGATCATTATCTAAAACTTCAAAAGATTTTTGAATGTGTTGTTCGTTTAGTAGATTCTTATCATCCTGATGAGTTAGCTATCGAAGCGCCCTTTTATGGAAAGAATGTGCAATCGATGTTGAAATTGGGAAGGGCTCAGGGAGTTGCCATGGCGGCTGCTTTGTCGCGTTCTGTACCTATTTTTGAGTACGCACCTCTTCGGATCAAACAAGCCATAACCGGAAGTGGCAGTGCTTCAAAGGAACAAGTTGCGATGATGTTAAAGCAGATGTTGAAGCTTAAGGAAGTTCCTACTTATTTAGATGCAACTGATGGTCTGGCAGCAGCTTTTTGTCATTTTCTTCAAAGCCAAAAAGTGAATGTGGCTTCTGGTCCTAAAAGTTGGAAGGAGTTTATTAGTAAAAATCCCGGGAGGGTGAAAAGGTAGTTGTGTGATGTTTACATTAACAAACTAAAAATTAAACTACCGATACTAAAGTAAATGAACATCCCTATAATGTCATTTAGGGTTGTGATAAATGGACCGGTAGCAACCGCCGGATCAAATTTTAGTCGGTTCATTAACAGCGGAACAGCTGTGCCAAATAAGCTGGCAAATACCACCACCGAGAACATAGCCACACTAACGGTAGCAGTTAACGCCATAGAGGCTCCTGCAAAATAATTGTAGGCAAATATTAAAAGTGATAATACTGTTGCATTGAGAACTGAAATGCTAAGTTCTTTTAAAAGTTTAAAGGTGGTTGTTTCAATTCCCATCGATTGGCTGGCTAAAGCCTGAACAACAATGGCTGAAGACTGGATTCCAACATTACCTCCCATTGCGGCAATTAATCCCATAAAGAAAGTAAGTTGTGGGTGTTGGTCAATGATGGATTCAAATCCGCCAACCACTCTGGATCCAAAAATCCCACCTAATAAACCTATAAATAGCCAGGGAATACGTGCTCTTGTATGAGCCCAAAGGCTGTCGTTTAGTTCCACATCATCGGTAATACCGGAAGCAAGTTGATAATCCTTCTCTGCTTCTTCCCGCATCACATCTACAACGTCATCAATAGTAATACGACCGATTAATCGTCCTACCTGATCAATTACAGGCATGGCCACTAAGTCATATTTATCCATCAAATTACTTACTTCTTCATCCTTCGTATCGGCTTTTACAGAAATGATATCCGGATTGTATAAGTCTTTAACTATTGAGCTGGAGGGACTTAAAAGAATCTTTTTTAAAGAGATTGTTCCTTTTAAAATGCCATCGGTATCTACCACATATACATAATATACTTCATCGATATCCGCAGCTTGTCTGCGCATGCTTTTTATGCAGGTTGGTATGGACCAGTTTTCTTTAACTTTAATTAGCTCCTTGGCCATAAGTCCACCGGCCGTATCTTCATCAAAGGAAAGGAGATCAGCAATGTTACCGGCTGAACTCACATCATCCATGTGAGAAAGTACTTCTTGCTGGATTTCTTCGTCAAGTGCTCCCAATATGTCAGCAGCATCATCGGAATCCATGTTGTCGATGAAGCGTTTCGCTATGATCTCGCTGGGTAGATGGCCTAGAAAACGATTTCGGTCTTCTTCTTCAAGCTCAGTTAAAACATCTGCGGCCTTGTCATCATCCATTATAAAATAGAGATATTTGGCCTCGTCGATGGTCATCTCTTCATAAACCTCTGCAATGTCTGCCGGGTGTAAATCATCAACTATTGCTTGAATGGCTGTTTCGTCCTTGGATTGGATTAAAGCCTTTAAGTTGTCAATGTATTCCCTTGTTAATTCAAAGTTTTTCATTTGCACAGAGTTTTTGAAGATTCACTACATGTAGTTAAGTTTAGAAGTTAATTTAACTGCTTTTAAAAGTTAAGCATTCAATGGATTTGCTTCAACTAATTTTGTGAGTTCAATAAAGTCATTGACACTCATTTGTTCCGGTCGTCGGGTGAGAAAATCATGGTCTGCAATGGCCTCCTTGTTAAAAGGGATTGCCTTTAGGGAGTTTCGAATGGCTTTCCGTCGTTGGTTAAATACGGCTTTTACAACTTTTACAAAAAGTTTTTCGTCGCATTCCAGTTTTTCAACTGAGTTACGAACTAATCGAATGACACCTGATTTTACTTTTGGTGGAGGAGTGAATACATTTTCGTGAACCGTGAATAAGTATTCGATATCATAAAAGGCCTGAAGAAGAACACTTAGTACGCCATAGGTTTTTGATCCGGGACCTGCTGCTAACCTTTCAGCCACTTCTTTTTGAAGCATTCCTACGACCTGAGGCATGAGGTTTCTGTTTTCAAAAACTTTAAAGAATATGGGTCCTGAAATGTTGTAAGGGAAATTACCAATTAAAGAAACCGGTTCAGAAAACAACTCATTAAGATCTAATTTTAAGAAATCGCCATAGATGATATTTGATCTTAATTCCGGAAAATTCTCATTTAAATAGTCTACCGATTCATTGTCAAGTTCAATGACTTTTAGTTTAATGCCCGGGCGTTGAACTAAAAATCTGGTTAAAACTCCCATTCCGGGTCCAACCTCTAAAACCGATGATGGAGGAAAAGTTAAATTATCAACAATGCGTTGAGCAATGCTTAGGTCATTGAGAAAATGTTGGCCGAGATGTTTTTTTGCTTTTACCTTTGACATAATCCTCTGTGTTATTTTAACTTCAACGACAATTAGCTCAATTACAGACTCTTTAATCTGAGTAAAACTATTTTGTTATCTTTGATTGGCAATACTGGCCGCAAAGGTATAAATTCAAATTGGTAAACATATTTATTAACTGCCTTTTTTGATAAATCCGCTAGCTAATATTAATTGAATGTCAGGTTTTCTAAGAAATATAAGTTTTGATTATAAGTCAACTTTAAATTTATTTGTATTTATAGTTGCTGTTTGGTCTTATGTTTTTTTAGTCAATCGCTTTTCTTCCTTTTCTCATTGGGATCAACTGATTAAACTTTTTTATCGCGACGCATCTTGGGCTTTATGGATTAGTTTATTAGGATTAGCCATTTTAAATATTTCTATTGAATCTTTAAAATGGAAATCGTTGTTAAATCCTATCGTGGCAATCTCTTTTAGAGAATCGCTGGTGCAAATTCTTGTTGGTATGCTTACTGCCGTAGGAATACCGGGAAGGCTTGCAGAACCCGGTGGCAGGATGCTGTATATGAGAGTGAAGTTTCATAAGCGTGCTATTCTATTGACTTATGTAGGTGGCGCTTTTCAAAACCTAATTATACTAATTGGCGGAATTGTAGGCTTGTTATCAGTAAAGAATATTTGGAGTTTTAATGAGTTTGCGTCTTTTCAACATCTTGTAACAGGAGGCCTATTTGTTTTTTTATTGTTAGGGGTGTTTTTTTATATTATCCTTCGTAAGAATGTTTTTAAACCTGTTCTTTTCTTAAGAAAGATTTTGAAAAGCTTTTTTAAGCAACGAGCACAATATTATTTTAAAATCACATTATATACTTTTCTGCGATATCTGGTATATAATGTTCAGTTATACATTGTGTTTCTGTTAATTGGCGTGGATATAGGTTTTCCTGAGTTTTTGCCTTATTCTTGTATCTATTATTTTATGATAAGCTTAGTTCCTTCTTTTTTGTTAACAGATGTGGGAATTAGGGGGCTTGTGTCCGTTTTTGTGTTTAGGGTATGGGCATTAGAAGATGTCTATCTAATAGGGGCAGTATTTTTATTATGGATCATCAATCAAGCATTGCCGATAATGCTTGGTGGAATTTTGCATTTATCTTTAAAGCCACAAAGGTTTTGTCTAAATTGAGCTTGATAAATATTGAAGTTTATCATGATTATGATTATAATTAGCATAATATAGTCTCCTAGAGTTTAAGATAAAGGAAAAACTCATTATATTTAAGCACTTAAATATCGGTTTGTTAAAGAAAGGAAATCAATATGGAGCAATATTTATATAACCTTGTTCAAGATAATAACCGTGTTATCTTACCGAACTTTGGAGCGTTTATAATTTCTAAAGAGAATGGCTTAACGATTCTGTTTAATAACTTTCTAAGTTTTAATGATGGTCTTCTGGTTGATTATATCGCTGAAAAAGAGGGGTGTGATAAAATTGCGGCCACGGATAAAGTTGATGCTTTTGTTGAAAAGCTTAAAACTTCGTTAGACGAAAAAGGCGAATATGTATTAGCAGGACTTGGCGTTTTTGTAAAGGACGATAGTGGGAATATTAAATTTGAACAAGCTTCAAATTTTGGTGAAGGCATTCCTGTTACTCCTGTTGTAGATTCTGATAATATGCCAAAGCAAGATTTGTTGGATATTGATTCTACGAATAATGCAACGATTAGTCAGGAAGTGAGTAAAGAAGTTTCAAAAACTGAAATTGAAAAAGCGAAAGCAAAAGTTAGTTCTGAAAGTTTGCTTGAAGTTGCTGAAGATAAACCTAAAGCAAACATAGCTAAAGAAGAAAAGAAGATTCCATCTTCGCCTGTTCAAAAGACAGTAAAGCCTACATCGCAGGTGGAAAAGAAAAGTCAATCAGGAAACTCTTCCAATAAAAACCTTTTAATTGGTATTGTGTCGGCAGTAATACTTATCCTCTTTTTTGCTGTTGGTGCCTACTTCTTTTTCTTTAGTGGAGATGAT
Organism: Bacteroidales bacterium; assembly: GCA_003249255.1. Lineage (GTDB taxonomy): Bacteria > Bacteroidota > Bacteroidia > Bacteroidales > Marinilabiliaceae > SZUA-582. Next base: position 31,133 of record QKJP01000061.1, read on the forward strand.
AATAAAAAGCCTGTTGAAAATGTAAAAAAGGAAAAGATTGAAAAGCAGGAAAGTGTTGTAACGCCTGTTCAAAATAACGATTCTATCGATACGGCGGAAATTAATGTTGTTAAAAAAGAAGTGAAGCCGGAACCGGTTAAGGAAGAACCAATTGAAGAAAGTGGATCAATGGTGATGCCTTACCATGCAGTAGTGGGTGGATTTGAAGTTTATGAAAATGCCGAGAACTTTAAAGCTCAGATGGAGGCCAAAGGTTACAGTGATTGTAGAATGATTCAGTACGGAAAATTAACGTTGGTAAGTGTCGAGTCTTTTGATAATTTTAGTGCTGCTGTAAAACGGCAAAGTGAGCTTGTTGAAGAGCTTCAAATGGATTGTTGGATATTAACAAAGCGTCAGTAGTTTTTATATAAATTAGGATATAAGCCAACCACATCTGGTTGGCTTTTTTGTTGTTATGCAAGCGTATTTTGCCATATTAATTATTAGTTTGAGTTTTGTATCCGCGTTCTTATACCTACGCTTGCTCTTTCAATGGTCAGGTTCATGGAGAAATGCTCAGGAATTTGTCTGTGTTGAAAGTCTAGAAACACGCTGCTCTCCATCCATAATTGTTGCCTTTCGTAATGAAAAGGTTAATTTAAAAAGTTTGGTTTCAGATCTTAAAAATCAAACATTTAGAGAGTTGGAAATCATTTTTGTAGATGATCATTCCGAAGATGGTAGTTCGGGTGAGTTAGAGCAATTATTAATCGAATATAATCTACAAGCACAAATACTAAAGAATACCGGAGTTGGAAAAAAAGCTGCTCTTGTTACAGGAGCTTCTCATGCGCATGCTTCAAATTTATTATTTACTGATGCAGATTGTTGTTTAAACCCGGCTTGGGCAAAAACGTTTGCAGCCTTTTTATCTGCTAATAAGTCTGATGTAATAATCGGACCGTTAAAACTTAGTGGAGGAAAGACTTTTATTGAGAGATTTCAAATTTTGGATGTTTTAGCCTTACAACTTTCCGGAGGAGGAGCCGCTCTAAATAATAAGCCCATTATGATGAATGGGGCAAATATGCTTTGCAGTAAGGCGTTATTTTTGGAAGCTAATTTAAGACCTGAATATTCTTCAGGTGATGATATGTTTCTTTTAGAATATGCTAAGCAATGTGGAGCATCAATTAGCTATTTAAAAGGTGCTAATGCTATTGTGTCTACTTCAGCATTAAATGGGATGCAGCCTTTTTTTAAGCAGCGAATTAGATGGGCATCCAAAGCAAAAGCTTATGTTGATAGAGATATTATATTATCCGGACTAATCGTGTCTTTTGTAAATGGCTTAATCTTGTTGAGTTTAGTTTTGGGTGTTTTGGAGTTGAAGTATCTTGCTGTTTGGTCACTTTTGTTTATTGTTAAAATGGCAGGAGATTCTTTTTTATTGAATTCAGGGAAGGCTTTTTTTCAGTGTTCTTTCCAATTTAAAGATTGGTTAATTAGTCAGTTGCTTTATCCCTTTTATGTTTTAATTGTCTTGTTTTTTTCGCTCACAGTAAAAGTGAAATGGAAGGGACGTGATGTGTCTTGATTTAACATTTTCCACCAAATGCTGTTTGTTTTTATGAGTTAAAAACATCACTTCACAGTTCTTGTTTCGATTGAATTAACAATTCCATTACATTAATTTTACTTAGGTACGCTTTGCTACACTTACTTTTAAACACACTTTAAAAATGAGCGGTAGTGAAGTTAAGAGATGAATTATTGATGTGGTTTCTGGTCTTATCAATTGGAACTTTGGTTGTAGCCTTATCCGGTTTTTTCTGGTATTACAGTTTTGTGAATAAGCGTCAAAGTATCGATGAAAAAGTAGTTCGACTAGAAGCTTTATTGTTAAATAAGCAAATAAGTTCCAAAGATTTTTTGTTGTCAGAAGTAGTCAATCCATCCTTTTATAGTACAGGCTTTAGTGATGTCTTAAATAAAAAGGGTACGGTAGATAAGGAAATTTTATTGTTGTTAGATGAATTAGAATCAATTTGTACAGCAAGTAGTTTGTGTCAAAATGCAGCGGAATTAAAACAAGTAGTTTGCCAATCGGACAGTTTGTTTAATTCCTTAATAAAAGTCATCTGGAAGAGAGGATACAAAGATTATGGAATTGTAGGTTTGATGCGGCAGAATGCCCATAAACTTGAAGTTATCCCTCAAGTAGATCAAAGGTTGCTCTTGAATTTGCGGAGACGTGAGAAAGATTTTATCATTCGTCACGAGCAAGTTTACGTGACATATTTTGATGAGATAGCTCAAGAGTTACTTCAAAATGTTCAAAAAGAGACTCGGGATGATATTGTGAAAGATGAGATTGTAAACTTGTTGAATGGCTATATCCATTATTTTCATGAAATAGTTAAAATGGATTATCATACCGGAATGTATAATCATACAGGTACTATAGGTGAAATACAAGAGCTTGAAAGTTTTAGGTTTACTAGAGTTCAAGCTTTGAAGGCTGATTTGGAACTCTGGTGCTATGAATCAATGTTTAAAGTGAAGCTGCTTTTTATTGTTACTTTTCTTTTGGTTGTTATAGTCTGTATTTTATTGAGTGTTTTTTTATCAAAAAAAGTAACCAAGCCAATATCTGATCTAACTAAACATATCGAAAATATTTGTAGGGAAAATATTTTAGAAGTTCCACATTTGCCAACCAAACACTTTTCTAATGAAGTGTCTCTGCTTTATAGCCGGTTTAAAAGTCTCATTAAAGAAATTGTTCTCCATGAAAAACAGAATGAAAACTTGGTGTATCAATTAAGTGAAAGTGAACAAAAATACCGAACTATGGCCGAACGCCTGCCGCAAAGTATTTTTGAAACAGATAGTCTCGGTCATGTCGTTTATGCCAATAAAAAATGGTGTAAAACTTTTGGCTATTCTCAAAATGACTTAAGAAAGGGTGTGTTAATACATGACCTTATAAGTAATAAAAAGCAAGTTGAAAATCATCTTTCTGAAGGTTTGGAAGTAATTGCTAGATGTAAGGACGGATCTTGGTTTGCAGGACTCTTATATACCGATAATATCTATAATGATGATTCAGTGATCGGTCAGCGTGGATTAATCATTGATATTACTGAAAGATATCGCTATGTGAAATTGTTAAAAAATGAACGCAAGAAAGCCTTGGAAGCCGACCAGTTAAAGTCTTCTTTTTTAGCAACCATATCTCATGAAGTTCGAACACCTTTAAATAGTATAATAGGTTTTACTGCTATTTTAAAAGGGTTGAAAAGGTTTGATGCAGACAGTGAAGTTTATTTGTCACATATCACAAGCAGTGCTAACTATTTGTTAAATGTCTTCAATGATATTGTTGACTTTTCGCGGATTCAAACTCAATCCTTAAAGCTCTCTAAGCAAGTGCTGAATACAATAAAATTGCAAAAGGATATTCAACGACTAGCTGTGGAAATGAAAAATAAAAATGCAAAAAAAGGTGTAGAGCTAGAGCTTGACTTATCTTATTTGAATATCAATGTTGTAGGCGACGAAGATAAAATATTGACTGTATTCAGGCATCTGTTGGATAATGCTTTTAAGTTTACTGAACATGGTAACGTGAGAATTAAAAATCACATCAGTGGAAATCATCTCATATTTTGTGTTGCAGATACTGGTTGCGGAATACCTGAAGAGCAAAAGGAGACTATTTTTTTCCCGTTTCGACAGGTAGACGAGGGTTGGGATCGCCAGTTTCAGGGTATGGGTATGGGGCTTGCCTTATGTAAAGGCTTGTTAGATATTATGGATGGACAGTTGTGGCTTTATTCTATTTATGGAGGAGGATCATGTTTTTGTTTTAGCATTCCACTATTTAAAGAGCTGGATCAAGAAGTAGAAAAAAAAAGTATTTCTTCTCATTTAGTTATGTGCTAAGTTCGTGTTGTGTGAACAGATAATTCTCAGTGTCAAAACAGATGAAGTATACCTGCTCAATGCTCGTGTTTGATTCGAGAAACTTTTTAACAGTCGATACCGCTATTTTTGCAGCCTCTCTTTTTGGGAAGCCATAAACACCGGTACTGATGTTTGGAAAAGCAATTGTTTTACATTTGTTTTTTAAGGCAATTTTAAGAGCGTTTTTGTAGCAGGCAGATAATTTTTCAATTTCATGGTTATTTCCGCCCGACCAAATTGGCCCTACTGTGTGGATGACGTGGTTGGAAGGTAAATTTCCTGCTCCTGTAATTACCGCTTCACCAGTTGGGCAATGTCCTATTTTTCTACATTCATTAAGGATGTCTGGTCCCCCGGCTCTATGAATCGCTCCATCAACACCTCCACCTCCTAATAAGGATGAGTTTGCGGCATTAACAATAGCATCTACTTTTAGTGTTGTAATGTCTCCTTGAATTACCTTTATCATATTAGGGATTTTTTACTTCTTAACGCAAGTTTACTAATGTGTAGTATAATGTAGCAGATGGCTAAGCTAAAAATAATACTTGCACCGGTAGGAATATCTAATTTAAAAGCAATAATTAATCCTAATAGGCTGCCCACAATGCTAATCGCGATCGACCAATTGATGATTTGATTAAATTTCTTAACAAATAAATTGGCGGCCGATGGAGGGATTGTGAATAAGGAAAGTACAAGAATAATTCCCATTACTTTTATGGATAGTACAATGGTAATTGCGATAATTGCCCCAATTACATATTTTATTTTTTGAACAGGTAATTTTGTGATTTTTGAAAATTCCGGATCAAAAGCGGTATATAAAATTGGTTCGTAAAACAAGTATAAACCAATGCCGATAATAACGGTTAAGGCAATTAGAAAGTATATTTCAGTTAGAGTCACAGTAAGTATATCTCCAAATAAGAAAGACATCAAGTTTGGCGAATAGCCCGGGGTCAAAAAGATAAAAAGAATTCCAATAGCCATTCCTAGCGACCATAAAATAGCAATCGCACTATCTTCTCTTAGGTAGGCTTTTTTTGAAGACCACTCAATTCCCACGGCCGAAAGTACTGCAAAAATTACTGCGCCAACTATCGGTGGAAAACCGTAGTAATATGCGATGCCCATTCCGCCAAATGATGCATGCGTTATGCCTCCGCTAATAAACACAGATCGTCGGGCCACAATGTAAGCACCAACAATGCTGGCAATAACCGAAGTTAAAATAGCCGCAATAAGCGCATTTTGAGCAAATGAGTAATTTAAAAAATCCAATAATTCATTCATAACTAATGATTCTTCAATACACGATGTGGTATTATACCATGAGAAATAATTTCAATAGGGCAATTGTAAGATTCAAGGATTTCATTGGTTATGGTATTGGCTTTGTGATGGTGTAGGCTTCCATTGACACATGCTATTGTTTTTACCAGAGAAGAGATTGTTCCAACGTCATGAGATACCAATATAATCGCCATGTTTTGGTTGAGTTCATGGAGTAATTTATAGAGATCTTGTTCGAATGCTTTATCTACATAAGTATTGGGTTCATCCAGAATTAGAAGGTTGGGTTGGCTCATTAAAGCTCTGCATAATAAAACCCGCTGCATTTGTCCTCCCGAAAGCTCACCAATTGGTTGATTGGTTTTTTCTGTCAATCCTACAAATTCAATTAATTCTTTGCATTTGGTTTTGTTAGTTTTAGTGGCTTTTTTCCACCACGAATTTGTTGTGAAACGACCGGATAGGATTACCTCTTCTACTGTAATTGGAAACTTTTTGTCAATATCCAACACTTGAGGTAAATAACCAATGTTTAATTTAGGGTGTTTTTTTATTTCTCCTGAAGTTGGATTAATTAATTCAAGAATGAGTTTGAGGAGAGTAGTTTTACCACCTCCATTGGGTCCTATTATTCCTATGAAATCATTCGTTGAAACACTGAGATTAATATTTCTTAAAACCGTTTGTTTTTCATAGGCGGCAGAAATATTTTTCAGTTCTAATAAGTTGTTCATTTTAGTCGTTTTCCAAGTGAGCAATGAATTGATTCATTTCTTCAAGCCAGTTTTCAGATAGCGGGTTAACTTGAATAATTTTTGCTCCTATTTCTTCAGCTATTACTTCCGCATTGCTGATATCAAACTCCTTTTGGATGAAAATAGTTTTAATGTTTTTTTCTTTTGCTAACTGAATCGTTTTCTTTAGTGCTGCCGGGGTTGGTTTTTTGCCTTCAAATTCAATACTAAGTTGAGTAAAACCATAGTCTCTGGCAAAATAACTGTATGCCGGATGGAAAATCATAAAATGCAAATCCGGATTTTTATCATGGAGTGCGATGCATCTATTGTCAAGGGCTTCAATTTGATGGATGAAGTCATGAAAGTTTGCATTAATAAAATCTTTGTTATTCGGATAGGTATTGAGTAGTTCCTCTTTTAGAGCATCAAGCATCGTTAGTACTTGTTTTGGCGAAGTCCAAATGTGAGGATCAATATCTCCATTACATGAATGTTCCTGGTCCTCGTGGTGATGGTTGTTAATAACCTTGATGTATTTTGATTGATTAATCCAAGTGATTTTGTTGTTAATCGAAACGATTTTGTCATGCCAAACTTTTTCGAAGTTGAGGTGACCAACCTTAACATATAGTTTACTTTTTGCTAAGTTTTTTAATTGCTCTGGTGACGGTGCATAAGTTGCATGGTTTGCACCTGATGGAATCATAACATTTATTGGAATAGAATCGCCCAGCAATTGCTCAATGAAAAACTTTTGAGGTTCAATTGAAACAGTTATTTCATCCAATTTTTCGGCAGGATGATTTTGACATGAAACAATCAGCATTGAAAGTGAGATGAGAAACGCGTATTTAAAATAACTCATTTCAGTATTGCTTAAGGCCTTAATATATAACATTGAATTAAATGTATTCATGTGTAAAAATTTATGTAAAGGTAAGATATCGCTGACTGTTTTGCAATGAGGATGTTTTATTAACAATCAAGTTGAAAAAGAGTTTTTAAAGCCCGGTTTGTGAGTCGAGCTAAAAAATAACTGTTTTATGAAATGCTAGAGGTGCTTCTAAAATTAAGACCATGTAACCCTAAGAGTTGGTTGTTAGGAAATCATCTCAAATTGTTCGAAAACTTCGTTGATGTAGGTTTTTGTTACCGGAATCTCTACAACGGGTGAGGTGTCCAGTTTTATTTTAAATCCGGATTTACCCCTTTCAATCAATTTTACTTTTGAAAAGTTTACCATGTATGAACGGTGGCAGCGGATAATATTTTGATTTTTAAGTTGTTTGTCCAGCTTTTTTAAAGTGTTTCGGAGTAGAAATTTAGAGTGTTTCTGGTGGTCGTTATAATAAATGGTTACATAATTTTCAGCTCCCTTTAAGTAAAGAAGGTCTTCTTTTTTGAGAGTTAAGCGCATCGTCCCTTTTTCATCTTTAAAGATGATCATTCCTGATTGCGAATATTCAGGTTCTTCTCCTTCTAAGATTCTTTCAAGGCGTTTGTTCTTATCTCGCCACGAAAAATAGAGCCAGGTCGTTGCATAAGGTATCAATAATACTAAGGATGTATTAATCATTGATGCTTTAAAGACAACGCCAAATTCGCGAGGATCATCAAGGATAATGAATTCATAAAGGGTGTAGAATTGAGACATGCTTATGATCTCAATCAGTATCCATAGTAAATATTGACCAAGAGAAAGGCGTCTTTTGCCTTTTTTGGTAATCTGATACATGATGATGCGGCTGATGACAACCACCAAAACTCCTGTTAAGATGATCAGGCTGGAGTAGAATAAAAATTCCAGTTTAGAAACATTAAACCAGTTATCTGCACCAAATGGGGAATAGATGTTAATAAAAACCAATGCAAAAGAAGCCGTAAAAAGGATCAAGCGAACGATGTTGCTTCTTTCAACTAGGTATGAAGGTATTTTTTGGCTAAAATCCATTGGGTTTAATTTGAATGATAAAAATAAAAAGATTGTTTTAAATAGCCTTAGGTTTGAGGAAATAAATTTATAGGGTGGTGTTTTAGTCCCGAAATGGATAATTTCATCCCTAAATGTTGCATTTAACCCCTAAAGGCTTGCAAATGTCACTTAAAGTTGTGTAGCATATAAATCTTGTGTTTGTTTGTACACGGAAATCAAAAACGAAACAGGTGAATGTGAATGAGCTCACATTTGTGAATCCAAAATAATGATTAGATCAAAAGAAGAATTTCTTCTTATTCTATAAAAATATTAATCAAGTTGACGAGAAAGAGAGATCAAACCGTTGCTTTTTACAGATTAATAAAACGACCAAATAAAAAAGGCGTTGACTTAACGAAGTCGACGCCTTTTTTGATTTTTTGCAATCTATCAGATGGAAAAAATAAGGGGCTCACATAGATGACTTTTGTTGTAAATTCAATACTTGATGGCATTTCACTGAAGAGTTTAATTCGATCGTAATCACGATGAAATATGGCGTTGTTTTAATGCTCTAAAGTTTATTTGGGTTTAGTCGTAAAGGTCAAGAGAAGCATAAAAAAAGCCACTAACGAACATGCTAGTGGCTTTGTAATATCGATTAAAACTATTTCTTAAATAAGAGCTCTCACTTGATTGTATACGTTTTCAGCCGTAAAGCCAAACTCTTCGTCAAGTTTAGTGTAAGGAGCAGAATAACCAAAATGATCTAATCCCCATACGGTTCCGTTAGATCCAACCAAACCTTCTAAGGTTACGGGTAGACCGGCTGTTAAACCAAATTTAGGAATGTCTACCGGAATAACTTCTTCTTTATAATCAGCATCCTGATTTTGGAATAAACCTTCTGAAATAACAGATACAATTTGAACCTTAATGCCGTCCCTCTCGCGAAGTAATTTTGCCCCATCTGCTAAGGTTCCAACTTCAGAACCGGAAGCAACTAATATAACATCAGGATTTTCGCTGTCTTTTTCTACAATGTATGCACCTTTTTCTGCTTGTAAGGCTGTCTCGTAAGTACTACCCGGTAAGTTAGGGATGTTCTGACGCGATAAAATTAAAGCAGTTGGTGTTTTTGAGTTTTCTAAAGCCATTTTCCAGGCAACAGTACTTTCGTTTACATCAGCCGGACGAACCACTAACATACTGTTGTCTCCGCTATGGTTCTTAAGTTTTTCTAATAGACGAATCTGAGCTTCTTGTTCGATTGGCTGGTGAGTAGGTCCATCTTCTCCAACGCGGAATGCATCGTGAGTCCATACATATTTAACCGGTAATTCCATTAAAGCAGCCATACGTACAGCAGGCTTCATGTAATCAGAGAAGACGAAGAAAGTACCGCATACCGGAATTACACCACCATGTAGTGCCATCCCATTAGCAATAGCACCCATTGTTAATTCTGCTACGCCGGCTTGTAAGAATGCACCAGAGAAATTATTTTTTGTGAACGCCGTTGTTTTGTTAAGGAAACCGTCTGTTTTATCAGAATTTGCTAAATCTGCAGACATCACAATCATGTTTTCTACTTTCTCTGCAAAATGGCCTAATACCGTAGCAGAAGCTCCGCGGGTTGCAGCTCCGGCTTTTTGTTCGATCGAAGCAAAATCGATTGCAGGAATCTCGTTAGCAATGAATTTTGCAAGTTTAGCTGCTAATTCAGGATTTGCTTTTTCCCATTCTGCTTGTTCTGCTTTTTTCTTTGCTACAACTGCTGCCTTAGCTTTATGAGCTTCTTCATAGGCAGCTTTTACGTCATCGAAAATCGTGAAAGGAGCCTCCGGATTACCACCAAGGTTTTTGACGGTTTGAGCAATTGACGCTCCGGCAGCACTTAAAGGCTGACCATGTGTGCTTACTTTCTTTTCGAATGAATCGCCATTTTCTGCAACAGCACCAAGACCCATCACTGTTTTACCAATAATTAAGAATGGTTTTTCTGTTTGAGAAATTGCAGCATCTAAAGCTTTGCGTATTTCATCGTGATTGTTTCCGTTGATGGTCATTACTTCCCATCCCCACGATTCGTATTTTTTTGCGGTGTCTTCTACAGTTACAGCATTTGTTTCTGTAGAAAGTTGGATGTCGTTTGAGTCAAAGAACATCACCAAATTACCAAGACCTAGGTGACCGGCAATACGACCTGCTCCTTGTGAGATTTCTTCTTGAATACCACCATCTGAAATAAAAGTGAAGATGTTGTGGCTCATCCAGTTTCCAAAGCGCGCAACAAGAAAACGTTCGGCAATAGCAGCTCCCACAGCCATCGTATGACCTTGTCCTAAAGGACCGGATGTGTTTTCTACACCTCTTTCAAAATCTACTTCAGGGTGACCCGGAGTAGGACTACCCCATTGTCTGAAGTTTTCAAGATCTTCCATTGAATAAGATCCTGTTAAAGCCAATGCCGAATATAACATTGGAGACATGTGTCCCGGATCAAGGAAGAAACGATCACGGTTGAACCAAGTACGGTCACTTGGATCGTAGTTTAGGTACTCTGAGAATAACACATGGATAAAGTCTGCTCCGCCCATGGCACCCCCGGGGTGACCTGATTTTGCTTTTTCTACCATCGAGGCTGATAAAATACGAATATTATCTGCAGCCTTTTGTGAGATGTTCTTGTTCATTACACTTTTAAAATTAATTGAAACCGAGTCGTTTAGTGGTTTGAAACCTGAGCGTCGGTATTTGCTTCTTCTAACTTTGGCGCAAAAGTACGTTTTTTTATCCACGGATTAAATTTTATTTGATCTAATCCACTGATTTATTCAAAAATAATCTTAATAAAGACAGCTTTTAACTGTATGTAATTACATAGGAGACTTGTATGTCTTTATTCGATTTTAAATCTTTAACTTTGGCGCTCTTTTAAAACATCTTAATTTATATAAAGTTTAGTAATGAGGATTATTGCAGATAATAAAATTCCTTTTTTAAAAGGTGTTTTTGAAAATGTGGCTGAAATCGAGTATGAGGACGGAGCCAAAATTTCAAAAGGTCTTGTTCGATCTGCGGATGCCATCGTAACGAGAACCAGAACAAAATGCAATCAGCAATTACTAGAAGGTTCTTCAGTGAAGTTTATTGCATCCGCAACCATTGGGTTTGATCATATTGATGTTGATTATTGTCGTCAAAAGAATATTGAATGGACCAATGCACCGGGTTGTAATGCAGGTTCAGTGGAGCAATATGTGGCCTCAGTCTTTAGTGCTTTGATATTAGAGAAAAAGAAGATCTTAAAAGGAAAAAAAATTGCTGTTGTTGGTGTTGGAAATGTAGGGAAAAAAGTTTCCTCTTTGGCGCATAAATTAGGAATGAAAGTTTATGAAGTAGATCCGCCAAGAGCCAGAGTAGAAGGAGAAGACGGTTTTTACAATTTAGAAAATATCGTTTCTGAGATCGATATCGTTTCTTTTCATACTCCATTAAATCGAGAAGGATTAGATAACACATTTCATTTATGCGATGCTAAGCTACTTTCACGAATGAAGGAAGATGTGATTATTATTAATACTTGTCGAGGTGAAGTGATTGATAGTGTTGCTTTAAAGTCTTCTCTGCAAAAGGATAAGAAGCGATTGGCTGCAATTGATGTCTGGGAAAATGAACCCCATATAGACTTGGAATTGCTTCAGCAGGTTTGGATGGCTACTCCTCACATTGCAGGTTATTCTCAGGATGGAAAGGCGAATGGTACAATGATGAGTGTACAGGCCATTAGTCAAAAGTTTGATTTAGGATTGGATGATTGGAAGCCGACTGATATTCCTCAGCCTCCGAATTCAGAAATTCTATTGGATTGCAAGGGATTAACTGATGAAGAAATTCAGGCTAAAGCATGTTGGCATACATACAACATTTGGGAAGATGTTGAGCGTTTAAGAAAAAAACCTGAGCATTTTGAAAAACAAAGAGGCGATTATCCTGTTAGAAGAGAGTTCGTAGCTTTCACTGTGAAGCTACAGAATGCATCAGATCAGCAATTGGATTTGGTGAAAGAATTAGGGTTTAAGAATGTGCAAATTATATAATTAGGATATGACAAAAAAAGCAGATATCGGGTTGATTGGTTTAGCCGTGATGGGCGAAAACCTGGTTTTAAATATGGAAAGCAAAGGCTATACGGTTGCTGTTTACAATCGTACGGTTGAAAAAGTTGATAGTTTTATTAATGGACGGGGTAAAGGAAAAAACTTTATCGGTGCACATTCTATTGAAGAATTGGTTTCAAAGTTAGAGCGTCCAAGAAAAGTGATGCTGCTGGTAAAAGCAGGTCAGCCGGTAGATGCATTTATTGAGCAATTAATCCCGCATTTGTCGCCTGGAGACATTATTATCGATGGCGGTAATTCTCATTTTCCGGATTCAGAAAGAAGAACAAAATATTTAGAGAATAAAGGTATTTTATATGTTGGCTCCGGTGTCTCGGGTGGCGAAGAAGGTGCATTAACAGGGCCGTCCTTAATGCCTGGTGGATCCTACGAAGCATGGAAAAGCATAAAACCAATTTTTCAACATATCTCGGCCAAGGTAGAAGGTGATGTGCCTTGTTGTGATTGGGTTGGAGCCGGAGGTGCAGGCCATTTCGTGAAGATGGTTCACAATGGTATCGAGTACGGTGATATGCAGTTGATTTCTGAGGCTTATCATCTGTTAAAAGATGTAGGTGGGTTGTCGTACGAAGAAATGGCGCAAGTTTTTGAAGAGTGGAATACCGGTGATTTGGATTCTTATTTAACAGAAATTACCAAAGATATTTTAGCCTATCAAGATGAAGATGGTAAGCCGCTAGTAGAAAATATTTTGGATGCTGCCGGACAAAAAGGTACCGGTAAGTGGACAGGTATCACAGCTTTAGACTTAGGTGTGCCGTTAACCTTGATTGGTGAAGCTGTTTTTGCACGTTGTTTATCATCGCAAAAGGCAGAGCGTGTAATTGCAGCCCAAGAGATTGAAGGTCCTGTAATTAATAAAGTAACTGATAAAGAAGAATTTATTTCAGCTGTTAAGGATGCCTTATTTGCATCTAAAATTGTGTCTTATGCACAAGGTTACGTGTTGATGCGTGAAGCTGCGAAAGAATATGGCTGGGATCTTAACTATGGTGGCATTGCCCTAATGTGGAGAGGTGGTTGTATTATCCGTTCAGTCTTCTTAGGTAAGATTAAAGAAGCCTTTGATAAAAATGCTGAGTTAGCTAACTTAATGTTAGATCCCTATTTTAAAGGAAAACTACAAGAAGCATCTAAAGGATGGCGTCGTGTGGTTGGTGAGGCAATTGCAAACGGTATTCCGGTGCCGGCATTCTCATCGGCGTTGTCTTATTTTGATGGTTATCGTTCGGCTGTTTTACCGGCGAATTTATTGCAAGCACAACGCGATTATTTCGGAGCACATACCTACGAAAGAGTAGATAAGCCTCGTGGCGAGTTCTTCCATACGAATTGGACAGGCAGAGGTGGTGATACCGCTTCTACAACTTATGAGGTATAGATGATTATATATTTTCTTAGAGAAAGCTCTGCTTAGGCAGGGCTTTTTTGTTTTACAGGTATAGTTTAAGTATCTTTTTGAAGCATTATTTTCTTGAAATGGATGTGGTATGGAATTACATTTATTAGATGATATAGTTATTATTTTTGCTGTTTCCATTGGAGTTAATCTTCTTTTTAACAAGATGAAACTACCAACGGTGGTTGGTTATTTGTTAACCGGTATGTTAATAGGTCCACACCTTTTGTCTCTGGTTACTGAAAAGCATGAAATAGAAATTTTAGCCGAAATTGGCGTGGCTATGTTGCTATTTACTATTGGGATGGAGTTCTCGTTAAAGCACTTAATAAAAATTCGTCGAGTTGTGTTTTTTGGGGGCTTATTGCAGGTGGCGATAACTGCCTTTGTATTTTATCTGATTTCTACGCTATATGGGTTAAATTGGAAAGGTGCAATTTTTATTGGTTTTTTAACTGCCTTAAGTAGTTCTGCTTTGGTGCTTAAGCTGCTGCAGGAACGGTCGGAGTTAACCTCTAATTATGGCAGGACTGTCCTTGGAATACTTATATTTCAGGATATCTTACTGGTGCCGCTTCTTTTGTTTTCAAATCTGTTGGCTGATGGAAGTGCCAATATGTATCAAGAAATAGCATTTTTGGTTTTAAAAACGATCCTGCTTTTAGCTCTTGTTTATGTGGGGAACAAATGGCTGTTGCCATGGTTGTTGCATCAAATTGCGATAACGAAAAGTCAAGAGCTGTTTTTAATGAGTGTGTTGTTGATGTGTTTCGCAACAGCGCTTCTAACCCACTATTTAGGAATGTCGTTGGCTTTTGGTGCCTTTTTAGCAGGATTAATTATTTCAGAATCCAGATATAGCCACACGGCCTTTTCGAATTTTTTGCCTTTCAGGGATATTTTTACAAGTTTCTTTTTTGTCTCAATCGGTATGTTGTTGAATTTATCCTTTGTGTTCGATAATGTACTTATTGTAATAACAACGGTAATTATGCTCTTGGTGGTTAAAAGCATGATCGCTGGTAGTGTTGGTTTTGTTTTGGGTCATACCTTTAAAGGTACTGTTTTAGTGGGGTTAGCATTAAGTCAGGTGGGAGAGTTCTCTTTTATTTTAGCCAAAATAGGATTAGATAATGCCATTATTACAAATTACTACTTTCAGTTGTTTTTAGCAGTTACAGTAATTACCATGGCTTTAACTCCGTTATCAATGCATTTCTCTTCCGGTTTAGCAAATGTTCTGCTTAAACTTCCTCTTCCTAAGTGGGTGGTGGATGGAATGTTTCCTTTAAAGGAAGTGGATATTCCCGGATTAAAAGATCATGTGGTGATCATTGGTAAAGATGAAAGTGCCATTCACTTGGCTTATTTGGTAAATCAATCAGATAATGAGGCAGTTTCCATTGTTTTTGATCCCATAGTAGCTCATGATTTAATCGAAAAAGAGATGAATGTTGTTTATGGTGATGCCATGAATGAACCAATCTTAAAAAAGGCACATGTTGAAGATGCAGCCATAATCATTGTTTCGGTAGGAGATCCTTTGCCTGCTATGGCAATTATCGAAAAAATCAGAAGTTTCAATGGTAAGTGCCGGATAATTGTTCGAACTCCCTATACTCAAAATGCGGCAACGCTTTATGAATTAGGTGCTGATGAAGTGATTCTCGAAAAAGATGAATTGGCTTTAGATTTCTTTAGAAGGGTTCAGGGTGTTGAGAAGTAGGTTAGTTATGTCGTTTGAACTCTTATTTTAGCTCATGGTATAAAACCACTTGACTAATGATTCCGGATAGTTATCTGAGATCATTTGTTAAGTGGCATTATTTAAGAGGTAAGCTTTGGTATTGGTTTCTAGTGTGGGGTATGGCGTGCAGGAGCCGGTTTGTCTTTTAAATATTCTTTAAACCTGTTTTGAGCTTCCAGCACTTCAGAGCTTTTTTCATTCGTTACGTTTTTATAATAGGCATAGTCACGTGGGTTTCTATTGTCTTTGCAATCGTAAAAATTGTTGTTGCCATCTAAAAGCCATCGTTTATCACGTACAAGTCTTCTGGTATCTAAGTAGCTGAAAATAAATTCTCGTTCTTGGTAGTCGCCTCCGGTTAATAGAGGAATAAAGCTCGTTCCATCGTGAATGTAATCATCCGGAATTTTTGCGCCTGCAACATCTGCAATGGTCGGAAAAATGTCGGAGAAATCGATCAGCTCATTTTTAACCCCTTGTTTTTCGATTTTCCCAGGCCAGTAAATAACCATGGGTTCACGAACGCCATTTTCGGTAACCATACCTTTGCCTCGGCCTAAGGTACCATTATCAGCAGTAATCATAATAAAGGTATTCTCGCTCAATCCGTTTTTCTCTAATGCATTCATGATTTTATCGATGCAAATGTCTGCATATTCCATATTAGCTTTAAAATTACGCTTCTGATTACTGTCTCCAAATTTTTCATCATCCGATTGTATTGTTTGTGGAGTTGGATAAAATGGGTCGTGCGTTAAAACCATTGAGTAATAAGCCAAGAAAGCAGAATCTGATTTTTGTGTCATAAAATCGATAAGAAAATCAGTTTGAATATCCGGGCCGTAGTCATTGATGTTTGTATTTAAGTAGTTTCCGTTAATTAAGATACTTGGATGCCAGTAGCGTGCAGGTTTCAGGTAGTTGTATTTTGTCGAATCAAGCGTTTCGACTCCCTCATGTACTACCCCCTCCGGCAATAGGCTTTTGTAGGCCCATAAACAATATTGGTCAAACCCATATTCAGGAGGCAGACCCGGTAATTGCCATTTTCCTGCAATTGCGGTGCGGTACCCTACTTGTTTTGCCAGTTGCGAGAAGATTAGGTTCTCTTTTGGTAATGGAATGTCTTTTTTCATTGAGTTGGCATACCATCCTGTTCGAAAACCATAGCGCCCGGTCATTAGTAATGAGCGGGAAGGGCTGCACAAAGGCGTGGCCCAGCAAGTTTCAAAACGAGCTCCATTGTCAGCCAGTTTATCTATTGCCGGTGTTTGGTATTCTTTGTTACCATAGCAACCTAGTTCATCTACCGAGCAGTCATCAATAAGTACGATGAGGATATTTGGCTTTTTTGCATTATCTGTTTTTGATGAACAGGAAGTGAGGGTGCTAAAGATTACAATTAGAAATAAGAAGATTTTATGAAATGTCATTGAGCTGATATTTAGTTGTTTAAAATATTGATAACCACCTTGTCTGAAATTCCATCTGTTTTAAAGGTTTGTTCTTTATTGTCAGATAGCGGTTCTGCATCGTCCCACGAATAAATAGAGATGGTTACTTTTCCGGGATTGTGGGCTGTTACAGTTCCAAATTTATCTATGGTAGCGATGCTTTCGTCACTGCTTGTCCATATAATGTTGTTGCGCGTTGCGTTTGCCGGAGTAAGGGTGTAGTTGAGGTTAACTTTTTCACCAACTTTTACTTTTGAGGTCGGGGTCGATATTTTAAGCCTTTCAACACCAATGTATTTGTTGTTATCTAACACTTGGCCAAGCATGTCATAGGCTTCTTTTTGTTCTGGAGTCAAGTTGTTAATATCAAGACCTGAGTAGCGTCTTAAGCCCCAGCGTAATTCGACATAATTTTCACCTTCTCGTTCTAATAAATCAGTGCGCAGGTCGAAAAAACGTCCGTTTGGATAGTTCTGTGAAGGAGCATAACGTTTAAAATCTTTGTTAAAAGCATATTGAAGAACGGTTTCTTTGCTGGTGTATGGGTAGTTTGCATTGTACCAACTGTAAATTGCATCGCGATGTTCTTTTTCTTTTCCCAGTGTTTGTTCCCAAAAACTAATCCCGTCGATTTGGTCTTTGTTGGGAATGTTTACATCACAAGCTTCGGCCATTGTAGGAAATATATCGGTCACATAAACTAGTCCATCATAAACAGAAGCCGGTTTTATGGTTTCAGGCATGCTAAGTATTAAGGGAACATGAATGCCGTTATCTGCATTACCACCTTTGCGGCCGGGATAGCTGCCTTTGTTGTCAAAATTAAAACGGAAGAGTTCTTTGGTTCCATTGTCGCCCATCACAATAATTAATGTGTTGTTTCTTAGGCCTAAGGCGTCAATTTTATCCACCACGTTTCCGATTAATTTATCCATATAGGCAATCATGTCAGGCATGTATTTGGGATCATCACCGGTGTGGCCATCGCGATTATGGTTGGCTTCGTCAAAATTATCGAAGATGCTGTTTGGTTTAGTATCGGGTGTTGGTTTGTGGTCATCGTGTACCAATAGCATTGGGTAATAGAGAAAGAATGGTTCGTCTTTATGCTTTTCTATAAAGTTAAGTGCGTGTCGGTTGCAAATGTCGGGTCCATACCAACGACGACCGGTTTCAGGGTCAACATCTGTTCTGCCATTGTAATTTTCGATTTTACCATTCACCACAAGGTTAGGATTGATGAAGCGCTGTCCTTCCATGGTGGCATCGAAGCAGGTGAACTCGTCCCAGCCAAATTCATAAATGTATTTTTCGCCCGGTATTTCTTTTGTGCCGCGAGTTTGTTTCCATTTGCCAAACATTCCGGTTTTATAACCTGCACGTTGAAATACATCTCCAAAAGTAATGTCTGATGCATGCTGAGATTTACATTTTAAGAAGTTACGGTTGTTTACTTTACCACTCATCAAAGCAATACGGGTAGCTTCGCAAAGAGGGTAGGTGTATGCTTGTGTACACATCATCCCTTGGTCTGCAAGTTTGTCTATTTTGGGGGTTTTAAGTTCTGCGTTTTCAAAATGATCGTATTTTGAACTGATCGAATTAGCCCCGTAAGCAGTAACGCCATAATGGTTAATGTCATCTATAAGAATAAGAACAACGTTGTTTTTTTGTGCAAAACAGTGAGTTGACACAAGTAGTAATAGTATGGATGTGAGTTTTTTCATTTTTTGGTTTTAATTGTTTCTACAAGTATATAAATAACATAATATACTTTAGTGCAATTTTTCAGAAGATGTGAAGGGGGATTTTGAATGGAAGTGTTTAATGTGCTAATTAGCCAATGTGTCAATGTGCAAATTAAATCTTTATTTTTTTCAAGATTAGCAATTACATTTGGTACAATATCTGACCGGGTTAGCTTTAACTGTAAGCTTGAAGTGTTTAATGTGCAAATGAGTTGATTTGATAATCGTGCTAATTTAACTTGCTTATTATTCGAAATTTGCCTGTGGTGCACGAAGCCGCTTGTCATACTTGTTTGATAGAATGTTAACTAAAAAAGCCACCCTACCGGATGGCTTTAGATTTCCTATATTCTATTTAGACAATATAATTATAGATGTAAATAGTCTAATGTCTTTTGTCAAACAATATTGTTTGTCATTCTGAATTGTGCTTTAGTCCACTGTAAAGTATCGATTAATAGCTATGTTCTAATTTACACATTAGTCAATTTGCATATCAGCACATTATTAAGACTATCATTTAATCTCTAATTGCCATTAATTAGTCTTAAAGTCATACTTAACTTTCGCTAAATCTTCGTTTGCTTTAGAAATCTTATCGGCTAAAGAAGCTTTGTAGTCAGCTAATTTTTGTGCAACTGCTTTGTCTCCATTAGCTAAAACCTGAGCTGCTAAGATACCTGCGTTAAGAGCGCCATTGATACCAACAGTAGCAACTGGAATTCCCGGAGGCATTTGAACGATTGCAAGTAAAGCATCAAGTCCGTCTAAAGAAGCTTTAATTGGTACCCCGATGACCGGGATTTTCACCATTGAAGCAATAACACCCGGTAAGTGAGCAGCCATTCCTGCAGCAGCAATAATTACCTCAATGCCTCTGTCTTCAGCATTTTTGGCAAATTCTTCAACCTGAGCTGGAGTTCTGTGAGCCGATAGAGCGTTGATTTCAAAAGGGATTTGAAGGTCGTTTAAAAATTCAGCAGCTTTTTTCATCACTTCCAAATCCGAAGTGCTACCCATAATGATACTTACTTTTGGTTGCATACGATATATTTTTTATTGTTTGTATTTATCGCTAAAAATAAATTTTTGACAAAAATAATAAGTTGTGGATTAAAAAACTTGTATTTAAGAAATTAATTTGTGCTTAATTTATTTAATTCAGCTTGATAATTAATTTAATAAATAAATCAATCAGTGTCCATTGATTTTAAATTTTTGTACTTTTGTGCTCAAATTTGACATTCATTAACTCATTTATTGTAACAAAATGATGAGATATGAGTTCAAAGAGGAGAAATCGGTTACTTCATTTAAAATATGCAAGACGAGCGCATTAAAATATTGGATAAGGAATTTGAGATTTCAATTCCTGAAGATCGCATTATGAAAGCGATTGATGATATGGCTCAACAAATGAATGAAGATCTGAAAGGAAAACAACCTTTGTTTCTTTGTGTGTTGAATGGGTCGTTTATGTTTGCATCAGATTTGATGAAACGCATTACCCTACCTTGTGAAATTAGTTTCATGAAATTATCATCCTACGAAGGAACAGCCTCTTCAGGCAAAATAAAGCAATTACTTGGCTTAAATGAAGATTTAAAAGGTCGTACGCTTGTGATTCTTGAAGATATTATTGATACCGGTTTAACCATTAAAAATATTATAGAACAAGTAAAGGTGTTTGAGCCTTCGGTAGTGAAAGTGGCAACGCTATTATTTAAACCGGAAGCGTATAAAGAAAATGTCACCATCGATTATAAAAGTTTAATTATACCCAATGATTTTATTGTAGGATATGGATTAGATTATGATGGATTTGGCCGTAATTTAAAGCACATTTACACCCTGGTGAGTGAAAATTAAATCCAATTTATAAATCATAAATCATAATAAGGAATATGCTTAATGTAATTATTTTTGGCCCTCCGGGATCTGGAAAAGGAACTCAAGGAGTTAAAATCGCTGAAAAATATGGCTTAGCTCATGTGTCAACGGGAGATTTATTGCGTAAGGAAATCGAAACAAATACGCATTTCGGTACAATCGTAAAAGGTTATATTGATAAAGGTGAATTAGTGCCGGATGCAACTATCATTGAAATTTTAGATAGTTATGTAGATAAATTACCTGTTGGACAAGGAATTATTTTTGATGGTTTCCCAAGAACAGTTGAGCAAGCGCAATCATTAATGAATATGATGGCTGAACATAATGCGCAAATTTCGATCCTTGTTGATTTGGAAGTTGAAAGACAAGAGTTAATTGATCGTATCGTATTACGTGGTAAAACATCAGGACGTTCTGATGATAATGCTGAAACAGTTGAAAAACGTTTAGCTGTATACGACGAGAAGACCAAGCCTGCAGTTGATTTCTTCGACAACCTTAAGTTGTATAAGAAGATTGATGGTAATGGTACTATTGATGAAATCTTTGGTCGTCTTTGTGATGCAATTGATGCTGTAAAGTAAGTCAGTATTTTAAAATATTTCGGGCCACGGTAACTTTGTGTTGTCGTGGTTTGTTTTGTGATTAAGCTTTTAGCTACTAGCTGATGTGGATTGAGGTTCAATTCTCTCGGCTACTTTTAAGAATCTTTTTATTTTGAATGAGAGCATTGGGTTGTTCTAGGATTAGCTAAAGGCTAGGAGCTAGGAGCAAGAAGCTCTATAAAAACATGTCGTAAAATGGCCGGTTCAAATTTTGTTGATTACGTAAAGATATTTACCCGATCGGGTAACGGAGGATCAGGATCTGCTCACCTTCGAAGGGAGAAATACATTGAGAAAGGTGGGCCTGATGGAGGCGATGGAGGTCGTGGCGGCCATATTATTGTTCGTGGTAATCGCAACTATTGGACCTTGGTTCATTTGAAGTTTAAGCGTCATATTTTTGCCGGTCATGGAGGTTCGGGGAGTAAGAATTGCTCTTTTGGTGCTGACGGGGAAGATAAGGTAATTGAAGTGCCATTAGGAACCATTGCTAAAGATGCTGAAACTGGTAAATTTTTGTTTGAAATTACCGAGCATGATCAGGAAGTGATCTTAGCCAAAGGTGGAAAAGGTGGTCGTGGAAACACGCACTTTAAAACTTCAACAAATCAAACGCCACGTTATGCGCAACCCGGTGAAGAAGGGCTTGAATTAGCCGTTATCCTTGAATTAAAAGTATTAGCAGATGTTGGTTTAGTTGGTTTTCCAAATGCAGGAAAATCCACTTTGTTATCAGTAGTTTCTGCTGCAAAGCCCGAAATTGCTGATTATCCATTTACAACCCTGGTTCCTAATTTGGGAATAGTATCTTACCGCAATAACCAGTCGTTCTGTATGGCTGATATTCCCGGAATTATAGAAGGTGCCAGTCAGGGGAAAGGACTTGGATTGCGATTTTTGCGTCACATTGAGCGAAATTCAATTTTGCTTTTCATGATACCTGCCGATACTGAGGATATTCAGGAAGAATACAGTGTTTTGTTAAATGAATTGCAGCAATATAACCCTGAGCTGTTGGATAAGAATCGTTTGTTGGCCATAACAAAGGCCGATTTGTTAGACGATGAATTAATTGAAGAAATCGAGAAAGATCTACCTGATATTCCTCATGTCTTTATTTCATCGGTGGCTCAGCAAGGAATTACCGAGTTGAAAGATATGGTGTGGCATGCCCTGGAAGAAGCGAATACTTTATAGTATTTTTATTTGGCTACGCTATCGTTTATGGTTGAGAGCGTAGTCAATTAGCTCCTACATTTTTTTACCTTTAGTTTTATCAATGATGGAATGGAATCTTTAATTGAATTTCCGTGTAATTCCATGTATTCCCTAGTTTATTGAAATAAATCATTCCCAATTCTCCATTCTCTTTCTTATCTTCGAGCTTAAATGGTGTAAAAGGGGACTATGGTGGAGAAAAGAAACAACACAGCAATCAATTTAAAAAGCTATTATCTCAAGAAGAAAAAAATTTGGGAAGCGCGTATTTCCGGCCTAAACAAACTGTCAAAATTGGTAGGATGGTCGAGACTCGTAGCTTTTTTATTAGCCTTTGTGTTGCCTTTCTTTGTTTTTGAATTGGGGTCATGGTTGTTCTTTAGTTTCTGCTTTTTCTTTTTTGTTGCTTTTATGCTGTTGGTCATCTTTCATAACAAGTTGATTCGGCAGAAAAATTACATTTCTTATCGTATAGCTTATCTCCATCGAGAGATTCGAATCATTGATGGAGATTTTCAAAAAGAGCCTGATGGTGAAAAGTATATTGATCAGGATCATGAATATGTTTATGATCTTGACTTGTTTGGTAAAGGTTCCTTTTTTCAGTTTTTAAACCGAACTGCTTTGCGGGGTGGTGAAAACAAGCTTGCTGAGCGAATTAAGAAACTTTCTTTCGATCCGTTAGAAATCAAAAATAGACAAGATGCCATAAAAGAATTATCAGATTTTGCAGGTTTTAAAGGGCACTTTTATGCCTTAGGTAAAGTTGCAGAAGAGAAACTCAAGGATCGTCAGCCCGAAATAGTTGTCAAGGATTTTGAAGTTAATTTTATTTCCGCTTTTGTAAAAGTGTTTTCCATTGCCTTTACGGTCGGTTCCTCGTTTGTTATTTTATTGACCTTTCTTGGTGTGTTGCCTTGGGTAAGTTTGTTGCTTTTATTTTTGGTCGGAGGTGCTATCTCAGGTGTTTTTGTTAAACGGGTGATGAAGGTTCATAGTCAGGTAACAGAACTGGGACAAGTTTTAAGTCGCTATGGACAATTGCTGGTGCATTTTGATAGTGCCAAATTTGAAGGTTCATTATTGATGCAATTACAAAAGCGAATCAGGTATAATGGCCAAAGTGCTTACGTTTCCCTCAAGAAACTTTCAATTGCCATTGATCAGTTTGATCAGCGATTAAATATGTTAATGGGGGTAGTGTTAAATGCATTCTTCTTATGGGATATTCATTGTTGCCATTATCTCATGATCTGGAAACGAAAGCATGGAGATCAAGTAGAAAGCTGGTTTGAGGTGTTGTACGAAGTTGACGCGCTGAATACCTTTGCATCATTTCGATTTAATCATCCTGCGTATTGTGTGCCTCAATTTGATGAAATAAATATTATTAAGGCAATCGCAATTGGTCATCCATTAATTGATGCTTCAGACCGGGTGTCCAATAATTTTCAAATCACTGCCGATCGTCGAATTTGTATCGTTACCGGTGCAAATATGGCAGGTAAGAGTACTTTTTTACGAACCATTGGGGTGAGTTTAGTTTTAGCATCTTGTGGCTCTGTTGTGGCTGCCGAAAAATTTATATACAAGCCAATCCCTTTTATTACCAATATGAGGGCAATTGATAATTTGGTTAAGCATGAGTCTTATTTCTTTTCAGAATTGAAGCGTTTACAATTCATCATGGATCAGCTTAAAGAAAAAGGGGAGTTGTTTTTTATTTTAGATGAGATTTTAAAAGGAACCAATTCTTACGATAAGACAACAGGCTCTAAAGAGTTAGTAAAACAATTACTGAAGCATAATGGATGTGGGTTAATTGCAACTCACGATTTGGAGTTAGGGCAATTGGCTGAGGATAAGCCTAAGTCCATATTTGCCAGCTGCTTCGAGGTGACTTTTGCAGGAGATAATCTTTATTTCGATTATTTATTGCATCCGGGTGTAACCCAAAGCCATAATGCTTCGTTCTTAATGCAAAAAATGGGGTTGATTCCTAAAAGACCTGCGAATATGTGATTGTTTATCAATGTGCCAATTTGTCCATGTACGTTGAGGATAAATTTATCGTTTGCAGTCTTTGAATCATCTTTTGTAGTGCAGGGATTTTTTGAATTTGAAAGTAGTGATTAGGGGTTTGCATTAGTCTAATATCTATCCTCTAAATTCTATTGATCAATTCAGAGTTAAGGCCTTGTTGAAAAAGAAATTATTAAAGGATTTTCCTTTTCATTATATTTGGGGCTATTAAGCCTTGGAACAATCATTTTATCGAAATCTGGAATAAGCATGAGTAGTCAAAGTAGTCACAACTATTCGGAAGACGCAATTAAAACGCTCGACTGGAAAGAACATATTCGTAGAAGACCCGGAATGTACATTGGTAAATTAGGGGATGGAACCTATGCCGATGATGGTATTTACGTTTTGCTCAAAGAAGTGATGGATAACTCCATTGATGAGTTTATGATGGGTAATGGAAAAAAGATTGACGTAAAGTTGTCGGATGGACGTGTGAGTATTCGTGACTACGGCCGGGGTATTCCATTAGGGAAAGTGATTGATGTTGCCTCTAAAATGAATACCGGGGCAAAATATGATTCCAAAGCCTTTAAAAAATCAGTAGGATTAAACGGGGTTGGTATCAAGGCGGTAAATGCTTTAAGTAACGAATTTATTGTGAAGGCTTATCGTGATGGGCAGGTAAAGCATGTTGATTTCTGCGCGGGAGAGATTGTTACCGATCATGAAATTGCACCAACTGAAGAAGCCAATGGTACTTATGTTGAGTTTTTGGCTGATAATACCATCTTTGGGGATTACCATTATCAGGAAGAATACATCGAGACACTTCTTAAAAACTACACTTATCTGAACACAGGCTTAATCATCAATTTTAACGGTAAAGCATATCAAAGTAAAAAAGGATTATTCGATCTTTTAAAAGATAACTTAACCATTCCTGAATTGTATCCGATTATTCATTTGGTTGGAGAAGATATCGAAATTGCTTTTACGCATGGTAATCAGTATGGAGAGGAGTATTATACTTTCGTAAATGGTCAGCACACCACTCAAGGAGGAACACATTTAGTGGCTTTTCGTGAGGCATTTGTGAAAACGATTCGAGATTTTTATAATAAGAATTTTGATGTGTCAGACATTCGTACCGGTATTGTTGCTGCAGTAAGTGTAAAAGTTGAAGAACCTGTTTTTGAGTCTCAGACCAAAACCAAATTAGGATCCAAAGAAATGGGACCAAATGGGCAAACGGTTCGCCAGTTTGTACTTGATTTTGTTACTGAGAAATTAGATAACTTTCTACATAAAAATCTCGAAACAGCTGATGCTTTAAACAGGAAGATTCTTGAGTCGGAAAAAGAGCGTAAAGCTATTTCAGGCATTCAGAAGTTAGCCAGGGAGCGTGCTAAAAAAGTTAGTCTTCATAACAAGAAGTTACGTGATTGTCGTATCCATTATACTTCAAAGGATGAGATGAAATTAGAAAGTTCCATTTTCATTACCGAAGGAGATTCAGCAAGTGGATCCATCACCAAAGCTCGAAATGTAAATACTCAAGCCGTCTTTAGTTTAAAGGGTAAGCCCTTAAATACTTTTGGATTAACACGGAAGGTAGTTTATGAAAACGAAGAGTTTAACCTCTTACAAGCAGCTTTGGATATCGAAGAAAGTTTAGAAACTCTTCGCTATAATCATGTGATCATTGCCACTGATGCCGATGTAGATGGGATGCACATCCGGTTGTTGTTAATCACCTTTTTCTTGCAGTTCTTCCCTGAGCTGGTGAAAAACGGACATTTATATATTCTTCAAACACCTCTTTTTAGGGTGCGAAATAAAAAGAAGACGCTTTATTGCTATTCGGATGAGGAGCGAGTTGCTGCCATCAAAGAATTGGGTGTAAAGCCTGAAATTACGCGATTTAAAGGGTTAGGTGAGATATCGCCTGATGAGTTTAAGCACTTTATCAATAAGGATATGCGTTTAGAGCCGGTGCGTATGAAAAAAGATCATTCGATTAATCAATTACTTGATTTTTACATGGGGAAAAATACACCGGATCGTCAGAATTTTATTATCGACAATTTGGTCATCGAAGAAGATCTTGTAAATGAAAGCTTATAATATTTTTGGAATATGAGTATCGACGAAGAGTACGAAAATATACCTGCTGAAGATAACCAGCCGGAATCATCAAACGAACATTTGCCTGAAAATCAAAAAGTGTGGGATTTGGAGGATACCCGTATCACTCACCTTCCGGGGATGTACCGACAGTGGTTTTTAGATTATGCCTCTTATGTCATATTGGAGCGCGCCGTTCCTCATGTTAACGATGGGTTAAAACCGGTGCATCGTCGAATTCTTCATGCCATGCGTCGTATGGATGATGGGCGATACAATAAGGTCGCGAACATCATTGGTTTTACCATGCAGTTTCACCCTCATGGTGATGCTTCTATTGGTGATGCTTTGGTGCAGTTGGGGCAAAAAGATTTATTGATTGATTGCCAGGGAAATTGGGGTAATGTTTATACCGGCGACCGTGCGGCAGCAGCTCGTTACATTGAAGCTCGATTAACCAAATTTGCTCAGGATGTGGTTTTCAATCCTAAAACTACAGAGTGGAAACTATCTTACGATGGCCGTAACCAGGAACCCATTACCTTACCCGTAAAATTCCCCTTGTTGTTGGTACAAGGCGTAGAAGGTATTGCCGTAGGTTTGGCTTCAAAAGTATTACCTCACAACTTTAATGAATTAATAGATGCATCAATTGCCATTTTAAAGGAGCAGGATTTTGAGATTCTTCCTGATTTTCCAACCGGTGGTATGATGGATGCATCCCGTTATAATGATGGTTTAAGAGGAGGAGCAGTTAAAGTCCGTGCCAAAATCAGTAAGGTAGATAGCAAAACCTTGATGATCTCTGATATTCCATTTGGGAAAAATACGACTACTTTGATTGAGACTATCCTGAAAGCCAATGATAAGGGAAAGATTAAAATCAAAAAGATTGATGATAATACCGCCGAGAATGTAGAGATTCTGATCTACTTACACAATGGTGTATCTCCGGATAAAACCATAGATGCACTGTATGCTTTTACCGATTGTGAAGTTTCTATTTCGCCCAATGCCTGTGTAATTGAAGATCACAAACCTGTGTTTTTAGGCGTCTCACAAATCTTGAAAAAGAATACCGATTTTACCGTTCATTTGTTAACGCGCGAATTGGAAATTCGACTTGGCGAATTGGAAGAGATGTGGCACTTCAGTTCTTTGGAGCGTATTTTTATCGAACATGAAATTTACCTCCGTATTCGTGAGTGCGAAACCTGGGAAGCGGTGATTGAGACTATTGATAGAGGTTTAGACCCCTTTAAGCCTAATCTGCGTCGTGAAGTTACACGTGATGATATTATTCGCCTAACTGAAATCAAGATCAAGCGTATCTCGAAATTTGATTCCCAGAAAGCAGATGATTACATTGCTTCTTTGGAAGATGAGATGAAACAAATCGGATTCCATTTAGATAACATCATCGATTACTCCATCGATTACTTTAAACGGATTAAAAAACAATACGGTAAACAATATCCTCGTAAAACAGAAATCCGAAGCTTTGAAAACATTGAAGCTACAAAAGTGGTGGTTAAAAACGAGAAGCTGTACATTGATCGTGAACAAGGCTTTGTTGGGACCTCTCTTAAAAAAGACGAATATATCGGTGATTGTTCTGATCTTGATGACATCATTATCTTCTATAAAGACGGGAGGTATCGAATTACTAAGGTGACAGAAAAAGCCTTTGTAGGTAAAGATATCATTCACATTGCCGTTTTTAAGAAAAATGATAAGCGCACCATCTACAATGTGGTGTATTGTGATGGAAAAGATGGAATCTCCTACATGAAACGTTTTGCGGTAACAGGAGTAACTCGAGACAAAGAGTACGATGTAACGCAAGGAACACAAGGATCGGTGATTCAGTATTTTAGCGCCAATCCGAATGGTGAGTCAGAGATCCTGAAAATTATCCTTAAACCAAAGGCGCGTATTCGTAATCAGGTATTTGATTTAGACATGGGTGAATTGGCCATTAAAGGACGAAGTGCCCGTGGAAACATTGTATCTAAGTATGCGCTACATAAAGTGTCTCTGCGTCGCAAAGGAGAATCAACCCTTGGAGGTCGTAAGATTTATTTTGAAGAAGAAACCTTACGTTTAAATGCTGACGGACGAGGTAAGTTCTTAGGGGAGTTCTCCGGAGGTGATCAAATTTTAGTCGTAAGCAATGAAGGTAAGTTCTATTTTACCGGTTATGATTTAAGTACTCACTTTGAGGATAATATCCTGAAGATCGAAAAAGCAGATCCACACAAAGTCTGGTCAGCTGTTTTCTGGGATGGTGAGCAGAAGTACTATTACGTAAAGCGCTTCCAATTAGAGTATGGAAGTAAAGAGCAGTCGATTCTTGGTGAGCATTCGAAGTCCAGGTTAGAAATCTTGACAGATGTGGTTTATCCTCGTATCCAAACCGTATTTGGTGGAGATGATAAATTCCGCGAGACGTTAATTATCGATGTGGATGAGTTTATTGGCGTAAAAGGATATAAAGCCAGAGGTAAACGCTTATCAACCTATTCGGTTGCTAAAATTACAGAATTAGAACCTACTCGTTTCCCAGATCCGGAACCTGAAGTTGAGCCTGAAATTGATGACGATACTTCAACTGAAGATTTAGATAATGAGGATAAAGATCAAATGTCTTTATTCTAGAAGTGAGTGTCGAGTAATGCGATATACCAAATGCTGCCGCACGATTGAATCGTGTGGCTTTTATATTTTACCACACGAAGGGATTCGTGGCGTAGTTGTCAAAATTGTTATTATAAGCTTTCGGACTCCGGACTTCGGACTCCAAACTTCGAACTAAAAAACATGGAAATCACAAAAGTATACTTCATCGGCTTCATGGGAAGTGGCAAATCAACCCTTGGCCGACGTTTAGTCAGAAACACATCCTGGCGTTTTATCGATATGGATGATTATTTTGAAGAAAAGCATCAGATGACCATTTCTCGCTTTTTTGAAGTACATGGTGAAGATCAGTTTCGTATCGCTGAAAAAGAAATTCTTCAGGAATTAGCGAGTGAAGAAAAAGTCATCATTGGAACAGGAGGGGGTGCGCCTTGTTTTTTTGATAATATGCAAAAAATGAATGATAGCGGTTTGACGGTTTACCTGAAATTAACACCGGAAGGATTAGTTGATCGCCTAAAGACCGGACGAAATGAACGGCCATTGGTTGCCAATAAATCAGGAGAAGAATTGCTTCAATTCATTAAGGAAAAACTCGATGAGCGTACCAAGTATTACGAGCAAGCGAATGTAATTGTAGATTCTGAAGCCTTACCAATGGATGCGTATGGGACTTTGTTGGAGTTATCCGGCGTAGATCTAAAATAAGTGATGAAAACCTGATAGGAATGAAATTGGCTCATTGACCCGTTTTATCGATGAAAAGGATAGCCAATGTTCACATATAATCTTATTTTATTATCGATATGGTTGCTGCCCGCTCCCAAGGTTATCGGACCAATTAAACTATCCAGCGATAAGCTGACGCCATAGCCCAATACAAATTCATCCCGGTTTAATACGAAGGGAAGAGATTCTTTATTTGAATTACCGAAGTTGGTCGAATATAATCCATTTACGATGACATTGGCATGCATTATTTGGGCAAAGTTGAACATGAAGTTTAATCTGCCCGCCGAATAGTTTTGCACCACTCGTTCTCTAAAGCTTAAACCCACAAAGGGAATGTCATCTTCTCCCGCATTAAAGTTTGTGCCACCTACAAAGTGCATGTCCAGATAAGAATCATCATTTGTTATGGCGCCACCATAAAGAGAGGTGATGAGCGTATAATTTTTGGAAAGACCAAAAGCTTTTTGGTACATCAGGTTGGCTTTGATGTACTGTTGTCTCTGGTTGCTGATTACCGGTGATACAATTGCGTGAGTAGAATCTGATCCACTGAAATAGATATCTTTTTTAAGGTTGGCTCCCACACATAACGAAAGATTACTGCCTTGGGTTGGAAAAAAAGCGTCGTTAAAAGTGTTGCGCATCCATCCTAATTGACTATAATAGAAGACATTACCAAACTTATCCTCTTCAGAATAAAAGACTTCGTCCAAACCCTCTTTTTGGGAAAGTAATATTTTTTTTGCGTAGGCTGAAAGTTTGAGCGCTGAGTTCTTTTTGTTTGAGAATAAAAATCCTCCACCACCTTCTGTTAATCGGTATCGCATTGTACCATCTTTGATGTTGTTTTCGTAATACAACGGAAAAATGGAGTACTCATATTTTCCATCCATAAAAATACCTAAGCGTTGTTTATCACCAATATACGTGAGGATGTCTAATGTTGCGCGTGGATTTTCTGAGATGTCTGTGGTTAAACTTAGGCGGCTGTTTTTGGCCAATAGGTTGCGCAGGGTTAAATTAGAGATGATGCCAATGTTTAGCTCATTGTCATATTGCAATGAGAATTTGGCCATGGCTCGTGTGTTTTCAGTGGTATGAAATACAACGTTAAATCTGTCGTCATGAGGAATCAATTCATAGGTTATTTTATTGTAAAATCGGGTGCCTAAAAGCAGATTAATACCGTTGTTTATGTCTTTGGGAGTGATTTTATCTCCCTTTTTAAATCCCAGTTTTGATATGAAATAATTGTAGCTAATGTGCTTACTGTTTAAAATTTCTATGTCATTAATAATAATGGAGTCGCGTTTGGGGCGTTTAATCACTGGGGTAGGAGCAATGTTATTAAGTGAATCGGCCAGTGTTTTTAAGTCGTTGTAGTAGAGTTTGGCCGCTTGTTCTCCTTTTTCTATAATCGCCGGAGCTTCCATGAAACTGGCAGTGGTAAATTTGGCTAAATCGGGTTTGATCGAATAATCGGCCAGTTCTTCTGCTTCTTTTGCTCTGGGTTTATTGCCTATGAAGGTAGATGCTATTAAAATTTGTGGAAGGGTATTGATATCTTCTTTTTGTCGGTTGTCATTTACATCAACATTCACTCCAATTATAATATCAGCTCCCATTTTAAGGCATTCCTGTACCGGATAATTGTCGATAATACCACCATCAACCAGAAATAAGCTGTCTAATTCAACCGGGGTAAATACCGATGGAATGGCCATGCTGGAGCGCATAGCTGTCATTAAATCTCCACTTTTAAATACATAAGGATCGCCTGTGATGAGGTCGGCTGCAACACAACGGAAGGGAATGGGTAGGTCATCAAAGTTTTTAATTTCGGCTACCGGCCAAGTGAGTTCAGAGAACAGTTGTGAGATGCTTTGGCCCTTTACCATCCCCGAAGGAATTTTTAGACCTTTTTTATTGATTTCAAACTCCAATAGAAAGCTGTTGAAATCTTGCTTTTCTTCCGGTGCAACGTTGGTTAACGATAAGTGGTCACTGAGCAGGGTTGGCCAGTCGGCATATCGAACAATGGAATCTAATTCTTTGCCGGTATAGCCCGATGCATATAAAGCTCCAAGGATACTTCCCATGCTGGTGCCGGTGATGTAATCGGGTTGAATACCAGCTTCTTCTAATACTTTTATAACCCCTATGTGAGCCAGACCTTTTGCTCCGCCACCACTTAATACTAATCCTACTTTGGGACGTGGGTTGTTCTGGGCAAGATTATTAAAACACAATAAACAAAAACAGAAAAGGATAATTGAAGGTTGAAGGTTGATTTTCATGGGAAAAGATTTGTGTGCTCAGTGATTGGTCTAATGTTTTCTATCTGGTAATTAAGGTTAGCTGGTCAGATATTGCACTTTGTGTAATTGCTTAACTTGAAATAATTAAAGGCTTCATTTGTACATTATTTATAATTTGTTTTTAGTAATCACAATTGATCCATACATATCCGGAAGAGGTGTGAAGTTTTCTGGAATAGCTTGTAGAAATTCATGAACTGCATTTTGTACACCTTCCCATTTGTGGTTGTAATCATGGATTAAAAGACTTCCACCTTGGGCTAGTCTTGGATAGAAGAATTCCAAAGCCGTTTTGGTGTTCTCGTAGAAGTTGCCATCAATACTTACAAAGGCAAATTCCTCCTGTTCTAGGGTTGCAAATGTGGTTTTGTATTCACCGGCTTTAATAATGACTTTGGGGTGATTGTTTACCAGAGCCTGCATTTTCTCTTCAGTTAGCCCATCTGAGTTAATGATGTCGGTTTGCATATTACCCTCACAATCTTCTCTCTCAACTTGTTTTGGAGTGCCTGAAAAATCATCAAATAAAAGAAGCTCCCGATTCGGTAAAGCGTGGTGTAGGATCAAAGCAGTTTCTCCTTTGTAAACCCCAACTTCAGCAAGTTTACCCTCGATGTTATGTTGATCGATATTTTTTAAGATGAACCATATCGAGTAGAATAGGTTTTTGTCTTTCATTTTCCTTTCCAGTTTAGTGAGTTCTTTAGGAAAGTCTTTTTGTTTTCTATTTTCTAGCCACATCCATGGTTTGAATAATTTGTAGGTGTAGAAACTCCAGAAGTAGCTTAATCCGAGTAGAATTAAGATGTTAATGATGATGAGGTTTACAAGTGTTAAGATGTTCATAGGTCGTAATGTTTGATGCTGATAAA
Source organism: Bacteroidales bacterium (assembly GCA_003249255.1). Taxonomy (GTDB): domain Bacteria; phylum Bacteroidota; class Bacteroidia; order Bacteroidales; family Marinilabiliaceae; genus SZUA-582. The sequence goes on from QKJP01000061.1 coordinate 63,991, forward strand.
AATAGGAAATTGTTAAGTAGACCGGCTTATTTCTATGGATATTTTTACCGCCAAATAAAAAGGAAGTTTGTTTTAACATGGGTTGAGCTTATTTGTTAGATTTTTAGAATTGGGATAAACTTGTTAATAAGTTCCTAAAACCAGTGTGCTAAACGCTGTTGCTTTACTGAAAGTTTATGTAATTTTGCACTGGTAACAAAAATGCAAAACATTTAAAATTCAAGGCTTTATGCAAAAGAAAATCATGCTATTAGGTTCTGGTGAGTTAGGTAAAGAGTTTGTCATTGCAGCTCAGCGCTTAGGACAAACAGTTATTGCTGTAGATAGTTATGAAAATGCGCCAGCCATGCAAGTGGCCGATGCTTATGAAGTGATTAATATGCTTGATGGAGAAGCCTTGGATGCAGTCGTTGCCAAGCACCAGCCTCAGATCATTGTTCCTGAAATTGAAGCCATACGCACCACTCGTTTTTTTGATTACGAAGCACAGGGGATTCAAGTGGTACCTAGTGCCAAAGCGGCCAATTTTACCATGGATCGTAAGGCTATTCGCGATTTAGCCGCTATAGATTTGGGTCTCCCAACTGCCGATTATCGTTATGCAACTTCCATCGATGAAATGCACGATGCAGTCAATGCTGTAGGAATGCCTTGTGTGGTTAAACCCCTAATGTCAAGCTCAGGCAAAGGTCAATCGGTTGTGAAAAACGAAGCTGATATTGAAAAAGCCTGGAAAATTGCCGGAGCAAAAGGTCGTGGAGATTCGGGTGAAGTCATTGTGGAAGCTTTTGTGAATTTTACTTCCGAGATTACCTTATTAACTGTTACGCAAAAAGAGGGTGATACTTTATTCTGTCCGCCAATTGGTCATGTGCAGGAGCGTGGTGATTATCAGCAGAGCTGGCAACCGGCTTTAATTTCTGACAAAGCTGTAAAGGCTGCCGAAGAAATGGCCGGGAAAGTGACAGCAGCTTTAGAAGGTGCCGGTATTTGGGGTGTTGAATTTTTTATTTGCGGCGATGAGGTTATTTTCTCAGAGTTGAGTCCTCGTCCGCATGATACGGGAATGGTTACATTATCCGGGACTCAGAATTTTAATGAATTTGAATTGCATTGTAGAGCCGTTTTAGGATTACCTATTCCTGAGATTACTTTTGAACGAGCTGGAGCAAGCGCCGTAATATTAGCAGATTTTGAAGGCGATAAGTTTCAGTATAGAGGTGTTGAAAAAGCTGCTAGTTATCCCAAGTCCTATTTGCGAATATTTGGTAAACCTCTTGCCCGCGAATATCGACGAATGGGGGTTGCTTTAGCTTATGATGAGCTTGGAGCAGATGTTATGCAAGTCGTGGATAAAGCAAAACAAATCGCAAAAGAAATAACTGTTGTTAAGCAATAAAATGATTGAGTAATGGTATCGGTCTAAATACTACGATTTATTATTATTTTAGAAAAAAAATTACAGATGTCCGATGCTATTATTGCTATACCTGAATTCGTTTTTCCAGGGGTTTTTATCCTCTTTAATAGCTTATTAATTTTGGGCTGTCGAAAATTTGTTAAGATAGATGCCACCTCGAACCTTGCGTTGATCGAACCTACAAAACTCTCTCCTTTAGATATTGCTGTTTTAAAAAATGGATTAAAAGGTGCCATAAGCTATGGCATCTATAATTTATGGGGCAAGGGATTGGTGAATATTGAAGGCTACGGATCAACCCTGAAGATTAGTCGGAATGCAAAGGGGAGTGCAGTTTTGTTGGATGATCTTGACAATTCACTCTTTTCGATGTTGGATCAAGCTCTTGTTTACCATGACTTTTTTGAAGGAGAGAAAAAGAAAACGATCCAAACCAAAATCCAGTCTAATTTAGAGAGGTTAAATCGATTTAGGCTAACTGCAACAAAAAAGGATAAACAGCGCTATTGGAATGTTTTCTTTCTGGGAACTTTTAGTTTGTTTGTCGTTGCTTTATCCATACTTTCTTTAGGACTAGAGAATTCAATGTATGTATTGCTTTTAATGGTTCTTTTAATATTATCAATAGGAATTCTGTATTGGATGATCAAACCCACTCAAGTTATTTATACCGATTTGGGTAAGCGAGTTATAGCAACTGCCGAGCAACGGTTTTTACATTTAAAATTAGCTTCTTCCTCCAATCGAAAATACGATAAGAAATTTCTTTATGGTGCGGCTATTTTTGGAATTTTTTCATTCTTGCCTTATGAATTGATGGCAGGATTGGATCGGCAGGACTTATTAATCAAAGGTGATTTCTCCTCAGGCTGTTCCGGCTGTTCAGATATGTCATGTGGTTGTTCAGAAGTTGACATGAAATCTTTGCCGGGTGGTTGTAGTTGGGGTGGATGTGGCGGTTGTAGTGATTAAGGTGAAAAGAATTTGCAGCCTTAAAAGACATTGCTATTTTTAAGGAAAAAATCAACTGTCCAAAAACCTACCTTATCATGATAGACTCATTTGTTCATATCCCGGGACCTCAGTTTTTACTTATTTTTTTCCATTACGCTGCCTTTATCATAATCTTGTTGCGTTTGTTGGTTAACAATGACGATACAGTCAATAGAGAAGTGGTGGAACCTACTAAGCTTTCTCCTTTAGAAATTGCCATTTTAAAAAATGGATATAAAGGAGCTGTTAATTCTGCGATCTTTAAGCTCTGGCAGAGTAATTCTATAGATATAGTAGAAGATAAAGGAAAAGGTGTTAGGTTGTCAAAATTGTCTGAAGAGCCAAATAGTCCTGGAGCTTTGGAAGAGAGTATCTGGAATTTTCTAAATGATTACGAGTATCTGCGTGATTTTTTTCAAGGTACAGTCAAAGAGCAATTGGAAAAGGTCATTCAGCCTAATGTTGACCAATTAAAGAAATTCAACCTTTTGGCTACTGATGAAATCAAGAAGCGATATTGGAGTTTCTTTTATTATGGAGTGATCGCCTTGTTAGTTATGGCTTTGCCAAAGTTGTATTTTGGAATTGTAAGAGATAAGCCTGTGTTGTTTCTAATTGCCTTATTATTGATTTCTCTTTTTGTTCTTTATCAAGTCATAAAGCCCGGAAAAGTATTTCATTCAGCTTTAGGGAAGAAAGTGTTATCGTTGGCAGAAAAACGTTTTCAACATTTGAAGAGATCGCCGGGGGCTGCAAGGGTTAGCAATAACGAATATTTGTTGTATGGAGTCGCCTTATTTGGTATAACTCTCTTTTTACCGGGTGATTTAATGGCCGGTTTTTCAAATCCAACCATTTTTGATGGAGGTTCTGTTTCATCAGGCTGTAGTAGCGGATGCAGCAGTTGTAGTGGAGGTTGTTCAGGTGGTTGCGGTGGAGGCTGTGGCGGTTGTGGAGATTAAAAATATGAATCGATTATTGCCCAATTACATTACTTTTCAATGGCATCTTACCGATCAATGTAATTTTAGATGTAAACATTGTTACCAAACGGATTATACCAATAATGGTGAGTCTTTAATGGTTTTAACCGGTTTCTTAGATCAGCTTTCAGCTTTTGTTGAAGCTTCTCAAAAAGAAAGTCAGCTAAAGCGTGCTCATATTAACTTTACAGGTGGGGAACCATTTTTACGTAAAGATTTTGTTGAATTATTAAAGCACGCCCGTCAAAAGAGGTATTTCACTTTTGGGATTTTATCCAATGGTTTTTTGCCCCAGGAAGACGTTTTGCTAGAACTCAAAACACTGAAGCCAAGTTTTATACAAATCAGTTTAGAAGGAGATAAGCAGGCTAATGATCAAATTAGAGGTTCTGGTAGTTTTGATAAAATCGTAAAGGCTTTCAAGGTATATGCTCGATTAAGGATTCCATTCATGGTTTCTTTTACAGCCAATTCCACTAATTACAAACTGTTTCCCAAAGTTGTTGAAATTGCCCGGAAGTATGGTGCTTATAAAGTGTGGACAGATCGTTATTTGCCAAGTCGAGAGAATGATCCCTTGTTATTGTCCACCGATCAGACTAAAGAGTTCTTTGAAATTATATTAAAAGAACAACAGAAGAATAAACGCCGTTTCTTCTCAAAAGTAAAGATCACCTCTAATCGGGCTCTTCAGTTTTTAGTTTGCGGTGGAGAACCTTATCGTTGTTCGGCAGGAGATACGCTCATCACCCTTATGCCCAATGGTGATGTTTTACCTTGTAGGCGTTTGCCCATTAAAATTGGTAATCTGGCTCAGGATAATTTAATCGAGTTATATAAGAATAATGCTCTTTGTGCAGATATTCATAATGTTGATTCTAATGATGTGGCTTGTACACAATGCTTTTATAAGGCTTTATGCCGTGGTGGGTTAAAATGTTTGTCTTTTGGAAAGTACAATGATTATAACCTGAAAGATCCCAACTGTTGGCTGAAATAGATTCAAACTTTTTAGCATCTTAGTGGTTTTTGTAAAAAATAATTATGCTTTTTCATGACAAACTGTCTTAAGTTGGATGTTTTCGTGTTTTAAAATTATTTTAGTCCATTTTTACGTATAGTTATTTTAACACAAAGACTTAAAAGTATTGAAGTTATGAGGTTAAACAATAAAACTCTGTGTCTCGGCGTCTCTGTGTTGTTATTTTTTGAAGTTAAATCAATAGCATTAGCACATTTTTAAAATTATGAAGGGAATTTTGTTAGTCAATATGGGCGGACCTCAATCGCTTCGTGAGATGAGAGTGTTTTTAAAGAACATGTTTCAGGATAAACATATTTTACCTTTGCCATGGGGACTTCGTCATTTCGTCGCACACATGATTGCTCAAAAACGGCATCCCGAATCCTGGAAAAAATATCAATTAATAGGTGGCTCGCCCATCATAAAACATACCGAAGCCGTAGCAGAAGCTTTACGAAAAGAGATTAACGAAAAGGTTTACACCGCCTATTCTTATACTCAACCTTACATCAAGGAGGTTATTAAAAATATGGTGGAAGATGGCATTGAGTCCATATCAGTTTTAACCATGTATCCACAAGCAAGCAATACCACTACCACTTCGGTTTTTGCTGATGTTGAAACAGCAATCAAAAAATATCCTTTTCTTTCCATTCATAAGAAATGTGATTATAGTTTACACCCTTATTTTCTGAAATATTGGCAAACCCTGATAAGAAAACATATTGAAGATCATGCGGTGGAAGATCCTTTACTTTTATTCACCGCTCATTCAATACCGGAGTATGGCGTAAAAAAAGGAGATAAGTATCCGGAGTCCATTTTTAAGATGGCCCAGAAACTTGCTGAAATGATGGGACTGCCACATGAAGTTGCTTTTCAATCAAGAGTAGGCCCGGTCAAATGGGTGGGACCTGATACCGATGAATATCTTGAAGCGTTAATACAAAAGGGAAATGAGAGGATTGTTATGATTCCACTCAGTTTTACCACCGAATGTTTAGAGACCATTTACGATTTAAATATTAATTTGGTCGACAATTATAAGAATGATTCCAGAGTCAGGCATCTTTCCAGAGTTGAGATTCCCATGGCCCATCCTATGTTTATCGAATCGCTGAAGCAAATAGTAAATGAATAATTCTCCCGTTGTCATCATTGGTGCCGGTATTACCGGTCTAACAATCGCCTATTACCTCAAAAAGGCAAATGTTCCATTTGTTGTTTTAGAGAAGCTAGATCGTGTGGGGGGTGTGATTAATACCCAAACAGAAAACGGCTTTACTTACGAGTCTGGTCCCAATTCCGGTATTATATCTCATCCCGAGGTCGTGCAATTGTTCGATGAGTTAGGCGATTCGCTGCAATTGGAAAAGGGAAATGATTTGGTGAAAGTTCGTTATGTTCTCAAAAAAGGAGAATGGCATGCATTGCCATACAGTCCCCAAACGGCCATATCTACCCCTTTATTTTCACTCAAAGATAAGTTCCGTATTTTAGGCGAACCCTTTCGTTCTAAAGGCACTGATCCGAATGAATCCTTAGGCGATATGGTTAAACGCCGATTGGGAAAGAGTTTTTTGGATTATGCCATTGATCCCTTTGTGCTTGGGATTTACGCAGGTGATCCCGGGCGTTTAGTGACGCGTTTTGCATTTCCAAAACTTTATAATCTGGAACAGAATTATGGTAGTTTTATCAAAGGAACCATCAAGAAACGCAAAGACCCAAAATCTGAACTTGAAAAACGTACCGATCGATCAGTTTTCTCGTTTAAAGGCGGTTTAAGTCAGTTGATACAAACTTTATATCAAAAGGTAGGAAATGAGAATGTGGAATTAAGCATTTTAGATATTAAGGTTAAGCCATCAGGAGATCAAAGTTTTGAAATCAAATATGTTAAAGATGGGGAAGTGATTTTGGTGAAAGCTTCACAACTTATTTCGACCATAGGTGCCAATGGTTTAGATGAATTGTTGCCTTTTATTGAACCAGAGCGACTCACAGACCTTATCAATCTACCCTATGCACGTGTTGTTGAAGTCTCTTTAGGTTTTGATAAGTGGGAGGGGCGGCCTCTGGATGGATTTGGAGGATTAATTCCGCACAAGGAGAATCGTCAGGTTTTGGGCGTTTTATTTATGTCATCTTTATTTTCGAATCGTGCACCCGAAGGCGGAGCTCTGTTAACTGTTTTTATGGGTGGTGTGAGAAATGATGCCATTTGTGATTTAACCGATGAAGAGCTTCTTCATGTTTTAGAAAATGAGATCATTGATTTGATGGAATTGCCTCGTTTTAATCCGGATGTGATCAAGTTAAAGCGATACACTAAAGCAATTCCTCAATATGGGATTGAAAGTGAGGTTCGTTTAGCTGCTATCGCAAAGGTTGAGGATAAATATCCCGGTCTCACACTTGCCGGTAACATAAAAGATGGTATTGGCATGGCAGATCGAATAAAGCAAGCCACTCAAATTGCTGATTCAATAATCAAACAATACAACAATGCGTGATGTCATCCTAAGCTTACATATTGGAACTAGTATTATGGCATGTGTTGTTACATTTATCATTTTGATGCGTGGTATTTTAGGAAGTTTTCAAAAAGTTGTACTTTCTGCGCTTGATGTTAAGCTTCCCTTTGTATCAACCTTTCTTTTGTATGTGCAATTTGTACTGGGCACCGGGTTGTATATTTTATTTATGAATAATTATGCCAAAGGTGATCTGAGTCGGATCGTAGAAGCAGCAGCAAGTGGACGATTCTGGGTGGTAGAGCATTTTATATTGATGGTGTTTACCTTAGTGATGAGTCACATCGGTTGGATATTTTCCCGAAATACTAAAACACCTCTCGTCATTTTTCGTAAAAACATGTTGTATTTTGGAATGGCATTCATGATGATTGTCGTTTCTATTACCGTGAACTTTTTTCGGTAAACATAAAATTGTTGGTTTTTGATATAGGATTTCGCTTTTAGCGAAAAGATTATTCACTGTCCACTAAAATCACTTTTCTCAACCACAAGAGTCAGGAAGAACCGCAAAAAAAATGAAAATCAGCGAAGCTAAATAGCACCCTAATTTTACTTCTCGTGTGTTTTTTGTAGCAGAAAAAATTGTTTTGTATAAAAGTAATTTCCCTGGTTTTTTTACAATTGTTTGTGTGTGGGTAAAAAACTTCTAATTTTACAGACTAATTTTTGGAGATTTGGTTCTCCTTTTTTAAATCTAATAATTAACTTATTACATGAAAAAAGTATTATTTTTTGCAGCCTTGGTAGTAGGGGTGTACAGCTGTGCTTCAGATCCTGAAGAAGAGAAGCCGGAAAACTATATTCAGTTTGATTCAAGTAAAGTGACCATTGGCTTTGGAGAACTTGATGATGATGGCACACCTACATCTGGTGAAATCGATACTCGTATTTATGATATTCGATTGGCCAATAGTTTGAGTACTAATGCATCAAACTATTTTCAATTTACCATTTACTCCAATAGTACTAAACGGTTAGCAGAAGGTACCTACAATTTCATCAATTATGGTGGTGATCCCGGAGATGCATCAAAGCTTAAAATTGGTTCAAATATTGAATATGACGCAACAGGTTCTGCTGTGAGTGGTACTCGTACTTCTTCTTACTACATGTCCGACGTAAAAGGAACAGTAATTGTAGATTATAAAGATGACTCATATTCGTTTGATATTAATCTAAGCTATAAAGTAGATGGTAAGAGTCATACTTTAAAAGGATTTTACTGGGGTACTTTAAGTGCCAATGATTACCTGACTTATTAATAATCTAATTTTAAATCGATAAGATGAAGAATTTATCAATATTATGGATGCTTTTGGGTGTAGTAACTTTTGCTTCAGCGCAAAAGAAAGATGCACAATCGCTAGGTGGGATTCAATATACTCAATACCCGGAAGAGTTTTTACCCAAAGATGTAAAAACCTATAAAGTAATCGGTAAAGGTTATTATGGCGATCAGTATAGAAGTGATGAGATTACTGAGAAAGCCGTTTTATATGGTTACGAAAAAGTACATAATACTAAAGAGGCAGATATTCGTATCGAAATTGAGGAATATCCTGTTCGTGATGAACATGATTATCCTGAGAGAAAAAGCCAGGAAAAGAAAGTTAAAAAGGATGGTGTTGAACGTAGTGTTACTGAGTATTATTACGTAAACTCTTACAAATACAAGTATAAGTACCAGATGTTCAATAAAAATGATGAATTGATTTACGAAACGGCTTGCGAAGGTGTTGAAAAAGTTAGTGGTGGTTCATCCGAAAGCGCATCTACTGCTCGTAAAGATTTTGATGATAAATTAAATAAGTCTAAGAGTGAATTAATTGGCGCTTGTATGACAACTTTAAATCGTAATAGCAACGATAAGTATGGTTATCCTGTTTTTACTTTAAATGTTTCTGCATTTACCATAAAGCCCAAAAAGTTTAACTACGATGAGTTTAATAAAGCTTTTGATGTGTTAAAAGCGGCTGTTAGCAAAAGTAACTCAACAAAGCAGGATGTGTCTCAGATCGAAGGCGATTTGACTCCTATTTTAGCAGTATACGATAAAGAAATTGCGACAATGCAAGATGATAAAAAAGCACGTATTACTCCTAAATTAGCTTCTTGTGCCTATTATAATAAAGCTTTAGCTTTAATTGTAATGAAAAAATACAAGGAGGCTTCTGAGCAACTTCAAAAAAGTAAGGCAATTGATAAAGTTGGATTTACGAATTATTTAGAAGACGTTCTATCTAAAATGATCAAGCGTAACGAAGGTTACTTGGAGTATACTGCTGCTGCCAATTAATATCAATAAAATAGAATTGAAAACCGTATTTAAACTTTTAAATACGGTTTTTTTGCGTTTAGGTATATACGTCATTAGTCCAAATAAAAAGCCCGTAATTTTAGTAGTAAATCTTTAAAACTTTGTGTATCTATTTGTGTTTTGTAATTTAGTGTCAGTTCATTAATGCTACTTTTCTTACTTTAGTTTCAAAATCTTCTTAACGACTGTATCACCATTCAGATTAGTAATTCTTATAAAATAGAAGCCTTCTTGCAGTTGCGTGATGGCAAGTGCTTGATGCTTTTCCAAAGGTTGATTGACGAAAATTGCATGGCCATCTGATGTTAACAAATCAATCGTATAGTTTTCGATGTTTTCATCTTCTAATACCACATTCATAATGTCAGTTGATGGATTTGGAAATATGACTGCTTTAATAACTTCGTTATTGGTATTGAAAAAACTTTCAGGAAAAGGATTTTTAGCGTCAAAACTTGGTGTATTTTTTAGGAAGCTGCCGGATCCATCCGGTATTCTTGCTAAGCTGATGTTTGCCTGTTGTTCCTGAAATTCTATGTAGTCTATTATTTCTCCTTCCTGATTAGATAAATAAACCGCTTCACCATTTCCATCCAATTTAAAGTTTGTATGTAAGCCCGGCTGGTGAATATGTCCATCTGCCCATAACGTGAGGTAACCCTTGGCAGGTATTCTAGTGCCGGTAGGGAATTTCCATTTCTTCAAATCAGACTTGAGATCAGATAAGTAGCAATTGTGCAGGTTAAGTTCTGTATCTGTGCAGTTATAAATTTCTATCCAATCCTCGTACTCATTTGATAAATCAATCGATTCCTTTACGGAGTTGTTAATCGCAATAATCTCATTTATCGTCAGCTCACCTTTTTTCACTTGTTTTTGTGAAGGAGTATAATGTAACTTTTCCAATTCTAATTGAAGGCTGTCAATCCGGTCGCTAATGATTTTAAGTAAACCGCCTTCTTTGGTTTCGGATAAGAAACTTTCGTAGGAGAAAAGGCTGTTGGAATCCTCTTTAACTGCTTCATCAATGAGTAAGCTTTGTTCTTCGATAATTTTTTTGTGTTTGTCTACTGTAAAATGATTTTGAAGTAGATCTGAAAAGATGCTTAGGTAGTTTTCGTAATATTCAGGAATGTTTAATAAACGCTTTATCAGGATGCCTTTGTTATCTCGTTGATCAATGCCTAGATTCCGACTATTAATTTCCGGATTAAACCACGAATAAGTGTCCTCACAATCTTCTCCCCATTCATTTTTACATTGGTCGAAAATGTGAATGGTGTGAGCAAAGTTTTTATCGATAGAATGAGTGAAATTTGGATCTTGCAATGAAGGACAATTGTATATATTTTCAGCAGGGTTAATTTCGAAACAAATTTCATCTGCACAATTCTCGTTAAATATGCTTAAACAAACATGCTTTGGTTCGGAGTTTTCAAATGTATGCTCAGGATCTACTTCTATGGAATATGTGCCGTCTCCAAAATCCCATTGGTATTCGATGGCATCGTTATGGTAAGAATTATCATAAAATTTAACCGTTGGTGTTCCGTTTGTGAAAACGAAGAAATCCGAGTACAAGTTGCAAGTCGTATCCGCAACAAAACCCCAGCCGCCTGAAAGAGCAAAGTTGTAATCCCAGGGAATCCAGTTAAGGTATTGATTGGTGTTTTCTTCATACAGGTAATAATTGCGTCCGTGTTGAAGGTAGGAATCCCAATTGATGGTCGCCACATCTACAGCCAAAACTCTTAAATATAAGTCAACATTAAAGTGTTTTTCTATTTCAGTTGAAAATTCTTCATCTGTCGTATTGTTTAAAAGCTCAATGAAGTTTAAAAATCCTTCCCAGTTTGTTTCGTCTCCCTTGGTTTTAAGTTCGAAGCAATCTTGAATCGAATCATGGTGATCGTTTGTTGGTTCTAAATGGCTCCAGCCCATGTTTTTAAAAAGATTTCCATCAGCATCATTAAAACGATTTTTTAAAAAGGGTTTGTCTACTGATTCCACAATCTGATATAAGCCATGGTATTCCCCATTGCAATATACCTTTGCAAAAGCAACTCTTGATGCACTAACACTCATGGCATGATGAAGACCGTAACATATATATTCTCTCAACATACTGGGGTCTCCTGTTGAATTATTAAGGTTTAGCTTTTTTAATCCATCATATGTTTGTTTCGAAATAAATTCGTTAAAGTCCAACTTGAATGAATTTTTGGAGGAATTGGGGTTGTAGGATGAAAATCCTTTGTATCTCACTCCAACGGAGTCAAGAGTTGTTCCATCAATGGTAACTGAGGTTGGGATGTAAAGTGTTTCGTTACTTGTGGTCGAGCTGCTAAAATCAAATGAATCACCATTGAAATTTTCTTTTAGCACGTCTTCAAAATTCTCCATGGGAAATTGAAGATGTATCTCATGCACAAAACTTTGGTCAAAAAGCTTTTTTTGCGGTGAATTACCAAAGGTTTGGTAGGATTGGGATAGGAAAATAAGGATGATCAGGTTGCGGGTAAATATCATGTCAGGGTGTGAAAAGTTTTTATAAGCATAAGACGCCTAAAGGGTAAAAAACACCTATAATTATTTGCGGTTTTTGATTTGGAATTTCTGTTAACGGATTAAATAAAATCCAATTTCTCATCAAACCATTCCCCCAAAAAAGGTAGTGGATTTATTTTATCCTGAACAGCATTTATGATGCCTACAATTCTAAGTACTGTAATACAAATCCAAAGGCCATAGGCCATTAGAGGGAGGCCAATATTACTTAAGAATGGACCAATAAGCCAAGATGAAAGAGTCCCTATTATACTAATCCCTAAGCCTTGTCTTAAGTGGAATTGCATAAACCTGGTTTGTAATGAATTATTATTTCGTAAAACAAAAGCAATAACCCATCCTACGAAGGTAATATAACTCAATATGCCAATCAGTTTTTCTTTATTTTCCATGATCTTTGGTTTTGATGCAATATTACGAAATTACTAAATGAACAAAAATGAAAAAAACCTCCCGTTAAGGAGGTTTTAAAAACTATTTAGTAATAGAAAGAAAATTTGGTCTCAATAAAGAAGGCTTCAAGAATGAGGCTTTCGCAGTATTTTAATCAGGAGTTTACTTTTGTAAATGACTGATTTGAAATACAAGAGTAACGAAATTATTGTAGTTTTCTTGTTGAGACTATTTAGAGACAAAATGAAGCAACCTTAGTTGATGAGGACTTGAAGTTTTTTGCGGCCAAAGAAAATCCGACTTTTTACAGTTCCAATCGGCATGTTTAATTCATCAGCTATTTCTTTGTACTTATAACCTTCCATGTGCATGGTTAAAGGTTCTTTAAAATCGTTATCCAGTTTATCCATTTTGGCGTAAATCTCATTGGTATAATGGATGGTATCCGGAGTATCATTGGTGTAATAATTATTAGATAACATATTTACTTCATCAACTAACATTGGTGCCTGGCGCATTTTATATTTTCTTCTGTAATTGTTTATAAACGAATTACGCATAATGGTATGCATCCAGGCTGAGAAATTCGTATTCATAATGAATTTTTCTCTTGATGATAAAGCTCTGATGTTTGTTTCTTGTACTAAATCATGAGCGTCTTCTTCATTGGTAGTTAATGAAAGTGCGTAGCTATACATTTTTTGCTGTAAACCTAGCAGTTTGTGATTAAATTGTTCTACTGTCATTTTTGTAAGGGTTTTATGATCAAATAATAAGTTGAACACTTTATTAAATTTGTTTAATCTTTTAGTTCTTCCTACTACTATCAATTTACGTTAATATAAAACTTTATGCAACTGAAAATCAGTTTTAAAATGCTGTTAATGCAATTCGGTAATTCAATACTCAAATGCGATTCAAAGATGAACAAAAAAATATTAACTCCCAAAAAATGTTTAACTATTTTTTTTAACTGTTAGTCGATTTTTTTTGATTTCCTCCAGTAAAAGAATGAAATTAAGTAATGTAATGCTTAAATGGGATTGTGGGTGAAAATGAAATATTTTTTTAGTTTTCATTAAGCATTTTTCAGAGTTCTTTGTTAATACCTAATAGTTGGCCTCTTGAAACAGGTGGAATTTAAATTAGTTTTGGTTAATTTCTTGTAGAATTTATGAATGGATTAGGTAAAATATATCATTTTTACAGAGAGGGATTTCGTAATCTACCCTCCTGGGGAAGAACGCTGTGGGCTATTATATTGATCAAATTGTTTGTGATGTTTGTAGTTTTTAAATTGTTCTTTTTTAGGGATACTTTAAAGAATAAGTATTCCTCAGATGAAGAACGGGCAAGGCATGTATTAGAAGAATTAGTAACACAATAAACCTATTATTTCATGTTAGAAAGCATAGATTATACTTTAATTAATTGGTCGCGGGCGCAATTTGCCTTAACGGCTATGTTTCACTGGATATTTGTTCCGCTTACCTTGGGTCTCGGGTTCATTGTAGCGTTTATGGAAACCATCTATGTGAAAACTGGAAAAGAAGAGTGGAAACGCATCACCAAATTTTGGATGAAGTTGTTTGGAATTAATTTCGCCATTGGGGTAGCCACCGGAATTATTTTAGAATTTGAGTTTGGTACAAACTGGTCTAACTATTCCTGGTTTGTCGGCGATATTTTTGGAGCACCCTTAGCAATTGAAGGTATCATGGCTTTCTTTTTAGAGAGTACCTTTATTGCAGTTATGTTTTTTGGTTGGGGTAAAGTGAGTAAGCGCTTTCATTTGACAGCCACCTGGTTAACTGCTGTAGGGGCTAATCTTTCGGCTTTATGGATTTTAGTTGCCAATGCATGGATGCAAAATCCGGTTGGGATGAAGTTCAATCCGGAGACCGCCCGAAATGAAATGGTTAATTTTTGGGATGTACTTTTCTCCGGAACGGCAGTAAGTAAGTTTTTACACACCACGACAAGTGGATTTGTATTAGCCGCGGTTTTTGTTGTTGGAATTAGTAGTTGGTTTTTGCTCAAAAATCGTCATCAACTGTTTGCCAAGCGCAGTATTATTGTTGCTTCCACCTTTGGTATTGTAGCTTCAATCATTTTAATTGGTACCGGTGATAGTTCTGCAAAAGATGTTGCCAAGTATCAACCCATGAAGTTTGCTGCCATGGAGTCTGTTTTTGAAGGAAAAACAAATGTTCCACTTATTGCCGTTGGACTGTTTGGCGAATCGCCTGATGAAAATATAAATAAAAACTCAAAAGAAGATTTTCTATTTAAAGTTGAAGTTCCCGGAATGCTTTCTTTTTTAGCTTTTTCTGATTTTAATGCCTTTGTTCCCGGTATTAAAGATTTGGTGCTTGGAAATGAGAAGCATGGAATTATGTCATTTAAAGAAAAAATTAAACGGGGGTACGAAGCTCAGCAAATTCTTAAAGCTTTTAAAGCGGCAAAGGGGGTTGATGAAGTTGAGTATCAGCGCTTAAAAGCTCACTTTGATGATCCTGTTTGGGTAGATAACTACTTCCGTTACTTTGGATATGGAAACTATTATTCCCCTGATCCGACTCAGTTAGAAGAAAATGCCTTTAAAATAGTTCCTCCAATTTCCATGACTTTTTATGCCTTTCATATCATGGTTATTTTAGGTGGACACTTTTTGTTGTTATTTATCCTGATGCTCTTTTTAACTATAAAAGGAAAAATTGAAAATATGAGATGGGTTTTAGTTATCGCCTTATGGACTATTCCTTTAGCATATATCGCCAGTCAGGCAGGTTGGATTGTGGCCGAGGTAGGACGTCAGCCATGGGTTATTCAGGATTTAATGCCAACAATGACAGCTGTGTCCAAAATTGATTCGGCTTCGGTAATGCTTACTTTCTGGTTGTTCGCAGTAACCTTTGTTGGTCTTGCAATTGCAGAAATTAGAATTATGATTAAACAAATTAGCATAGGACCAAAAGAAGGAGGGAAATAGTTATGTTCGAGACATTATCACATTTAGCTTTGCAGCAGTATTGGTGGGTAATAGTATCCCTGCTAGGTGCACTTTTAGTTTTTTTAATGTTTGTACAAGGTGGACAAACCTTAATCTATACGATTGGTAAAACAGAATCTGAGCGTACAATATTAGTAAATACCCTTGGGCGAAAGTGGGAGTTCACCTTTACAACTTTAGTCACTTTTGGAGGAGCTTTCTTTGCATCATTTCCACTCTTTTACTCCACTAGCTTTGGAGGAGCGTATTGGGTTTGGATGATTATTTTATTTGCGTTTGTTATTCAAGCCATAGCGTATGAGTTTCGTTCGCGGCCAAATAACTTCTTTGGTGCTCGTACCTATGAGATGTTTTTATTTATTAATGGATTATTAGGTACAGTGTTAATTGGAACAGCGGTAGGAACTTTTTTTACCGGATCTAATTTTGTTGTAAACAGCATGAATCAATCCGAGTGGGCAACGCCATTTTATGGTTTAGAAGCTGCACTTAACTTTCATAACTTAAGCCTGGGCTTGACGGTTTTCTTTTTGGCTAGAGTCTTAGGGTTGCTTTATTTTTTAAACAGTACTAATCATCCCGAGATTGATAGTAGAGCAAGAAAGCACTTGATTTATAATACTATTCCTTTTTTAGTGTTTTTCTTAACTTTTGTAATCTGGTTATTGGTGCGGGATGGTTTTGCTGTTGATGCAGATGGTGTTGTTTCTATGGAAAGTTTTAAGTATTGGCATAACCTTCTTGCCATGCCAGTGGTACTGCTTATCTTTTTGCTTGGAGTTCTAGCCGTTTTATTCGGAATTGGAAGCGAGTTATTGAAGCAAACTCGAAAAGGAATCTGGTTTAGTGGTGCTGGAACTGTATTAACTGTTTTAAGCTTATTTTTCCTTGCGGGTTTCAATGGAACATCCTTTTATCCATCCAGCTATGATTTACAAAGTTCATTAACTATTCAAAACTCATCATCCAGTCATTTTACGTTAACAGCAATGAGTTATGTGTCTTTATTTGTGCCTTTCGTTGTGGCCTATATTTGGTATGTGTGGAAGGCAATTAATAACAGACCTATTGACGAAGAGGAAATGAACTCAGATGATTTACATGTGTATTAATTCAAAAACGGATTTGTTATGCAATATTTAGCTCAAATACTATGGTATCTTTCTTTTCCTGCTACAATTATAGTTAGTTACTATGCGGTGAAATTGGCATTAAAAGCCTTCCATAAAAATGAAGGAGTTGATTAAAACTAAAGATAGAATTATAAAAAAAAGGCTTGAATTGATTTTCAGGCCTTTTGTATTTTATGATGGGTAGCAGACTTTGTTTTTATGATCTCTAAATGTTTTGCAAGGATCATTATCTAACAAGTAAGTTAGTTGGTAAAGTATTGTTTGAGTTGCAATTGTGAAATTTTGAATAGTTAGAAGGTCAAATTAGCACATTGTCTCCTTTACACCTTAGCACATCATAAACAAGAATCTGACGATCTATTTTATTCCCAGCGCCCACTTTCCTATCGAAACTAAAATGTAATACATTATAAGTGCAGCGATACCACCTAGGCCCCATAGTGCAATAAAAACTAGAGCTAAAATTAAAAGGATAAATCGCTCTTGGTTTTCTTTCCACTTTAAGCTTTTGATTTTTAATGATTTCATTGGGATTTCGCTAATTAGCATCATGCAGAATAATGCAATCGTTAAGAGCATAAAAATTGGTTTGAACCATTCAAAAGCGACTGGCATCTCAAGAAACTTATAGGCAAAAGCAGCTGTAAAAATTCCTGTAGCAGTTGTCGTTAAACCTAAAAAGTTTTCTGTTTGGCGGGTGTCTACATTGAATTTTGCTAATCGAAGCGCCGCAAAGGCCACCATAATAAATGGCATAAGAACTAATACTTTTTGTTGTAGTTCCATCGAAAAATAGGGACTTGTATAACTCCCTGTAAGTTGGTATTTGATGAGGCACGACCAGATTGCCGAAGGTGCAAACCCGAAACTTATCAAGTCAGCTAAACTGTCTAGTTCTTTTCCCATCTCGCCATAAGCATTAAATGCTCTTGCCGCAAAACCATCCAAAAAGTCAAAAAGTGATCCAATGAAGATTAACCAAATGGCTACTTCAATTCGACCATTGATGGCGTAAAAGGTTGCACCAACTCCACAAAGGACATTAAGTGAAGTGATGAAGTTTGGAATATGTTTTGTGATTTTCATTTCGCAGAGTTTTTAGCGAAATTACTGAAACCATCTTATTATCGAAACTCCTTCATGTGTTTTATTTTTTATTTCACTGTTAAAAATTCATTAAAAGAAAGCCTGTCTTTTAATTGTATAAGCTTTGTTTTACCATCTGATAAAAATGTTAGTGCCTGGAATATGAGGTGTTTGTATGAAATTTAAATTTTTACTTCACACATCTCATTACAAAGGCGCTATTATTTTTGCTTTAACAATCTATGGTTAATATTATGGTGTTAAATTATAGTAAAACAGTGGTTTTTATCGGTTTAAAATTTGTTCATTCAAATTCTACCCTCTATATTTGTGAGCGAAAATTATAAATCATGCAAAAATCAACACATCATCATCATTTTTATCTGCTACAGAGGTAGGCGGAGGATGATGTGTATACAAAATATTTATCCAAGCTTGCCTACAAGGCAGGCTTTTTTTGTTTTTTAAAATGATTTAAATTAAATGTAGTAACAAGATGTTAGTCATCATGATCGAGTCTAACGTCTACCCGTTTAAAAGTCGGGACTAAACATTTAAAAAGTAGGTAGAATATTAAAATACAAGTAATGGAGACAAAGATCAGAATTGCGTTACAGAAAAAAGGAAGATTGTTTGAGGATTCAATGGAGCTTTTAAAAGAAGCAGGCATTAAGTTTAATATTGGTCGTGGTAAGTTAGTGGCAAGTTCACCAAACTTTCCAATTGAAGTATTGTTTTTACGTGATGATGATATTCCACAAACAGTAGCAGATAGTGTTGCCGATATTGGTATTGTTGGCGAAAACGAAATGGCAGAAAAAAATTACGATATCGAAATTGCTAAACGATTAGGTTTTAGCAAGTGTCGTTTGTCTTTAGCGATTCCAAAGTCTGAAAAATACACCGGTTTAGATTATTTTAATGGTAAAAAGATCGCAACTTCATATCCTGTTATCGTAAACAAGTTCTTTAATGATAAAAATATCAAAGCAGAAGTGCATGAAATTACAGGTTCTGTTGAGATTGCTCCGGGCATTGGTTTAGCTGATGCTATTTTTGATATCGTTAGTTCAGGTAGTACATTAGTTGCAAACAGCTTAAAAGAAGTTGAAGTGGTAATGTTTTCAGAAGCCTTGTTATTAGCTGCTCCAAACATTAGCGATGAAAAAAGAGCTTTGTTAAACGAAATTATATTCCGTTTTGAAGCTGTTCAGGCTGCTAAAAACAACAAGTACATTTTAATGAACGTACCTACAGCTAAGGTCGACGAAATCGTAAATATTCTTCCTGGCATTAAAAGTCCTACAGTTCTTCCTTTAGCAAATGAAGGATGGAGTTCTGTGCACACAGTAATCAAAGAAAAAGAATTCTGGCAAATTATTGGTAAGCTCAAGAATCTTGGTGCAGAAGGAATTCTTGTGGTGCCTATCGAAAAGATGATTCTTTAATTAGAAGATAGATTTGAGTAATGAGATGGATGTCCCGATAATTTTCGGGATGCATTTCTTACGGTTCTAACATCATGTTCATGGTTTATGATTTGATTTTAGAGAAGGATGGCTGTTGTTAAGTGGCTGTCTTATTTCTAATATCTCATCCCGATAGCTGTCGGGACAAATATCTTAGAAAGAATATGCAAAAAATATTATACCCGGCTCAAGCTGAATGGGCTAAGTTATTGGAGCGTCCCGATAATGGGTTAGAAGATCTTTATGATGTGGCGCGTGAAGTGCTTGATGATGTAAAGCAACATGGCGATGAGGCGGTTAAAAAATATACCTCAAAATTTGATGGTGTTGATTTAACCGATTTGCAAGTTTCGCAAGCCGAAATTGATGAAGCTTGTTTAGCTGTTTCTGCTGAGTTGAAAAATGCTATTCTCTTGGCTAAAAAGAATGTGGAAACATTTCATTTAGCGCAGCGGGCAAATCATGAAGTGGTTGAGACAATGCCGGGTGTGTCCTGTTGGCAACGATCCATGCCTATCGAGAAAGTGGGGTTGTATATCCCCGGAGGTTCAGCACCTCTTTTTTCAACTGTTTTAATGTTAGCTATTCCGGCCAAAATTGCTGGTTGTAGTCAGATTGTATTGTGTACGCCAGCCAACAAAGCAGGTAAAGTACATCCTGCAATTTTATACACTGCCTCCTTAATTGGTGTTCATCACATTTATAAATTGGGGGGTATTCAGGCAATTGGAGCCATGGCTTATGGAACCGAAACCATTTCTAAAGTCTATAAAATATTTGGACCCGGGAACCGTTTTGTTACTGCAGCAAAGCAACTGGTAAGTCTTAAAGATGTTGCTATCGATATGCCGGCAGGTCCTTCGGAAGTGATGGTTTTGGCTGATGAAAGTGCCGAACCTGCTTTTGTGGCGTCGGATTTATTGTCGCAGGCAGAGCATGGAGGCGATTCTCAAGTGATTTTAGTTTCCGATAGCGAATCTTTAGTCGATCAGGTTGACGCCGAGGTTCAAGCTCAATTAAAAGAACTTGGTCGGGAAGAGATTGCTTTGAAAGCATTAGAAAATAGCCGTACCATCGTTTTAAAGTCCAGGTCTGAAATGATCGAAATGTCTAATCAATACGCTCCTGAACATTTAATCATTTCGATGAGAGATGATGAAAAAGTAGCGATGAAAATTACCAATGCCGGGTCGGTCTTTTTAGGTAATTACTCACCCGAGAGTGCAGGCGATTATGCGTCGGGTACAAATCATACGCTTCCTACCCATGGATACGCAACAACTTATAGTGGTGTAAATTTGGATAGCTACATCAAAAAGATAACCTATCAGAAAATTACTAAGCAAGGTCTGTTAAAAATTGGTCCGGCCATTGAGATAATGGCAGAGGCAGAAGAATTAGATGCGCATAAGAATGCAGTTACAGTTAGGTTGAATCACATTAAGGCTCAGTAATGAAAAATATAAATGATCTGTTAAGAGATTGTATTCGTGGACTAAAACCATATTCGTCTGCAAGAGATGAGTATACGGGCGAAGTTGGAGTTTTCTTAGATGCTAACGAGAACCCTTTCAATAATCCATATAACCGTTATCCTGATCCGTATCAGCGTAAGCTTAAAGAAAAAATTGTTGCGATTAAAGGCGCAAAGGCTTCGCAGTTGTTTTTAGGAAATGGTAGCGATGAGCCCATTGATTTGTTATTTCGTGCATTTTGTGAGCCGGGAGTTGAGAATGTTGTTTCGATCAATCCAACTTATGGAATGTATCAGGTTGCCGCAGATATTAATAATATCGACGTAAGAAAAGTGTTACTTACAGATGACTTTGAACTGGATGTACCGGCACTTTTAAATGCTTGCGACGATAAAACAAAGATGTTATTCATTTGCTCACCCAATAATCCTACCGGTAATAGTTTTAAGAAAGAAGACATCGAAACGATTTTGTCAAATTTTGATGGAATAGTTGTTTTAGATGAAGCTTATATTGATTTTGCTCCCGAAAAAAGTTTCTTACCGGTTTTAGAGCAGTATCCAAAATTGGTAATACTTCAAACATTTTCTAAAGCTTGGGGTATGGCAGGCATCCGTTTAGGAATGGCCTTTGCGAGTGAAGAAATTATTCGGGTATTAAGCAAAATTAAGTATCCATATAATATTAATATTCTTACCCAGCAAAAAGCATCTGAGTTATTAGATCATGTTGCAGGTAAAGATGCGTGGGTAAAAGAGATTCTTGCTGAAAGAGTTAAGGTGATTGATGGTTTGAGTCAGCTCTCTTTTGTTCATAAGATTTATCCTTCGGATGCGAATTACTTATTGGTTAAGACCGATCAGCCAAAAGCGATATATAATTACTTGGTCGATAAACAAATTATTGTTCGTGATCGCTCATCAGTTGCGCTATGCGAAGGTTGTTTGCGTATCACAATTGGTTCTCCTGATGAGAACAACCAATTGATGGATGCATTGGCTCAGTATAATAAATAGAAAACGTCTATCCGTTTTTACGCATAATGATTTTAACACAGACCTGTCCGACGCAGGCTGGGACACAAAAGCACAGTGTTTATGAAGTTAAAACTATAAAACTCTGTGTCTCTGTGTTGATGTTTTTTTGGTGGCATACTTATTTTTATGCATTATGCATAATTGTGGATATTCAAAAATAGAAATTAGATTTTTGGATGATAGACTCTCGAAAAGTTTATCGTACTAGTAATTAATAACCAAGTTAGGAGATTAGATGGAGGGTTTATGGAAGTCTATTATCTAATGTCGAACTATCTACTATCTAAATGAAAAAAAAAGCATTATTCATCGATCGTGATGGAACACTTATATTAGAGCCACCTGTAGATTTTCAGGTAGACAGTTTAGAGAAGTTGGAATTTTATCCGGGTGTATTTCAAAATTTATCAAAAGTTGCCAATATGCTCGATTTTGAATTAGTCATGGTAACTAATCAAGATGGTTTAGGAACAGATTCTTTTCCTGAAGATACTTTCTGGCCTGCCCAAAAGAAAATGCTAGCTGCTCTTAAGGGTGAGGGAATTGAGTTTGATGATATCTTAATTGATAAATCTTTTCCTGAAGATAATGCTCCAACGCGCAAGCCAAGAACCGGACTTTTGGGTAAATACATGACTGGGGATTACGATTTAACCAATTCTTTCGTCATTGGAGATCGTATTACCGACGTAGAATTAGCTAAGAATCTAGGCACTAAAGCGATATTTTTAAAAGAAGGAGAAGAGGCCAATTCTTTATTGCATGAATCGGGCTTAGGTGATGTTTGTGTGTTATCCACTATGTCATGGAAAGAAATTGCTTCTTTTTTATTTAAAACAGAGCGTTCAGCTACTGTTGAGCGTAAAACAGCAGAAACAAGCATCTTTGTTTCGGTCGATTTAGATGGAACCGGTAAATGTGATATTTCCACAGGACTACATTTTTTCGATCACATGTTAGAGCAGATCGGAAAACATTCCGGTGCAGATTTAACCGTTAAGGTTCTAGGAGATCTTCATGTAGATGAGCATCATACCATGGAAGATACGGCCATTGTTTTGGGTGAAGCATTCAAGAAGGCTTTAGGAGATAAGCGCGGTATCGAACGTTATGGATTCTGTTTGCCAATGGATGATTGTTTGGTGCAGGTTGCAATCGATTTTGGAGGGCGTCCATGGTTAGTTTGGGATGCCGAATTTAATCGTGAAATGATTGGTGATACACCAACCGAAATGTTCCATCATTTCTTTAAAAGTTTCTCAGATGCTTCTGCAAGTAATTTAAATATTAAAGCAGAAGGAGCTAATGAACATCATAAAATTGAAGGCATCTTCAAAGCTTTAGCCCGTGCAATTCGTGCAGCCATTCGTAAGGACCCCTATTCAGATCAACTTCCGTCCACCAAGGGAATGTTGTAGAAAAGTATAGTGCAAATTATCTAGTCCGTAATCCGAAGTTGGGTTACGGATTTTTTTATTTGAGGGTTTATACTTTGAACTCCGTGCTCAGGACTTCGTTCTTTATAATAAAAAAAGCAGAAGAGTTTCCCCTTCTGCCTTAAATTCTTCTGCCTACTGCCTTTCCTTACCCTTGGTAAGTACTATAGCCAACAGTCGCCATTTTGCGGTCTACTTTTTTAACTAAGCCTTGTAAAACATTGCCTGGACCAACTTCCGTAAATGAAGTTACACCGTCTGCAATCATGTTTTGTACGGTTTGTGTCCATTTTACAGGGGCTGTTAACTGAGCAACTAGGTTTTCTTTAATAGTTGCCGGGTCAGTAACTGCTTGCGCATTTACATTTTGGTAAACCGGGCAAATCGGAGCATTAAACTTAGTAGCTTCAATTGCAGCAGCTAATTCCTCGCGAGCCGGCTCCATTAGAGGAGAGTGGAAGGCTCCGCCAACAGGAAGCTTAAGAGCTCTTTTAGCGCCTTTTTCAGTTAATTCTTCACAAGCTTTATCGATTCCTGCAAAGCTACCTGAGATTACTAACTGTCCGGGACAGTTGTAGTTAGCTGCAACAACAACGTCTTCGATGCTGCCACATACTTCTTCCACGATACCGTCTTCCAGGCCAACAATAGCTGCCATTGTAGATGGTTCGATTTCGCAAGCTTTTTGCATTGCCTGAGCGCGCTGTGAAACTAGTTTTAAGCCATCCTCAAAGCTCATTGCACCGGCTGCAACCAATGCAGAAAACTCCCCTAAAGAGTGACCTGCTACCATCTCTGGGGCAAACTCGTTACCTAATGTTTTCGCCAAAATTACTGAGTGTAAGAAAATGGCTGGTTGTGTTACTTTAGTTTGTTTTAGGTCTTCATCTGTACCTTCAAACATTAAGTCTGTGATGCGGAAGCCTAAAATTTCATTAGCTTTTTCGAAAAGTTCTTTCGCTAATTCAGAATTCTTATAAAGGTCTTTGCCCATTCCTACGAATTGAGCTCCTTGACCTGGGAAAACAAATGCTTTCATTGAAAAGTAATTTTAAGATTTCAATGTTTTAAAACTCTGGTATTAGGTGCCTTAGTCATAAATATGCTAAGGCTCTCAGCTGTTGTAAAACATAAAATTTTAATTTGTTGGGGTGCAAATATAATGCATTTTATTCCATGTGGGCTATGAATTAGCTAAATAGTTTATAAAGAGATCGTTTTTAGTGGTGTTGAGAAGCTGTTTGGAGTGAAAAATGACCGAAGGAGATCCTCTCCAAAAGGACATGTGATATTGATTCGCTTGTTGATAAGTTGTTAAAAACCTCTTGTTTTATTCCGAAAGTAAAATACTCACGAAAAAGATTTGCAGTCGCTCTAACGAATTAATATCTAGTCATAAAAACTCAAAAAAAATATTAAAAAAACAGCTAGTTATAGCTCGAAATCAAATAGAAATCACTAATTTTGCAGCGCTTTTTAGTCTAAATGGCTAAAAGTGGCTGGAAATCAGTCGTTTTTTTATGGTTATAAGTGTTTCTTAATGACCGGATAAGATAGAATTTTTAGTTTATATAGTTATATTTTATTATGCCAACAATTCAACAGTTAGTTAGAAAAGGACGAGAAAAGCAGGTTGACAAAAGTAAATCACCTGCCTTGAACGCGTGTCCTCAAAGACGTGGCGTTTGCGTAAGGGTGTATACAACTACGCCTAAGAAGCCTAACTCAGCGATGAGAAAGGTAGCAAGGGTTCGTTTAACGAATGGAAAAGAAGTGAATGCTTACATCGGAGGTGAAGGTCACAACTTACAAGAACACAGTATTGTATTAGTACGTGGAGGTAGGGTGAAAGATTTACCGGGTGTGCGTTATCACTTAGTGCGTGGTGCTTTAGATGCATCAGGAGTAGATGGTCGTACTCAGCGCCGTTCTAAATACGGTACTAAAAGACCTAAAGCAGCTGCTGCTAAAAAGTAATTTTAATTAAAGACTGCGTGTAGTTTATTTGGTAGGTTCTCCGGGTGAGTAAATGCTGCCAGGCATTGAAGACTAGGAACAAACAGCCAAGAACGACAAGTAAACAAAAGAAAAATGAGAAAGAGTAAACCAAAAAAGAGGATCATTTTACCGGATCCAAAATTTAATGACACTTCCGTTACTCAGTTTGTAAACAACTTAATGTTTGACGGAAAGAAGTCAATTGCTTTTAAAATTTTCTATGGAGCTATGGATAAAGTGGCTGTCAAAGCTGAGCAAGAAGGTAAGCCTGCTTTAGAATATTTCAAAAAAGCAATCGAAAACATTACACCTTCAGTAGAGGTGAAGAGTCGCCGTGTGGGTGGTGCTACTTTTCAAGTTCCGACAGAAATTCGTCCAAGTCGAAAAGCATCCATCGGTATGAAAAACTTGATCCTATTTGCTCGTAAGAGAAGTGGTAGATCTATGGCAGACAAACTATCTGCTGAAATTGTTGCTGCATATAACAACGAAGGTGGTGCCTTCAAGAAAAAAGAAGACATGCACAAAATGGCTGATGCTAACCGTGCTTTTGCTCACTTCAGATTTTAATTTTAACGCTTAGGATAACATTATCATGGCTAAAGAAGAATTAAGCAAGACAAGAAATATCGGTATCATGGCTCACATTGATGCCGGTAAAACAACAACTACTGAGCGTATCCTGTTCTATACAGGTATCACTCACAAGATTGGTGAGGTACACGATGGTGGTGCTACCATGGACTGGATGGAGCAAGAGCAAGAGCGTGGTATTACAATTACTTCAGCTGCTGTTACCACTAACTGGAATTACGAAGGTGTTTCTAACAAAATTAACATCATCGATACCCCGGGTCACGTTGACTTTACTGTTGAGGTAGAGCGTTCATTACGTGTGTTAGATGGTGCTGTCGCATTATTTTGTGCTGTTGGTGGTGTTGAGCCTCAGTCTGAAACCGTATGGCGTCAGGCAGATAAATATGGCGTTCCTCGTATTGCTTTCGTAAATAAAATGGACCGCTCAGGTGCTAACTTTTTCGAAGTAGTTCGTCAAGTTCGCGAAATGTTAGGTGCAAATCCTGTACCTGTTCAAATTCCTATCGGAGCAGAAGATGACTTTGAAGGAGTTATTGATTTAATTGAGAACAAAGAAGTTGTTTGGTTTGACGATCAAAATATGGGTTCTCGCTTCGAATTACGTGATATCCGCGAAAGCTTAGTTGAAGAAGCTGCTGAGTGGAGAGCAAAATTAGTAGAAGCTGTTGCAGAGCACGATGATGAGTTAATGGAGCGTTTTTTCGAAGATCCGGACTCTATTACTCGTGAAGACCTGCTTAAAGTAATTCGTAAGGCTACTATCGCCCAAACAATTACTCCAATGATGTGTGGTTCTGCCTTTAAAAATAAAGGGGTACAGCGTTTATTAGATGCTGTAATTCAGTTCTTACCAAGTCCAAGTGATATTGGTGTAATTAATGGAACTGATCCTGATACTGATGAACCAATTTCATTTGAAATGACAGATGAAGCTCCTTTGGCAGCATTAGCATTTAAAATTGCAACTGACCCATTTGTTGGTCGTTTAGCATTTATGCGTGTTTACTCAGGAAAAATTGATGCTGGTTCTTATGTTTATAACATGCGTACCAATAAGAAAGAGCGTATTTCTCGTTTGTTCCAGATGAAGTCTAACAAACAGTTACCTCGTGATGTAATTGGTGCAGGTGATATTTGTGCAGGTGTTGGTTTTAAAGACATTCGTACTGGTGATACTCTTTGCGGAGAAACAAATCAAATCATCCTTGAGTCAATGACTTTCCCAGAGCCTGTAATCGGTATTGCTGTGGAACCATTGTCACAAAAAGATATGGATAAGATGGGTACTGCTCTTGGTAAACTAGCCGAAGAAGATCCAACTTTCCGTGTACAAACAGATGAAGAGACTGGTCAGACTGTTATTAGCGGTATGGGTGAGCTTCACTTAGAGATTCTAATCGACCGTCTTAAACGTGAGTTTAAAGTAGAGTGTAACCAAGGTCGTCCTCAGGTTAACTACAAAGAAACAATCACTCAGGAAGTAGAATTACGCGAAGTATTCAAGAAACAGTCTGGTGGTCGTGGTAAATTTGCTGATATCCAGTTCCGTTTAGGTCCTAATAATACTGAGACTCGTGGTCTTATCTTTGAATCAACAATCAAAGGTGGTAACATTCCTAAAGAATTTATCCCTTCAATTGAGAAAGGTTTCAAAGAAGCGATGCATAATGGTGTGTTAGCTGGTTACGAAGTAGAAGATTTATCGGTAACTGTGTTCGATGGTTCTTTCCACCCTGTGGATTCCGACCAGTTATCTTTCGAGATTGCTGCTCGTCAAGGATTTAAATCTGCTTGTGCTAAAGCTAAGCCTGTTTTATTAGAGCCAATCATGCGTGTTGAGGTGGTAACACCTGAAGAGTACATGGGTGATATCATTGGCGATATGAACAAGCGTCGTGGTCAGGTAGAAGGAATGGAAGAGAAAAATGGTGCACGTGTTGTAAAGGCCAAAGTACCTTTGTCAGAGATGTTTGGTTACGTAACCGTATTACGTACTATCTCATCTGGTCGTGCAACTTCTTCTATGGAATTCTTGCAGTATGCAGAAGTACCTCGTCAAATAGCTATGGATGTAGTTGCAGAGGCAAAAGGAAAAGTAGAATTATTATAAGAGATTTTCAGCAATGAGTCAAAAAATAAGAATCAAATTAAAATCATACGATCACAACTTAGTTGATAAATCAGCTGAAAAGATCGTTAAAACTGTAAAAAGTACAGGTGCAGTAGTAAGTGGTCCTATTCCACTACCTACTCACAAGCGTATTTTCACTGTGTTACGTGCAACATTCGTAAACAAAAAATCACGTGAGCAATTTGAATTGTCTTCATACAAACGTTTAATCGATATTTATAGCTCTACAGCAAAAACTATCGATGCGTTAATGAAACTTGAGTTGCCAAGTGGAGTTGAAGTAGAAATTAAAGTGTGATATAAATCTTAAATGTTTAAACAATGCCAGGATTAATTGGAAAAAAAATCGGAATGACTTCCGTTTTCGGTGCCGATGGGAAAAATGTTCCATGCACCGTTATCGAAGCTGGCCCTTGTATCGTTACTCAGGTTAAATCAACTGATGTAGATGGATACGAAGCTGTACAGCTGGCGTTTGACGACAAAAGAGAAAAGAGCACAACAAAACCAGAAGCCGGTCACTTTAAAAAGGCCGGTTCTGCTCCGAAAAAGAAATTGGTTGAGTTCAAAGAATTCGAGCAAGAGTACTCAGTAGGTGATACTGTTGGTGTTGATCTTTTCGAAGAAGACGCTTTTGTGGATATTACAGGTATCTCAAAAGGTAAAGGTTTTCAAGGTGTAGTTAAGCGTCATGGGTTTGGTGGAGTTGGTCAGTCAACTCACGGTCAGCATAACCGCTTACGCGCTCCTGGATCCGTTGGTGCAGCATCTTACCCGGCTCGTGTTTTTAAAGGCATGAGAATGGCAGGCCGCACAGGTGGTGACAGAGTGAAAGTGGAAAACTTGAGAGTAATGAAAATAATTCCTGAGAACAATTTAATTATTGTTAAAGGATCTGTACCAGGAGCTAAAGGCTCGTATCTAATCATTGAAAAGTAATGGAACTGAACGTATTAAATATCGAAGGAAAAGAAACCGGACGTAAGGTAACATTACCAGAGTCTGTGTTTGGAATTGAGCCTAGCGATCACGCCATTTACCTAGATGTAAAACAGTACTTGGCTAACAATCGTCAGGGAACTCACAAATCAAAAGAGCGTGCTGAAGTAGCTGGTAGTACTCGTAAGATTAAAAAGCAAAAAGGAACTGGTGGCGCTCGTGCAGGAAGTTTAAAATCTCCTGTATTTAGAGGTGGAGGTCGCGTATTTGGTCCTCGTCCGCGTAATTACGGTTTTAAACTGAACAAAAAGTTAAAGCAATTAGCACGTAAGTCTGCTTTAGCTTACAAAGCTCAAAACCAAGGAATTGTTGTTTTAGAAGACTTCAACATTGAAGGAACTACTAAATTAACTAAGCAATACGCTGCTATTGTGAATGGTTTGAACTTAAATGGTCAAAGATCTCTATTGGTGTTAAAAGAAGCGAACGAAAACATTTATCGTTCTGCTAAAAACATTCAACGTGCAGAGGTTGTGACTTTATCTGAACTTAATACTTACGATATCGTGAAAGCGAAATCTTTAGTATTAACAGAAAGTTCTGTAGAAGAATTCGGTAAACTGTTTAATGCATAAGGAGAGGCATCATGAAAGTTATTATTAAACCGATTATAAGCGAAAAATCAACAGATCAGCAAGATAAACTAAACCGTTTTGGTTTTGTGGTTGATAAAAAAGCTAAAAAACTGCAAATTAAAGATGCGGTAGAAGAGCTTTACAACGTGAAAGTTGCTGCTGTTAATACTATGGTTTATAGCGGAAAAGAAAAAACACGTTACACTAAAAGTGGTTTATTAGTAGGACGTACAAACGCTTACAAAAAAGCCTTAGTTACTTTAGTTGACGGAGATACTATCGATTTTTATAGCAATATTTAATATAAAATGGCAGTAAGAAAACTAAAGCCCACAACACCGGGGCAGAGACACAAAATTATTGGTGCGTTTGATGCGATTACCTCAAGCACACCAGAAAAGTCCTTGTTAGCGCCAATGAAAAAATCTGGTGGTAGAAATAACACTGGTAAAATGACCATGCGTTACATTGGTGGCGGTCACAAGAGAAGATACAGGGTAATCGACTTTAAGAGAAATAAAGACGGTGTAGAAGCTACAGTAGAATCAATCCAATACGATCCAAACCGTAGTGCTCGTATTGCTTTACTACAGTATGCTGATGGAGAAAAAAGGTACATTCTTGCGCCTAATGGTCTACAAGTTGGTCAAAAACTAAACTCAGGTTCCGGAGTTGTTCCTGAGATTGGTAACAGCTTACCATTGGCAGAGATTCCACTAGGTTCGATTATTCATAATATCGAGTTGCGTCCGAACCAAGGTGGTATTATGGCACGCAGTGCCGGTACTTTTGCTCAATTAGCTGCTCGTGACGGAAAATTTGCCGTAGTGAAATTGCCTTCAGGAGAAACTAGAATGATCTTAACCACTTGCCGCGCTACTTTAGGTGCTGTAGGTAACTCAGATCACGCTTTAGAGCGTTCAGGCAAGGCTGGTCGTAGCCGTTGGTTAGGCCGTCGTCCTCGCGTTCGAGGTGTAGTAATGAACCCTGTGGATCACCCAATGGGTGGTGGTGAAGGACGTCAGTCTGGAGGTCACCCAAGATCACGTACTGGTCTACTTGCTAAAGGTTTCAAAACTAGAGACAAGAAAAAAGCATCAAGTCAGTACATTCTAGAAAGAAGGAAAAAATAACCGGTTAATTTGAACACATTATGAGCAGATCATTAAAAAAAGGCCCATATATTGCATATAAGCTGGAAAAGAAAGTCTTGGCTATGAACGAGGCGGGGAAAAAAACGGTAATTAAAACTTGGGCTCGCGCGTCTATGATTTCTCCGGATTTTGTAGGACACACGATTGCCGTTCACAACGGTAATAAGTTCATCCCGGTTTATGTAACCGAAAACATGGTTGGTCACAAATTAGGAGAATTTGCGCCAACACGTACTTTCCGTGGTCATGGTGGTAATAAGAAGAAATAATTATCATCAAGTCATTAAAATTCTTTAAACAGTAAAAAATGGGTGCAAGAAAAAGAATAAGAGCTGAAAAGTTAAAAGAGGCCAAAAAGACGGATTTCGTTGCCGCTCTTCGCAATGTGCCTACTTCACCTCGAAAAATGCGCTTAGTAGCAGACATGATTCGTGGTAAGGAAGTAAACTTAGCTCTTGATATGTTAAAGTTTTCTTCAAAAGAAGCTTCTCGCAGAGTAGAAAAACTTTTACTCTCAGCTATCGCTAATTGGAAAGATAAAAACGAGGATGTTCGCATCGAGGATGCCAACCTTTACGTGAGTGAGATTTCAGTTGATGGAGGTCGTATGTTAAAACGTTTACAAACTGCCCCTCAGGGTCGTGCGCACCGTATCCGTAAGAGATCCAATCACGTAACACTTCGTGTAGCAAGTAAAGTTGTTGAAAATCAAGAAAATTAAGCTAAATGGGACAAAAAGTTAATCCAATAAGTAACAGATTAGGAATCATCAAGGGATGGGATTCTAACTGGTATGGCGGAAAAAACTATGGCGAAAAGCTTTTAGAAGATTCCAAAATACGTAAATATCTAAACGCTCGTTTAGCTAAAGCTTCTCTTTCACGTATTATCATCGAACGTACCTTAAAGCTTGTGACTATTACCGTATTCACAGCTCGTCCGGGTATCATCATTGGTAAAGGTGGTCAAGAAGTAGACAAGCTAAAAGAGGAGTTGAAGAAAATTACCGACAAAGAGGTACAAATCAATATCTTCGAGGTTAAAAGACCAGAGTTAGATGCAATTATCGTAGGTAATAACATCGCTCGTCAGTTAGAAGGACGTGTTGCTTATCGTCGTGCTATTAAAATGGCCATCGCTTCTACGATGAGAATGGGTGCTGAAGGAATTAAAATTCAAATTTCAGGACGTTTAAATGGTGCTGAAATGGCTCGTAGTGAGTTGTATAAAGAAGGACGTACTCCTCTACATACGTTACGTGCTGATATCGATTATGCCCAAGTTGAGGCCTTAACCAAAACAGGTTTAACCGGTATTAAAGTTTGGATTTGTAAAGGTGAGGTTTATGGTAAACCAGATTTATCACCTTCATTCAACACCAAAGAAAAAGGAACAGGTAACCGTGGTGGAGGTGGTAACCGTGGACCAAGAAGAAGAAATAAAAAGTAATTCTCCTTTCACTTTAATTGAGGAACGATGTTACAACCAAAGAAAGTAAAATTTAGAAGAGTTCAGAAAGCTCGAATGAAAGGTGAGGCCCAACGCGGAAATCAAATTGCATTCGGTTCTTTCGGAATCAAAGCTTTAGAAACAAAGTGGATTACAGGTCGTCAAATTGAAGCTGCTCGTATCGCTGTTACGCGTTACATGCAACGTCAAGGACAGATTTGGATCAGAATATTTCCCGATAAACCAATTACTAAAAAGCCAGCCGAAGTAAGGATGGGTAAAGGTAAGGGTAGTCCAGAGGGATTTGTGGCCCCTGTTACTCCTGGTCGCATCATTATGGAATGCGAAGGAGTACCGTATGAAGTAGCTAAAGAGGCATTACGCTTAGCAGCACAAAAATTGCCGATTACTACTAAATTTGTTGTCAGAAGGGATTATGTTGAATCTTCAAATGCTTAAGGAAATGAAAGTATCAGAAATCAAAGAATTAAGTGTTGCAGACATCCAGGAGCGTATCGTAGCTGAGAAAGGTACGTTAAGGCAGTTGGAATTAACTCATGCAACTTCTCCATTGGAGAATCCAATGAAGATTAGACAAACCCGCAAAACAATTGCGAGATTGAAGACTGTTTTAGGTCAAAAGCAACAAATTGAAAAATAATAACAGATGGAGACTAGAAATCTGAGAAAAGAGCGTATTGGTGTGGTTGCTAGTAACAAAATGGACAAGTCCATCACTGTTGCTGTAGAAATCAAAGAAAAGCACCCGATATACGGAAAGTTCGTGAAGAAGACTAAGAAGTTTCACGCACATGATGAAGATAACGCTTGTAATCCAGGGGATACAGTTCGTATTATGGAAACTCGCCCTTTGAGTAAAACAAAGCGTTGGAGATTAGTTGAAATACTTGAAAGAGCGAAGTAATTATGATACAACAAGAATCAAGACTCGCAGTTGCAGACAATAGCGGTGCCAAAGAGGTATTATGTATTCGTGTTTTAGGAGGTACTAAAAGGCGCTACGCCACAGTTGGTGATCGAATTGTGGTAACAGTAAAGAGCGCAGTTCCTTCAAGTGATATGAAGAAGGGTACTGTTAGCAAAGCTGTAATTGTACGCACAAAAAAAGAAGTTAGACGTCAGGATGGCTCTTACATCCGTTTTGATGAGAACGCTTGCGTTCTTTTAAATCAAGGTGGTGAAATGAGAGGAACTCGTATTTTTGGACCTGTTGCACGTGAATTGCGTGACGGTTTCATGAAAATTGTTTCATTAGCACCTGAGGTACTTTAATCATCAAAGAGATTAGAACAATGGCTAAATTGCATATTAAAAAAGGCGATATCGTAATTGTTAATGCTGGAGTAAACAAAGGACAAGAAGGGAAAGTCTTAGAGATTTTCCCTGCTAAACAACGTGCCCTTGTTGAAGGTATTAACATGGTGAGTAAACACACAAAGCCTAATGCCGAGAATCCACAAGGTGGCATTATCAAACAAGAAGCTCCTATCCATATTTCAAACTTGAATTTGAAGGATCCTAAAACTGGTACTGCTACACGTATTGGTCGTAAAGATGGTGTTCGAATATCAAAAAAATCAGGGGAGGAAATTAAGTAATGAGCTATAAGGCATCTTTAAAATCACAGTACAAAGAGCAGATTGTTCCGGCTTTAATGAAAGAGTTCGGATATAAATCAATCATGCAGGTTCCTAAGTTAGAAAAGATTGTGATCAATCAAGGAATTGGAGCTGCAACTGCTGATAAAAAATTGATCGAAACAGCCATCAATGAGATGACTGCGATCACTGGTCAAAAAGCAGTACCTACTTTGTCTAAAAAAGACGTTTCTAACTTTAAGCTTCGTAAGAAAATGCCTATCGGAGTTCGTGTGACTCTTCGCAGAGATAACATGTACGAATTTCTTGAACGCTTAATTCGTGTGGCTTTACCACGTATTCGCGACTTCAAAGGTATCAACAGTAAGCTTGATGGAAAAGGTAATTATACCTTAGGAATTGAAGAACAAATCATTTTTCCTGAAATAAATATTGACAATGTGTCGAAAATTATGGGTATGAATATTACCTTTGTGACCTCAGGAAAAACTGACGAGGAGGCTTTTGCTCTTTTAAAAGAGTATGGCTTACCTTTTAAAAACGTAAAAAAGAAGTAGTTACATGGCAAAAGAATCAATGAAAGCCCGTGAAGTAAAAAGGGCTAAGCTGGTTGCCAAATATGCTGAGAAACGTGCTCAACTTATAGCAGAAGGCGATTACGTGGGTTTACAGAAGCTTCCACGCAATGCCTCTCCTATCCGTATGCACAACCGTTGCAGCATGACAGGGCGTCCAAAAGGATATATGCGTCAATTTGGTCTTTCTCGTATTCAGTTTAGAGAAATGGCTTCAGCTGGTTTAATACCTGGTATTAAAAAAGCAAGTTGGTAAAAGAGTGTTAAATATTGTCCCGGCGCTTTTGCCGGGATCAATTTAATCTTTATATAATGACAGATCCAATAGCAGATTATCTGACAAGAGTCAGAAACGCCATTATGGCGGGTCACAGAGTTGTTGAGGTACCAGCCTCCAACTTAAAGAAAGAGATGACCAAAATTCTTTTCGAAAAGGGTTACATCTTAAATTACAAATTCGAGGATGACGACAAACAAGGTTCAATTAAGATTGCCTTAAAGTACGATCCGAAATCTAAAGTACCAGCGATCAAAGCTCTAAAAAGAGTTTCGACCCCTGGTTTACGTTCTTATGCAGGTTACAAAAACATGCCTCGCGTATTAAACGGTTTAGGTATCGCTATCTTGTCTACAAGCCACGGTGTAATGACAGATAAAGAAGCCCGATTAAAGAAAATCGGTGGTGAAGTATTGTGTTACGTTTATTAAAAAAAGAGGAGGTAAATTATGTCAAGAATTGGAAAAGCACCAATTAGTCTTCCTTCAGGAGTGAACGTAACTGTAAAAGACAATACAGTAACTGTGAAAGGACCTAAAGGGGAATTAACACAGAATATTCACGCTGAGATGACTTTAAAAGTTGAGGATAATGTTCTTACTGTAGAACGTCCTAACGATACAAAAGAAATGACTTCTATGCATGGACTTTACCGTTCGTTAATTAGTAACATGGTAGTTGGTGTTTCAGAAGGATACAAAAAGCAATTAGAGTTAGTAGGTGTAGGTTACCGTGCTACGAATAAAGGTCAAATTTTAGAATTAGCCTTAGGTTATTCACACCCTATTGTTCTTCAATTGCCATCTGAGATAAAAGTTGAAGCTGTTACTGATAGAAAAAGTAATCCTATCATTACGCTAGAGTGTGCAGATAAGCAATTAATTGGTCAAGTATGTGCCAAAATTCGCTCATTAAGAAAACCTGAACCTTACAAAGGAAAAGGTGTTCGATTTGTTGGTGAGGTTGTCCGTCGTAAAGCCGGTAAATCTGCAAAAGTTTAATGAATTAAATTAGGAGGTTATGGCTTTTTCAAAAGTAGAAAGAAGACAAAGAATCAAAACGAGTATTCGCAGTAAAGTCAGTGGTACAGCTGAGCGTCCTCGTATGTCAGTATTCAGAAGCAATAAACAAATAAGTGTTCAACTAATCGATGATGTTGCTGGTAAAACTTTAGCAACTGCATCATCTTTAGATAAAAACATTGAAGCAACAGGTACTAAATCTGAAGTTGCTGCGTTAGTAGGAAAAGCTATTGCAGAAACTGCTTCAAAAGCAGGTGTTTCATCTGTGGTTTTTGATAGAAATGGATACTTATATCACGGTAGAGTTAAACAATTAGCCGATGCAGCACGTGAAGCTGGGCTTAAATTCTAACAACGATGGCTGGAAGTAATAAAAGAATTAGAAATAATAACGATCTTGAATTAAAAGATCGCTTAGTTGCTATCAACAGGGTAACTAAAGTAACCAAAGGTGGTAGGACTTTTAGCTTCTCTGCTATTGTAGTGGTTGGTAACGAAAATGGTGTAGTAGGCTGGGGTCTAGGTAAAGCCGGTGAAGTTACTGCTGCCATTGCTAAAGGTGTAGAAGCTGCAAAAAAGAATTTGGTGAAAGTACCTGTTCTTAATGGAACTATTCCTCACGAACAATATGCACGTTTTGGTGGAGCAAGTGTATTTATTAAGCAAGCTTCTCATGGTACCGGAGTTAAGGCCGGTGGTGCGATGCGTGCCGTATTAGAGAGTGTTGGTGTAACTGATGTATTAGCAAAATCGAAAGGTTCATCAAACCCGCACAACTTAGTTAAAGCTACGATTGAAGCTTTAATGGAGTTACGTGATGCTAATGAAGTAGCGCAACACAGAGGTGTTAGTCTTGATAAAGTGTTTAACGGATAATTAGTAAATCATTATGGCTACAATTAAAATCAAACAGATTAAGAGTAAAATTGGCTCTAGTGAAAGACAAAAAAGGACTCTTGAAGCTCTTGGTTTACGTAAGTTAAACTCAACAGTTGAGCATGAAGCAACACCTCAAATCGAAGGTATGGTGCGTAAGGTTGCGCATCTTGTTTCAGTAGAAAAATAATTTGTTCAAACGAATAGAGGAAATTAATATGAACTTAAATAATTTAAGACCTGCAAAAGGATCAACTAGCTCTTCAAAAAGAATTGGTCGTGGTCAAGGTTCTGGAAAAGGTGGTACTTCGACTCGTGGTCACAAAGGTGCTAAATCTCGTTCAGGATACTCACGCAAATTCGGTTTTGAGGGAGGTCAGATGCCGTTGCAGAGACGTGTTCCTAAATTCGGTTTCAAAAACATAAACCGAGTAGAATACAAAGCAATCAATATCGAAATGCTTCAAGCTCTTTCTGAAAAGAAAGGTATTACTACTTTTAATCCAGCTGTATTTCAAGAAGCTGGTTTAGTAAGTAAAAATGATAAAGTTAAGATTTTAGGAAATGGTGAGTTAACTGCTGCAATTGAAGTTACTGCTGACGCATTTTCAAAATCTGCTGTAGAAGCTATCGAAGCTGCTAAAGGAACCGTAGTAAAATTGTAATTGAATGAAACTTTTCGAAACCATCCGCAACATCTGGAAAATTGAGGATCTAAGATCCCGTATTTTAACAACATTAGGCTACCTGTTGATTTATCGATTAGGGTCTTATGTAGTATTACCGGGTATCGATCCAAATCAACTTAGTGCATTAAAATCACAAACAAGGGACGGTGTATTAGGTCTTTTAGATATGTTTTCTGGAGGTGCCTTCTCTAACGCTTCAGTTTTTGCGTTAGGTATTATGCCGTATATCTCTGCATCCATCGTTATTCAATTAATGGGGATAGCAGTACCTTATTTCCAAAAGCTTCAACGTGAAGGGGAAAGTGGTCGTAGAAAAATTAATCAGATTACTCGTTATCTAACGGTAGTCATCTTATTTTTTCAAGGGCCAGGATTTATTGCAAACTTGAGAGCTCAATCTGGAGGTGCAATAGTTCAGGACGGTGCATTCTTTTTTATCACAAGTATAATCATCTTGACTGCCGGAACGATGTTCGTGATGTGGTTAGGTGAGCGTATTACAGATAAAGGTATCGGTAATGGTATTTCCCTATTAATTATGATAGGTATCATTGCTCGTTTACCACAGAATTTGTTTGCCGAATTTGTGTCAAGAATGGAAGCAGCTAGCGGAAGCGGTGGTTTGGTTATGTTACTAATAGAAATCGTAGTACTGTTTTTTGTATTTGTTGGTACTATTCTTTTGGTACAAGGTACTCGTCGTATTCCGGTGCAGTACGCTAAAAGAATCGTTGGAAACAAACAATACGGTGGCGTTCGCCAATATATCCCATTGAAAGTAAATGCAGCAGGTGTTATGCCTATCATTTTTGCCCAAGCAATTATGTTTATTCCTGTAACATTTGCCGGCTTTGTTGACAGTGAAACAGCAACTGGATTTGCTGCTGTTTTTGCTAACTTTACTGGGGTATGGTATAACTTGATTTTTGCTATAATGATTATTGCCTTCACTTATTTTTATACGGCAATTACCATTAATCCGACTCAGATGGCTGAAGATATGAAACGTAATGGTGGATTTATCCCAGGTGTGAAACCGGGTCGAAAAACCGTTGAGTTTTTAGATTCAGTAATGTCTAAAATTACTTTACCCGGATCAGTGTTCTTAGCACTGATTGCTATTCTGCCTGCATTTGCTATGATGGCTGGTATAGATCAGGGGTTTGCTCATTTTTTTGGAGGAACATCATTACTAATCTTAGTTGGTGTTGTTTTGGATACTTTACAGCAAATTGAAAGTCATTTGTTAATGAGACATTACGATGGCCTTTTAAAGTCTGGTCGTATTACGGGTAGGTCTGGTAGTGGAGCTGCAGCATTATAATTAGAGTAGCAAGTATTACATGATTTATTTAAAGACTGACGAAGAAATTGAACTAATGAGAGAGAGCAATCTATTGGTTGCTCGAACTCTTGGTGAGTTAGCTAAGGTTATCAAACCGGGTGTTTCTACGTTAGAGCTAGATAAAATTGCCGAGACCTTCATTAGAGATAATGGAGGTGTTCCCGGCTTTCTTAATTATCAAGGTTTTCCAAATACTTTATGTACTTCTGTTAATGAACAAGTCGTGCATGGAATTCCATCCGATAAACCATTGCAAAATGGAGATATCGTTTCAGTTGATTGTGGAGCCTTATTGAATGGTTTTTTTGGCGATTCGGCCTATACCTTTGAAGTGGGTGAAGTGAGTACTGAAATAAAAAAATTATTGGATGCAACAAAAAAATCTTTATACCTGGGGATTGAACAAGCTGTTGAAAATAAACGCTTGGGAGATTTAGGTTCAGCTATTCAAAGTTACACCGAAGAATTAGGTTTTTCTGTAGTTAGAGAAATGGTTGGGCACGGGGTTGGAAGAGAACTTCATGAAGCGCCGGAAGTCCCTAATTATGGGAAAAAGGGAAATGGCATGAAGTTAAAAAGTGGAATGGTTTTAGCCATCGAGCCGATGATCAATATGGGTACGCGCCAGATTGTTCAAGAAAAGGATGGATGGACTATTCGTACTGCCGATCAGAAGATGTCAGCACACTTTGAACACACTGTTGCAGTAAGAAAAGATAAAGCAGATATCTTATCTAGTTTTAAATTTATAGAAGAAGTATTATCTTTGCAGTCTGAAAAATAAAAAGTTATAAGATTATGGCGAAACAGCCCTCTATAGAACAAGACGGTACAATTATCGAAGCCTTATCTAACGCCATGTTTAGAGTGGAGTTAGAGAATGGACACATTATTACTGCTCATATCTCAGGAAAGATGCGTATGCATTACATTAAAATTCTTCCTGGTGATAAGGTGAAAGTAGAGATGTCTCCATATGATTTAACAAAAGGAAGAATATCATACAGATACAAATAATTAGAAAACCATGAAGGTTAGAGCATCTATTAAAAAGAGAAGTGCCGACTGTAAAATCGTAAAACGCAAAGGGCGCTTATATGTGATCAATAAAAAGAATCCAAAGTTTAAACAACGTCAAGGATAAATAATAATATTATGGCAAGAATTGCTGGGGTTGATATACCATCAAACAAGAGAGGTGAGATTGCATTGACTTATATTTACGGAATTGGCCGAAATAGAGCAATTGAAATCCTTAACAACGCGAACATTGATATCAATACTAAAGTTAGTGAGTGGTCAGATGATCAAATCAAAGATGTTCGTGAGTTAATTGGGTCTTCTTACAAAGTAGAAGGTGAATTACGTTCAGAGGTACAGCTTAACATCAAACGTTTGATGGATATTGGTTGTTACCGTGGTATTCGTCACCGTGTTGGTTTACCATTACGTGGACAGTGTACTAAGAACAACGCTAGAACAAGAAAAGGTAAGAAGAAAACTGTTGCTAACAAGAAAAAAGCAACTAAATAATAATTAGATATGGCAAAGAAGTCAGGAACTCAAAAGAAGAGAGTCGTAAAAGTTGAGGCGCAAGGCCAAGCTCATATTCACTCATCTTTTAACAACATTATCGTTTCACTTACCAATAACAATGGGCAAGTAATTTCTTGGTCAAGTGCTGGTAAAATGGGTTTTAGAGGTTCTAAAAAGAACACTCCTTATGCTGCTCAAATGGCTGCGACTGATTGTGCAAAAGTAGCACATGATTTGGGTCTTAGAAAGGTGAAAGTATATGTTAAAGGACCAGGTAACGGTCGTGAGTCTGCGATGCGTTCAATTCACTCTGCTGGTATCGAAGTGACAGAAATCGTTGATGTTACTCCAATGCCTCACAATGGATGTCGTCCTCCAAAAAGAAGAAGAGTTTAATTACTCTACTAGTTGTTAACCATATTTTTTTGATTAAAATTTTGAATAATGATTGATTATAAGAATAATACTCCTCTCTATAATCTCGGCTGCCATTATCATCATTGAAAATCAAAAATTTACTATCAAAAAATTAGAAGAATGGCTAGATATATTGGTCCAAAAACAAAAATTGCTCGTAAATTCGGTGAAGCAATTTATGGTCCTGATAAAAATTTTGAAAGAAGAAATTTTCCTCCAGGGCAACACGGTAACAGCCGTCGCAAAAAAACAAGCGAATACGGGTTACAGTTGAAAGAGAAGCAAAAAGCAAAATATACTTACGGTGTTTTAGAAAAACAATTCCGTAACTTGTTTAAAAAGGCCTCTCGTAGTAAAGGTATTACCGGTGAGGTATTACTAGGTTTATTAGAATCTCGTCTAGATAACGTTGTGTTCCGTTTAGGTATTGCTCCTACACGTGCTGC
This sequence comes from Bacteroidales bacterium, assembly GCA_003249255.1. Classification (GTDB taxonomy): domain Bacteria; phylum Bacteroidota; class Bacteroidia; order Bacteroidales; family Marinilabiliaceae; genus SZUA-582. Next base: position 104,583 of record QKJP01000061.1, read on the forward strand.
TGCTAGACAGTTAGTTTCACACCGTCACATTACAGTAGATGGTTCAGTAGTGAACATTCCATCTTTCCAGGTGAAACCTGATATGCAAATTGGCGTACGTGAAAAGTCAAAATCATTAGAAGTAATTACTGATTCTTTGGCAAACTCTGGTGCTCACAAGTTCTCATGGTTAGAGTGGGACAAAAATTCTTTTACAGGTAAGTTTTTAAATGTGCCGGAAAGAGAAGAAATTCCAGAGAATATTAAAGAACAGTTGATCGTTGAATTGTACTCTAAATAATAAATTCTTATGGCAATATTAGCATTCCAAAAACCAGACAAAGTAATCATGCTGGAAGCCGACGAAAAATTCGGCAAATTTGAATTTCGTCCGCTAGAACCAGGTTACGGTATTACCGTTGGAAATGCCTTAAGAAGAATTTTGTTATCCTCATTAGAAGGATATGCAATTACTACTGTAAAAATTGAAGGTGTAGACCATGAATTTACCAGTATACCTGGTGTTATCAATGATGTTACAGAGATTGTGTTAGCTCTTAAACAAGTTCGTTTTAAAAGAACCGTAGAAGATGCTGATAATGAAAAAGTTTCTGTGAGCATATCTGGTAAAGATGAGTTTATGGCTGGAGATTTAAACCAGTTTTTATCAGGTTTTGAAGTGTTAAACCCAAAATTGGTTATCGCTAAAATGAATCCTGAGGTTAACTTACAGTTAGTGTTGTCCATTGGTAAAGGTAGAGGTTATGTACCTTCAGAAGAGAATAAGTCTACTGATGCCGAATTTGGAACTATTGCCATTGATTCTATTTTTACACCAATACGTAACGTTAAATATGCGATTGAAAACTATCGCGTTGAACAAAAAACCGATTACGAAAAATTGGTTCTTGAGATAGAAACCGATGGTTCGATTCACCCTAAAGATGCTTTAAAAGAAGCTGCTAAAATCTTAATCTATCACTTCATGTTATTCTCAGATGAGAAGATTACTCTTGATTCTGATGAGAAATTTGGTAACGAAGAGTTTGATGAGGAAGTTTTACACATGCGTCAATTGCTTAAAACTAAATTGGTAGACATGGATCTGTCGGTTAGAGCATTGAACTGTTTAAAGGCAGCTGATGTTGAAACATTAGGTGAATTAGTTACTTTCAATCGTAACGACTTATTGAAGTTCCGTAATTTTGGTAAAAAATCGTTGACTGAGTTAGACGATCTTCTTGTGAACTTGAATCTTACCTTTGGTATGGATACTTCTAAGTATAAATTAGACAAGGAATAATAACGATGAGACATAGAAAGAAATTTAATCATTTAGGTCGTAAGGCTTCACATCGTAAAGCGATGTTATCCAATATGGCTGCATCTTTAATTCTTCACAAAAGAATTAAAACTACTGTAGCTAAAGCAAAAGCATTACGTATGTATGTTGAGCCTTTAGTGACTAAAACAAAAAATATCGATACTGTTGAGGGTAAAATTCACGCTCAAAGAACAGTATTTAGCTACTTACAAAACAAGGAAGCTGTTAAAGAATTATTTACTGAAGTAGCTTCAAAAGTGGCTGACCGTCCAGGTGGTTACACTCGTATTTTAAAGTTAGGTAACCGTTTAGGTGATAACGCTGAAATGTGTTATATTGAATTAGTAGACTTCAATGAAAACATGTTAGAAAGCAAAAAGCCTGCAAAAGCAACTAGACGTACACGTCGCAGTAAAAAGGCTGGTGATGAGGCTCAAGTATCTGAAGCACCTGCTGATCATTCGGTTGAAAGTACAGAGGCTGATTCTTAATTAGTTATAATAGGAAAGGAGAAACGTTCGTTTTTCCTTTTTCTTTAGCTATAAACGAACTAAAGGAATTATTGCCCACAGGCTTTGATTCCTTTTTTTTTAAGAACAAATATTTAAAACATATACAAAGAGTTTTTTATTATGGGACAAATTACAAAAGTTCACGCACGTGAGATTCTTGATTCTCGTGGGAATCCTACTTTAGAAGTAGAAGTTACTATTGAAGATGTTGTAATGGGTAGAGCTGCTGTACCTAGTGGTGCATCTACAGGTGAGCACGAAGCCTTAGAATTACGCGATGGTGATAAAGGCCGTTACTTAGGTAAAGGTGTATTAAAAGCTGTTGAAAATGTAAACACTGTTATTGCTCCTGCATTAATTGGAATGAGCGCTTTAAATCAAATTGCAGTTGATACAAAAATGTTAGAGCTTGATGGTACTAAAACTAAAAGTAAATTAGGTGCTAATGCTATTTTAGGTGTTTCATTAGCTACTGCTAAAGCTGCAGCTGAGTACTTAGATATTCCATTATACCGTTACATTGGTGGTACTAATGCTTGTACCTTACCTGTTCCAATGATGAACATCATCAACGGTGGTTCTCACTCGGATGCTACTATTGCATTTCAGGAGTTCATGATTCGTCCTATTGGTGCAACTTCTTTCAGAGAAGGTTTACGCATGGGAGCTGAGGTGTTCCATGCATTAGCTAAAGTATTAAAAGGAAAAGGTCTTTCTACAGCAGTTGGTGACGAAGGTGGTTTCGCTCCGATGTTAGGTGGTACAGAAGAGGCTATCGACTGTATTTTAACAGCTATTAAAAATGCAGGTTATAAACCAGGTCGTGCTGAAGATGGTGGTGATGTTTCTATCGCTATGGATTGTGCTTCTTCTGAGTTCTTTAAAGAGGGAGTATACGATTACGGTATTTTTGAGCCAAATGGAGTAAAGAGAACTTCTTCTGAGCAAGCTGCTTTCTTAGCTGATTTAGTTGCTAAATACCCAATTGATTCTATCGAAGATGGTATGGATGAGAACGATTGGGATGGTTGGGTTGAATTAAACAACTTAATTGGAGATAAGTGTCAGTTAGTAGGAGATGATTTATTTGTTACTAACGTCGATTACTTACAAAAAGGTATCGAGTTAGGTGCTGCCAACTCAATCTTAATTAAAGTAAACCAAATTGGTTCTTTAACTGAGACTTTAAATGCTATCGAAATGGCTCACCGTGCAGGATTTACTTCTGTAACTTCTCACCGTTCTGGTGAAACAGAAGATGCTACTATTGCTGATATTGCAGTAGCTACTAACAGTGGTCAGATCAAAACAGGTTCATTAAGTCGTTCAGACCGTATGGCTAAGTACAACCAATTGCTTCGCATCGAAGAAGAATTAGGTGCTGCTGCTATCTACGGTTACAAAAAAGTTGCTAAGAAATAATCATTTCTTTCAATATATCTTTTTGAGGGGTGCCGATTGGGCACCCCTTTCTTTTTTAGGAGAAAACATTTCTGGGAGCTTAACTGTTTTTAAATAGAGAATTTTCAAACGCTAGTTGAACCTAAAAGTAGATTGTTATGGATTGTCTTAAAGAGCTATTAATCAGTATCGCTAAGCCTGAAATTGAATTGCTTAAAGAATTAAGGAAGAAACATGGAGATAAAGTCATTCAGGAAGTAACCTTAGGTCAGGTACTAGGTGGGATGAAAGGTGTAGTTTCTTTAATGACAAGTACTTCTAAACTTGACCCTGAAAATGGTATTCGTTTCAGAGGTTATTCTATACCAGAATTGCGCGAACAGTTACCCAAGATTAATGAAAAAGATGGTGAACCATTACCCGAAGGATTGTTTTATCTCATGTTAATGGGTTCTTTGCCAACAAAGGCGGATGTTCATTTTATTAGTCATCAATGGGCTACCAGAGCACAAGGTATTCCTTCCCATGTTTTTGACGTGATTAATGCTCTTCCAAAAGATGCTCATCCCATGATTCAGTTCAATTCTGCTATTTTGGCCATGTCAACTGAATCAGCCTTTCGAAAAGCTTATCTCAATGGTATGAGCAAAGAAAATTATTGGGATGCGACTTATGAAGGAGTCATGGATTTAATTTCTCGTCTACCCATAATTGCCGCTTATATTTATCGCAGGGTTTTTCATGATGAGAAATACATTGATATGGATCCGTCTTTAGATTGGGCAGGGAATTTAAGTCACATGATGGGTTTTGATAGTGATGAAGTGAAAAGGTTAATGCGCTTGTATATGGTCATACATGCCGATCACGAAGGAGGAAATGTGTCCGCGCATGCTACCCATTTGGTCGGTTCTGCACTTGCAAACCCATATTATAGTTTTTCTGCCGGGATGAATGGTTTAGCGGGACCACTTCATGGTATGGCTAATCAAGATGTGATGCACTGGTTAAATCGCATGAAGCGAGAAATTGGTTCGGAACAACCTAGTGTGGATCAAATTAGAGAATATGCATTTGAAACTTTAAGTAAAGGTCAAGTAATTCCTGGTTATGGGCATGCGGTTTTGCGTAAGACTGATCCACGATTTACTGTTCAAATGGAATTTGCAGAAAAATATATTCCGGAGGCTCCGTACATCCAATTGGTTAAAAAGGTTTTTCAAGTCGTGCCTGAAGTGCTTGGTACAAAAGGTAAAATTCAAAACCCATGGCCTAATGTTGATGCGATTAGTGGTTCTTTATTAAGTAGTTATGGAATTACGGAATACCCTATCTACACCGTGTTGTTTGGAGTTTCACGTTCTTTAGGGGTACTCACCCAATTGATATGGGATCGCTTATATGGACTACCTATCGAAAGACCAAAATCGCAAACGCTTGATTGGTTTATGGATAAGGCTAAAGGATGATTTTTATGTTTATTCATCAAACGGTATTCATTAAGGCTAACACATGTAATGATGTGATAATTATTGTGAGGTTAATTTAGCTGTTCGATTGTTTTTTTACTATTTTTAACCTCATGTGGCGACTTGTACAGCAACGATTATGCGACTTTGGGAAATGGAGGATTAATTTCGCTCTATTAATCTTTGTTGTGCTTAATTTTAATACAGCTTATTCTCAATGTTTTAGTAAGAGATTTGAGCATTTTTCTACTGCTGAAGGCTTGTCGAGTAGTCAAGTAACTTCCATTTATCAGGATAGTCGAGGTTATTTATGGATCGGCACATCGGATGGGTTAAACCGGTATGATGGATATGGTTTTAAGGTTTTTCGTCATCATCCAATGGATTCAACTTCTATTTCAGGAAATTTTATTCAGTCTATCGAAGAAGTTCCAAATGGTAATATTTGGGTGGGGACAAAAAATAGTGGAATATCTATTTGGAATAAAAATACAGGGTTATTTGAGCATCTTTCTAAAATAGGTGGAGAAACTAACCCTTTGCCAGAGAAAGGTATTTATGGCCTTAAAGCAGACTCATTATTTGCTTGGGTAAAAATGAAAAACTTTATTGCAAAAGTTCATTATAATCATTCCGCAGTAAAAGTCATTGGACATTATTCAACTTTCTTCAAGGCGGAACGGTTTCATAATTATCCGATTGTAGAAAATTGTTTTGGTGTTTGGTTTGGTTCCAAAGATGGATTACATCTTTTAAATGATTCTGTATTTTCAGTTCAACGAATTGTAGACCCGATTAATTTGTCGGATATGGAAATTGCAGGTTTAGTTCCTGTGGATAGTCACAATTTAGTTATTGGTTCGCGTGAAGGTTTGTGGTACTTTGATATAAATTCCGAAAAATTATCACTACTAAATTCAACCATTAGTAACGCAGGAATTAAATGTTTGTATAAAGATGGGGAGCATTTATTTATCGGTACCGAAAAAGGTCTTTTTCTAAGTTCAGCTCCCTATAAAGTTGCGCAACCACTATTGAAAGCATCTGATACCGGCTTTGATTTTGAAGTAAGTTCAATTTTTGTTGATCGCAGTGGTATTGTTTGGATTGGAACATTAAAAAATGGACTGATAAAGTTCAATCAAAAGCCAACAAAGTTTCATTCTATTTCAGTTTATGAAAATGATTCCTATTCTATCGGATCTTATGATTTTGAATCCGTCTTGGTAGATCGGCATAATAAAGTTTGGTTGGGGACTTCTAATGATGGAGTTTATCAGATTGATAGAGGCAAAAAGAAAATAAAAAAATATTCGATTAAAGCTAGTGATGGAGATGTTAATCCTCCTGTTTTTTCGCAGTTAGAAGATCATAATGGGAATTTTTGGTTTGGGACAGACAAAGGTATTTATGTTTTAGAAAAAGGTTCTAGCTCAATAGTTGAGTTTAATTATTCTTATAGAGAAGAGTTTAAAACACTTTTACAAACTAATAAAGTTAAGTCTATTATTCAGGATCAGTTAGGGAATATTTGGTTTGGAACGCAATTTGGACTTTATCGTTATAATGGAACATGGATAGATAGTTTTTTCGCAGATGATGATAGGAGTACTAGTCTATGTCATGATGAAGTAAATGTTTTGTTTGAAGATTCAGATGGTTGGATATGGATTGGAACGAATGATGGAATTAATGTTTATTCAGCTTCTGATGAAATGTTTTTAAAGCTGCGAAATGAACCCAATTCTGAAATGCAGATTAGTTATAATATTATTTTATCGTTTGCAGAAGATTTAGATAAGAAAATTATTATTGGTACACAATCGGGTTTATCCTATTATGATAAAACAATTCGAAAATCAGGATTTTGGTTGGGGAATCAGGATTTAATTGATGGTAAGGTTTACGCTATTGAGGTGGATTCATTTAACAAAGTATGGATAAGTACCGGAAAAGGAATTTTAGCTTTTATTCCTGGTGAAACTGTAATGCATTTTAATAAAAAAGATGGCATTCCTGATTATAATTTTAATATAGGCTCATCTTTTAAGTATAATGATACCGAATTGTTTTTTGGGGGCGATAAAGGCTTAACGATTATTAAGTCGGATTCAATAGCTTATAATTTAGTAAAACCTAAAGTGCTTGTAACAGACATTACAGTCTATTCAAAAGGGAAGATTGTAGAACGTTATGAGAATGATATAAAAGAGGTGACTGTTCGTTATCGTTCAAATTCAATGATACGAATTGAATTTGCCGGAATGGAATTTACACAACCCCTTTATAATTCTTTTCAGGTATTTTTAGAAGGCTATGATGAAGAACCAAGAGAAATTTCAAATCAGAACTTCGTTAATATATCTAACTTACCGGCTGGTAATTATGTGTTAAAAGTAAATGGAGCTAACAGTGATTTTGTTTGGAATAATATCCCAACGGAGTTGAAAATAACTGTTGAACCTCCTTTGTATATGTCAAATTATGCCTATGTTTTTTATTTTATCTTTGGTGTTTTCTTGATTCAGGTTTTAGTGAATTATCGCATTCGCCACTATCGAAAAGCTTATAAAGAACTGAATGAGAAAAGCCATGATAAGAAAAAGATTGAAGCTCAAAAGGAAGCATTGTCTAAATTCAATAAAAGCTTAACAGATAGTATTAGTTATGCAAAACGTATTCAGGAAGCAATGATTCCTTCAGAAGAAATGATACGTGAAATTTTGCCTGATTCTTTTGTTTATTTTAGACCTAAAGATATTGTTAGTGGGGATTTTTATTGGGTATATGATGAAGGAGATAAGGTATTTGTTAGTGTAGTTGATTGCACCGGGCATGGGGTCCCTGGAGCATTCATGTCAATTATTGGGTTTGATTTGCTTCGTAACATTGTAGAAGTACAGGGCGAGAAATCGCCGGATAGAATACTAAGTATTTTAAATGAAGGAGTGGTAAATACTTTTAATAAGAAGGTACATGGTTCTGTTTCAAAAACTGAAAATGTTAATGATGGCATGGATATGGCTCTTATTTTAATAGATAAGAAAGAACAGGTTATTGAATTTGCTGGGGCAAATAATCCTTTGTATATCATGCGGGATAATGAGATTTTGACAGTTAAAGGAAATCGTCGTCCTATTGGATATCAAAGTGAATTGTCAGAATCTGAGCAGTTTTCTAAGCAAATTATTCCCTATCAGTCAGGCGACATTGTTTATTTATTTACGGATGGTTATGCTGATCAATTTGGCGGAGCTGAAGGAAAGAAATTTAAGTATAGAAGATTTAGGCATTTATTACTTAATATTCATAAGTTACCTATTGATGATCAAAAGACGATTTTGCATCAAAAAATGGAAGAATGGATGGGGAGCGAATATGAACAAATAGATGATATTTGTTTGGTAGGTATAAAATTATGAGACAAGGTTGGGGCTTTTTTTATAATCCCTCTCTATTTTTTTTTTTTTTTTTTCAACGCTGGGCGTACAATTGGTATATTAGCTTTTACTAAGTTTAAAATGGTTGATCATTTCAATTAATTCATTTGCTTGTTCCGAAAGATTACTTACGCTAAAAACCATCATTTCTGATGCGTTTGAACTTTCCTGAACCACGTAATTTAATTCCTGCATTGCATCAAATACTTTTTGCGAACCTTGGCTTTGTTCAATACTTGCCAAAGTAACTTCCTCCAGAAATTGGGCATTTCGTTTAATATCTGGAATGATAGCTTGAAGTTTTAGATTGGTTTTGTTTGATAATATGATATTGGTTTCCGCCATTTCCGTAATCTGGTCTGCCGCCATTTGACTTATGTTTGCAAGTTTTTTTACTTCTTTTGCTACTACGGCAAAACCTTTTCCGTGAATGCCTGCTTTTGCAGCTTCAATGGTTGCATTTAATGCCAGAATATTTGTTTGCAGAGATATTTCTCTAATAATGTTAATTTTCTCTGAAATATTTTTCACAGCTTGAGTAGCTTCTTGGGCATGATGTTTTACTCCATCAATTTCTGAAATGGCTTCCTTTGTACTTTTATTGGATAAAATGGCGTTATCAGAGTTTTGTTTGATGTTGGCACTCATTTCTTGCATAGTAGCAGAAATCTCTTGGAAAGCACTTGCCTGATTGTGGACCCCATTTGAAATTTTTGTTGACGATTGATTTAATGTTTTACTGGCTTTGTTAAGTTGTTCGGATACCAATAGAATTTTAGTTAAAATTTTTTCCAGTTGATCTACCATTGTAACGATTGATTTTAATACGCCTTTGGGGTTCTTTCTAATTTTGGGATCCAGTTTTAAGTTTCCTTCAGCTACTTCTTTTGCAATTTGAGCTACAATATAGGGTTCTGCTCCAAGTGATTTTTTTACGCCTTTTAGAATAAATGTGCTAAGAATTAGCATAGTGGCAGCACCGCAGCCGATGAAGAAAAGAATCATTTTCATGGTTGCAGAAGATTCTTTTGCGAGTTGCAATAGAGCCTTTTTTTTGGCTTTTTCGATTATGGGTTCAACCGAGTTAATGTCGCTCGCTAAAGAGCCTATTAAGCCGGTATTTTCATTGATCCCTATTTGAGAGTATTTGTTAACTACTAATAGGAACGTTTTTTCATAGTTATCTAATAATTGTAAGATTTCTTTTTTTTCAAGATTCGAATGGTTAGATCGTTGAACGGCCATTCTAAATTCCTTATTGTGCGCTCTGAATTTGGCCTTGTAGTTTAGGTCTAATCGAATAAGGAAATCTTTTTCGTGTCTTCTGCTTGTTAAGAGGTAAACCATTAGGTGGTCGTCATTCTTGTTTTTCAGTTTCTGTTCTATCTCATGGATTGCATTACGCATTTCACCTATTAATCCAAAGTTTTTGTAGCCTTTCTCATACATGGCATGAACAATGTTGCCAAAGGTGTGGTGGTATTGTTTAAGATATAAAGAAGCCGAACCAACCATTTGTTTAGTATCTGTGTCTTTAAAGAGAGACGAGTTCATCAAATCATCACAAATGGTTAAAGCATCTGATACATTATCCTCAAAATTATCTACGTATTGACTTTTCCCGGTGGTAAAAAAGAGGGGGTTTTTATTTTCGCGGGATAGAAAGTCTTTTTCGTTTTTACGTAGGGTTTGAATTTTCGATTCTAAGCCAAAAATACTGTTTTCAATGGCATTGTAGTAGTTAAGGTTTTGGAGCGCAATATAGGTATAGACTCCTATTGAAATAAAGCAGAGAATTAACAGGTAGGTTAATAGCTTAAAGCGGTTACTTAAAGTCGATTTTCTCATTTTACTACATTGTTAAAGATTGATAATTTGTCTAGGGGGATTTCCTAACGCAAATGTAATGAGGATGTAGTTTCGAGAAGTCTTTTTCGCATTAAGTAATTGATAAGGATTAATTTGAAGATTTAATAAAAAAATAAGGCTAAAACCTGTTGATTTTAGCCTTGTTTTATGTAATGTTAACTAAGGTGTTCTTTTATTTTCCCGAGTAAATCTTCGGGTTGGAATGGTTTGCTAATGTAATCGTCCATTCCGGAAGCTAAGCATCTTTCTTTGTCCTCTGGAAAAGCATTTGCTGTAACGGCAATAATTGGAGTATGGGTACCTGTGCTTTTTTCCAATTCCCTAATTTTTTGAGTTGCCTTAAATCCGTCCATTATCGGCATTTGTACATCCATTAAAATGAGGTCATATTTTGCTTTTCCAAACTTGTCTAAGGCCTCTTTTCCGTTAAACGCTACATCTATTTTAAATACTTCGTTTTTAATGTAGAGGATGATAATTTGTTGGTTGCTAAAATTATCTTCAACTAACAGTATGTTTGCATGATTTAAAGCAACCGGAGACTTAACAAAGCTTTGAGCCTCGTTTCCATTGATTTCAATGTTTGAAACAGATCTACTTTTGATGCTCTCTTTATAGCTACTTGTAAATTCTATGGTTGTACTATGTGGTTCTGAGGAGATGTTGATTGTATTGCCATCCATCTCAATAATTTTTTGAGTAATCCCTAATTCAAGTAAGCTAACGTATTTAGATGTGTTAAGATGAATGATGTCTGAAGAAGGAGAAGCTTCGTAGCGTTCAAGATCTTCTTTTTGAATTTGTAGATCTGTATTGCTTATTAACTTGAATTTAAGAATGACATCTCCAGGCATTGCTTCAAGGCGACTGACTTCTATTGTGATGCTTTTTATTTCGTTTTTATTGTGTTTTAAAATGCTATTTAAAAGGTTAAGGAATATCTGCTTTGTTTTTATACTGTTTCCAATAAGGTTTGTTGGGATGTCTGCAGAAAGGCTAATGTTAAATTTTTTCTTTTCCTGATTGTCTTGGAAAAGCTTTAGAGTGTTGTTTATTGTAGCATAAAGGTTAAAGCTAATTTCTTCATCAGGGATCTGATTGAAATTCGATTTGGAGGCTGCAACTAAAGAATTTACAACGTTTACTAAATTGTTTGAAGAGGCGTGTATTGTATTAATGTAGTCTTTTTGGTCTTCCGAAAGAGTTGTTTTCTCAAGGATGTCAATCATTCCCGTAATGTTACTTAAAGGGGTCCTGATTTGGTGAGATAGTCTCGAAATGAGTTCCTCTTGAGTTTTACTAATGTTTTTTGAATCAAGCATGTTTCGTTCTTTGTACAAAATGATTTCAGATGAGACATGATCTTGTGCATACGTGATTAAAAACATGATTAAGTAAAAGCCGGTAAATAGAATTTTTTGTTCTATTGAATACGCGGCAGCATTAGGAATAAAAGGTAACAATAAGAATAATGCCGCGATCATAAAAAATAAAAATCCAAGTGAAATTCTAGTGCCAATCGTCTTTCCGTTGATGAAGAATAAATAGGAGGGGAAAAGGGCGACCCAAATGATATTTAGTTTCGTATTGCCTCCAAAAATGATGAAATATGTGAAAGCTATAAGAGAAAGGATTAAAAATGAATTTCGTACTTTAATTAGTTGGTATTTTCGACCTAAATAAAGAAAATGAAAAGCAAAGGCTACACTAAATGCAAGTAATGGTACTGCATAAAGTGTCTTTTCAATCATAAGAGAATAAATTCCTTCGATGAATACAATTAAAAACATAAAGAAATTGTATAGATTGGAGATGAGTCCTTTATTTTGGACCTCAATTTCTACCTTTTCTTCTTGTTCAAAAATAAATAGGGATAGGAATTTATTTAGAATATTCATGATTTTATGAGCTTAAAACAAACTTCAAGATAACAAAAAATAATTAAGAAACCGACAGTGTTAATTGATGAGATATAATTTCAAAAAAATATTTTTCCAGGCTAAGGTTTTGGGCGCTATAATTGACTTGATCAGGTGGTGAAAAATAAATATTAAAGCTTTTTAGAGATGTGTTAGTTTTTAATTGAGAATGCTTTATTTTTATGTAACTCCAAATTAAGAAACCAAGGTTTGGTTTTGTGATATTTGACTTTCAAATTAAAACGATAAATTATGAAAAAAACATTGCTATTTTTTGCAGGTTTAGTTTTAGTAACCAGTTTATTTGCGAATGAACATTTGCCTACCAAAGCAGAGTATGAGGCTTTTTTTAGAACCAGAACTTTAGTAGTGATGGATCCAAATCCGATGAGTGATTTTAACTTTAAGATTAAAGAGCTTATGAAAAAGGTTTGGACCGTTACTGAATATGAGTTTGTTGATGAAGCCGAGTTTGAATTAAAGAGAAATGATCCCTCATATTCTTTTTTAGTCACAACAATAGTCACTTTTGATGTAGATAAAACAAAGGCGCGTTATAATTTTTTAAGCTTGCTTTTAGGTGAGTCAGGGAGTCATGTTACAGATTTGCCTGATTTATGTTCTATACCTTTATCGTATTTAAGGGTTGAAGATGATAGTTATGCTTATAAAATGGAAGCTTTTATTCGATTTATTCAAGATCATGTGAATTTGATGCATTCAAATCCGGAATTGATTCAGCGTAATCCGTTTAAGTATTATAATAAGAATACAAAGAGTTTAAAAAACAAAACTTTATTATTAGTTAAAGAAGAGCTTGATCCTGAAATAAATACATTAGCAAAGATTCAAAAGATTTACCCTTATGATGTAAAAATTGTTACTCAGGATGAAGTGATGAAAGAAATTGAATCTAAAAATGATAATGTTGTATTTTTGCATAAAGTTGGACCGGAAGGGACCAAATATAAAGCCCGCTGTTATAAGATTCTAATTGGTGCTGCGGATTCTCGGTTTTATTATTTTGATTATCACATGATTAACAAGAATAACCCAGATGCTCTTTTGGTTAGGGATGTAAAGCAGATGGGATCCAGATAGTATTATTACATTATTAATTAAAATATGTCAGACGATAAGAAAATTATTTTTAGCATGGTGGGGGTTAGTAAAACTTACCCTCCACAAAAAAAAGTTTTAAATAATATTTACCTGTCCTTTTTTTATGGGGCAAAAATTGGAATCATTGGATTAAATGGCTCCGGTAAATCTACGTTATTAAAAATTATTGCGGGTCTTGAGAAAAACTATGAAGGAGAGGTTGTTTTTTCTCAAGGATATTCAGTAGGTTATTTAGAACAAGAACCAAATCTTGATAACGCTAAGACAGTACGAGAAGTCGTTGAAGAAGGTGTGCAGGAAGTGGTTGATGTTTTAAAAGCTTATGAGGCAGTTAATGAGCGTTTTGGCGATCCGGAAGTGCTTGAGGATCCTGATAAAATGCAAGCTTTAATGGATGAACAGGCTAGGCTTTCTGAGCGAATTGATCATTTTGATGCCTGGAATTTAGATTCGAAATTGGAGCGTGCGATGGATGCTCTTAGATGTCCTGATGAGAATCAGAAAATTGGTGTGTTATCAGGTGGTGAAAGAAGGCGAGTAGCATTATGCCGTTTGTTGTTGCAAGAGCCGGATATTCTATTGCTGGATGAGCCTACAAACCACCTTGATGCAGAGTCTGTTCATTGGTTAGAGCAGCATTTGCAACAGTACAAGGGAACCGTTATTGCTATTACTCACGATCGTTACTTTTTGGATAATGTAGCAGGATGGATTCTTGAGCTTGACAGAGGTGAGGGGATTCCTTGGGAAGGGAATTATTCGTCTTGGTTAGATCAGAAAACCAAAAGAATGGCTAAGGAAGAAAAGCAAGCCAGTAAGCGTCGAAAAACTTTAGAGCGTGAGTTAGAGTGGGTTCGGATGGCACCTAAGGCTCGTCAGGCAAAGTCAAAGGCCAGGCTTGGTGCTTATGAAAATTTGCTAAAGGAAGATGTTAAGGAGAAGGAGGAGAAATTGGAAATCTTTATTCCGAATGGTCCAAGATTGGGAGATAAAGTGATTGAAGCTCACGGTGTTTCAAAAGGTTATGGAGATAGGTTGTTATATGAAGACCTTGATTTTGTTTTACCGAAGAATGGAATTGTGGGGGTTATTGGTCCTAATGGTGCCGGTAAAACGACATTGTTCCGTTTGATAATGGGCTTAGAAGAAGCAGATGCCGGAACCTTTAGTGTTGGAGAAACTGTAAAGGTAGCATACGTAGATCAGTCTCATGATGATATTATACCTGAAGAAACTGTATATAATGTGGTTTCGAAAGGAGTAGAGACAATCAAGTTAGGAGGGAGAGATGTGAATTGCAGAGCTTATCTGTCTCGATTTAATTTTGCAGGTGCTGATCAGCAAAAGAAGTGTTCTATGTTATCAGGAGGTGAGCGAAATCGTTTACATTTAGCAATGGCTTTAAAGGAAGAAGGAAATGTTCTTCTTTTAGATGAGCCAACTAATGATATTGATGTGAATACGCTTCGAGCTCTTGAAGAAGGTTTGGAAGATTTTGCCGGTTGTGCTGTAGTTATTTCACACGACAGATGGTTTTTAGATCGTGTTGCAACGCATATTTTGGCGTTCGAGGGAGAATCCAAAGTTTATTATTTTGAAGGATCCTATTCGGAGTATGAAGAAAATAAAAAGCGTCGTTTAGGGGATGCAACCCCTCACCGACTACGTTATAAAAAGCTTGTTAAATAAAAAAAGTTAGTTAGGAAGAGTAGTGCTGCTAAAAGCATTACTCATTTCTAATGCTTTATTGCTATTTTTTTTTAATGGTTTGTGTAGGTAATACATTGGAGTTATTCCTTTCCCTTTTACCATTCTTGGTGAGCGAGCTACAAATTTATATTTATCTTTGAGGTGGTGATATATATCTTCAGAAACATTTATCTGCATTGGCTCACAACTGTGTTCAAGACGAGAAGCCATGTTTACGGTTTCTCCAAAAATATCAAAAGCAAGATTTGTTGTGCTAACAGCACTACCAATTACATCCCCATAATAAACCCCTGTTCTCAACTCCCATTTTATTGAATTGCCAATGTTTCTTTTAGCGACATAGTCCCGAATGTTTACTGCTGCATTGATCACATTTTGACCGACATCAAGGTTGTCGTTAAAGAGGCCACATACTGAAAGATAAGCATCTCCAATTGTTTTAATGCGTGTGCACTGGTACTTTCTCATGATGATGTCAAAATTCGTAAACAGGTCATGGAGTTCACGTAGTAATCGAGCAGGAGACATGTGACTTGATTTTGCTGTGAAATCAACTAAATCAATAAATATTACTGCGCAGTTTTTGTAGTTTTTTGGAGGAATTGATCCAAATTTTACAATTTTTTCCAGGATTTGCTTTGGAAGGATAGCTTTAAGAATAGCTTCGTTTTGAGCATTTGCATTTTCCAATAAGTCTCTTTCTTTTGAAAGTTTAGATAATGTATCTGACAAAATCATTGCAGATTTAACTCTGGCAATTAGTTCAGTTTCATTAATTGGCTTGTTAATAAAATCAATAGCTCCTAAATCTAGTGCATTTCGTAAGCGCTTGTCATCTGTAGTGGCAGATAAAATGATTACCGGTATGTTGCTGGTTTGTTGGTGTTGCTTTAATTTTTTTAAAGCTGTTTCTCCATCCATGTTAGGCATTTCCCAATCCATTAAGATGAGATCCGGCTTTTCTCTTACGGCCTTTTTGCAGGCCTCGGCTCCATCCCCAGCTGTAACAAAACGGCATTCAGGAAAGTTCTGTTTTAGAAGTTCTTCTAATAACATTACTACCGCTACCATGTCGTCTACTATTAAAATGCTCTTTTCCATTCTTTTGTTACACTATTTTTGAATTTGTACGTATTTATAACAGAGAGTATCAAAATTATTGATAGATCATTGTAAAATGTTGACAAATGTTAAAAATATATTAGAAACTGTAAAGACTTTCTATCAAAAAAGGTTTAGAGGCATTTGTTCCGGGTGTTTGTTATAAGTTTGGTCTTTAATAGTTTTCTATCTTCGTCAAAGATAAATAAAAAGTATTAATAAGTAATCTTAATAAGAATCACAATGATACGAATAAACGAAGAGCTCTTTAGTCGTGTAATTCAAGAGTCTAAAATATCACCAAGGAAAAGGAAAAATTATAATTTTCACACTGAAGCTGCAGATACCATGCAGAGGATGTTAAATGTGCTCCAAAAAGGAAGTTATGTACATCCACACAAACACGAGAATCCGGATAAGCGAGAAGTTTTTATTTTGCTTAAAGGGAAGATTTTGGTTGTAGAGTTTACTGATGCTGGTGAAATTATGCGCCATTGCTTGCTCGATGTTGAAAAAGGTGAGTATGGCGTGGAGTTAGCACCATGTATTTATCATGCCATTTATGCTTTGGAAGCCGATTCTATTGTTTATGAATTGAAAGATGGTCCTTATGATGTGAGCGATGATAAGAACTTTGCCCCCTGGGCACCTTCAGAGGATGAGTCTGAGTTAGCAAAGGAGTTTATAAATAAAATTATTGGGCAGTTGGTTGATTAATTTAGTCACATGATTGTTTTATGTAATGGAGGAATAGCATTAACTTTGCGCCTGAATTTTGAACAGAGCATTTAGAATAATAAACAATATGGCACAGAAACCCGGCATTCCAAAAGGGACACGAGACTTTTCACCGGTTGAAATGGTGAAGCGTAATTATATATTTGATACAGTAAAAAGTGTGTTTCAAAAATATGGATACATGCCTATTGAAACTCCCGCAATGGAGAATTTATCAACATTGATGGGGAAATATGGAGAAGAAGGTGATAAATTATTATTCAAAATTCTTAACTCAGGTGATTACTTATCAAAAGCTAATGATCAACTTTTAGCTGAAAAAGAATCTAATAAACTGATTAACCAAATAAGTGAAAAAGGACTGCGTTACGATTTAACTGTGCCTTTTGCACGTTACGTTGTTCAGCACCAAAGTGAAATTACTTTCCCTTTTAAACGTTATCAAATTCAGCCGGTATGGCGTGCAGACCGTCCACAAAAGGGACGTTATCGTGAATTTTTTCAGTGTGATGTTGATGTTGTTGGCAGTAATTCGTTGTTGAATGAGGTTGAGCTTATACAAGTTGTGGACGAAGTATATCGTTTGCTCAATATTAATGTTGTATTAAAACTTAATAACCGTAAGATATTAACCGGAATTGCGGAAGTTATTGGGGCTGCTGATAAGATTGTAGATATTACAGTTGCAATAGATAAACTGGATAAGATTGGTTTGGAAAAAGTAAATGAGGAATTGGCTTCTAAAGGTTTGTCTAGCACAGCTATTGAAACCATTCAACCTATTATTCAATTAAGTGGTACAACGCAAGAGAAGCTAGCGCAGTTAAAAGAAGTTTTATCGAGCTCAGAGGTTGGTTTAAAGGGAATTGAAGAGCTGGAAACGGTATTTACGTACCTGGATCATTTAAAGTTAGAACTGGAAGTAGAGTTGGATTTAACTTTAGCTCGTGGGTTGAATTATTATACAGGTGCTATTTTTGAAGTAAAAGCCAAAGATGTTGCCATTGGTAGTATAACCGGAGGAGGCCGTTATGATGACTTAACCGGAATATTTGGTTTAAAAGATGTTTCTGGTGTTGGAATTTCGTTTGGTGCAGATCGTATTTATGATGTGATGAACCAATTGGATTCGTTCCCAAAGAAAGATGGTGTACGCACACAGGTGTTATTTGTTAATTTTGGGGATGAAGATGAGTTGTATGCCATTCATGCTTTAAAAAATGTGCGTGCTGCAGGGATTAATGCTGAAGTTTATCCAGATAATGGAAAGATGAAAAAACAAATGACTTATGCGAATAAGAAGCAAATTCCTTTTGTGGTTTTATGTGGAGAGCAGGAGCGAAAAGATGGTGTTTTTACATTAAAGAATATGGAATCGGGTGAGCAATCTATGGTGACTTTAGAAGAGCTGGTGAAGGAAATTCAAGCAAGTGGTGGGTTAATGAATTGATGTGCTGATGTGCAAATTTGAAAACTAAAACATTGTTTAGCACTTGAAGGCTAAAAATGTGGCAATTAAATAGCAAAAAAAAGCAGGGACTCATTAATGAATTCCTGCTTTTTTATTCTAAAGGTACAATCAATTAGTTTTGCGATGCTTTGGGGCAACATGGTTTATTTGCACCGGGGCCTTGTTGGCCTTTGTTGATGCCGTAAAGTAAATGTTTTTTAAAGTGCCTTTCTGCTCCATAGAATTCAACAAGTTGATCTGCTGTCATGATTTTTTTGAACTTTTCATGATATTTTACATTGATGTCAGATCGTTTGTCTCTGAGTGCAACAACTTCATCCAATAACTTAATCTTATCATTGTCAGATAAGTCCTGAGAATTGCGAAGTTTTTGCATTTTAGATCTGATTTCATCCTGAGCAGTTTCTTTCTCCGCATTGTATTCATTATATACCGGCCAAAACTTTTGGGCTTCTTCTTCAGAAAAGTTGATTCTTTGAGAAATGTAAGCCGCTTTTTCGGCTTTTACTTTTTTCATTCGTTGCTCGCAATCACCTCTCTGGGCTGATGCACTAAAGGAAATTAAAGCAAGCATTAATGCATACGCTAGTGTTTTCATCGTTTCAAATTTTAAAACATTATTAATTCATCTATTTCTTCATCTGAAAAGTCAGATAATTCAAGTTCGCTCTCTTCGAGATTGAGATTTTCTTCAATAATAAATTCGATGATGTCATCCTCGGATAATTCGTATTCTAAATCTGAATAAAGCTGGTCTATGTTATTGGGATATTCGTAGCTGTTTTCATCCTTTTTAATAAACTGAAACGTAAGAGTTATGGCAATGAAAATGGCTGCCAAGGTTAACCAGGGTTTGATTAAATTAATGATTTTTTGGGTAGAGCTTTGTTCTTGTGTATGGATGAAGTTCATCATGTGATCTTCAAAAGCCTCAAAGTAACCATCCGGAGCTTTTAGCGGGTTGTTGTCCTTGTAATTGGATGATATGTTTTTGATTTTTGTCATAACTATTTAATTAGATTGTGGAAAATGAAGAAGGTTTAATGTGAGTTAAGATGATTTAAAGATTTTCTTTCATTTCTGATTCTATTTTCTTGACTGCTATGTGGTATGATGCCTTTAGGCTACCTACTGAAGTGTTAAGTATTTCAGATATTTCTTTGAATTTTAGTTCATCGAAATATTTCATGTTAAAAATCAGTCGTTGTTTATCGGGCAAATTGAGGACGGCTTTTCTTAGTTTAATTTCAATGTCGGATCCGTCAAAATAAGGATCTGCTTTTAAGACTTCTTCAAACGTTTGGCTATTGTCAGTTAGCATCCGAGTGTATTTTAAGGATTTCGATTTTAGAAATGAGAGTGTTTCATTCGTTGTGATCCGATATAGCCAAGTGTATAGCGCCGCATCTTCCCGGAAATGTTCGATGTTTTTCCAAATCTTTAAAAAGCTGTTTTGAAGAATGTCGTTTGTATCTTCATGATTCATTACCATTTTTCGAACGTGCCAATACAATGGCTTTTTATAAATGCTCATTAAGAGTCTGAACCCTTCTTCTTTAAGCGAAGGTTCTTTGATCTTGTAGAGTATTTCTGCGTCTTTTTCTTTGTGCATAATTCGGTATTTCGAAAAGTTAGACTCACTTAAGGTAAAAAGGTTTAAATAAAAGAGAAATTGATTTTAGCCATTGATGTGTAAATGTGTCAATGAGCAAATGTGTTGATGTGCAGATGAGGTAAGGTGTAAAGTAACTCTTCGGAGTAAATTTAATGGTGTTGTTTAGTAGTAATGTCTTTGTCATGATTGGTTGTTTTTTCAGTGTGGAAAAAATGATGTACTTTTGCAGCTGATTTTTGGATTGCTTAATAATAATATATTTATGGGATTACAGTGTGGAATTGTTGGATTGCCTAACGTAGGAAAGTCAACGTTATTTAATTGCTTGTCAAATGCGAAGGCTCAATCTGCTAACTTTCCGTTTTGTACGATCGAACCAAATGTTGGTGTGATTACCGTTCCGGATGACCGTTTGGTGAAGCTTGAAGAGTTGGTAAAACCTCAGCGAGTAGTGCCAACAACCGTAGAGATTGTTGATATTGCCGGTCTTGTCAAAGGTGCTAGTAAAGGTGAAGGTTTGGGAAATAAATTCCTGGCTAATATTCGTGAGACAGATGCAATTATTCATGTGCTTCGTTGTTTTGAAGATGAGAATGTAACGCATGTGGATGGCCATGTTGATCCTGTAAGAGATAAGGAAATTATTGATCTGGAGCTTCAGTTTAAGGACTTGGAGACTATTGATGCTCGTATTCAGAAAAGTGAAAAGGCTGCCAAGGCTTCAAAAGACCCTGCAGCTAAACGTCACATTGAAGTTTTGTATAAGTATAAAGAAGCTTTAGAGAATGGTAAATCTGCCAGAACGGTTGAGTTAACGGATCTTGAAGCGCAAACAGTAAAAGATTTATACTTGCTTACCGATAAGCCCGTTATGTATGTTTGTAATGTTGATGAGGAATCTGTTGTAAATGGGAATAATCATGTTGATGCTGTTAAAGAAGCAGTGAAGGATGAGAATGCGGAAGTGTTGATTATTGCTGCAAAAACAGAATCTGAAATTGCTGAATTGGAGACTTTCGAAGAACGTCAGGAGTTCCTGGAAGATATGGGCTTGGTGGAGTCCGGTGTGGTGAAGTTGATTAAATCGGCTTATCGTTTATTAAAACTTCAGACCTACTTTACGGTTGGTGTTAAGGAAGTGCGTGCCTGGACTTATTACGAAGGTTATGTTGCGCCACAAGCAGCAGGTGTAATACACACCGATTTCGAAAAAGGGTTTATTCGTGCAGAAGTTATAAAGTATGCCGACTTTATTGAGTTAGGTTCGGAATTGGCGTGTAAAGAAGCAGGTAAGATGAGTGTGGAAGGCAAAGAGTATGTAGTGAACGATGGTGATATTATGCACTTTAGGTTTAATGTGTAATGAAGTCACTGGCTTTTAGCTGCGAGCTACTAGCTAAAGTCTTTTAGGTGATAAGTATTGCTTGCTTTGAAAAGCATTTAAAATATTGATAGAGGTTGATTTTTAGGAATCAGCCTCTTTTTTTGATGTTATGTTTTCAGTGAAGATTGAAAATTTCTGGAGTAATATTTTGGGGGGAGGACTTATGTTTAATCCGAGAGTCATAAGGTAGTAAGGTGTGTTTTGAATTTGATTCAAATCCTATTAAGATGCCTTCGGCTTAATATAAATAAATTTATAGGGGCGGCAGATAAGTATATGTATTTCAGATTTAAACTAAAGACGACGCACCTAGTGTGCTATTTACTTCGTATTGATAATATTATACTGCTGCTCTCAGTAAGGTTGTTGCGGCTTTGCTAAAGCGTTAGTTGTAGTAAAGTATCCACCTTATTTTTTTAATCGCTCCTCAGTTTTTCAGTTTGATCCTTGGTCTTTATTAAAAAGATATAATGTTTTTTCAACTAACTTTTCATCATTCATCCAAACGGTAAAGTGCCAGCGTCCTGCTTTATCTTCGATGGGCTCCCATACGGTATCGCCTAAGAAGAATTCATAGTCGTTAGAGTTTACAAAGTATTCCCCTTTAAAGGGAGGAGCAGGTTTGCCATCGATGGTTTTAAATTTGGGGTGATCAACTCTAAAGTTGATTTCGTTTCCTTTAGCCCCTTTTATCTTTATTACTAAGCCAAACTCAACGTCGTGAGTAATGGGAATTTGATCTGTAATTTTTAATAGTTTGGGAAGGGCTTTTGAAGATTTGTCCCAATTGGAATAAATGCCGTAACTGTAGAGCTCCCAGGTTATTTTCTTCTTTGCCATTCAAAATTAGATGATTGTATTAATGTAATATTGTGCAAATTAACTTGATAATCATGCCCTAAAAAAAAGCACAACGCGTAATGGTTCTTTGATTAACCAAATTGTTTTGCTTGTGTATTTATTCTTCTAGCGAATACCTAATTTGATCTAGCATAATTGGAATGTCAGCTTGATCTACACCGTGATTAAGTAAATGTTTTGAGTCGGTGCTAAATGATTCAAAAAACTCTTCCGGGGAATTGTCTTTGCATCTGATGCTTTTTTGATAATACGCTAATGCTTCTTTGCGTTGTTTTTTACACCATAATACATGGCCAAGGTTGAGCAAATCATGTTTGCTTTCGGTGGCTAATAGGAGTTTGTGGTAATATTTTTCAGCCTGGTCAAATTTTCCTAGGACAAAGGAACACCAAGCAATTGGTCGGCCGGCTTTGGGATTGCCTTGATCCAGATATTCTACTTTGAAATAATATTTTAAGGCTTCTTCGTAGTTTCCTAACTCTAAATAACAAGCTCCAATAGAGGCTTGGGTATGAAGATTATTAGGTGCAATTTTTTCCGCTTCTTTGTAATATTCCAGTGCCTTCTCTGTTTTGTTAGAATGTCTGTAACAAAGAGCGATTTTCTTTTTTAACCAATTGCCTGATTCCATTAAATCGGCTTTTAAGTAATGCTTTAGAGCTTCATCGTATTTTTGAAGTTTTTGATAGCAGTAGGCTGTTTTTTGAATGATGTCTTTTGCGCCTGCATCTTTTTTTAGAATCTTGATAAATATTTCTAAGGCATCTTCGAAATAGTTCTTTTTGAAGAAGAATTCACCGATTTCTCTAAAGGTATCTGATTCGGCCATTGATTGACTAAAGAACCATTTGTTGTGGAAATCCATTCTTTGGCCAAAAATATCGTTTAGTTGATTTTTTTGAGGATGAAGCTTGAGCAGGCGGTATAAGTCCTGAATAAACTGGTTAGAGATAACTAATTTGCTTTTGTGGGCTTGGAGGTTGGCTTCGTCTTTTTCAATTTCGGCCATTTGATTAATTTCAGCAGCAAACATGTTACCCATTAAATCTTTTTGCATATCCGGCATGTGTGGAATGCTAAGGATTAAAGAGTATTTATCAGAGTTGCATAGGAATCTCGATTCAGCTAATTTATTGAGCAGATCGCTATTTTTGAAAGTGTCGCGTTCGTTCATAAGAGCACTTTCAACCTCAGGATGTGTTGGGAAGAAAGGTACCATCCAATTGGGTATGTTATTGAAAAATGAGAAATGTTTTAGCAGTTTAAAAGTGGCTAAAAACACATCCGAACCTTCTAATTGCCATTGGGTTAATTCTTCCAGTTTATTGATGAGGTTGGGAGAATCTTCAAAGAAGTCTTTCCATTCCGGATTTTTATCATCCATCATGTTATCGTTCAGTAGATTTTCTAAATCTAATTTTTCAGTGATTTTGGGTTGCATTTTGGCAACTTCAGGAATAATTTCATCGTGAAGTTTTTGTGCGATTTCTTCTGTCTCGCGGGTTCTAATCAGTTGTATGGTTACTGATTGAATAAGTGTATTCATGCCTTTTTCTTCAGCCAGCATGAAAAGGCGAGTATATAGATCCGGGTAAAGAGGTAAGCGAGAGTCGTATTTGTAAAGAGCTAAAAGTAATCCTGTAAGTGCTCTGGCGCTAATTTGATCATCCGGATGTTTTACCAGATCTAATAAAAGAGAAATGTATTCGCTTGAGAAAGATCGTAGTAAAGAGAGAGTTATCGCTGAAACAAACAGTGCTTTGTTGTACCAATATACCTGGCGGTTAAAGAAGATGCCTTTGATTAATTCCTTTTCTGCTGAGCTTACGATAGAAGAACTCCATAGCCAGTTGAAGATGGTTTCACTTTGTTGTTGAAGTTGACTATCTGCTTGTTGGCTAATGTTGGCATCTCTTTTAAGTTCTGCTTTATCTAAGGTTTTAAAGTAATCGTTATGGATTTTCTCAAATGTACTTTTGCTGAATTCTCTTCTTAGTTGGTAGCATTGGTCGCTAGAATGTTGTGTAAGAAGTGTCATGTATATTTTATCTGCAAGGGAGTATACATCTTTAATTAAGTGGTTATATACTTTTTGTCTTTCAGGATCTGAGATTCCTTCAACGGTGTATTTGAGAATGTTTTTGTAGGTGAATTCAAGGTTGTAATGGGCATCAATTAAATCTCCATGATGAGATTCAATGACCAATTGTTGAATTTGATTAAGGGCATCTTTAATTTTTTTCTCAGACAGAGCTGTGCATACAGCAGCATACTTGGACTTTACTTCCTTGCTTTTAATCATAAGTGATATCTTAAACTTAAAATCGTCTTTAAATTTAAGGTAAAAACAGGAAAAATTCTTGGTTGGGGAAGTAAAAGATGAGAAAGGATCCCTAAAAGCTGTGAAAAATGAATTTAAAACAAAAAAAGAGACCTCTTTTGAAGTCTCTTTTTAGTGGTGATTCAGCTGGGGTTCTCTACCTGGCGGTTAGATAGGGAACCCAGGGTCGCTTCCGATAAATATCGGAATGCTCTATGATCTGAGCTACGGAATGAGAGAAATAATGTGTTTTTTGATTTTTCTCTTTTTCAGTTTCTTGTTGTATCCCTCAGTATAAACAATATTCCAGAAGATACCTCTGGCGGTGTATTTGCCTTTAGTTCTGTTATGTTCGGATATTTCACGCTCTAAATCATTAGTGTGTCCAATGTAGAAATTGGGATTTTGGGGATTAAGCTATATTTCTGGAGAATACTTTGTGTTAATACCGATAAATGCTAAAAGGTAATAAGGGTGTTTTGTTGTGAATTATATTCTACTGAGGTGCCTTCGGCCAACTAAAAATAAGGATATTAAGCCTTATGACTATGCAAAACTTAGTAGTTATAAAATTGTAAAAAAAAGTAACCTTATTATTTTATACTTCACATGTTTCCGAATTGATCCGATTTTGGAGCTGTAAAGAATGGAGTAGTAAAATTTTATGATTAGGATGGTTTTAGAAACAAAAAAAGAGACCTCTTTTGAAGTCTCTTTTTAGTGGTGATTCAGCTGGGGTTCGAACCCAGGACCCCATCCTTAAAAGGGATGTGCTCTACCAGCTGAGCTACTGAATCATCCTTGTTTTTCTCAATTGCGATGCAAAGATAGGTGGTTTTTGTTTAAATGCAAGTGCTAGATTAAAATATTTTATAAAAAAATTTAGGATGGAGGAGTTTATTCTTTTCAATGTAATGGAATAGAGAACGTTATTTGTTTTTGTGAGGGCTGGATTTTTTTTGAAAGAATCTTTATCTTTTAGGAATAGAACCTAGTTTGTTAAAATATGTGGATAGAAGAAATACGAAAACCAGCTGTTGCCGGAAGGTTTTACAGTGATGTTGCTGAGCAGTTGCAAAAAAATGTTGAACAGCTCTTGTTAAGTGAAGAGCCCAATTTAAGTAAAGGAACTTTGAGAGCTGTAATTGTACCCCATGCGGGATATGTGTTTTCGGGAAAAGTTGCTGCTGCCGGTTTTCGTCAAATATCTCGAGAAAATCCATATCGAAATGTTTTTATTATAGGCTCTAGTCACAATGAATCTTTTCATGGAGCTTCGGTTTATGATGGTCTTGCCTATCGAACTCCATTGGGTGATGTGCCCATCAATCGTGAAATAGTCGAAGAATTGTATGATTCCATGCTCTTTAATGGGTATCGTAGTGCACATGAATTGGAACATACCATAGAAGTACAGTTGCCATTTTTACAAGTGCAACAAAAGAACGATTTTAAAATTGTGCCCATTCTTTTAGGGACACATAGTATAGATGAATGCAAAGGAATTGCTGAGGTTTTACGCCCCTATTTTAACAAGGATAATTTGTTTGTGATTAGCACCGATTTTTCTCATTACCCCAATTACAAGGATGCTTATAAACAAGATGAGCAAACCGCCAGGGTTATCCTGCAAAATGATGTTAAAAAACTCGGAAAACTATTGGTAAAACAAGCAGAAGCAACAGTCAGTGGTATGCGAACCGGGTTGTGTGGTTGGACATCGGTTTTAAGCCTGTTAAATCTCACTCAGGTAGAGCAGAATCTTCGTTTTGATCATTTGATGTATTTGAACTCAGGAGATTCAACTTATGGAGATAAAATGCGCGTTGTAGGTTACCATGCCATTGCAGTTTATGAGGAAGAGCAGGGTAGATTTGCCTTAAGTGATAAGGAAAAAGAATGTTTGTTACATCAATCTTATCAAGCTTTATGGCAGACATTTGGAAAGAGATATTCCCCTGTGAAAGAAATCGAAAAAGTAGAGCTTCAATCAGGAGCTTTTGTATCGATTTACTGTGACGGAAAATTAAGAGGGTGTTTGGGACATTTTCAGAGTACGAAAAAATTACCTGAATTAATATCTGAATTAACTGTGTCAGCCGCCACACAAGATGTTCGATTTGATCCTATTCAAGAAGATGAGCTGGATGATGTAAAAATTGAGATTTCTGTATTAACCCCAATGAAAAAAATTAAGACTATTAAGGAAATAGAGCTTGGGCGTCATGGCATTTATCTATCAAAAGGTGGAAAAGCAGGAACATTTCTTCCGCAGGTTGCTTCAAAGCAAGGTTGGAGTGTAGAAGAAACATTAGGGCATTGTGCAAGAGATAAAGCCCGGATTGGCTGGGAAGGGTGGAAGGATGCTGAGATTTATGTGTATGAAGCAATTGTGTTTTCAGATCTTTAAAAGATGCAAAAAGAGGCTAGTTATTATCGAATTGTAAAAGATGGAGTAGTATGTGAATTGTGTCCTCATCATTGTTATTTAAAAGCAGGTGAGCTTGGGAAATGTCATGTGCGGCAGAATATGGATGGGCAATTAATCGCATTAACTTATGGCCGTCCGTGTGCACTTAATGTTGACCCGGTAGAGAAGAAACCATTGTATCATTTTCTGCCCGGGAGTAGAACCTTTTCCTTATCAACACGAGGCTGTAATCTTGCTTGCAAAAACTGCCAGAATTGGGAAATATCTCAATCTACCCTAAGTACTAGAGACTTGGACTTAAATCCGAAGCAGGTTGTTCAGAAAGCCATAGAATACCAGTGTTCATCCATTTCATATACTTATACAGATCCAACGGTATATTATGAGTATGCTCTGGATATAGCCAAGCTTGCACATCAACATCAGCTTAAAAATATAATGGTTACGGCCGGGTATATTGAAGAAGCTCCATTGTTGGAATTACTGCCTTATGTTGATGCTGTTAATATTGATCTAAAGACGTTTGATGAGCACGTGTACCATCAATTAAATGGAATAAAGAAAGCTGTAGTGTTAAGAACTTTGAGCTTGTTAAAAGCGGCCGGCGTTTGGTTTGAAATAACCAATTTGCTTATCCCCGGCTGGACCGATGATCTTAAGGTGATTAAGGATATGTGCCAGTGGTTGATGAAAGAAGGTTTTGAAAATGTTCCATTGCATTTTAGTCGCTTTCATCCTTCTTACCAGTTACAGCAAGTTTCTGTAACACCTGAAGATACTATAAATGCTGCCATTGAAATCGCCATCAAAAGCGGGATGAATTACGTGTATTCGGGCAATGTGCCGAATCATATTCATAATCACACCTTTTGTGCATCTTGTGAAGAACTTTTGGTGGAAAGATTAGGCTATAGGATTGGAAATTATGGAATAAAAGATGGGAGGTGTCAACGATGCCTGGCTGAATTGCCAGGTATATGGGGAGTATAGAATTTGCTGAATATGTGTATTTTATAGATTAACGATCTTGATCTCCGTTTGGATTGTTAATAACTTTAGATCTGATCTTTTAAATTGATTTTAAATAGAGAGAGTGTTCATTAAAACTTATTAACCATGAGAAAATTTTTGAAATTATCAATTGCATTAGGCTTAACGCTTGGTTTTGCTTTTAGTGCACAGGCTCAGTTGTCTGATGAAGAGTATAATTATGTGACAATGGATTTGAGGGGGATTTTAAATTTAACGATGACTACCAACCCTCAAGTAGATTTTGTTTTTCAAACGATTCAGCAGTATGATAGAGGTATTACCCAGTTTAATGCGACTCAATTAGAGGTAGATGCCACATTAGCCTGGGATTTGTTTGCATATTGTAATACTGATCTATGGACTCAAATAGAGGCTTATTCTTCAAATGGAAATAATGGACTACCAGCTGAAATTTTAGAATTGCAATCTTCCGTTATCAATGCCACAGCGGCAACTGATGACTTTGATACTTGGGTATCCATAAAAGGTTTAACCAACTCAGGGGTAGTAGGAGGAGTGCCGGTGGCAGCGACTCAGTTTTTAGCCGGAATGTTTGGTACGGCAGCCGGTCAAGCGCAAATTCCGGGAACTGCAAATGGAAATCCAACTACTCATAAGTTTAGAATTGATATGCGGATGGTTCCTAATATTCCTGCAACTTTTCCAAATTCTACTGTTGTTTTAACTACCGTTGGTAATAACCAAGCTTATGCAATGGCCGGATATTATTATATGGAAATTGTTTATTCTTTGGTTGAAGATTTATAATAACATAACCTTAAATATTGATTATTTATAATAAAAAGAAGGTCAATCACCTTCTTTTTGTTATTTTAATAGTTAGAACCAAGTCTGCCCGATTTATGAAACATTTTATTAGCCCAAATTATAGAGCTATTTTACTACTATTATGTCTAATGTGTTACAATGTAGGGCAGGCACAATCTGTTAGTTTTGATCTTAAGACATCTCCTTCTATTGTGTTCGATTTTAATTCGATCGATGGTTTCGAAAATGGAATTACACGCTTGAACGTTTGTGAACTAAATGTCAACGTTGTTGGGGTTCAGTGGGATTTATATATTAGGCCGACGACAACTGTACCTGGTTTTTGGGATGTTGTAG
Source organism: Bacteroidales bacterium (assembly GCA_003249255.1). Classification (GTDB taxonomy): domain Bacteria; phylum Bacteroidota; class Bacteroidia; order Bacteroidales; family Marinilabiliaceae; genus SZUA-582. Next base: position 133,406 of record QKJP01000061.1, read on the forward strand.
CGACCTATACACCAACAGTCAACGTGCCACCGATTAGTATTTTAGAGCTTCGTATACGAAATGCATCAAATACAACTCAGGTAGGCGGTTTTTTCCCTTTGCAAGAACTATTAGCACCTTATTATATTATTGGATCTGCTGCTGCTCCGGATCCGCTAGTAGCTTGTCCGAATGTGGGAACTAATCAACCGGGTGATTATATGAATTCTCCCGGGTGTTATCGGTTTACGGTGGATTTACGGTTGAATCCTGGTTTTGTATATCAATTAGGTCTATACACATTAAGAATTGATTATGTTTTAGTTGAAGATTTATAGCCGTTGAAAACGAAGATTGGGCATAGTATAACATGGTTATTGGTGATCTTTTGTTTTGCAGTAATTCAAGAGGGTGAGAGTTATGCTCAAAATTCAGGGGGGATCCGGGTTCGATTTCTTAAGGGAGACATTGAAATGCCTGTGAATGATTTTGCAGTGAATGTTCTTCAGCTTATTAATACCACTGAAAAATCTCAAACAATAAAACTGTTTCTAAGCCTACCGGCAGGGTGGGAGATCATGGGGAATCTGAAGGATGATTATTTAATCGACTCGAATGATTCCTTATATATTCCGGTTCGCTTAATGCCCAGAGGTTCTGTACAGGGAGGCATGACTTATACTGCAAATGCATTTATCTCTCTCAATAATTTGACTATTGCTAGCGCGGTATGGAATATTTCAGTTAGAAAAGAGTCGAACTGGAATGTGAATTTGTCTTCCAATAAAGTTTATTTTACTAACGAGTCTGATTCATGTTCGTTTGAACTGCGCATAAATAATACCGGAAATTCGGAAGAAGAGTTACAGGTTCATGCTGTGACAGAAAAAGGTATTTATTTTAAAGGATCAAGAGGTGAGCTTTTAACAGAGGTACGAAAGAATGTTAAACTTAAAATAAAGCAAGATACTTTTTTGCTTTTTAGGGTTGTGAAAGATGATATTTTACCTAAACCTTATGAATATCAAAGTTCAGAACAAATTAATCGATTAAGAATAAACGTTAAAAGTCAGAATCCGGTAACGGCAACTAAAGGAGATTGGTCTGGTCGAGTTAGTTTTATTTCTCTAGATGACAAGCGAAAAGTTGAAGATTCCTTTTTACCATCATTTCCCTTAACTTTTGAATGGGATTCTTATAATGTTTTAAACCGGAATACTTACGGCTCTTTGAATTTATATGGAAGCAAAGTCTTTTCAAATAGTGCCAGTATGACTTATTATTATCAGTCAAACTTTGTTCAAAATGAAATCGATTGGAATTCATATTTAGGAAACTATTTTTATTTAGGATATTTCAGTTCTTTGTATAATGTAGAGCTTGGTGATATTAGTGCCGGAAGAAGCGGAAGTCTTTTGGTCGGAAAAGGAGCCAAAGGAAGTGTGAAATATAAAGAGCATCAACTGGGTGGTTTATATATTCAAAAACCAACCATTTTGGATGAAGTTAGCTTTATGGGCTATGGTGCTTTTTACAATTATTCTAAAGCTAAGTTAAACGGAAGTGTATATGCAGAATCATCTAACGATGATTTGTGGGGAATTAAAACTGATTTTGCAACTGCTAATGTGGGTTATAAAATTAATAATTACCATGCAGTTAATGTAGGTGGTGGCTATAGTATGGAGAATTTTGCGAACCAAGCTGTAGAGTCCACTAGCGGTTATAAAGGCATGTTTTCTTATCAAGGAACTGTAAAACAGATAAATATTCATTTGAATGCCCTGCATCATTCACCTTCGTATGCTCCTCGTCGAGGAATAAATCAAGGTTCGGCTATTGCGAGTTATCCCTTAAATTCGACCATGCGAATCAGGGGTGGTGTATCTGGTTATGAGAGTCGACCCACCATAGTTCGTTTCGACGGGTTAATAATTGATTCAATTTTTAATGGGCGAAAAAATGCTTTTGCTCAATTGTTGCTAACCCAGGGTGATCAAAGTTATGTATTTCAGCCGGAGTATATTATTTATGAATCGAATTTATTAACCTCGAATACGGCTGGTTTAGGTGTTGAGTTTCGTTCCCGAAAAAACAAAGATTTGAGTGTGTATACCACTGCTTTTGTGGGGCAAGATGCTTATCCTACTCATCGGGATGTGAATCCTATTTTTTTGGCAAATGCACGTTTGTCACTTCGGTATAAGGGATTAAATGCCAATGTGAGGTATTATTATGGACCCAATTATTTAAATGAGAAGTATGTGTATCTAAATACTTTGGAAAATCCCCAGCGGTTATTTGGTATGCTCTATTATGATTATTGGTTCGCAAAAAACTCCATGCGCTTTAATACAAACATGAATTATAATTATACAACCATACAAGGAAGGCAACAAATGGTTATACGACCGGAATTGTTTTATTATTCAAACAATAGGTTTGAGTTCAGTGTGTATGGTAGTTACATTATGTATGCCAATGCCGAATACGAGCGTGAACCAACTGAAATAAGTGGAGTGCCTATTTCAAAAATCAGCACTTTAGTACCGGCTCAATCGATGGGGCGAATGGAGTTTGGCTTTGGAGTTAAGTTTAATATTAATGTACCTGCTGGAATTACTCGTAATTATAAAACTCAAATTATAGTTTTTAGAGATGCCAATGGTAATGGTGTGCAAGATTCTAATGAAGAAGGGTATGGCGATATGCTAATTAGATTATCTCGTACAGATGAGTCGTTTGTAGAAGATGATCAAATGATGAATCCAAGTGTGATTTATGAATTGATTACCAATGAAAAAGGTGTGGCGGAGTATCGTCATGTGCCAAAAGGAAATTATAAAATAGAATCGATGCCTTTGATCTCCTCTTCCGGGTGGTATGGAAATAGGGAGTTGTACCGAATGATAGATGGAAATCAGGTTATCTATCTTCCGCTATCTAAAGGTGCCAGATTAAGTGGTGGTGTTATTGTTGAGCGCGATGTGCATTCTGATAATAAAGTTTTGGCTTTAGGAGCCATTCGAGTTACAGCAATGAATCAGTTGACTGGTGAAATGAACTCTACTCTTACTGATGAATTTGGAAATTATTCGATGCATTTGCCTAATGGAGACTATGTGGTTTCTATTAATGAAGGAGCAGTAGGAAGTCGGTTTCAATTTTTAGAGAATAATATTCCGGTTTCAGTTAAAAGCAGCGGAGAAAGCTTAAGTGTCGGATTTTTGTTAGTAGAGAAAGGTCGTAAAATAAATTTTGGAAGAAATGGAGCCAATTCAAGATTAATGTCTTCGGGCGTGAAAGATAATCGTTTTGCAAGTGAAGAAGTTGATCCGTCTTTGGTACCGGTAAGTAAAGATGTTAATTCTTCTAAAATGTACGCAGTAAGTTTATTTGCTTCAGAGCAAGGTCGATTGAAAAAAGCAGATTTCGATTCACTTCAGGCTGTCACCTCTGTGTATTGTGTGCAAGGAGAAGGGGGGAATTATCTTTATTATACCAACTCATTTACATCGAAAAAACCCGCTAAAAAGCTGTTGAGTAAAGTGATTGCGTATGGGTATGATGACGCTTCAATGGTGGAATTGAAACCACCGGCAAAAGAGAAAATGATGAAGGAGGAAAAAGCTAACGAGAAGAAAAGTAGTGATGAGTTGGTTAGGTCAACTGGTGAATCGAATACTTCTGTGTCTAAGAGTTTGCAAAAGATAGAAAATGATGAAGATAAAGCGCTTTATCGGATCCAGTTTGATTCGTCTGCCTTGTTGTTTGAAGCAGGCGATTTTAAAGAAACTTTACCTGATGTGGATGTGATCTATTTCTACACAAAAGGTGATGTGAATTATTATTCTGTAGGTGCATTTTCGTCAGAGAAACAAGCAAAGAAATATTTAAAGGAATTTAAAACCAAATATCAAACAGCTGAAGCTGTAGTAAAACAGTATAAAGATGAAGAATAAAGTATTTATTAGCATTGTATTAGTGATGGTTGTTTTTAGTTGGCAACATGCTATAGGCCAAAGTGTATCAGTGTCTCCATCGCGTTTGTATTTTAAAGAAATGCTTGGAGGATATAAAGGGCAAAAAATTCGTGTGGCCAATAACGGCACGAATAAACAAACCTTTCAGATAACTTTCAATGATTTTTCATCAACAGGAAATAAAGGCAAAACCCAAATTCTCAAAGAAGAAGATAATAACAGAGGATGTGCTCAGTGGTTAGCTGCTTCACCTGCCTTTTTTGAATTAGCTCCGGGTGTAACCCAAGATGTAGAAATACTATTGCAGGTGCCAAATGTGCCAGAAGCCAATAATGCCAGATGGGCCGTTGCCAATGTTAAGTTAACTCGAGAAAGAACTGGTCCCCAGGCTTCTGGTGAGGATGTTACCGGGATGCAGATCTTACAAACCTTTCAATTTTTAGTTCATATTTTTCAAACACCCCCATCTGTTCAATATAAGGAGGCGCAGGTTTTGAGTTTTAAAGATGTAACCACAGCAACGGATAGTATCCGAATTTTAGGAATGGAAGTAGAAAATGTAGGTGAAACCATCTTGGATTGTGCCCCTTATCTGGATGTAGTTAATTTACAAACTGGTGATTCAAGGCGAGTGAGGAGTAAAGGCTTTACGGTCTTGCCGGAGGGGAAACGGATGGTTCGAATTCCATTGCCTGACGATTTAGTCTCAGGGAAATACAACATCTTGGGAGTGATCGATTATGGAAGTGATACCGATTTAGCAGGAGCTCAGTTAGAGATTTCTATCGAATGAAGGACTTTTTAAAGAATACCTAAATGCCCATCGAAACTTCTCGATGGGCATTTTTTTCGCTCTAACTTCTTTGCTTCGGTTTAATAGAATCTACATTGTAACTGATGTTCATTGGTTAATTATAAAGGTGTTGCAATCTTAACTGGGATGAGGTTATATAGGAATGGTTATCTTGAAAATGATTACCTGTTTTCGAATATTTAAACAGGATGGTGGCTTGTTAAAAGATTGGTGTTTAGGGAGATGGAATTTGTTTTTTAGTGTTGTATATGGGTGTTTGATCTATTAAAAAGAGTTAATTGTCAAAAATAGACTACCGCTCGGTGTGTATCGGTCGTAATTTATACACACCTATACCGTCAATGTTCTTGTGATACGACATAAGGGATTGGTTATTACTCACTAAAAATGATGTTCATATGAGAAATGATCTTGATTACACGACACAGTATAAATGGGTAAAGCTATTTTTATTTGTAATGGCAATTTGTAGTGGACTGCTGTTGCAAGCGCAAACAACCTGGTATTCATTGAATAGTGGAGATTGGGATGATCACACCAATTGGACACTTGATCCGGCCGGTGCCATTTATATAAACCCGGATGCCTCTTATCCAGCTGAAGTTGAAATTGATGATAACGTAGTTGTTGCCAGTGGTCATGATTTGGTCATTCCTGATGGCGTTGCGCCTTACGATTCTCCGCTTCGTGATCTATCCAATATGCAGCTCGGAACCATTACGATAAATGGAAGTGTGAATTTAAAAACCACATCAGGTCTTAGTTTTGCAAAATTGAAAGGGAGTGGTCGCCTAATCATTGATGGAGATAATTACCCTACCATAACGGATGATTCTGATTTTATTACAGAAGGGAAAGGCGAGGGAACTGTTGTGTTAAAAGCTAGTTCCTCTTATGCTTTGTCTACAGCAGATACTTTTTTTAATCTGGAAATTGATGCTGCCGGTTTTACGGTGAGTTTGGATGAAGATTATACATTGAACGGAAGCCTACTGGTTAAAACCGGAACATTTAGAATTAACAATGGTGGAACAACAGTTCGGAATTTAACAGTAAACGGAAATGTTACGGTTAATTCGGGAGCCTCATTTAGTGTAAGTTCCGGTAATGCTAATCACTGGTTGAATGTTTATGGCGATTTTACCAATAATGGTTCTGTTGATTTTGCCAATTCAGGACAATATAGCGAGGCAGGAAATGGTTCAGTGAAATTAAAATTTCTGGGAGCATCAAATAATAATATGGTTTGTAATGGTACAACCGACTTGTATCGCTTGTTCTTGAATAAAGGAACCGATAAAACTTATTCCCTTACTGTTAATGCAAGCTCTACAGCTAATTTTAAATTATTTGGACCGGTAAGTGGAGCCAGTTTAGATGGTGCAGATGGAGCAGCCGGGTGGCAGCGATTGCCTATCGTGTTAACTTATGGTACCTTAAAGTTAGAGTCCAATATTCAATTGGAGAGAATTGGTGAAAACCGCACAGGTACTGCTCCTAACGAGTTTACAATACCTGTTGATGCACGTCTTTGGATAAATGGCGGTAATCTCACCACTTCTACTAGTACTGGAGATCAAAATGGGATTACTATTTTTGGAACCCTTCAGATGTCTGCTGGTACAATTACAGTACCTGCCGATACGAGAGGAATATCTTACGGAACTTCAGGAGATGCCGCAAGTATTTTAAAAATTGAAGGCGGAACAATTTATTCCACTCAGTTAGTACCCTATGGAGGTGCAACCAAGTTCAATTACATCCAAACCGGAGGAGAGTTGCATTTTAATAATCAACCGGATAATCCATGGAATAATCCAACCTTTCAATTGGCAGAAACAACGCTTGGTTTTGACATGACAGGTGGTCAAATTACTTTTTCTGATGCGAACAACTATTGGGCAGGTGATTTTTATGTAGCCATAGCAGAAGGTAATTACAATGTAACAGGAGGAACCATTGAAATTCAAACTTTATCCGCAGCTACTTTTGATATGTATACTACGATACCACTTTATAATTTAAATGTTGTAGAGGGGGTTGGGACACAGGCTGTAACCATAGTGGATCAAAATGGAAATACGTCACAGGCTTCATCATTAACCGTATTAAATGATATAACCATTGGGGCAAATACCACCTTAACCGATAATGGTTATAATATATTGTTAACCGGAGACTTTACTGTTACCGGAAACTATACCCAACCGGGTAGTATATTGTTGGTAGGTGATTCGGATGCAACATTAACCAATAATAGTGGTAGTACTCTAACTTTTGGAGGTCTTCAGATTTGGAAGGACATACATCCAACCCCCGGAAGTTATTACACGGTTTCTTTAGCCGGAGCGAATGGTTTTGAGATAGATGGAACTTTAAAGCTTACACGAGGAGCTTTTGATCCGGTTGATTTTACCGCAGCTGTAACTGATAGTGTTATTATCACAGATGGTGATTTGACCTCTTCCGGAACTGGGGGATTAAGCTTGACAGGTAGTTCTCAACAAATTTTAAAGGGACGATTTGGGAAAGAGCAAGAATTTGGTAGAATTACCCTTGATAATACCGCTAGTTTGCCTCAAGTAAAATTAGTAAGCGACATTAATCTTACATCTATTACATTTAACAGAGATCAAGTGATAGATCTTGATGTTTATAATTTAACTATTGCTTCTGCTGATTTTACCGGAGGAAGTTGGGGTACAAACCGCATGTTTAGAACGCCTGGAGATGCTTCCAATGGAGGATTGACATTGCCAATTGTTTTGGATGGAACTAATGGAACCAAACAAATATTTCCATTAGGGACTACCAGCGGATATTCTCCTGCTACCATTGAGGTTCAAAATACACCCACCGATACAGGAACTATGACGGTAAAATACGACGATGGTTATCATCCAACAGTTGATGATCCGACAGGCGTGGTGGATTTCTTTTGGCGAGTTTCTTATTCCGGACTAGCTTCTGTAACGACATCAGATATGCGTTATATTTTTACGCATTATAATGCAATCCCCAATTTACCTAGTGGTAGGGGAATGGTTTTTCAAACTGACAATACCTGGTTTAATGCAGGAACAGATGTGAGATCCGGAAATGATTTGGACTTTGATTATGGAGATCCTTTGAATGTTGATTACACTTATGGTAGAACCAATGCCTTTAATAATGTGAGAACTTTGTACAGTAAGGCATCAGGTAATTTTAATGCAACTACTACATGGACAGAAAACTCGTCTCACGCAGGAGCAGACGCTAATCCGGCTCCTCGTTCTTTTGATATGTTGGTTATTGGAGGCGCATCCGGTGTTAATCATACGGTAACAGCAAGTGCTAATAATGCAGATGCATCTCAGGTATTTATTAAAGGTAAAAGTGATACCGGAATAGGTGTCGGTGATGATCTTGTTGAACCGCCAACATTAAAAATTGCTCATGGTACCAGTGGGCATGATATTGAAGTGGTAAAAGGCAATGGACGCTTGGTCTACGAAAATAATTATGGATATTGGTCTTATTTTACCTTAATAAATGGCGATCACACCGAATTGTGTAATAGTTCGGAAGCCATCATTGAATATACCGGAACAGGTGCGGGGCCTCGAATTATCCCTAATAGTACAGATATTCCTTATTATCCAAATTTAGTTCTTTCAGGTTCTGCAGGAACTACGCAAACCACTAATTCAATGGATTTGTATGTAACTGGTGATCTAACGGTTGAAAGTGCAACGTTCTTACTGGATGGTAATTATAGCGAAACCGTTAGTGTTGAAGGTGATGTAATTATTGATGCCGGAACATTAACTTATGAAGCCACCGGAGTCAGGTATTTCGAAGTTGAAGGAGATATTCTTTTTACAGGAGCCGGAACATTTAACACCACCGGAGCAGCTGAGAATTTACTGTATTTAAAAGGTGATATTACCCAAGCTGCCGGTACAATAGATTTTGATGATACAGGTAGTGGTGATTTAACTTTGTATTGGCAAGGTGATGCTTTATCAACCTATACGAGTGGAGGCGGTATTGCTGATTTTTCTCGTATTGAAATCAATAAATCATCAGGTCAAAAGGCTCATTTTACTTCAGATTTTAATTTAACCGGAGCTACCAATGGTTCAACAAAGGCTTTGGAATTGATAAATGGCGAGTGTCATTTAGATCATGCGGATATTAATATTGATTTAAGTACCGGCGGCCTTGATTTTGCAATTCCATCAGGTACTACTTTGAGGGTAGATAATGGTGCACAGGTAAATGTTGGAGGTGCTAGTGATGATACCGGTATATCTTTAGGAGGTAGCTTAATTGTTGATAACGGAGGTAAAGTATATTGTAATCAAGGTTCAGGAGGTTTTACTGATAATTACATTGAATATACAGCATCCGGAAATGCAACTTTGTGGATTGGAGATAATGCCGAATTGATTGTAGGTTCTCAAATTAGGCGTTCTACAACTTCGGATGGAGGAATTCTATTGTTTACACAAAATGCTTCTACGAGTACTGTTACAGTTGGCCAGAATGAAGCACCTGCAAATACCAGAGGCGTTTTTGAAATATTAAATACAGGAAGCTCATTTACTCAAGTAGCAGGAGCTAATATAACCATTGAAAATGGCCAGAGTTCACCATCCATTGCGGCATTGTATTTCGATCCAACTACTGTTTCGATTGGCACAGGAGCCGGCTTTACATTAGGAAGTGCAACGACTGTAAATACTGATATAGGTATTTATAGTGGACAGAACTTTGAAAATATAACCATCGATGGAACCAATAGCCCTGTTATAGATGTGTGGATAATTGACTGTAATATTGATGGTGATTTAACTATTGGTGCGGGAGCTACTTTTGATGCAAATGGTTTGGATTTGTATATGGGTGGAGACTTGTCTAACAATGGGACATTTACACCCGGGCTAAATACTGTTTATTTTAATGGCTCAGTAGCCCAATCTATAACCGGATCTGGAGCCATCACCTTCAGTGATATGGTGGTTAATAATGATAATCAAACTGTCACCATTGCAAATGCCGGGGTTTCTGTTTCTAATGATTTAACAATAACAGCAGGTACCTTAAATACAGGAGCCAATAATCTAAATGTAGAGGGGAATGTCTCAAATAATGATTCCATTGCAAGTACAGGCGCAAGTTTAGGTGTCATTCTTAATAGTGTATCTGATCAACAACAAATTTCCGGAAGCGGTGTATTTGGTCGGATTATGATAGATAATAGTAATGGAATATCGATGCCATCCCAATCATCAGCGCTAAATATTGGAGAGAAAATTACAATGGAAGATGGCGTGCTGGATATCGGTCGGAATTTAATGGTGTTGGCAAAAGATGCCACTTTTGATCCGGGTACAACTTACGCAGGTGATTATACAGCCAATAATATGGTTCAAACCAACCTGTCGTTTACAGATGCCGGTATTCGAAAGTACTTACCTTCAGGAGCAAGTACTGATGTGGTTTATCCACTAGGTTCATTTGGTAAGTATACGCCAATGATTGTGGATATTACGGCTAATGGAAATGATACAGGTTCGCTTAGGATCAAAGCTGCCAACGAAAGACACGTGAGCATTGTAAATGATGTGGATGTTCCGGAATTGGTAGATACAGCTAACGTGCTTTGGTATAACTGGACGTTGGATGCAGATGGACTAACCGGTTTTGATGCAGAAATAAAAATGGTGTGTGATGCTACTGATATCAAGTTAGATGGTCAGGTGGTGACCGATTATATAACAGCCCGATTTGCTCTTGGTAGTGATACGGTTTATAAGTTTACAGTAGATGATTTTATTGAGGCAGACACCTTACGCTTTACTTATGTATCAGCAGAAGATGTAGATATTGATGGCGATTATACAGCGGGTATTGATCCTGCTATACCGGATAAGGTGCCGGCATTTATCTCAGTTGTAGAAGGCGGAAATTGGGAAGATGCTTCAACCTGGGCGGCTTATGACCCTGACACCGAAACAATAGGTGCACCAGGAGCAGCAGGTGTGCCTAAAGGAGCAATTATTTATTTAGATCACACTGTAAATGTTACGGCAGATAATAAGGTTGCCTTCCGTACTCAGTTAAATGCAACCGGTAAGTTGGTGTTGGGTACTACCAAAAACCATCGTTTAGGGGATGTGTCTGGAACAGGTACAATCGTAGTGGAATCCGGAAGTTTACCCGCAGGTGTTTACGATGAATTTTTCTCAGCCACAGGAGGTACTCTCGAATATGCCGGAAGCACAGATTACTCTATTTTAAGTCAAAGTCAAACAGTAAATGGCCTCGTGTTTAGTGGCACAGGTACCCGAAGTTTCCCTAATTATCCAATAGATGGAATTACGGTTTATGGCGATTTTACAATTAATGGGCCAACGGTAGAAGCCTATGTGGGTCAGGATTTAAGCATCGGAGGGGATCTTACGCTAACAAGTGGTGTGTTTAATGCCAATACAGGTAATGTGATTTTTAATGGAAGCGCAACGCAAACTATTTCGGGTATCGGTTTTACTTCTGCCAATAGTAGTGAGTTTTATAATTTTGAGATTGATAATGGTCAAAAGATAAACGTAACCTGCGATATTGAGGTAGATAATATTCTGTATTTAACCAGTGGGTTAATGGATACTCAGCTAGGCGGCGTCTTAACTGTAACCAATAGTAGTAATGCCGCTATTGTTCAGGCGGTTTCTACATCATACATTGATGGGGCATTGCGTAAGAATATTTTATCATCCGGTAATTTTGCTTTCCCAATTGGTAAAACAGGAAGGATTGGTGATATTGAGGTTTCTTCAACCTCTGGAAATGACTACTGGGTAGTGGAATATTTTAATCAAAGCCCGGTAGTTGATAATTTGGATCCCACAAGTTATTTGGCACCGCTTAATTTTGTGACTTTAAATGAGTATTGGCAAGTAAAAGCAGAAAGTGCCATGACGGCTCTCGTTAAATGTGATTGGGATGCGACAAGCGGATTGCCGGCCGATCAAACAGAGCGCGAAACCTGGCGGATGGTTGAATGGAAAACGACCCCCGATCCCGATGAGTGGCAAGTTGTTGGAAATGTGTTTTCCGGTGGTCATACCCAAAGCATAGGTTCTATTACGATTGATGCCGCAGCTTCATTTAATGAAATAGCAGGAACCGGTAACTACTTTACTTTCGGTACCACTTCTTTAACCACCTTTGATTGGGAAGGAGATGTAAGCGCAGATTGGTCTACAGCCGGAAACTGGAGTAGTGGAATAGTTCCGGGGGCAGGATCTGATGTCACAATTGTAGCGGGTACTCCAAATAATGCTGAGATTACAGGTGATGCTCAGGCAAAAGATATCACTATTTCATCAGGAACGTTAACTGTAAATGAGGGTTCTACTTTAACATTAAATGGAGATCTTACAGGAATAAATAATGGATTGATTGTGGAAAATACAGATGCTAATCCAAGCTCAGTTATTTTTAATGGAATAGTTACTCCTGATGTTCAATTTAATTGGACATACACGAACTTGGCTGATGATGCAGTTACTTATAGGTATTGGTATATAAGTCATTGTATTACAGATGCTACAACTGCGCCTTATGAAGCTGGTATTACAGGAACGTATGTTTTATATCAGTCTATATCCAAAAATGTTTGGGTGAATTTGGCGGGAGGTGCCTTATCTGGAGATGAGATGGAGGGTTATGCTTTTGCTTTAGTTAACAGCGGACAAACTATTGCTCATCAAGGGCAGGTAAATAATGCGACTTCTTATAGTCGTACATTGGGCGATGATTGGTACCTGGTAGCTAACCCATATCCTTCTTATGTCGATTTAGATAGAGAGAGTGATTGGGATTTTGCCACTGCTTTAAAAACAGTGTATGTACCTACTAATAAGACAGGAACGCTAGTTCATACTACGTATAATGTAGCTGAAGGTATTGGAACAAATGGTGGTTCAAGATATATTGCACCTGGTCAATCTTATTGGTTAAGGGCATATGGCGCTGGAAGTTTTGTGGTTAATTCTGGAGCAAGAACCCATGGTACTAGTGCTGCCTTAAAGTCAGCTCATTTGATTGATAGCGATGTGCTCCGTCTTAATATTGGAGCTGGAAGTTATACTGATGAGGTGGCAATGGCGTTCCGTTCATCAGGTAATGAAGAGTTTAGTGATAATGACTCGGAGAAGAAACTAGTAAGTTCTGCTCCATATGCTCAAATATATTCACTAAAATCAGGTAAGAGAGCAGCTATTGATATTCAACCGCTAATAAACAGTGGGAAAGATATTCCACTTGGATTTACAAGTCCGCAAGCAGGAATGGATTTGTCCATACGGGCAACTAATATTAATTTCTTTAATAGCGATTATGATGTTTATTTAGTTGATGTCTTCAAAAAGGTAGTGACCAACTTGAGGTTAACGGATACTTATTCTTTTACAACTTCAGAGCAGTTTGATGATGATCGATTCTTTATTAGAATGAGTCCGGTTGTTGAAGATATTGCAACAACAGTTGAGCGTAGTTCACTTGAGGAAGTAGAAGTTTATGTGAGGGATGATTCTCAGTTAGTTGTTGTGATTCCTGTTGGAGGTGATTGTAAGGTAGAAGTCCTTTCATTAAGTGGATCATTGATATTTGTAGATGATTTCACAGGAACTAAATTTGTAAAAGAATTGGATGTTGAACATGGTGTATACATCGTTAAGGTTTTAACTGGATCGAATGAGCATATCGAAAAAGTGATTATTAAGTAAATTAGTTCTTCTTGTAAAGGAAACCCGCGGATTTATAATTAATCAGCGGGTTTTTTTGAGTGTATTGGACTGTTTGATCTTAATATTTTGTTATTCTGTCAAATGCAGTTGGTTGGCCAAATCAGAATGTTTATTTTTAAGGGCTAGTAAAAAATGTTAAATCCATGAGATATTTGACTAATTCAACAACTTTGTGGATGGTATTTACGTATTAATGAATATTTTTTTGTGTCGAAAAAGTTAAACCTATGAAATATATTTACATGACTAAACCAATTTTTGGAAAAGGCAGGACCATAAGTCTATGCCTTTTGTTATTTATGTTGTTTAATGTGGGACTGCATGCTCAAACAACCTTTTACTCTTATAAGAGTGCAGTGTGGAAAGATGCCAATACTTGGACAATTGATCCTTCCGGGGCAATTTGGATTAATCCAAATAATAAATATCCACAACACCACGACAAAGCGATTATTTTGTCAGGCAAAAGTATTGATGCTTCCGCTGATTCTGTTAAATGTAAAGATCTTACAGTACAAGGTATTTTAGATCTTGGATCTCTTACTGCAAAAACATCTGTAATCGATGAATTGAATGGTAGTGGTCGCATTCGTTTGGGATCAAACAATTTTCCAACTGTTACAACAGATAATTTTAATACAGTCGATGAAGGTGAAGGTACTGTTGTATTTTATGGAAATGATTTTGATTTAAACACAAGTGTCAGTTTCTATAATGTAGAGGTTGAGATGACAGCTGGTCAAATTTTAGATCTTAAAAGTGATTTGACTATCAATGGTAATTTAACCGTTAAGACTGGAGCTTTAAAAATTGCTGGTGCTACGGCGCTTACCTTAGAAGTAAAAGGCGATTTAACAGTCAATTCAGGAGCAACCTTAAATGTGGGTTCTGCTGCGGTTTTCCATTGGCTAGTGCTAAGCGGAGATTTTACCAATAATGGTACAGTTGATTTTACGAACAGTAACCAGTATGTTGAAGCAAATGCGGGAGCAGTAAAATTAAAATTTACCGGAACTACCAACAACAACTTTAACTGTAATGGATCTACCGAAGTATACCGCTTATTTGTAGATAAAGGTTCTGATAAGACTTTTGGAGTAACCGTTAGTGCTTCGAATACCTCAAATTTTATGTTAATGGGGCCGGTGACAGGTGCGATTACTATTGATGACGGTAATCTGCCAATTGTGCTTGAGAACGGAACCTTAGTATTAGGTTCTAATATATTAATTGATAAGATTGGTAACAATATAAACTCTTCAAGTACTGAATTTACAATACCTGAAAGTGGACGTTTATGGGTAAATGGAGCTAATGTTACCACAGGTGTTGCCGGAAATAACTGGGATTATAATTATAATGGAGTAAGAGTGTATGGGGAATTAAAAGTATCATCAGGTACTTTTACTTGTCCGGAGTCGTCTGGTGGGATTTCTTATTATACTCCGGTAGGTACTCCTGGTACTTTAATTATTGAAGGAGGATTCGTGAATACTCCTCAGTTAGTTCAGGTGAATGTTGGTGCCGATTTTATATATCGTCAATCAGGAGGAATTTTAAATATTGATACAAAGGCGGAGAAAGCACATGAGCATCCTGTTTTCGAATTAAGAGAATCAACAAGTACTTTTGAAATGACTGGAGGTCAGATTGTAATAAATCCAGATGATTCGAATGGCCATATTGGTGTTTTAATTGCTTGTGATGAGGGGAATTATAATGTGACTGGAGGAGAAGTGAAGGTAATCACAAATTCAGATGAATGTCATTTATATACCACGGTGCCATTTTATAATTTCACTATAATGGTGGGTACATCGGCAGCTCAAGTATTGCTTGTAAATGAAACCAATTCTGTGAATGTGCCAAGTAATCCAGGTCCATTGTCAGTGTTAAATGATTTTACAATAGGATCAGGAACTGTTTTTGATGATGGTTCTTATAATGTTAGTATTGGTGGAGATTTGATTGTTGCCGGAACTTACGATCAATTTGGATCCCTAGTGTTTAATGGATCTCAAGATGGTGCAATTAAAAATAATACTGGATCTACCCTAACTTTGCCGGGATTATATGTGAATAAAGACAAGCATCCTACGAATGGTAGTTTTTATAAAGTGAGTTTAACGGGAGGATATAATGTTATATTTGGAGGTGATATTCAACTTCAACGTGGAGCCTTGGATGTTGTTGATTTTTCGCCAGAGGTAAAAGGAGATGTAATTATTACAGATGGAGATTTAACTTCGTCAGGAACTGGTGGGCTTGTGTTAACAGGAGGATCTCAGCAGACGCTTCAGGGTTCTGATGTGAAAGAACAGAATTTTGGTGATGTAACCATAAATAATTCCACCAATGGTCTTGCATTGGCTAGTAATGTGAATGTTGAAGATTTTGTTTTTACCACGACTGGTGATCCTGCAGTAATTGTTGATTTGGGAGGACATAATTTAACTATTTCTGGTAGCCTTTCCGGAAACTCAACAAAAAGATATTTTTTAACAAGTGGAAATTCGTCTGATGGAGGTTTATCAATTGCCTTAAACTTAGATAGAACCTATTCTGATCAGTTGATTAAATCATTTCCAATGGCAACCCCAGGAGGCTATTCTCCTGTAGATGTTTATGTGAATGGAGCACAGTCTGCTAGTGGGATAATTTCGATTATACCAGTAAATTCTAATCACCCCACAGTTGCAGATGCAGCAAAGGTAACTGCATATTATTGGGTTGTTTCGCATGATGGATTAACTGGTATTGATGGGACTGATATGCGTTATGTTGCAACCTGTCCGGCTACAATTAATTCCAGTAATAATGCCTTACAGGTTTTATACTCTAATGCCTGGAAGCCTGATTCAGGTTCAGAAAGTGGTGGTGTAATAAATTATAATAGTGGTTATTCAAATGCCAATTATTTAACTGGGGAATTTACAATCGGAAGTCAGTCTGGTTTTAATTCTCCTAGAGTATTATATAGTCGTCAAGATGGAGCTTTTAATGTAAATACTACATGGTCTGCGGATACTGTTAATAAGCACTCTGGCGCGGCTTTAAATAATAATGATAAACCAAAACCTTATGATGTTTGTATTATAGGTGGAACCAGTGGAGATAATCATACTGTTACTATAACTGCAAGTAAGGATAAGACAAATGATCCATACCTTTATGCTGCTGCTGCTTCAGAAGTTTATATCAAAGGTAATTCAGAAACTGGAAATACAGGAATTCCACCCACATTGTATGTGAATTGTGCCCCAGATAATTATGGGGTAAGTGATCTGATTGAAATTAAGAAGGTCGAAGGTCATGGTCGCTTAGTTTACAATAATCCAAATTCTAATAATGCAGATAAGTTATTTGTTAATGGGGATCATACTGGCTTGTGTAACAGTACCGAGGCTATTGTAGAGTTTAGTGGTGCTGGAGCTTATACAATGCCTGCATCAACCAAGATACCTTATTATCCATGTTTACACTTTTCAGGCACAGGAGCAAAATCTACGCCATCTAATGGTAATGTGTATGTCAACGGAGATTTATACGTAAATGATGCTACTGTAACTTTAACTGGCATATATAATGGAGAGCTAGATATTTTAGGTGACCTGATAATAAACACCGGAACTCTTCAGCTTTCAAACGATAGAACGCATCATGTTTATGTTGCAGGTGATATTAACTTTGTAGGGGCAGGTACTTTAATTGGTCGGTTGAATTTTGAAGTTCCCAATTACATCTATTTGCAAGGAGGTATAAATTTGGTAGATGGAGCAACTATTAATTTTAATACATCAAACTATACAAGTGTTGTTTTTGAAGGTGATGTCCCTGCTACTGTTTCATTGGCATCAGGTTCTGCAACTGTTGACTTTTACCAAGTCTATGTAAATAAAACAACTGGAGTTACCTTTAATACAGATTTTAATTTAAAGGTCCTAACTAATGGTTCTACTAAAGCCTTAATTCTTCAAAGCGGGGAGTGTATCTTAAATGATCCGGCCATCGATATTAATCTTACCACTGGAGGAAATGATTTTGAAATACCGGCTACATCTACCTTAAAAGTAACACAAGGTACAGTTAATGCTTCAGGAAATTCCGGTATTAGTTTAGATGGGGCTTTAATTATTAACGGAGGTACTGCAAATATAGATGGAACTGTTCCGGGTGCTGCTGATTCAGATAATAGCTACATAGAGTTTACTTCTTCCGGTTCAGCTTCCGTCGAAGTTAGTAATACAGGAACATTAAACGTAGGTGCACAAATTAGAAGGTCTACCGAGTCGGATAACGGAATCCTATCATTTACTCAAAACAATGGAAACGTTTCGATCGGTACCAAATCTACTAATATTGTTGGTACTAGAGGTATGTTCGAAATATTAGGGACAGGCAGTTCATTTACTCAAGGTGAGAACGATGTGATAACCATTTACCGTTCCAATGGAAGTTCAACTTCGCCGTCATTGTATTTTATGCCTGAGAGTGTTACTGCTGCATCAGGTTCCGGATTTGTGATTAATGTAAGTGCTGAGCAGGATAAAACATTTGGTCTTTATGCGATTAATGATCCTGAAAACATTAATAATTTATCAATCACCGGAGGAGTTGCCAGTGGTACAGGTAGTGGGAATAAGGTGCTGCTGTTATCTGCCGGGCATACTTTTAAAGGTAATGTAAGCATTGGAGCAAACACTACCTTTGATGCTAATGGATATGACCTTACTTTAAATGGCAATTTAACCAATGAAGGAACTTATACTGCTGGTAATAATACAACTTATTTCAGTGGTTCATCAGCACAAAGTATTGGAGGAAGTGCAACAACTATTTTTAATGATGTTGAAGTGAATGGAACCGGAGTTTTAAGTATTGACAATGCCAATGTTTCAATAGGAAATGATTTAACCGTTGATCTTGGTGCTACTTTAGACACTAAAGCACTTTCATTATCAGTACAGGGAGATGTTCTAAACAACGGAGATATTGTTTCAAACGACGCTGCCGATGGGTTAACAATGAATGGTGGCGATACTCAAAGTTTCACAGGTACTGGTACTATCGATTGCTTAACCATAGATAATGAGTTCGGCGTCAATGTGCCAAGTCAGTCTGGTGCCTTTACTGTTGGTAAACAATTAAAGTTAACTGATGGTACCTTTGATATTGGTCGAAACTTATTAGAATTAAATGAAACAGCTGTTATCGTTGATGGAGCTGGAGCTACAACCGGTTTTGGTAATAGCCACTTAAACATGGTTCAAACCAACTTATCGTTTATTGATGCAGGTATTAAAAAACATCTTGCCAATAACTTTAGTGGACAATTTTTATATCCAATCGGTTCGTTTGGAAAGTATACGCCTGTTACCTTAGATGTTACAAGTTATACCGATGCAGATGGAGGTTCTATTCGGGTAAAAGCTGCAAATGAACCCCATGTTAGTGTAGCTGAAGCCAATCAGGGTCATGTTTTACAGTATAATTGGACCTTAGATGCCGATGGGATAGATGGTTTAAAAGCTACTGTTGCTTTTAAGTACTTAGATGCCGATGCTTTGGTAGATGATGATACAGATGTTGATTATATAGCTGCAAAAATTTTGTTAAATTCTGACAGATGGGACAAAGAGAATGGAAGCCTTATTCCGGGTAGCGATTTGATTAAATATGATTGGACAACACTTGGAGCCAATGATGCAACCATCGATGGAGACTATACTGCAGGTAATAAAAATGCAATACCTGATAATATCGCGACTTATATTACGTATCAAGATGGATATTGGGGCGATGAAGATACTTGGGCAGTTTATGATCCTGAGACTGAAACGATGACTTATGATAATGGGAATAATATTCCAACAGGAGGCCCTTCTGGAGTGATTGTGTATGTGAATAAGGAATTGAAGTTTCGTGCAGATTCTCCTAAAAAGGCTTACCGCGCTTATATTATGAGTGAAGGTATAGTGAATGTTGAAAATACTTGTCCGGCTCATCGTTTTATTAATGTATATGGTACGGGTACTATTATTACAACTAATGGAGAAATTCCAGCAGGCGAATACGATGAGTTTTGTGCTGCCGGTGGTGGTACTATTGTGTACGATGGAGGAACTGCCGGAGGAACTCAAAATTTAATTGGGGAAACTTCACCTCCAAGCTTTAATAATTTGGTTTTTAGAGGAGCCGGTACAAAACAGATATCCAAAGGTATCGATGTTGTTGGTAATTTAAGTATTGAAGAGGATGCAAATGTTGTGTCAGCTTCAGGTGAAACCATTCGATTAGGCGGTGATTTTTCTATCTCGGGTTCCGGTACTTTTGATGCTAATTTAGGTACAGTAGAGTTTTTAGGTAGTCAAGTTCAGAGCATTGATTCAGATGTTTCCTTCTATAAGGTAATCCTTAATAATGCCAGTGGTTTATCGGTTGATGCAAACGTGAATATTAGTAATGATCTTTATTTTACTACAGGAGTTGTTAAAATAGGAACAGGAACATTAAAATTAGAATCTAATGCAACGGTAAGCAATGCTTCCACCAGTCGCTATGTGGATGGAATGCTTTATAAATACCTTTCATCTGGGGTGCCATTTACTTATCCGGTTGGTGCCGATAATCGTTTAGGACAAATAATAGTAAGTTCTAGCGATGCCGGTTACTGGGGTGCTAAATATTACAGTCCTGATTATCCTGACGGTAGAGATCCGAATGCAACTGGAACAGGTGTAGCCTTTGTGAGTAATAACGAATACTGGGAGGTAGAAGCCCCAGCCGAAAACGATGAAGCCAATTTGACTTTACGTTGGGATGGTAATAGTGGTGTTGAGTATGATGATTTGAAAACAGTGTATTGGTCTACTACCACCTCTAAGTGGGAAACAGTTGCTTACAGCAGTAAAGCCGGGAATGATAATTCTGGTACAGTATCATTAAGTTCGCAAATGTTTGGGACTATAGATTCAAAGGTTCGTAATTTCTATACTTTCGGTCTATCTACTATACCAAGCTATTCGTGGAATGGTTCAGTAAGTGGGGACTGGTTTGCTCCGGCAAACTGGGATGGTAATAAAGTACCTGGCGCAAGCTCTAATGTAGCCATTGAAAATAAAGGTAATACACCATTTATTCCCGCTACTGGCTTAGCTCAAGCAAGTAAAATCACAATTACCGGTACCACATTAACATTAAATCCAGGTGCTCAGATGACCATTTATGGTGATGTAGTTGCTCCTGATAATGCCCTTATTGTACAAAATACTTATGCCGCACCAACCTCGTTAATTACTAATGGTAGCGTAACTGCTGATGGGATTAATCCTTCAAAAGTTCAGATAGAGTGGGAGTATTTAAACCGAAATGATGGCTCCCATCCTTATAGGTATTGGTACATTGGTCATGCTATTGCAGATCCTGTTATGTCACCTTATAATGGAATAACCTCCGTGCCGGGAGATAGTCGCTATTCTTTATATCAATCAACTTCAAAGAATGTTTGGAATAATTTGGCCGGTTCATCAGGCTCCTTACCGGGAGGTGAATTAGAAGGTTTTGCTTTTGCCTTGACTATTAATAATTATACGTTGATCCATCAAGGAGTTCTTAATAATGAAGATTCTTATTCGAGAACACTTGGAGATGATTGGTATTTAATAGCAAATCCTTATCCTAGTTATTTAGATTTAGCTAAAATGGATCAATGGGATTTTGGAGGAGCTATTAGAACAGCTTATGTTCCCACGAATGAGACTGGTGCTATTGTACATACGACCTATAATGTTGCCGAAGGGATTGTTGCTAATGGAGGTTCTCGTTACATAGCCCCAGGTCAGTCCTTTTGGGTACGATCATACAGTGGAAATGATTTTACCATAAAGTCAGGAGCTCGGGTTCATGCTGTTGCTAACCCGGCTTTAAAATCTATGGAAACAGAAGAGACAGATGTGTTAAAGCTTTCCATCAATGATGGAACCGTCAAGGATGAAATGTTGTTAGCTTTCCGTTTTTCAGGACATAGTTACTTTGCAAATAATGATTCTGAAAAAATGTGGGAAGATAAGAAATGGGTGGACAGCACTCCTTATGGCATGGTTTATTCATTGAAATCAAATAAAAAAGTTGCCATTGATATTCAGCCTATGGTTTACAATGAGAAAGTAATACCGCTTGGATTTAGTGCTCCGGCCGGGGTGAAGAACTTGACCATCAAAGCTGAGAATATTAATGTTTTTGAAGATGATTATAATGTGTTTTTAGTGGATACATTGCTTGGGGAAGTAAGAGATCTTCGAAAGGTTGATTCTTATTCATTTGAAACGAGTGAATCGATGGATAATGACCGTTTCTATTTAAGAATGAGTCCTGTGGCTGAAAAAGAGCAAGATATTGCAACGAACCTAGGTAAGAGCGAATTAGAAAATGGAATTCATGTTCAAATTCTGGGTGGTGATCTTTTAAAAGTTAATGTATTTGATGAAAACTTTGATCAACGATCAATAGATATTGTGTCTATAGATGGTACGTTAATCTATTCAGATGTATTTTATGGTCAGGAATATCAAGAAGTCTTATGGCTTCAACCTGCGACTTATATAGTTCGAGTAATTGCAGGTGATGATGTAAAGATTGAAAAAGTGATTGTTCATTAAGATTAATTCAATTTTAAAGTAGAAAGGCTATTCCATTTTGGAATAGCCTTTCTTTTTTTGGTAGAAAAATAAAATTGGAATGATTAAACTTATGTATGCAAAACTTTAATGGCATCTTTAAAGTCTTTTAAAACAATAGGCTTTTTGAGGTAAGCTTTTGCTCCATGAAAAATAGCTGCCTTACTGGTATCTTCATTGTCGTCTCCCGAAACGACTACAACTGGTACATTAATCCATTCTTCTTCCAGGTCTTTCAAAATATCAAAGCCGTCTTTAGTTGGCATATTTATGTCTAAGAGAACCAGATCAGGATGTTCTTTAACAATTAGCTTCCATCCCTCAAGCCCATCAGTTGCTTCAAGTATTTCGGCATCCTCATCTTTGAGTAAGTTTCTTAAAGTTAAGCGGGTATCCGCAGCGTCATCAACAATAAGTATCTTTTTCATATTGGTTATATTTAGGGATTATTTTATCGAAAAAAAACAATTTTCAAGATAGCTTAATTCAAGCTTAATATCCAGTAAATAACCATCTTAGTTGATGAATAAGCTGATTGAACTGATGGATGTTTCAATTTAAGTAAGCTTTTGCTTAGTTATCGTTTGGATCTAAAAAAAGCCTTTACAATTGCACCACACTCATTCTCCATCACTCCCGAAATAATTTCTGTTTTGGGATGTAGTATCTTTGGAGAACTTCTGGCAAAACCTCTCTTGCTGTCTGCTGCACCATACACAAGTTTCCCAAGCTGTGCCCAGTTAAGAGCTCCTGCACACATCACACAAGGCTCCAAAGTAACATATAGAGTACATTCATTGAGGTATTTTCCGCCTAAGAATTCTTCAGCAGCAGTGATCGCTAATATTTCAGCATGAGCTGTTACGTCATTCAGTTTTTCGGTTAAGTTATGGGCTTTGGCGATAATTTGTTTGTGACATACCACAATGGCACCTACCGGAACCTCGTTTGCTTCATACGCTTTTTGAGCTTCAAGAAAAGCTTGCTTCATAAAGAACTGGTCGGTAAAATCTATTTCACTCATTTTTTATGCTTTCAAGATTAATGGATTCAAGAAATTATGAATTTCTTACTATTTTCGCAGCGACAAATTTAAGAAAACAGAAACAAGTTGAAGAATTGCTTTTAAGAGCAATCATTTGACTTAAATCAAAATATTTACAATGTACAGATCTCATACTTGTGGTGAATTAAGAATCGAGAATGTCAACCAAAAAGTAACATTAAGTGGTTGGGTTCAGAAAGTAAGAAAATTTGGAGGAATGACCTTTGTCGATGTAAGAGATCGATATGGGGTTACTCAGCTCGTGTTTAACGAAGAAACACAAAAAGACTTATGTGGAAAAGCTAACGGTTTAGGGCGTGAATATGTCATTCAGGTTGTAGGTACTGTTGCAGAGCGCAGTAACAAGAATGATAAAATTCCTACCGGTGAGATCGAAATTTTAGCCGAGGAATTAACCATACTTAATGCTTCAGAGGTTCCTCCGTTTACCATTGAAGATAAAACAGATGGAGGGGATGAGTTAAGAATGAAATACCGTTACTTAGATCTTCGTCGTAATCCGGTTCGTAATAACTTAATCATTCGCCATAAAATGGGATTCGAAGTTCGTAGTTATTTAAATGACCAGGATTTTATAGAAACAGAAACGCCTGTTCTTATTAAGTCTACGCCAGAAGGGGCTCGCGATTTTGTGGTTCCTTCACGGATGAATCCCGGGCAGTTTTACGCATTGCCACAATCGCCTCAAGTGTTTAAGCAGTTGTTAATGGTGGGTGGTTTTGACCGTTATTTCCAAATTGTAAAATGTTTCCGTGATGAAGATTTAAGAGCTGACCGTCAGCCTGAGTTTACTCAAATAGACTGCGAAATGGCTTTTGTGGAGCAGGACGATGTTCTAAATATGTTTGAGGGTATGGTTAAGCATCTTTTTAAAACCGTAAAAGGTGTTGAGTTAACAAATGCATTTCCTCACATGTCGTACGAAGATGCCATGAAATATTATGGTTCGGATAAACCGGATACGCGTTTTGGAATGAAATTTACCGAGCTGAAAGAAGCTTTCGCCGGTTGTGGGTTTAACGTGTTAGAAGATGCTGAATATGTGGGTGGTATTGTGGCTCAAGATTGTGCTTCATACACGCGTAAGCAATTAGATGCATTAACCGACTTTGTGAAAAAACCTCAAGTGGGTGCCGGAGGTTTAGTATACATCAAATTTAATGAAGATGGTTCTGTAAAATCATCGGTCGATAAATTCTTCTCGCCTGAGCAATTGTTAGAGCTTGGTGAAAAAATGGGCGCTAAAACAGGTGATTTAGCATTGATTCTATCAGGAGCAAAAGCTAAAACTCAAAATGCCTTAAACGAGTTACGTTTAGAAATGGGTAACCAACTTGGATTAAGAAATCCTAACGAATTCTCTCCATTGTGGGTGGTTGATTTTCCATTGTTAGAATGGGATGAGGATACAGAGCGTTTCCATGCAATGCACCATCCGTTTACATCGCCAAAGCAGGAAGACGTTACCTTACTCGACACTGATCCGGGGAAAGTTCGTGCCAATGCCTACGATTTAGTGATTAATGGTGTTGAAATCGGTGGAGGCTCCATTCGGATCCACGAAGATGCGTTGCAACAAAAAATGTTTAAGCTTTTAGGCTTTACTCAAGAAGAAGCAAATGAGCAGTTTGGTTTCTTAATGAACGCATTTAAATATGGTGCGCCTCCTCATGGTGGTGTTGCATTTGGTTTTGACCGTTTAGCAGCAATGTTTGCCGGTATCGAATCCATCCGCGATGTAATTGCATTTCCTAAAAATAATGCCGGTCGAGATGTTATGATTGATTCACCATCACCGGTTCATGGCGATCAGTTAAAAGAGCTGCACATTGCTTTAACTAAAATTGAAAAGTAAATTTTATCATAAGTAAGAAAGGGAGCTAATTTAGCTCCCTTTTTTTATGGTGTAATATAATTTCGTTTTTAGTCTTGCTACCCACATTTTCTAGTTAGTACGATTAACTCATTCTCAAATTAATTGTTCCTTGTAGAAATTCTTAACCGGATTGGCATACATTTCAAAAAGCGTCGTGCGAAGGAAGTCTTTATCGCCATCAATACGAGACAAGTGTTCATCTACATAATCAATAAAAACCTTTTTTTCTTCTTTGGTGTATTTATTCGAATGATCTTCATTGTTGAGCATATCATTCGCTATAAAGTTACCCGGGTATAATTTGTAGTTGTTATAAATTTGATTATCCATCATTTCAGCAATAGCCTGGAATTGGTCGTTTTTTGGAATGTCTTTCAACTCCTCTAACCCCGCCATTGTAATAGGTGTGCCAAATGCATAATGCACGCGTCCTTTTCTACCCATTAAACCTTTGCCCATCTGTTGTAAGTCATCTGTCTGACTTTTTTTGAAATTCGGATTGTCTCTTTTGTTTTGGAATTCTAATGCTTTTAAATAATCACAAGGATCGTATTCGTACGAAATAGACAATGGAACAATGCTTAATTCGGCGAAGTTTTCAAGCGTGCTGTTTTTACCGCTAATGTTAAGCATCTTTAATAAGCTGGCTTGAGTGCGGTCATTCCCGTTTTTAGCGCGACCTTCCCGTTGAGCAATCCAAATGCTTTGATTTCTTTCAGTAATGGTGTGTCTGATGTAGTTAGAAAGTAGGATAGAGCTTTCTAATTGTTGACGTACCGGTAAGTTACGTCTGACAAGGAAGGACTTGTTGAGTTTTACAACATCAGTAATCCATGGGTGAATTAACAAATTGTCACCAATGGCAATTTCAGTTGTTTCAAACCCATTGCTTATTAATGAGGTGTTCAGAAAGGCTGAATCTAAAATGATGTCACGATGGTTTGAAATGTAAATGTATGATTTCTTAGGATCAAGCTTTTCGAGTCCTGAGATGGTTACTCCTTTAGAGGTGTTTTTAATGATGCCTTGTACAAAAGGGTAAATAATCTCTTCCTGAAATTGCTTTTTCGAATTGACTTGCAAAAGATGCTTAAAAAGGTCTTCGGTAGTAATGTCAGGAAAAAGAGTTTTGGTTAATTCACGAAATGATTCTTCTTTTTCAAGTCGCAAAATGGCATCGTGAACTTCCGAATCGTAAAAAGGTCGAATAGAGTCAAATTGAGTATTCGTTTCCATAGTAATTTTTTAGTTTGTTGCAAAGGTAAATTAATCCGATAAGTTTAAGCAAAAATTGATTTTTTTTGTGTGAACAAGCTTATTTTATTGATTAATGTAGCCTTTTAGGGTGGCAGATGAAGCTTCTGAAACTGTTACGGAGACTGTATCTCCCGTTTTTGCATTTAATTTTGGGAAGATAACTACTTTGTTTTGAGAAGTTCTTCCGAGGTATTCTTCTTTTGATCGTTTGGATGGTCCCTCAACAAGTACTTCAAAGGTTTTTCCAATGTCATTTTTGTTGCTTTCTTCTGATAGTTTTCGTTGAAGGTCAATAATTTCTTGCAGGCGTTTAGTTTTAATGTCTTCAGGAATGTTGTCTTCCAGATTTTTAGCAGCGTAAGTTCCCGGTCTTTCCGAGTATTTAAACATAAAGGCAGAGTCATACCGAGCCCATTTTATTAAACTTAAGGTTTCTTGATGGTCTTCTTCTGTTTCGTTGTGAAATCCTGAAAAAACATCTGTTGTTATACTGCATTCGGGCATTATCTCTCGTATGGCCGTAATGCGATTCATGTACCATTCGCGGTCATAATTGCGGTTCATGAGTTTTAGAATCTTAGAACTACCCGACTGTAATGGTAGATGGATGTGCTTACAAATATTTTTTTTGCTCGCCATTACTTTTAACGTTTCGTTACTCATGTCTTTCGGATGAGAGGTGGAAAAACGAATCCGGATGTTCGGAAATTGATCCGCAATGAGTTGGAGAAGTTGAGCGAAGTTAATGTCTCCTTTCTCAGATTTAAACAGATAAGAGTTTACATTTTGTCCAAGTAAAGTCACTTCTTTAAAGCCTTTTTCTTGTAAGTCCTTAATCTCTTTAGTGATGCTATCAATTCCCCGGCTTCTTTCCCGACCGCGGGTATATGGAACGATACAGTAGGAACAAAAGTTATTACAACCTCTCATGATGGATACAAATCCCGAAATTTTTTCTTTGCTTAAGCGCGTGGGGATAATATCTGCATAAGTTTCAGAAAGTGACAAGTCGATGTTTATGGCTTGTTCGCCAACTTCAGCCATGCCAATCAAATTTGGCAAATCCATGTAGGCATCAGGCCCCACAACAATGTTGGCGCCTGCTTCAAAAAGTATTTCTTTTACTCGTTCGGCCATGCAACCAATAATTCCGATAATCAAATCAGGGTTTGTTTTTCTGAGTGACTTTAATTCTTTTAGGCGGGCAAGTACGCGTTGTTCTGCATTATCTCTAATAGAACATGTGTTTATAAAAATAGCGTCTGCATCTTTTTGGTTTTCTGTTATGCCATAATCACACATTTCCATTACTGATGCTACAATTTCACTGTCAGCAATGTTCATTTGGCAACCATAAGTTTCAATGTATAGTTTTTTTGCCAGAGTTGGCTTGTTGATTGGTTTGATGTTATCAAAATTCATATTTCCGGAAATAACAAGAAAAAAGTCTGAAATTAATGTGAGTGCAAATTTATATTAACTTGATTAGCTCCCCAATAATAATTTGCTAATATCACTCAAAGAGCTCGAAGTGGATAAGATCAATGAGATGCTTTCCAAAGTTACTGTCTTCTGGCAGTTGGTCATTAATGTGTAAATTAAAAAGTGTGAGAATGAGCTGATTAACTTGCTTGTTATCATTTTATCTTTCTTTAATTTACGAATTTGAAAATTTACAAGCTCCTTAGCATAATCGCGTTATTGATTATTTAACTTGTAAGTATGATCTTTTTTTATAATTTTATGACTTGCATCAAAAAATGGTTTCAACGGCAGATCATTTTTGATTCAGCTAAAAAATTGAAATCATTCATTACTATTATTAAATCATTATGAAACAAGTCCTTATACCTGTTGATTTCTCAAATAGTGCAGTAAATGCATTGTTGTATGGGATTGAGATGGCTAACCAACTTAAAGCTAATGTTCGAATAATGCACGTTATTACCGGTGATCATTATTCACCTGCCTTTGCAAAAGACCAGGTCGCCATGAAAATTAATGAAAATGCTGAAGTTTGGTTGCAAGAATTAATCAAGGAGCATGGTTATAAGCATAAAGTAATTGACGGAACTATAGATTATAAAATTCGTGAAGGTAATGTGGTTAATGAGATTGCAAATCAGGCTAAATATGATGATACCAGTTTGATTGTAATTGGATCGCATGGAGCTTCGGGGTTTCAGGCAAAATTTATTGGTAGTAATGCATATCGTTTGGTTTCTCATTCGCCTTGTCCTGTAATAGTAGTTAATGAGAAGATGGAAGTAAATCCGGACATAAAGAGAATTGTTGTTCCTTTGGATTATTCAAAAGCCAGCCGCCGAAAAATTCCGGCTGTTACAGGCTTAGCTAAATTGTTTAAGGCAGAAGTAAATATAGTCGGCCTGAAAGAGTCGAATTTAGATTTCATCATTAAGCGAATCGGTTTGGTTAATCGTCAGGTTGAGCGCTTTATTAGAGCTAATGCAGAGGTTGAAGTTACGGTGGATACCATTACCGGAAATCATTTAGCTGAACAATTAATCGAATTCTCCAGGAAAGTAGATGCCGATTTAATTTCGTTACATATCCATCATTCTACCAATCCTTTTACAAATTGGTTTAAGCCATTTAGTAACGATGTGATTAATAATTCGGATAAGCCTGTGTTAGTTATTCCAACCAAAGAGTAGTTTTGCGCGAGGAAAGATTTTGTATGAAAAGAGTTTGGGGAGTTTTAATTGTAATGTTTCCTTTGGTATTTGGAGTTTGTGCTCAGCAAATTTCAGGTTCTGAAGTTGTAGATGAGCTTCAAAAAGATGCTTTCGGTCAAGGTAAAGTTACAATTGTTGAGGATGATGGCATTGCTTTTCTTATGGATGCGCAAGTTGAGATTAATGCTCGTAGCGAAGGAGTGGATGGATATCGGATTCAACTGTATAAAGGTTCCGGTCCAAGTGGGAAGAAAAGAGCCTTGGAAGTAAAAGGCGAATTCTTAGATGAGTTTTCAGGCGAAGAGGTGTATTTGGCCTATAATCCTCCGTTTTGGAGAGTGAGGGTTGGAGATTATCGTCAACGTCACGAAGCTTTGCCATTAATCGAAAAATTGAAGAAGCGATTTCCAAATTGTTATGTGGTTAAAGATCCTACAGTGAATATGGAAAAGTTTAAATAATACAATAAATAAAAAAGTCGGTTAAAACCGACTTTTTTATTTTTATAAGCTTTCTTTTGATTGGGTGTTTCGAAAAAATAGAAATAACTTTGCACAATAATTTTTACAGGTATTGAAATGAGCGATCAGGTTAAACACGAATGTGGAATTGTTTTAATTCGATTATTAAAACCACTTGAGTATTACCAGGAAAAATATGGCACCTGGATGTATGGGCTGAATAAGCTGTATCTTTTGATGGAAAAGCAGCATAATAGGGGTCAGGATGGAGCAGGTGTGGTTAACCTGAAAATAGATCAGCCGCCAGGTAAAAAGTATTTTTCCAGACAGCGTTCAAATGAAGTGAATCCGATTAAAGATGTGTTTAATCATATCAATGCACCGTTTCAAAAGCTTCAGGCTGAAAATCCGGAACTGTTTAATAACCCAAAGTATGTCAAGGAAAATTTGCCTTTTGTAGGTGAATTATATCTTGGGCATTTGCGTTATGGGACTTTTGGAAATCATAGTATTGATTACGTGCACCCGGTGATGCGTGAAAATAACTGGAGGTCACGTAACCTTGTAATGGCAGGTAACTTTAACCTGACTAATGTGGATGAGATTTTTAAATCCTTATTTGATTTGGGTCAACATCCTAAAGACTACACCGATACAGTTACAATTCTTGAAAATGTTGGGCACTTCCTAGATGAAGAAAACCAATTGTTATTCCGCAAGTATAAAAACGAAGGCAAGAACAATCGCGAGATTTCTGCAAGTATTGAGAGGGATCTGAATGTGCGAGAAATATTAGAGCGATCTAGTCGTCGATGGGATGGTGGATATGCCATTGCTGGAGTAGTGGGTCATGGCGATTCTTTTGTGACTCGAGATCCTTGGGGTATTCGTCCTGCAAGTTATTATTTTGATGATGAGATTGTGGTGGTTGCATCTGAGCGAGCTGTGATTCAAACTGCCATGGATGTGAAAGTGAATCAGGTTCAGGAATTAAAGCCGGGTCATGCTTTAATCATTAAAAAAGACGGTCGTATTACCGAAGAGTTAGTGCGTGTTCCTCAGGAGCGCCGTTCGTGTTCTTTCGAAAGAATCTATTTTTCTCGCGGTAGTGATAAGAGTATTTATGCAGAGCGTAAGAAGCTGGGCGAATTACTGGCAAAAACAATTCTTCAAAAAGTTGATCATGATTTAGAACATACGGTTTTCTCATATATTCCTAATACTGCCGAGACTTCCTTCTTTGGTATGATGGAGGGAGTAAGGAAAGAATTGGATCAGACCAAAATTAAGCAGATTCTTGATTTGGGAGATAAAGTAACTCCTGAAGACTTGGATCGCATTCTTTCGGTCGAGCCGCGTGTTGAGAAAATTGCTATTAAGGATGTGAAAATGAGGACTTTTATTGCGGACGATAACAGTCGCGATGATATGGTAGCTCATGTTTACGATGTGACTTATGGTGTAGTTAATAATAATAAAGATACTTTGGTTATTATTGATGATTCCATAGTGCGTGGAACGACATTAAAGAAAAGTATTTTAAGAATATTAGACCGCTTACATCCTAAGAAGATTATTATTGTTTCTTCTGCGCCACAGATTCGTTATCCTGATTGTTATGGTATTGATATGGCAAAATTGGGTGATTTTTGTGCTTTTACAGCAGCTATTGAGTTGTTAAAAGAAAGAGGAAGAGCTCATGTGATTGATGAGGTTTATCAAAAGTGTAAAGAGCAGCAAAACTTGCCCAAAGAAGAGATTGTAAACTATGTGAAAGAAATTTACAATGGTTTTACGGATGAAGATATATCTGCTAAAATGGCAGAGATGTTGCGTCCTACTGGTATTGATGCTGAAGTGGAAATTGTTTTTCAAACTGTAGATGCTTTACACGAAGCTTGTCCTAATGATTTAGGGGATTGGTATTTTACAGGTAATTATCCTACTCCGGGAGGTAATAAAGTAGTGAATACTTCTTTTATCAACTACATGGAGGGGAGAACCGGAAGAGCTTATTAGTAAGTTAATGTGCTGATGATGTCATTTGATAATCAGCACATTTATCAATATAAAAAAGAGGCGTTGAATATTCAGCGCCTCTTTTGTTTTGAGTATTTTAGGGTTTTATCTCCCATTTTCTACCTAATAGGTAATGTTTAATTTGTTGAGGAGCTAAATGTTAATTGCACAATAGTACATTTTCTAATTAGCACACATCTTTTGTTTTAATCCATAATATCTAATCCTGCTTGGATATAGGTGTAAATATCTGATGGGTGATGATTTATTTTGCCTTTACTTCGTTTGTGTCCTAAACGCACGATAACCGCATTTTTGTGTGGTACAGCAATCACGTATTGTCCCAGAATTCCTCTTGCATACGGCATTTGAATCGAATCCTGATTGATGATCCACCATTGTTGACCATAATGTTTTATGGCTTCGTTGGTTTTAGGGTCTTTCAGGTGAGAGGCTGGTCTGATACTTTCCATAATGTATTCTTCATTGATCAATTGTTGCCCCTTCCAATTGCCTTTCTTTAAGATTAATTGCCCCAGTAGCGCAAAGTCTCTGGCATTACTGTTTAAACAGCAATAGGCTTTTTCGTATCCGTTTTCTCGGTCGAGAGACCAAAGAGCATCAGAGTGGGCTCCAAGAGGATGCCATAGTTTCTCCGCGGTATAATCGCTAAGTGTTTTGCCGGTAGCTGCTTTTAGTAAGTGGGCCAGGATCTGAGTATCGCCACTTTTGTAGTTGAAGAATTTTCCCGGGGTTTCAATGATTTCTAAACGATTCACTAAAGCTTCAAGATCATTACCATAATAGGCTTCGGTTGTCATCGAGAAAGGACTGGTGTACTTTTCATCCCAGTTAGAACCACTACTCATGGTTAGCAAGTGTCGAATGGTTAATTGTTGATTGTTTCCTTCTTTAAAATGGGGTAAAAAATCTCCAACAGGTTGATCTAATGACTTAATATATCCATCATCAATTGCAGCTCCAATTAATAAACCAACAATGCTTTTGGCCATCGAGAATGAGTTCGTTTGGGAGTTTTCATCATAATCATCCCAATACTCTTCATACAGAATACTGCCGTTTTGAATCACTAAAAAGGCAATGCTTTGATATTGTTCAAGGGTGTCTCTTTGAGCTTGGCTGGGTCCTTTTTTGTTATAGTTCGTATGAAATGCCCATTCGTATGCGCTATCTGACTTTTCAATGGTTCTGTTTTCAAAAATTTCATGGTCTTTTATTTCCGGATACCAATACGTTAATGCCCTTTTTACGTGATAAGGTAACAACAGCCAGGTTGCAATGATTGCAATTATTGAGAAATATAGTTTTTTATTTTTCATATTGATTTTTGTAAAATAGATTTAAATGTCGTGTGCGATTGCATTTTCAACGGTTTGTGAATTAATTTAATGCCTCCACAGTAGTTTTGAGGCTAAAGTCTATTCTTCCTCGGGATACCATTCTCTAATCTTGATTAAATCAGGAAATGCTTCCTTCTTAAAAATCGATTTCCCACTAACAGATCTTAAGCATTCTTGAATTCCCTCGGTGATGCTTGGGTGAGGATAAAATATTTTTAAAACTTCGTCTACACTATTTCCTTGATTGATGAGGTGTGCAACCGAAACGATGAAGGATGACGCTTGTGGGCCTGCGGCTCTCATGCCTAATATTTTTTGGTTTTTGTCATTGCTTACCAGTACTTTAACAAAACCGCTGGTGTTTCTCATAGCAATGGCTCTGTTAACTAGCGCATTGGAATAGATGACGGCCTTGTATGGGATTCGTTTTTGTTGTAAGGTTTTTTCGTTTGCTCCTACTGCTGCCACCTCTGGTTTAAAAAACATTAGAGTAGACATGTGGGAATAGTCTAGCGGGTATTGCGGATGGTCTCCAATTTTCTCTGCAGCTTGCCTTCCCTGGAATTCGGCAATGCTATACAATTGAGTGTGCCCTGAGATATCACCGGCAGCATAAATGTGGCAATGTCCTTTTCCATCTTCCAAAAGGCAATCGTCTTGAATGGGTAAGGTGCCTCTCTCTGTAAGTTCAATGCCTAGTTTTTCAAGTCCAAGACCTTTGGTATTCGGTACGCGTCCGATGGCAACCAGAGCAACGTCAACTTCAATGACTTTGCTGTGTCCATCGTTGTAGTCAAGTACAACTTCCAGATGATCAGGGAATTTTCTAATGGTTCTTAAGCTTGCCGTGTGATGTATGATCACTCCATTACTTTCGAGACTTTTAGATACAAAGTCGCTCACGTCATCATCTTCAAAGGGAAGTACACGGTTGGATCTGTCCAGGAGGTGTACCTCAGTTTGATTAAAGTTGGAAAAGATCGTAGAAAACTCACAACCAATTACCCCTGAACCTATGACAATCATTCTTTCAGGGAGTTCTTTTAAGTTTAAAATGCCTTCAGAGTTGATGATCCTTTCATTGTCAATTTCAAGCCCGGGTGCTTCTCTTGGAATACATCCGGTAGCAATAATGAAGTTTGTGCCACTTATGTTTTTGCAGCCATCTTTTGATTTAACTTCAATGGTGTACTTGTCGATGAAAGATGCATGTCCCCATTCCAGTGTTATCGACCCTTTTTTACTTTTTCCGGGAGAGAATGTTTCTATCTGGCTAAGAAGTTGATATTGTTTTTCTTTTGCGGCATTAATAACCGTTTTTTTTATTTCATCAAAGCTTACACTTAAAGAGCCTGCTCTGTATCCTCTGTCAACTCGGGCAGCTACCGAGTAGTCCATCGATAGCTCATACATGGTTTTGGAAGTTAATGCCCCATCCATAATACCAGCTCCGCCTAAGTGTTTAGCTTCTACGATGCAGACTTTCAGACCGTAATCTAAAGATCTCATGGCAGCGGAGAATCCTGCCGGACCACTTCCAATAATAACAACATCGTATTTATTTTCCATCTGCTTACTTTTAAATTAAAGGTTGACAGGGGTATTCAATTTGGGTCACCTTATATCGATTAGTAAAAATAAAAAAAAAGAGTTACATAAATTGTAACTCTTTCAGGTGTATTATTGTTTTAATCGTGCAGTTCATTAGGGTTGTAGCTCGAAACATGCCGTGTAACTTTTTGTTGATAAATCTCTTTGATGGTCAGGATTATTCCTGTTTCTTCTACATCACCAAAGCGATCGTTTATCGCTGTGCCAAACGTTCTCATTGATGGTGAGAGATTCATGTAGGCATTGATCAGTGGCGGGATGTTTTCGTTGTATTCCCTAACCCTTTTGCTAAGAATCTTGTAGTCTTCCTGAAATGTTTCTCCGGTGAAAATATTTTTCAAGTCATCTTCGCTTAAGTCAATTTCAACCGGATTATGAGGGTATACCAAGTTGTCTTTGTCTCTAAAATACTTGCGCATAAAGCCTAAGATCAAATCTCTGGCTTCCTGGTTAAAATTGGTGTACATGGTCACTTTCCCAAAGAAGTATTTCATCTCAGGGTTGTTGATGATTAGAGATCCTAATCCATCCCAAAGATTATCAAGCGCAAAAAGAGATTTGGCTCCTGCTTTACTCGATTGATAAATAGGCTGCACAAATGATCGTCCAAGTTCTATGGTGTATGGAAGGTATTTCTCGATAAATTCTTGTGAAAAATGAAACATACGAGAGGTTGCCAGAATGATGTCGCCGTTGGCATCTTTCGGTAAGTTGTTGCCCATTAAGTAGCGATAGCCACCAAGGATTTCTTTGCCTTCCGGATCCCAAACAATCAGTTGTCGATAGGGAACTTCTGCGGTGTCGTAATCGTCAATGTCGAGAGCTTTTCCGGTGCCTCCACCTGCTTCTCTAAATGAAATTTCTCTAAGGCGACCTACCTCTTTCATTAGTGCTGGTGCTTCATGAGCAGAGAAGTCATATATTTTATTACCTCCTTTGTTCGTATTTCTTACAAAGGTGTTTTGATTTAACTCAGCTTCAAGTTCTTCTCTGGGAACAGGAGCAATTATTTCTGCGTTTTCCATTCGTTGAAAAATTTCTGGGAGTGCAAATTTAGTTTTATTTTGATAAGGCGTAGGCTTGTTCTTTTATTTTTTGACTCCATTCGTCAATTGAGAAATCTTTTTTAAGATCTTCATAATGGATGGGCTTGCCGAATTTTACTTCAATCGGATTGCCTTTGAACTTGTATACTTCATCTACCAGATAAAGCATTTCCAGATTGATTTTTAAGCCTATTCGTTTTCTGAAGTTTGCTAAATTGTAAAAAAAGTTAGAGTTTCTTCCGGAAATGTGGACAGGAATAATCGAGCGCTGATGTGCGATAGCTTTTTTCACAAAGCTTTTTTGCCATGGAGGATCAATAATTCCTTGAGGTGTTTTTCTTGATACTAGGCCGGCCGGAAACATTAAAATTTGTGCATCGCTTGCGTAAGCCTCATCTATCAATCTAACAGCTTCTCTACTGTGTCCGCCATGTTTATTTACGGGAAGAAAAATGGAGTTGAGGTTTTTGATATTCATTAAAATATCATTTACCGGAAATTTTAATTCCTTAAAGTGCTTTCCAACAGCCGAAGTAAAAGCCATGCCGTCTAATCCTCCTAAAGGGTGGTTTGCAGCAAATACAAATCGCCCTTCTTTGGGAATGTTTTCTTCTCCTTTAATGGTAAGTTTTGATAAGTAGTAATCTACAATTGCATCAGCATAAGCAATTCCTCCCAAGTGGTTGTGGTCACGGATAAACTCGTTGATTTCATTCTGGTGGGCTATTTTTTTTAGGTAGTTTATTGCAAAACCGGGGATGAGCTTAGCGGCTGCCGGGTTTTTTGCTTTTAGTACCTTTTCAATATTTACTTCCTGTGTTTGTTGATCCATGTTTGATCTCCTGAAAAATTATTAACAGTTGATGGGTGTAAGATGTTTTGGCGTTTTACGGCCTAATTACTGCTGTAATTAAGGTTTTGCTACGAAATGTCAGGCTGCGAATATCATCATTTTTTAAGATATATCCGGTATAAAATTCGGTTGAAGGGAAAAGTTTTCAACAAGGTGTAGTAATGTGGTTTAATGTGGTTGGAAGTGGTTTAATTTTTCTCTATCTTTACCGGGGTAAAATCAGGTGGCTAATGATCACATTTATAGGCGATTTTGTTTGTAAGCCTGATGCAAAAGGGCGCATCGTACTGCCTGCTCGCTTCAAAAAATTAATGAATGAAGCAGGGCAGGAGGGATTTGTTGTGCGCAAATCTCTCTTCGATAATTGCCTTGAGATGATTCCCCATTGTGAGTGGCAGAAAGAAGTTGAGTTTTTAGAGGCGCGCCTGAGTGCATATAAGCAAAAAGATCGTCGGTTAAAACGTGCGTTGTATAAGTCAACCGCAGAGGTTGCTTTAGATGGAAATGGCCGGTTTTTAATCTCGAAACGTTTGATGGATTTAGTGGGTGTAGCAGGTGATGTGATGTTGCTGGGAGTAGGTAGTAAGATTGAGTTTTGGGATAAGAATATTTATGAGTCTGATGAAATTGAGGGTGATGATCTTGCTGATTTGGCCGAAGAATTATTGGGTCATGGTTTTGAAAAGGAGGAAGTGTAGTGTCTGAAGAAGTGTATCATATACCGGTGTTGCTAGAAGAGTCTATCGATGGATTACAGATAGATCCAAATGGAATATATGTTGACCTTACCTTTGGAGGAGGAGGTCACAGTAAAGCTATTTTAAAGCGCCTGGATAAAGGGCGCTTAGTTGTTTTTGATCAGGATGACGATGCTTATGCGAACAGACCTGATGATGAAAGGTTGCTTTTTGTACGTCATAATTTTCGGTATTTAGGGCGTTTTTTGGATTACTTAGGGATTGATAAAGTAGATGGGATTTTAGGTGATTTGGGCGTTTCGTCACATCATTTTGATGCAGCAGAGCGAGGTTTTTCATTTCGCTTTGAAGGAGCCTTAGATATGCGCATGTCTCAGGGTGTGAAGATGAATGCTGCCGATGTGTTGAACACCTATTCTTTTGAAGATTTGAAACGCATCTTTTACCAATATGGTGAAATTAAGAAATCCGCAAAATTAGCTTCTGAGGTGGTGAAGCAACGCGAAATTCAACCTTTTGCTTCAACCATTGATTTAAAGGAGTTGGGCGAGAAAGTAGGTCCCAAAAAGGAGATGAACAAGTTTTTAGCCCAGGTTTTTCAAGCCTTACGTATTGAAGTAAATCGGGAGATGGATGTGTTGAAAGACATGTTGGCTCAGTCGGCCGAGGTGTTAAAGCCGGGAGGTCGTTTGGTAATTATTTCTTACCACAGTTTAGAAGACCGATTGGTAAAGAATTTTATTAAGTCTGGTGATTGTAATAAAACACAGGCAGAAACAGATGTTTTTGGTCATGCACATGTGCCTTTTGAAGCGGTGACCAGAAAGATAGTGGTTCCATCCGATGAGGAAATAGAACGAAATAGCAGGGCGCGCAGCGCAAAAATGAGAATTGCAGAAAGAGTATGAGGAAAAAGAACAAACTGAAAGAGTTTATTCTATCCAAAGAAGAGTTTGGCGAGTTTAAAGGCTTTTCGATAAAAGACTTTTTAAACGGTCGAATCTTAACCAGGCAGTCTGTTGCAAATCAATTGCCTTTTGTGGTTTACTTAGCGATTCTTGGATTTTTCTACATCGGTAATCATTATAAAGTGGAAAAGCTGATGCGTGAATCTGCTAAGCTAAGTAAGGAGTTGAAGGAACTTCGCTACGAGGCAATTACTACATCATCAGAGTTGATGTATATGAGTAAGCAGAGTGAAGTGCTAAAAAAAATACGGTCGTTAAATGTAGAGTTGGAAGATTTAACAGAGCCACCTCGCATATTAAAAGTAAAAAAGTAATCCTTTATGCAGATTAAAAAGGATATCATACTTCGTTTTGGAATTTTTTATATTCTGGTCGCTATCATTTCTACTTTGGTGATAGGTAAGATTGTTGCGCTTCAATTTTTTGATAGTTCAAACCTGAAGGCTAAGATTAAAAAAGATGCCAGTACGCTAATTACCATAGAAGCAAACAGAGGGGATATTTTGGCTTCGGACATGAGAAAGTTGGCCTGCTCCGTGCCCAGTTACCGGATTCATTTTGATACCAGAGCACAAGGGTTAACCAGTGATGTATTTAATCAGAACATTGATAGTCTGGCTCTCTGTTTGTCAAAGTTTTTTAACGATCAGCCTGCTTCGGTTTACCGAAAAAAGTTACTGCAAGCAAGAGCAAATGGGAAGCGTTATTTTAGAGTTAATTCGCGTCGAATCACATATACCGAACTTCAGAAAGTAAAAGAATTTCCCTTGTTTCGTTTAGGGGCTAATCTAGGTGGTTTTATTCCTCAAAAATTTGAAGAACGAAAATTGCCGTTTGGCGTGTTGGCATCCCGTACTATTGGGAGCTTAAATATTGATAAGCGCGGTATTTTTGGCATTGAAAATGCTTATCATAATGAATTAAAGGGAGATACAGGTGTTGCCAAAAAGACAAGAGTATCAGGTACATATTTAAAAGAAGTTGAGGTTGAGCCGGTAGATGGTCATGATTTGATTACGACCATTGATATCGATTTACAGGATGTGGCCGAGAATGCCTTGTTGCGTCAATTAACGGCTCACGATGCACATCATGGATCAGTAATTTTAATGGAGGTCGCAACCGGAGAAGTTAAGGCCATTGCTAATCTGGGTAAAACTAAGGATGGTAGCTATGGAGAGGTGTATAATTATGCCATTGGTGAAGCTACAGAACCGGGGTCTACTTTTAAGTTAGCTTCCATGATTGTGGCTTTAGAGGATGGTTTTATTCGTTTGACCGATACGGTTGATACACATAATGGAACTTATAAATACTATGATCGCATCATGCGCGACAGTCATCAAGGTGGCTATGGGAAAATTACAGTCAAAGAGGTTTTTGAAAAATCGAGTAATGTGGGTGTT
Organism: Bacteroidales bacterium; assembly: GCA_003249255.1. Taxonomy (GTDB): domain Bacteria; phylum Bacteroidota; class Bacteroidia; order Bacteroidales; family Marinilabiliaceae; genus SZUA-582. The sequence goes on from QKJP01000061.1 coordinate 172,973, forward strand.
TCCAAGCTAATTGTAGAAAACTACGGAAAGAACCCTAAGCGTTTTGTAGATCGTTTATATTCCATGGGGCTAAATTCAAAGCTCGGTATCACCTTGAAAGGGGAACCCAAGCCGCGTATAAAATATCCCGGTGATGAAAGTTGGTCAGGGGTTACCTTGCCTTGGATGTCAATTGGTTATGAGATTCAGCAGACACCGCTGCAAGTATTGGCTTTCTTTAATGCCATTGCTAATAATGGGAAATTGATGAAGCCCATGTTTATCAAAGGAATTGCTCATCATGGTGAGTTAATTCAGGAGATGGAGCCTGTGGTTCTGAATCATTCAATTTGTTCCATTGAAACCATTGAGAAGGTTCATGAAATGCTGCTTGGTGTTGTAAAGAATGGAACTGCAAAAAACATTTACGATGAGCGCTACCAGATTGCCGGTAAAACAGGAACTTCCTTGATTGCCAAAGGTACAAGCGGATATAAAGGTGAAGGAGGAAAGTCTTATCAAGCTTCATTTGCCGGCTATTTTCCGGCAGACCGTCCCATGTACAGTTGTATCATTGTGGTCAATGGTCCATCTAATGATGTGTATTACGCCAACATTGTAGCCGGTAATGTTTTTAAAGAAATTTCGGATCGCGTTTACGCTCAAAGTTACGAATTGCCTGAGGTAGAGCAATCGCTTGTTTATGAATATGCCGAGCATTTGCCATATTCTAAAGGTGGTAAGAAACAAGAGCTTTTAAAGGTTTTTAAGGACATCGGAGTTACTGTAAATGGTTCAGAATTAAAAAGTACATGGATCTCATCTGTAGCTCAGGAACATGTTGTGCAGGTTAAAGAAAAAATATTTCAAAAAGGAGTGGTGCCCAATGTAAAAGGACTGGGTGCCAAAGATGCTGTTGCAGTATTAGAAAATTTAGGGTTAAAAGTTGTGGTTAATGGCTATGGAAGAGTTACGGATCAATCTATTCCCATGGGGACAGCTTATCATAAAGGAGCCACGATTTATTTGAAATTGAGTTAATGAAGAAATTATCAGACATATTAATAGGTATTGAGGTTCTTGAGTTTTCAGGGAACATGGAAGAGGTCTTTTCTGAGATTGTATTTGATTCCCGTAAAGCTCATTCCGGAAAACTCTTTGTGGCAATGGAAGGAACTGTGGTGGATGGACATGATTTTATACCTCAGGTTTTGGCGCAGGGCTGTCGTCTCATTGTTTGTGAAAAGTTACCTCAGGAAATGCCGGCTGAGGCAACCTTTGTTAAGGTTGGTAATTCTGCATGGGTTATGGGGCAAATGGCTTCGGCTTTTTACGGTCATCCATCAAAAGAGTTAAAGTTAGTGGGGGTTACCGGAACAAATGGAAAAACCACCACGGCAACGCTTCTTTATAAGTTAGTGCAGGGTATGGGTTATAAAGCCGGGTTGTTTTCAACAGTGGTTAATTACATTGGTGATGAAAAAATTGCTTCAACACATACCACTCCCGATTCTATAACGCTGCATAGGCTTATGCGTGAGATGGTTGATGAAGGTTGTGATTACTGTTTTATGGAAGTGAGCTCGCATGCACTTTCACAACATCGAATTGCCGGTTTAAATTTCGATGGAGCCTTATTTACCAATATTACTCACGATCATTTAGATTATCATAAAACGTTCAAAGCTTACATCGAAGCTAAAAAATCATTCTTCGATGGTCTTGAAAAAGATGCTTTTTCATTGGTTAATGCTGATGATAAAAACGGAATGGTCATGCTTCAAAATACCAAATCTGCCAAGCATACTTTTTCCTTGCGTACCATGGCCGATTTTAAATGTAAGATCATTGAGAGCATGTTTGAAGGCATGCAACTTGAGTTGGATGGGCTGGAGGTTTGGACCTCATTTGTTGGCGAATTTAATGCTCAAAACTTAGTTGCTGTTTATGGGGTTGCAATATTACTTGGTTTGAAAAAGGAAGAGGTTCTAGTAGCCTTGAGTAATCTGAAATCTGTTGACGGAAGGTTCGAAACCATCCGCTCTAAATCAGGAAAGACAGCCATCGTTGATTATGCCCACACGCCTGATGCCTTAAAAAATGTAATTGAATCCATTCGAAATTTATTACGAACCGGACAACATTTGATAACTGTAGTTGGAGCCGGAGGTGACCGGGATCCTTCTAAGCGTCCAATTATGGCTAAGGAAGCTGTAGTGGGAAGTTCAAAAGTGATATTGACTTCGGATAATCCGCGCAGTGAAGACCCTGATGTTATTATTGAAGAAATGATGGCCGGAGTAAGTGCTTCTGAAAGGCTAAAGGTTTTATCCATAGTCAACCGGAAAGAAGCGATTAAAACAGCTTGTATGGTGGCTGCTCCGGGTGATGTTATTCTTATCGCCGGTAAAGGGCATGAAACCTATCAGGAAATTAAAGGTGTAAAACACCATTTTGATGACAGAGAGATTGTTAACGAGATATTTAATGCAGAACAATAAAACGCCTAAACTATGTTATATTACCTATTTGAATATTTAAGGGAAGCCAATTTCCCGGGAGCCGGAGTGTTTCAGTACATCACCTTTAGAGCTGGAATGTCGGTTATTGTTGCTTTGTTGTTTTCTACCTTAGTGGGTCGGAAAGTGATAGACTTGCTACAAAAGCAACAAATTGGTGAAGTTGTTAGGGACCTTGGTTTGGAAGGACAATATCAGAAAAAAGGAACACCAACCATGGGAGGGGTGCTCATCATTTTTTCAATATTGGTGCCGGTTTTATTGTTTAGTAAGTTAGATAATGTGTACATCATTTTGCTGTTGGTTTCTACCGTTTGGTTAGGAGTGATTGGTTTTTTAGATGATTACATTAAAGTTTTCAAAAAAGATAAAGAAGGTTTGGCCGGTCGTTTTAAAATCATTGGTCAGATAGGATTAGGAGTCATTGTAGCCGCAACCTTATTTTTGAATAATGATGTGGTGGTGCGCGAACGCATTCCCGGAGAAACCATTGCAGTTGCAACAGAAGACGGATCATTTGTAGAAAAACCGGCCTACCGTGAAGTGAAATCGACGATTACCAATACTCCATTTTTAAAAAATAATCAGTTTGATTATGCTTCTGTTGTGGGTTTTCTTGGTGATCAGGCGGCTAAATGGGGATGGTTAGTGTTTGCAGTGGCAGTGATTTTCATTATTACCGCGGTTTCCAATGGCGCTAATATTACGGATGGCTTAGATGGCCTAGCCACCGGGACTTCTGCCATAATAGGAACCACGCTAGGGGTCTTTGCATATTTGTCCAGTAATGTGATTTATGCAGACTATCTAAATATTATGTACATCCCTCATTCAGAAGAGATGGTAGTGTTTATTGCTGCTTTTATTGGAGCTACAGTTGGTTTCTTGTGGTATAACTCATTTCCGGCTCAGGTATTTATGGGTGATACGGGGAGTTTAACGCTTGGAGGTATCATTGCTGTGTTTGCCATATTATTACGCATCGAGTTATTGATTCCTGTTCTTTGTGGAATCTTTTTGGTCGAAAATCTATCTGTCATGATACAGGTCAGTTGGTTTAAGTATACCAAGAAAAAATATGGCGAAGGCAGACGCGTTTTCAAAATGGCTCCTTTACATCACCATTTTCAAAAAGTAGGTTATACCGAATCTAAAATTGTAACCCGATTCTGGATCATCGGAATTATTCTGGCTGTATTAACCATTGTTACGCTTAAAATTCGATAGTTACTCTGATGAAGAAAAAACTAGTCATATTAGGTGCAGGCGAAAGCGGAGTTGGAGCTGCTTTGCTAGGTCAGGTTAAAGGTTGGGAGGTCTTTGTGTCCGATAAAGGTAGCATTGCCGCCAATTATAAGGCTGAACTGGATAATGCCAATATCGCCTGGGAAGAAAATACCCATACTTTGGATAAAATATTTGCAGCAGATGAAATTGTAAAGAGTCCCGGTATTCCTGAGCATATTACTTTAATCAAAGAATTAGGCGTGCGTGGCATTCCCGTTATTTCAGAAATAGAATTTGCAGGCAAATACAATACCTCTAAAACCATCTGCATCACCGGAAGTAATGGAAAAACAACCACCACCATGTTGGTATATCACTTGTTAAAAGATGCCGGTGTAGATGTTGAGATGTGCGGAAATATTGGGGTGAGTCTTGCTCGCCTGGTAGCAGAAGAGCGGCAGCCTGAGTGGTTTGTCATTGAATTAAGCAGCTTTCAGTTGGATGGTATGTACACCTTTAAGGCTGATATTGCATTGTTATTAAATATTACCCCGGACCATTTAGATCGTTACGATCACAAAATGACCAATTATATCAAGAGTAAGTTTCGGATTGCTCTCAATCAAGGTGTGAATGATTATTTTATTTATTGTGCAGATGATCCAAACATCAAAAGAGAATTACCAAAACATATTTTTAGCTCAAACCTGATACCATTTAGTCAGAAAGAAATTTACAAAAAAGGAGCTTACTCTACTTCAGACGAAATGATTGTCAAACTAAATAATGATTCCATGAGCGTTTATTTACAGGAATTGGCCCTACAAGGAAGACATAATTTGTATAACTCTATGGCAGCAGGAATTGTCGCACGTGTATTAAATATTAAGAAAAAGATTATCCGTGAAAGTTTAGCTTCTTTTAAAGGAGCCGAACATCGGCTTGAAAAAGTGGTCTCCGTTCGCGGTATAGACTTCATTAATGATTCAAAAGCTACCAATGTTAATTCTACCTGGTACGCTTTAGAGTGTATGACTAAGCCCGTGATTTGGATTGCAGGAGGGACTGATAAAGGCAATGATTACACCGAATTACACCAAATTGCCAAATCAAAAGTGAAAGCCTTGATTTGTCTGGGTGTTGATAATTCTAAATTGATCAAATCATTTACGAATGTGGTTCCGGTCATCAAGGAGGCCAATTCGATGGAAGAAGCCATCAAAAAAGCCTATAAGCTTGGTAAGAAAGATGACGTTGTACTGCTTTCTCCTGCTTGTGCAAGCTTCGATCTGTTTAATAATTACATGGATCGAGGCGAACAGTTTAAAAAATATGCAGCTGAGCTTTAGTTGATTTGTCATGGAGAAATATCAAAAAAACTCGATTTAAGAAATGGGTAATGGTCTAATGTCTATTATCTATTATCTCTCTATTTAATTAATATGAATGACGCCTTTAAGAAATATGTAAAAGGAGACCGGATCATTTGGATGATCATTGTGGTGCTGGGCTTATTTTCTGCATTGGTTGTTTATAGTGCTACCGGAAATTTGGCCTATAAGCACCATGATGGAAATACGGTGCATTACTTGTTTCAACATGGACGAATGTTATTGTTGGGATTAGGAATTATCGTACTTGTTCATAATTTATCCTATAAAATATTTGCGCGCTTTGCTTTGCCTCTGTTGTATTTTTCCATCCTCCTTTTGGGAATTACCTTGGTGTCTGGTGTTAACTTAAATCAGGCTAACCGATGGATGACTGTACCTTTAATTGGCATCCAATTTCAGCCTTCAGAGTTAGCGAAAATTGCTTTAATTATCTATGTAGCCAAAATTTTGGCTCGGTTTCAAGCCGAAGATCAATCACCGGCTCAGGCCTTTAAGCCCATAATGATTCATGTCTTACTGGTGTGTGGATTAATTTTTACGCAAAACTTTTCTACCGCAGCCTTAATTGGTTTAGTGTGCATGGTTTTAATGATCATTGGCCGTATTCCGATGAAATACATTTTGGGTACCATTGGGGCAGGAGTCCTTTTTGTGGTAATGGTGTTTTTATTATCGCCCCATGTGTCATTTTTACGCAGGGCCGAAACCTGGAAAGCGCGTATTGAACGTTACACATCTGAAGGAGAATCTGCTGATGATCCGGGAAATTTCCAGGCCGAACGTTCTCAAATGGCCATTGCAACCGGCGGTTTATTAGGGGCAGGGCCGGGGAACAGTAAGCAACGGTATTTCTTACCTCACCCATACAGTGATTTTGTTTTTGCCATTATCGTAGAAGAGTTTGGCTTATGGGGAGCAGTAGTTGTTATACTCTGCTATTTGTTATTGTTATTTAGGGCAGGCGTTATAGTCCGGGCAAGTACCCGAACATTTCCGGCCTTGCTCGTTGTTGGTTTGTCCTTTTTATTAGTTATACAAGCCTTGGTAAATATGTCTGTGGCTGTAGGCCTACTGCCTGTAACCGGACAAACGTTACCATTTTTAAGTATGGGAGGTACTTCCATATTGTTTACAGGAGTTGCTTTGGGAGCAATTTTAAGTGTAAGCCGTTTTAATATGTTAGAAAAAGAAGCAGCAAAAAATAAAGAATAAATGAGTCAGATTAAAGTCATTATTAGTGGAGGAGGTACAGGAGGGCATATCTTTCCTGCCATTGCCATTGCCACAGCTGTAAAGAAATTAGAGCCTGATGCCGAAATTCTTTTTGTAGGAGCATTGGGAAAAATGGAAATGGAAAAAGTTCCGGCAGCGGGATTTGAAATTGTTGGTCTACCGGTGGCCGGATTTCACCGTAAATTAACCTTACGTAATTTATCTTTCCCTTTTAAGTTATTGGCCAGTATGCTAAAAGCCCGAAAGGTTGTGAAAGATTTCCAACCTGATGTAGCAGTTGGTGTTGGAGGTTATGCAAGTGGTCCCGTTCTGCGCGTGGCATCCATGTCTGGTATTCCATCTTTATTACAGGAGCAAAATTCATTTCCGGGTGTTACCAATCGAATTTTAGCACTTAAAGCCGAGCGCATTTGTGTGGCTTATGATAATATGGAACGTTTCTTTCCTGCTGAGAAAATTAATATGACCGGTAATCCGGTTAGAGATGGGTTGTTAACTGAGATTTCTAAAGAAGCAGCTGCCGAGTTCTGGGGTTTAGATCCCAATAAGAAAACCATTTTGGTTATTGGAGGGAGTTTGGGAGCTCGTTCGGTGAACAACGGTATAAGTGCCACTGTAGATCAGCTTGATGCAGATGTTCAATTGTTGTGGCAAACCGGGAAATTATATTTAGAAGAAATGGAATCTAAACTCGATCCAAAATTAAAAGATCGGGTGAAGGTGATGGATTTTATTGCACGAATGGATATGGCTTTTGCCATGGCCGATGTGGTGGTGTCAAGAGCAGGAGCTAGTTCTATTTCCGAATTAGCCTTGTTGGGTAAGCCAAGTATTTTTGTTCCATCGCCGAATGTGTCTGAAGATCATCAAACCAAAAATGCTCAGGCTTTGGTGGATAAAAGTGCTGCACTAATGGTTAAAGATGAAGAGACAGATACCTTATTAAGTGCTGCGAGTAAATTGTTGCAGGATGATATAGTATTAGCCGAATTGGCTCAAAACATTAAGCATTTTGCCAAACCAAATGCAGCAGAAGATATTGCAAAAGAAGTAATTAATCTGGCACGTAAAAAGAAATGATTGAGTTTGATAATATAGAGAATGTATATTTTATCGGTGCCGGCGGCATTGGTATGAGTGCCCTTGCACGTTTTTTTAAGCATCAGGGAAAACGTGTGGCGGGTTATGATAAAACGCCCACGGTATTAACCGCTGAATTACAAAAGGAGGGAATTGATATTCATTTTGAAGATGACGTCGATTTAATAGCTCCTGAATTCAAAAAGTGTGCTCGTACATTGGTGGTTTATACGCCTGCGATCCCTCGAAAGCATCATGAGCTTAACTTTTTTATTGAAGAAGGATTTGATATTAAAAAGAGGGCGGAGGTTTTAGGTATTATCACGCGCAAGATGGAGGGCGTATGTGTGGCCGGTACTCATGGTAAAACTACCATTTCGACCATGACGACCCATTTATATACTCAATCAAAAATTGGATGTAGTGCTTTTATTGGTGGTATCTCTCGTAACTATGAAACCAATTTTTTACATCACGACACGTCACGTTTTGTGATTATGGAAGCTGATGAGTTTGATCGTTCCTTCTTGCAATTAAAGCCTTTTTTGGCTTTGATCTCTGCAATGGATGCTGATCATTTGGATATTTATGGCAGTGCGGAAAAAGTAAATTTAGCTTTTAAGCAATTTGCCAACAAGATTCAACCCGGGGGTGTTCTGGTTATGAAGGATGGATTGCCTTTGGACGACCTTAAAGATGATTTTGAAATATTTACTTATTCGATGAATAAGGGAAGTGATTTTTATCCTACGAATATAAAATTGAAGGATGGTTTGTATCACTTCACCTTAATTTCTCCTTTAGGGAATATTGAGAATTTGAAAATGGGAGTTCCCGGTTTGCTAAATGTTGAGAACATGGTTGGTGCCATGGCTTTAGCATTACTTGGGGGAGTAGAGCCTCACGAAATACAAAAAGCCGTTCCTGAGTTTATGGGTATCCGTCGTCGATTTGATTATCGGATTAAGCGAAATGATTTGGTGTTTATTGATGATTATGCTCATCATCCCGAAGAAATTAAAGCCACTATTAATTCGGTAAAAGATATCTTTCCGGGTAAAAAAATTACAGTTGCCTTTCAGCCGCATTTGTTTAGCAGGACTCAGGATTTTGCTGATGGTTTTGCCGAATCGCTTGATATGGCAGATAGGGTGGTGTTGTTAGATATTTATCCGGCACGTGAGTTGCCAATCGAAGGTGTAAGTTCTAAAATGATTGGCGACAGAATGAAATTAAACAACGTTGAGTATGCCAGCTTAACCACAGCTAATGAGATTATTTTATCAACGTCAAATGAAATTATTTTAACCTTGGGAGCCGGTGATATAGATACCATTGTTCCTGTGTTGGAAGAGGCGTTAAGAACTAACGCTTGAAGTTGTTGATAAGAATTGGAAAAGAGTTAATTAGAACGTTCTTTTAGAAGGATAGGAAACAATATTTTTGAAGAGATTTTAAAAGTAAAACATTGAAGAAGTTTAAACAAATAGCAAAAGTGGTATTTATCGTCATGTACTTTCCCATTGTTTTTTCGTTTGTGCTCATCGAAAAAAACAATTTAGTATGTAGTACTATCGAACCTGCTATTTGTGATAGTGCTGATAATAAGTTTATTACGTCTTCTGAAGTGCGCAATTTGGTGATCGAAAAATATCCCGGGTTATTAGGGCGGCAGATTGATGAAGTGAGCTGTGAAGAGATGGAAGTCTTTTTTAGAAATCATCCTGCAATTCAAACTTGTGAAGCCTATTTTACACACGGAGGAGCTTTACATGTTGATGTCATTCAGCGAGAGCCTTTGGTTAGAGTGTTTGGTAACTTAGGTTCTTATTATTTGGATACGTATGGGCAAAGAATGCCTTTATTTACGAACCATACCGCTCATGTGCTCGTGGCAAGTGGCTATTTAGCCCGACTTAAGTCAGAGAAGCATTTAGTTGCACTGGCTCAAAAAATTTATAACGATCCATTTTGGAAGGCACAGATCGAACAGATTTATGTAGATGAGAATGGGCATTTTATTTTAGTTCCTCGAGTAGGAGTACACATTATTGAGTTTGGTAGTATTTACCAAATGGATGAGAAATTTCGAAATTTGTATGCGCTATATACCCATGGCTGGGATGCACGCGAATGGAATTTATATACAAAAGTAAACTTGAAGTATAACGGGCAAATTGTTTGCACAAAATAGGAGATAAAGATGAACCACGAATCTAATCTTGTTGCTGCAATCGACATTGGAACTACAAAAATTGTTGCCATTGTTGGTAAAAAGGCGGAGGATGGTCGCCTTGAAATGTTGGGTATGGAACAAGTTGTTTCTACCGGTGTTAAAAGAGGAGTTGTGCTGAATATTGATGAAACAGTCAAGTCAGTTCAACAAGCAGTAACCCGCATTGAATTAAAATTAAACTTGAAACTATCGGATGTGTTTGTTGGTATTGCCGGGCAACACATTAAGAGTTTACGTAATCGCGGATACCGTTTTATCGAGTCCGGTAACGACATTACTCAGGCAGAAGTAGACCAGCTGTTTGACGATAATTATAAAATTCCGGTTGAACCGGGAGAAAAAATTATGCATGTGATTCCTCAGGATTACATCGTCGACAATGAAATGGGCGTTAAGAATCCTGTGGGTATGTCAGGTAGACGATTAGAAGGAAATTATCACATTGTATTAGGACGTATTGCATCGGTTAAAAACATTGAAAAATGTATTCGCCGAGTAGGAATGAAATTGAATGATTTAATTCTGGAACCATTAGCTTCCTCAAAAAGTGTTTTAAGTGACGAAGAAAAAGAAGCCGGAGTTGTTTTAGTCGATATAGGTGGAGGAACTACCGATGTGGCTGTTTTGTATGATGGGATCATTCGTCATACCGCAGTTATTCCTTTTGGTGGAAATGTGGTAACCTCAGATATTAAAGAAGGGTGTTCTGTTTTATCCCGTCATGCCGAAGCCTTAAAAGTACAATATGGTTCAGCAATGGGAGATCTTGCGAGTGAAGATACCGTTGTGACCATCCCGGGTATGGAAGGATGGGAATCAAAAGAAATTTCTTTAAAGAGTTTGGCATATATTATTCAGGCTCGCATGGAAGAAATTATTGATTATGTGATGTATCAAATTGAGAATTCCGGTTTTTATGATAAGGTTGGAGCTGGTATAGTATTAACCGGCGGAGGTGCTTTGTTAAAAGATTTACCACAGTTAATCAAACTTCGTACAGGAATGGATGTCCGTTTAGGAATTCCCTTTAAAGAAGTGGTAGCTAATATGCCTGAAATGGCTTTAAAGCCGATGTATTCAACCAGTATCGGTCTTTTGCTGAGTGCTTTAGAGCAGCCTCAAATGCGCATTATGGAGCCCTCTCTTTTTGATGATGTAGAGCCTATTCAGCAAACCGAAACTAAAAAATCAACCCGTAACGAACGTAATAAGTCTAAGAAAACGGGTAGTGATATTCGGCCGGGAGATTTATTTGGCAGTTTAAAAAGAGGTATCGTCAATATATTTGATGAGCGAGACGTAGAAATGTAGGAGTGGAAAACCAACTGTTATGACTGACGATTTAATGAATTTTGAAATTCCTCAGGAAACTTCATCCATAATTAAAGTAATTGGTGTTGGAGGAGGAGGAAGTAATGCCGTGAATTATATGTATAATCAGGGCATTAAAGATGTGAACTTTGTGGTTTGTAATACCGATGCGCAAGCGTTGGCAAATAGTCCTGTACCCGTTAAAATCCAATTGGGAGAATCTTTAACCGAAGGGCGAGGGGCTGGAAATAAACCGGCAAAGGGGCGTGAATCTGCCATCGAAAATATTGAAGATATTGCCCATGTATTGGAGCAAAATACAAAAATGGTTTTCGTAACTGCCGGAATGGGTGGCGGTACCGGAACCGGAGCTGCCCCAGTTATTGCAAAAGCAGCCAAAGAGATGGGTATTCTTACAGTTGGGATTGTTACTATTCCGTTTCGTTTTGAAGGAAAATTAAGAATTAATCAAGCATTGGATGGTATTTCTGAAATGGAGAAGTACGTTGATTCTTTGTTGATAATTAATAATGAGCGACTGCGCGAGATGTTTGGCGATTTAAAATTATCCAACGCCTTCTCAAGAGCTGATGATGTCCTGTCTGTTGCAGCAAAAGGTATAGCCGAAATTATTACTGTTCATGGTTATATCAACGTGGATTTTGCTGATGTTCAGACTGTGATGAAAGACAGTGGTGTGGCCGTTATGGGATCTGCAAGAGCATCCGGTGAAAATCGTGCCATCGATGCCATTCAGGAAGCCTTGGAGTCTCCTTTGTTAAACAACAATGATATTCGTGGTGCAAAAAATATCTTGTTGAATATTACCTCCGGAACCGAAGAAATTACCATGGATGAAGTGGGAGAGGTGACGGATTATGTTCAGGATATGGTTGGTGATGATGCTTCAATTATTTGGGGTACCGGATCCGAAGAATCTTTGGGCGATGAAGTGTGTGTAACCATAATAGCAACCGGTTTTGCTTCTGCTGATTTATTAAATCATAATAAAAAAAGCGAGCGCAAGATAACCCGGGTTTCTTTGGATGGTGAAGTTATTTCATCTTCCCGTGAACAACAGTTTGGCTCATATCATAAGCAAACTTCTTCTCCGGGTAATGTGATTGATTTTTCAGAGCTGGATAAAGAAAAGGATAATCGTATCGATAAGTATTACAAACCGATTATTCCTCAACGCAATAAAACTCAGGTTGATCATTTTAAACCTGCTGAAAATGATATCGATTTTGATTTCAATGCTTCATTTTCAGGTGCGAGTTATTATAAGCCTCGAATTACTCCGGAAGAGATGGAAGATGAAAAAATGATTGAGCAAATGGAAAATGTGCCTGCTTATAAACGTAAGCAAATGCGCATGCAACAACAAGCAGAAGAGCAACAAGCACCAAATATTGGAAATGAAATCAGTCATTTTACCTTATCTGAAGACGAAAATGGAGAACCTCGCATTAGTCGTAATAATCCATATTTGCATGATAATGTTGATTAATATAGTCCGTAATTCGGAGTCCGGAAGCTAGACGCAAATATTCCAAAGAGCATCATTGCTTTAATTGTTTTATAAGCTTGATCGAAGTAAAGAATAAATCAGACAATAAGAAAATAACTAAATCGGACTCCGTACTTCGGACTCCGAACTAAAACAATAAATAAACATGAGCCTTACAGCACAATTAAATGAAGATATTAAAACGGCAATGAAAGCCAAAGACCCCATTAGACTTGAAGCCTTACGTGCGGTTAAAAAGGAAGTAATTGAAGCTAAAACAGCCAAAGCCGGCATAGATGATTTAGCAGATGAAGATGTGATCTCCATTATTTCAAAAATGGTAAAGCAACGCAAAGATGCTGCAGCATTATTTGCAGAACAAGGACGTGAAGATTTAGCTGAAAAAGAATTAGCAGAAATTGAAGCTATTAGCTCTTACTTACCGGAGCAATTATCTGCCGATGAAATTGAAGCTGCTGTTAAAGCAATCGTCGAAAAGGTGGGTGCCACCTCAATGAAAGACATGGGTAAAGTTATGGGAATTGCTTCAAAAGAAATGGCGGGTAAAGCAGATGGTAAAGACATTTCTGCAGCTGTTAAAGCTATCCTGGGATAATAAGAAAATATATTGGTTAGATTTTTTATTTACTAAACCTCCCGGATATTTAAAATCTGGGAGGTTTTTTTACATCCATTACAGCACAAAAAAAAGCGAGCCTTCTCAGACTCGCTTTTTATATGGTGTTAATCTTCTACTAATAAAACTTCACTCTTTCATCTGTAATATCTGCATCAGCTTTAGCAGCTTCCACAATACGATAGCTAATTCTTGATGAAGCAGAACGTTGTAGCTGATCTTTCTGGCTATTCACGTTTACTCCTTTAGCGATTTTTTGAGTTACTTTTACTACATATACTCCGCTATTTCCAGCAATAGGTGCACTCATAACTCCTTCTTTCGAAAGTGTTGCTAAAGCTACTAATGCAGGTTCAACACCAGCTCCTGGTACTTGGTATGAAGAGAATGTAATATCGGTAGCACTTTGAACTGACGTTCCTAACTCTTGAGCTAATGTAGCTAAATCAGTAGCATTTTTGCTTTTAATGTTATTCACTATTAGTTCAGCTTTCTTTTCGTTGCGAATGGTACGTTCAATATTATTTTTCACCTCTTCAAGAGAAGTATAACCTTTGTCTGCTGCTTTAGTGAGATAAGCTACCACGTACATATCACCAAATTCAAAAATCTCAGACATATCACCAACGCTTGTATTCTCATCAAATGCCCATCTGATTAACTGGCGAGGTGATTCAAGCGAGCCCACATTACGGTCATTTACCTTTAGGTTTCGACCATAGCGTTTTGCTAAGTTTTCTTTTTCGATGTTTTCGTTAAACAACTCATAAGTTTTACTTGTAGCTGCAAATTTGCCTGCTTTATTGTAAACTATGTTGTTTGTTTTTGAACTGAAATTGATTTTACGCTCCAAGGTTGCAAAGTTATACTTTGTAACGGGTGTACCTTTGTCCTGAATGTTGATGATGTGGATTCCAAACTGAGACTCAACCTTAACAATGTCTCCTTTTTTACCGTTGAAACAAGCATCGTTAAATGGTTTTACCATTCTTCCTTCTTGGAACCAACCCAAGTCACCACCGTTAATTGCAGAGCCGTTATCCTTTGAATTGTCTTTTGCCAATTGAGCAAAGTCCTGACCTTTTTTAGCCAAGGCTAATAAGCTATCTGCAATTGCATTGTTTGCTTCCGGTGTATCACCGTTGATTAAAATGTGACGTGCTTTTACGCTATCTGGCATTTGATTAATTGAAACTAAGCGCGAAAGTTTGTACGTTTCGTTTTCAAAATACGGACCATATACATCACCTTCTTTGGCTTCTTTTACGAATTCCTGAAGCTTACTGCTTAATTGCTCTTCTTTTAAGTTTTTGTCGATGTGACGATTGTCAGAGTTCATGTTAACATACTGAACTGCATCTGTAGCAGGATCTGCAAATTCATTTTTTGCCTCAGTGATCCACTGTTGAGTAGCTTGTCTATCCTCTGCTGAGGGTTCAATTGCAAAGGTTACATACTCTACTTCGCGAGTCGCTTCTTGCTTGTATTGCTCAATGTTTTTGTTGTAATAGCTCTCAATTTCACTTTCAGTCACTTTTACGGTTGAATCAGGAATTGATGAAAAACGTTGTGTCACAAAGTCAAAGTTAACGGTGTTCTCATTGGCTTTTGCTTCACTTTCAGCTTGAGCAGTAGTTACATAAATACCCTTTTGAACAAGGTTGCGGTATTTGTTAATTAAACGCTCATTTTTTATTTGTTTTTCCAGGTAATTCCAGAAAAATCTTGACTGAGCATCGTTGTTTTTTCTTTGTAAAAAAGCAATAGCTTGTTCTTTATCGTAAACTCCTGTTTGTTGATTTGTAAATATCTGACGTATCTGAGGGTGGATATTCTGACCGGCAACCATGTCGTATAATTCATCGCCAGTTACATCAATTCCTAAATCTTCAAATTTTTCGCCTAATACGATGTCTTGTACCAATTGATTCCATGCTTGTTCTCTTAAGCGAACAGACGTGTTTTCATCAATACCTCCTGTTCCGGAGTTCAGCTTATAATAATCTTCCATTTCGGTGATATAAGCCTGGAATTCATCAATACTTACAGAAGTGCCGTTTATTTCAGCTACCTGTCTTTTCTCATTTCTAAATAAAGAGCCACCTGAATTCATCAGGTCTCCCAGTAAAAAGGCTACCAGACCGATACCAATAACTAAAATAACTAGTCCGGCTTTGTTTCTAATTCTTTCTAATGTTGCCATTCGGTTAACAAATTAATATGTTGGTTGATAAAAAATCGGTTACGAATATACAAAAAATGTGATTACTCAATCATGAGAATCACGCTTTCTATGAGAAACTTTGCGATTTAATTTAGGAAGATGTCAGCGTGAGTTTAACTAATTCAATTCTCGCACTGCTTGCTTTCAGTATTGTAAACGCAAAATTATCAATAATTATTTCATCATTTTCCACCGGAATAGACTTGTTGTAAAACAGTATTAATCCCGCGATAGTCTCGTAATTGTCTGTTTGAGGGAGTTTTAAATTGTATTTCTCAGTAATGTAATCAATTTCAAGTCGACCCGAGAAATGGTATTCTGTTTCACTAATCTTCTCCTCAATGTATTCGGTGGTGTCATGCTCATCATTAATCTCACCAAATATCTCTTCCAGGATATCTTCCAAAGTTACAATTCCTGCTGTTCCACCAAATTCATCCACCACTAAAGCAATACTTTTATGTTCTTTTGTGAAAAGTTCTAAAACATTATTTGCAGTCATGGTTTCCGGAACTATCGAAATAGGACTAATGATGTTTTTTAAAATTTTTGGATTTTTAAAAAGGGCTGATACGTGTATGTATCCTATAATATTATCTATACTTCTTTTATAAACTAAGATTTTTGAGAAACCGGTATCTATAAAAAGTTTTTTGATTTGATCTAATTCTTCCGTTTCTTCAATAGCGATCAACTCAGGTCTGGGAACCACGCAATCTCTGATTTTTAGTTTGCTAAAATCTAAAGCGTTCTTCAAAAGTTTAAGTTCTTGGGCGCCATCTTCGTTTTTATGGGTTTTTTCACTGTGTTCGGTTAGTAAGTTGTCGAGATCAACTTTTCCTAGCATCCAGCTTTTGGGCTTCGGTGATGCATTGCTTTTAAATATCTTTTTGATGATAAAGTTAGAAATGCCCATCGTTAATCGGCTAATGGGGTAAAAGATGCCATAAAAACTTACTAATGGTACTGCAAATAAATTGAGTACAAATGTGGGATGGATGCGAAAAAGGGTTTTGGGTAAAAACTCTGCTGTAATAAGAATGATTAGTGTGGATAGTACAGTTTGGATTAACAGAATAACGGAATGCGTGTGAATGTAATTTTGAAGAAGTGGTTCAATGAGTTCCGACATTTCTAAACCATAAATAACTAAAGCTATGTTGTTGCCAATTAGTATGGTAGAAAGAAACATACCCGGTTTGTTTACAAAGATGTTGATGATCTTTGATGGGAAAGGATGCTTTTTTTTATTGAGTTCTAAAAGAAGCTTATTAGAACTGAAGAAAGCCATTTCACATCCTGAAAAGAATGCTGAAAACAGTAGAGATAGGGCTATTATGGTTATTGGATCCATGAAAACTTTACCTTGTTAAATTAGATGTTGTAAAAATAATCATTCTTAATTGCTTATTTTTATTCTTCCACCTCCAGTACGCCACTTATATTGTTTATTTCCCAGTTTTGCATGTTTTCGTCTGCCTCAAAACCGGTTCCGGTAATGATTTCTGATTTGGTGGTGATTTTCACGAATTTGTCGGAGAAGAGCTTTTTGGTTCGCATGTCCCAGAATAATTGTTCTGTATTTAAAATTTCTCCTTTTTCATTCATGGCTTTAACATCTTCGTTTAATTCCCAAAGCTGTTTGTCTTTAAAGTATTTTGCATTATTGCACTCAACTTCGGCATCAAGGGTACCTTTATAAGTATATACCTGAAATTTAAATCCGTCATTAAAATCAGTATACGATTCTTTTTCAAGTTCAAACTGTTTAACGGTTGGTGCAAATAAGCGATATTTTACTTTTCCGGAATCCGTAATTACACTTTCGAGTTGCTCATAAATTAGTACCGGTAATTCTTCCAGACTGCTTATTGCTTTTATTTCCTCAGGCTTGTTCGAAGTACATGAACTCATACCAAAAGAAACAGCAAGCAGTAAAATACCGCTTGCTGTAATAAATGTTTTAAACATATTTAAAGGTTGCTTTTTCAAAGCTTCTTATTTTTTAGCACGAACTGTTGTTGTTTCACCAATCCAACCTTCAACTGTGTGAGCTGCACCAATGGTAAGCCCTTGAAAGAAGATGGCTTCAGTATTTGGGAAATATTGAGAATATAAGTTGATTAATTTTTGAGCTTCATCAGCAACTTCAGGATCAATACTCTTTGCCTGTGCAAATTTATCTACAGCAACCCAATATACTGTTTGGTGATCGAATTCTTTACTGCCAAAATTAGACGCAGATGATGCATATGCTTTACCAATTAAAATATATGGTTTTCCTGATTTAGGATCCAGTTTAATTGCTTCAATAGCTTTTGTTTTTGCCTGAGAGAATTTGTTTTGTGACATGTAAACTAAACCTAATTGGTATAAGTATTTGGCCTTTTCCACGTTGTCAGTCTCTAAGTTAATTGCTTCAGTATAAAAGCTAATGGCTTTATCAAGATCTTTCGTTTTTAAGTACATTTTTGCTAAACCAAAAGCCGATGAACTTGATGGTTCTATGTTGTGAAGTAATTCAGAAGATTTATAGAATAAATCAGCATCGGAACAATCCCCTTTTGCTAATAAACGAGTTACTTTCTTTAACCAGTCTAAATCTTCTTTGTGTTCTTCAATTTGAGGTGCAAAAATTTTGGTAAGTACATCACAAGTAGCAGCTCCACTATTGGCAAAAATACTTTCAACTTGGTTTTTTGCATCAGTAATACTTTCAGGTTCTTTACTTGTCGCTGCTTGTTTGTCTAAGAAGCCCATCATCTTACTGTAATTATTAACCACAGCTTCAGCATCTATTACCTTTTCTTTGAATAAGGAAACCGTGTTCGACATGTATGTAAGGATGTATGGAACTTGAGTTTTAGCACCGGTTGCAGCGATTGAGCTTTCTAAAAGAGTTTGTGCTTCTTTAGAGATAGCTAAATCATCTCGCTTGTACTTTAACATTGTAACCGCTTTCTTACCTTGAATGTAAGCTGTTGGATATTTTGGGTGGTTACCAAAGTATTGAATACGTTGGTCATACGTTTTCATCAATATTTTGAAGTATTCCTCTTTTTTTGCGTTATCTTTTTCTTTTTGGTAGAAAGCGCTTAAGATTTTCTCACCATCAGAGTAAATACCCATGTGAGCTGCCGGGCACTCATTAAAAACAATTGTCCAGAAAGGATAAGCTTCTTTGTAATTTTTTTGTTTTACATATTCCGAAGAAAGAGATAAATTCTCTAAACATCTAATGCTATCGGCTCCATGGCCATACTTGGTATTGCTCGCAACGCCGGTTTGCGCAAAGGCTGAACTCATCGAAAATAGCAGCCCTACAATCATTAATTTTGTAATTTTCAATAACATGGTATTTTGTGTTTAAATAGGTTACTTGAATTTACGTTTTACAAACCAACGTTCGTGGAAGGTCATGTTAAAAATAAAACGCGTATAATTTTCTTGAATTAAGTTGTAATCTGTAGTTCCTCGTTGTCCCATTTCAACCGCCAGATTAAATGAGGTTTTAGATCGTTTTAATGGTAATCCAACACCAAAACTTATGCCAAAGTCCTTTATTTGTTGGTCTTCGATAATAAGCATTTCTTTATTGTAATGAGTACCAAGTCGATATCTAATACGTGCTAAGTAATTTCTTGCGCTCCGATCATTTGGGATGTATTCCACACCAAAGGCCATTTTCTCAGCATCGCCAAGTTCTGCATTTGATTTGGGAGAAATTGTTTTCGACCATAATTCTGTTTTATAGTCAGCAGCAAGTGTTAGCTTATCTTTCATGGTATAGGATAAACCTACTCCATAGCTGGTTGGCATTTCAAACGCATTTTCCGAATAATCTTCATCAGTGGAATCTATCACATCACTAATGGTTAATATTTTTCCATTATTGGAAGTGACTGTTCCTGTTCCTGATTCGTAATTATCTTTTCCTTTCATAGCTGTTTGGGGCGTATAAGTCGCACCCAAAGTTAGCTGATGGGTTTCTGAGAAGTCATAAGTGTATTGAAAACCAAAATCTAATACGTAATCATTTACGATAATTTCCTGATTGATCCCAAATTTGGGGGCATCTTCATCATTTACATAACTGCTTACTTTATAGTGGTCAATGCGTCCAAAGAAGTAGGTGTAATGCATACCCAGCGATAAGTTTTTAATTGGTTTTATCGCTAAACCTGCATACGCTTTATTGGTATTGCCTTGTCCGGAAATGTTCGATTTGGTATAGTTTTCATCAGTTGTACTTGTTGATGAGCTTTGGTTATCGTCATAGATATCATAACCTACAAAGCTTGCTGGTTTTAAACCAAGTGACAAAAATCCCCATTTTGAAACAGGGAAACCCAGTGCGAAATAAGAAAAGTTGCTATCGGAGAAGGATGACTTTGTGTTAGTCGTTTGAAACTCTTGCTTAAAACCGTTTATTCCGGCTTCAAAGTAAAAAGATAAAGTATCCATACTCGTGTATGAAGCGGGGTTTAAATCATTTAAATGATAGGAACTGCTAAGTCCAATTCCAACACCGCCCATTGCAGAGTTTCTACCAAAACCACCAGATTGAAAATCACCTAGTCCAAACCGGGAATAAGGTGAGAATGTGTTTTTTTGAGCAAACATACTCACCGATAAAATGGTTAAGCAAAAAATGGAGAAACCAAGTTTATATTTATTATGCATTATATTCCAGAATTCTGTTAAGTCCTATAAGTACTAAATTTGGGTGTACAAAGATGGGATTTTTTAATTTGCTTTCAAAAAAAACTGCATCACCTCCTGTTAGTATTGTTTTTATTGTGCCCATCTGGCTTTTATAACGGTAAATGTAGCCTTCTATTTCATTAATCATGCCATTTATTACACCCGATTGTATAGCTGTTGTCGTTGAGTTACCTATCAGAGCAATTTCTTGAGGAGCCTGTAGGAGTGGTAACTTGCTGGTAAAGTGGTTTAAAGCTGCAAAACGCATACTCATTCCGGGAGCAATGTTACCGCCTAAATAATGTTTGTTTTTCGTTACAAATTCATAAGTTATTGCTGTACCGGCATCAATTATTAAAAGATTTTCATTTGGAACTAAATGTAATGCACCTGCAACGGCAGCTAACCGGTCTTTTCCCATCGTTTCTTTAGTAGCATAGTTCCATTCAAAGGGAAGAGCAGTGTGGTGGTTAAGTATACAAGCTTGATCGATATCCTTTAATAGTTGTTGGATTTTAGTATCTTCCTCCTGAATTACCGATGAATAAATGGCTTTATTGATGGGATAAGAGGAGCAGATGTGATCTAAAATTTCTTTATCAAGAATTTTAAATACATCGGTTGTTACAAGGTTATACTGGTCAAAAATACCGATTTTACACTGGGTATTTCCTTTATCAATCACTAAATTCACAATATAAATGATCTGATTATTAAAGGTCGCAAAGGTAAAATAAAAACCCATTTAGTAACTTATTAACCCTTGAAATTCAATCGATTTTATGCGTAAGATTCTGTTAGTTGAAGATGATAAAATGATTTCTGCCATTTTTGGAATGTTCCTTAAGGAGTTAGGGCACGAGTTGGTTGGTCAATGTTCAACAGGGATTGATGCTGTGCAAATGTGCCATTCCTTAAAGCCCGATATCGTTTTAATGGACATTCATTTAGAAGGCGAGGTTGATGGCATTCAAACCGCAGAGAAGTTACGAAGGGAGTTAGAAATTCCTGTTGTTTTTATTTCTTCTGATACCAGTAGGGAAACCATTAAAAGAGCAATTGTGTCTAATACTTATGGTTTTCTTGTGAAACCTATTAATAAGCGGGAATTAGGAATTGGAATTGATTTGGCTTTTTATAAGCATCGAGTGGATATGGAGCATAAAGAGCGCGAAAGGGGTTATCGTGAATTCATCAGCGAAGCTCCAATGCCTATTGTTGTTGTGAGTGAGGATAAAATTTTCTATTTAAATAAATGGGCCTTAGATGTTTTTAAAACCCATTATATGGAAGATGTTATGCTACTTCCTTTTTCACATTACATTGATGCAAAAAGTAAAGTACGTGTGGAGGCGATAATGAAGGAATTTCTCATGACCGGCCAGGGGTTTGAGAATATTAAAATTAATATGACAGATATTCATGGTCAAAGTGTGTGGGTAAAAATGTCTGGTTCGTGTATCATGTTTAATGGAAAAAAATGTCTGCAATTAACGCTCTCTGAAACCAATCAGGTTAATTATAAAAAGGCCTTAGAGGAATTAAAAGAAATGTTTGAATTTACAAATACGGCTTATTTTGTTGTTGATGGAGAGAATCAAGTCATTGACCAATGTGAGCACAGCCTTTTTAAAGGAGTTGCATTAATGGGAACTAACATTAGTTCTCATCCTAAGGTGAAAATTACTTCAAGTGGAGGGGAAATTAGTTTGATGTTACAAATTCCCGGTGGAGGCTCAAAGCAATTCAGAGGTAAATTATTTAGAAATGAATTGGATGATATTGCCGCAATTATTTATTATGCAATGTCTCCCATGTCTTAGCCTTTCATTTCAATTAAAATTTGTTTTACCTGTTTAATGTCTTGAATATTATCAATGGTTATATATAAACGTTCTTTTCCCTCTTTCATGGTTGGTTTTAAAGGGCTGTTTTGTAACCACAATAAGATTTTATTGAATGTTGCTGATTGGAAAAAGAAAGATTCTTGGTCTGTAATTAAGTACATCAATAACTTTTGCTTTTTAAATACGATTTTCTCAAGACCTAGTTGTTTTGCTATTCGTCTTGTGCGAACCATTTCAAATAAGCGCTGTCCGGTTTCAGGAAGCGGTCCGAAGCGGTCAATTAGGTTTTGTTCAAATTCAACCAGTTTTTCCTCTTCTTCCAGATTATCCAGTTCACGATACAGATGCATTCGTTCGGCTACATTAGAAATGTATTCATCCGGAAGTCGGAGTTCTTCATCTGTTTCAACCAGACAGTCGGTTACAAATAAAGTATCATCTGTAGCATGCCGCTCTTCCTCTTCAAATACATCTTTGTATTCGGTTTGTCTTAATTCCAGTAACGCTTCATTTAAAATGCGCTGATAGGTTTCATATCCGATGTCAGAAATAAAACCACTTTGCTCTCCACCTAATACATCACCAGCACCTCTAATATCTAAATCCTGCATTGCAATATTGAAACCGCTACCTAAGTCAGAGTAATCTTCAATGATCTTCATGCGCCTTCTGGCTTCTTGAGTTAATGACGAAAGTGGAGGTGACATTAAATAGCAGAATGCTTTTTTATTACTTCGTCCAACCCGGCCTCTCAATTGGTGTAATTCACTTAATCCAAAATGGTGCGCATTATTAACTATTATTGTATTGGCGTTAGGTATATCTAAGCCAGATTCGATAATTGTTGTTGCAATTAAAACATCATATTCACCATTTATAAAGTCGAGCATGATTTTTTCCAGTTTAGGGCCGTCCATTTGACCATGTGCCACAACGGTTTTTACATTTGGAAGTATTCGATTAACAAGTGCTTCAATTTCTTTAATGTTTTGAACCCTGTTATTAATGAAGAAAACTTGTCCTCCTCTTTCGATTTCATAGGAAATGGCTTCGCGAACAGTTTCTTCGTTTAAAGTATGAACTTCTGTAATAATTGGCTGTCGATTAGGAGGTGCCGTATTGAGGATCGATAAATCGCGCGCACCCATAAGTGAAAATTGAAGTGTACGTGGAATTGGTGTCGCTGTTAGCGTCAAGGTATCCACATTCACTTTTAATTGCTTTAGTTTTTCTTTTACCGAGACGCCAAAGCGTTGTTCTTCATCAATAATTAATAAACCCAGATCTTTAAACTGCACATCTTTTCCAATCAGGCGATGTGTGCCTATCAAAATATCAATGTGTCCTTCCTTTAAATTTTTAATGGCAGCTTTAATATCTTTGGGTTTGCGAAGACGACTAACGTACTCAATGTTTACCGGAAATTCTTTAAGCCTTTCTTTAAATGTATTATAATGCTGAAGTGCTAAAATGGTAGTTGGTACTAATACAGCTACTTGTTTATTGTCTGTAGCGGCTTTAAAAGCTGCTCGAATGGCAATTTCTGTTTTGCCAAAACCAACATCTCCACAAACAAGTCGATCCATTGGTGTGGACTTCTCCATATCTCCCTTCACCGCAACTGTAGCTTTTTCCTGGTCAGGTGTGTCTTCATATATAAAGGAAGATTCCAATTCGTTTTGAAGATAAGTGTCTGGAGCAAAAGCAAAACCCGGTTCTTCTTTCCGCTTGGCATAAAGCGCAATTAATTCACGAGCGATGTCTTTAACTTTCGATTTAGTTTTTTCTTTAAGCTTAGACCATGCTGCTGTACCCAGTTTGTTTACTTTTGGAGGTGTCCCTTCTTGGCCTTTAAACTTACTAATTCGGTGCAACGAATGGATGTTGACTAATAAAACATCGTTGTCACGGTAAATTAATCGTATGGCTTCCTGAGGCTTTCCATTTTCCTGAGTGGTGATTAAACCCCCAAATTTTCCCACACCATGATCAATGTGTACAACATAATCACCCGGATTAAGACGGTTTAGTTCCTTAAGAGAAATGGATTGTTGGGCTGCTTTGGCTTTCTCATTTCGCAATGAGAATTTATGGTAGCGCTCAAATATTTGATGATCCGTGTAAGTACAAATTAATAGATCGTGATCAATAAAGCCTTCGTGCAAACTATGATTGACTTCTTTAAAGTTGATGTCTAATCCTCGGTCTTCAAAAATGGCATGTAGGCGTGCAAACTGTCTTGTATTATCGGATAAAATATGACATTTGTATCCTTCTACTTGTTTTTCTTTTAGATTGGCTTCAAGTAATTCAAAGTTTTTGTGGAAAACGGGTTGGGGAGAAGTTTTAAATTCTACTGTTTCATCAGAGTTTAAGTTTTTTCCACCACTGTATAAAAGTATACTTTTGTTTTCCCAATTTGCTTTTAATTCGGTGTAGGAACAGATGGCTGCTTCCGATAAATATTTGAGCTCTTCATTCGCATCTGTTGGTTCAGGTTTGTTATGGATCACCTGTTCTTGAATTTCGTTCATGCGATCTTCAAGATATTGTAAGTTATTGATCCATATTTTTGTGTGGTCCGGAATGTATTGGGTTAAAGGGATGAGTTTATTTACATCTTGATTTTCAGTTAAGTTAGGAACTATGGTAATGTGCTCGAGTTTATTTATTGAAAGTTGGTTTTCTAAATCAAAGCTTCTAATGCTGTCAACTTCATCTCCGAAAAAATCAATTCGATACGGATCTTCATCCGAAAAAGAATAAACGTCAACAATACTACCTCGTACCGAAAATTGACCGGGTTCAAAAACGAAGTCTACTTTTTCAAAATGATATTCGTATAAGACCTCACTTAAAAATGAAATATCAAGACTATCCCCGGCTTTTACAATCAGGTGATTTTCGTTAAAAGTTTCCTGCGAAATAACTTTTTCAACCAAAGCTTCAGGTGAGGTCACCACAAAAAGATTCTGTTTTTTAGAGTGGAGAATACTTAATGCTTCTGTACGCATTAATACATTTTGCGAATCTTTAATGCCTCGGTCTGGCGTTTTTTTAAATGAGCTGGGTAAAAAATAAACGTGGTTTTCTGTGGTAAGCTGAACAAGATCATTGTAAAAATAAGCTGCTTCTTCATGATCATTTAAAATAATCAAATGTGGACCAACTTCATTACATGCTGCAGCAACGACCGCTTTTGAACTTCCTGTTAATCCACTTAAAAAGATGTTTTTATTATTGTCAATCAACTTTTTCAGCAAAATAATTTTTTCATCTTGCTGATAATATGATAATACTTCGCTTAACTCCACGTTTTCTTTTTTTGCAAAAATAACAGAAATGCTCAGTATACCACAACTGAGGCGCTGTGAATGTGCTTCTGAATAGAATTTTACTATCCTCTATTAATGTCATGATAATTGAGTATCTTAAACTGGAAATGAATGAAGAATTAAAAATAATACCCTATGAAAGTTTTTAAGTTTGGTGGTGCTTCGGTAAAAGATGCTGAAGGAGTGAAAAATATTTCAAAAATAATACAAAGATATGATGAGCAATTGGTCATAGTTGTTTCAGCCATGGGGAAAACCACAGATGCACTTGAGAAGTTGGTGGAAGCATATTATGATCAGGATAATAATTTGGAACAAGAAGCTTTTGATAGAGTGAAGGATTTTCATTTTACACTAATATCTGATCTTTTTCAAAATGGAGAATTAATTAAAAAGAAGATAAATTTATTATTCGATCAACTGCAACAAAAACTTTCCAATCCACCATCCTTAAATTACGATTTTGAATACGATCAAATTGTTTCATGGGGTGAGTTGCTAAGTACAACAATTGTAAGTCAATATTTAAATGATGAAGAAGGTGTTGTAAATCAGTGGGTAGACATTCGTCCATTGCTAAGAACCGACGAAAACTATCGCGATGCTGGTGTAGATTGGAATTTGAGTGGTGAATTCATGCGTAAGCAATTTAATTTTAATACTCAAAAGGTGTATTTAACTCAAGGATTTATCGGCTCTACACCAAATAACCTTAGTACAACTCTTGGTCGCGAAGGTTCAGATTACTCAGGAGCCATCATTGCTTTTGCTCTTAATGCCGATAGTTTAAGTATTTGGAAAGATGTACCCGGGGTTTTAAATGCCGATCCAAGATGGTATCCAAAGGCTATAAAAATTGATGAGTTATCTTATTGGGAAACCATTGAATTGTCATACTATGGTGCGCAGGTGATTCATCCTAAAACTTTAAAACCACTTCAGAATAAATCAATTCCTCTTTATGTGAAATCATTTGTTAATCCCGATGGTGTGGGAACAGTCATTAGAAGTGATGTAAAAGTAAAAGAACTACCGCCGGTTTTGGTGTTAAAGCAGAATCAGATTTTTATAACATTTTCTCCAAAGGACTTTTCCTTTATCATGGAGAAAAATTTAAGTCAGATTTTAACTGTTTTTTCGAAATATAGAATAAAGATAAATTTGATGCAGAACTCAGCACTAAATTTTTCAGTTTGTGTGGATATGAAAAGGAATATTCCACAGCTTATCGAAGAGTTAAATGAGCAATATCTTATTCGCTACAATGAAGATGTAGAATTAGTAACGATTCGGCATTATAATGAGAGCGTTATTGAAGAAATTATCAAGGGTAAAGAAATTGTAGACTCTCAAATAAGCCGTGTTACTGCGAGGTATGTATTAAAGAAATGCCCATGGGATTTTTCTTAATTGCATAAATCTCCAAGGGCATTATAAGATGTAGTTTTTTATTTGTTTAATCTAATGTAGAATCCAGCCTTATAGCCTCGTAAAGTACTATCTTCAGCCAATAGTTCATAAGCAATTAATATCGAATGAACCTTTTTAGACATTTCCAGTTTATCGGCATCGTAATACCAGGATTCCCAAAATTGAAGTTTTCCAACATTATCTCGCGAAAAGCCTTCAGTTTTTTCAAGTTCCTTAATGTCTGAAATAGTCATTGGTAAATTGGTATTGTAGTTATATGCAGTAGCCTTTTTGTTATAAACTGCATCAAAGAGTTGATTAACCATTTGACTTTGGTTTAATTGGCTCAAACACTTTTCTGTCCAGTCGTCATAGGCGTTTGGATTTTTTACTACAACTGAGTAAATAATTGTGTCTGCCCAAAGAGTCCCATTGGGTTTGGAATTTCGCGTGTCTTCACTTGAATTAGTATTACAAGAAATTAGAAGAGAACTTAATACTATGAAAGCTAAGAATGAAACTCTAGTTTTTAATTTTAATATTATCATAGACATGGATTAACGGTCAAACAATAGTCTTTCTCCTTTTACTTCAGCGTTTAATTTTCCATTTTCATAAACAATGTTTCCGTTTACGATCGTATGAGTTACAGCGTGTGAAAATGTAGTGCCTTCAAATGGAGACCAACCACATTTGTATAGGATGTTATCTTCTTTAACTGTCCATGCTTTGTTCGGATCAACAAGTACCAAATCTGCTTTATAACCTTCACGGATATATCCTCTTTTTCTTACCTTAAATAAAGTAGCAGGCGCATGACACATTTTTTGAACGATCTTTTCGTAGGTAAAGATTCCCTCTTTAACCATTTCAAGTGCCGCAACCAGTGCATGTTGTACCAATGGGCCACCGGAGGGTGCACTGAAGTATTTATTACGTTTCTCCTCTTTTGTATGAGGCGCATGGTCTGTTGCAATAATTTCTAAGCGGTCATCAATCAATGCTTTTCTTAAAGCATCTCTGTCTTTTTCTGATTTAACAGCAGGATTCCATTTGATTTTTGCACCATACTTATCGTAATCCTTGTCCGTGAACCAAAGATGGTGTACGCAAACTTCTCCGGTTATCTTTTTTTCTTCTAATGGCATCCCGTAGTCAAGAAGTTCTAATTCTTTTTCGGTAGTTAAATGCAGGATGTGTAATTTGGCATTGTGTTTTCTTGCTAAATCAGCTGCTTTTTTAGACGATTTGTAACAAGCATCAGCCGATCTTATTTCGGGGTGATACTTAAATGGCATATCTTCCCCATATTTCTCTTTGTATTCAGCCGTGTTTTTTTGGATTGTTTCTTCATCTTCACAATGAGTTGCAATCAAAACTTTGCTTTCTGAAAAGATTCGTTCCAATATCGCACTATCATCTACGAGCATATTTCCTGTGGATGATCCCATAAAAACTTTAATCCCGCATACTCTTTCAGGATCTGTTTTAAGAAGCTCATCCATGTTGTCATTAGTGGCACCAATGTAAAACGAATAATTTGCCAATGATTTTTGAGCACCCAGTTTGTATTTGTCTTCCAAGGTTTCCTGATTAGTTGCCTGTGGTTTTGTATTGGGCATTTCCATAAATGAAGTAATACCACCAGCTACAGCTGCCGCTGATTCAGTAGCAATATCTGCTTTCTCGGTTAAGCCAGGTTCTCTAAAATGAACTTGGTCATCAATAACTCCGGGAAGTAAAAATTGTCCTTTCGCATCAATTACTCTGTCGGCATGGGGTAAGTTGTCATCTAAAATGATTTTTTCAATGGTATCATTTTTAATTAGAAGACTTCCTGATTGCTTCGATCCTTCATTTATGATTGTAGCATTCTTAATAAGTATAGTAGACATTGTGTTTTGATTTTATTTGATGCAATAATTTACGTTTGACAAAAAACTTAGTCAAGTTTATAACTTCTAAAGAAGCTGGAAAGTTTCATTTTTAAAACTCCCCATACGGCTTCATTAAAAATTCCACCACTCATTTTAGATGCACCTTCTTGTCGATCAGTAAATACAATTGGAACTTCAACTATTTTAAAACCAAATTTCCACGTAGTAAATTTCATTTCAATCTGGAAAGCATAACCCTTAAGTTTGATTTTGTCAAGCTTGATGGTTTCTAGTACTTTTCTTCGGTAGCATTTAAAGCCTGCAGTTGTATCCATGATTTTCATGCCTGTCACCATTCTTACATACACAGATGCAAAGTATGACATTAGGACTCTTCCCATTGGCCAGTTTACTACATTAACGCCTTTAATATATCGGGAACCAATGGCCAAATCAGCCCCTTCATTAATGCATGCATCATGTAAACTTAAAAGATCTTTAGGCGGATGAGAGAAATCGGCATCCATTTCAAAAATAAAATCATATTGGTTTTCAATAGCCCAATTGAAACCAGTGATGTAAGCTGTACCTAATCCTAGTTTTCCTTTTCTTTCTATGATGTGGATCAGACCTGGATGTTCTTTCATCATGCCTTTTACAATATCGGCAGTTCCATCCGGGGAATTATCTTCGATAATTAAGATTTCAAATTCTCTTGGAAGATCAAGGACTGCATGTATAATAGCCTTAATGTTTTCTTTTTCATTATATGTAGGTATGATGACAAGGTTCTTACTCATAGTAGATGCATTTTGTTTTTTCAAGGTGCAAATGTAATAATACTTAATAAAAGATTTAGCGAATGATGTAATTACATGAATGTCTTACTTATGTTGAAATTACGTTTCTGTATAATAAAGTAGAATGGCACCTTCAAATAAAGCTCTGGCTTTGGTTCAAAGTCCTATTTGTGGAAAAAAGTTTCGATGTATGTGCGCAGTTTTTCAACAACTTGAAGATTTCTGTTAACGAAACTTTAAAAAATAATGAATAAAACATTTGGAAGTATCAGAAATACTCCGTTATTTTGCACCCGCTTTACGAAACAACGGTGTTCGATAAATGAGCAAATAACATGTTGAGATATAAACTTTTGCGTTTCGATTTTGAAGAAAA
>QKJP01000040.1 GCA_003249255.1 Bacteroidales bacterium
AAATCTCAACTTAAAATAGCTGAGTGGCTATCTACATTGTTAGATATCTCCACTTCAAAATTAAAACGAGACTCTAAAAAGGGGGCACTATCACATAATCAAAGACTTAATGCTCTATATATTTCTTAGCTTGACGGCTATGGCATCGGGCAGGCCTGTGTCTCAGTGTTTATATTTTTTTGACTTTACGCCAATCACTTTTGTAATATATATTGCGGACATTCAGTTTTATTTATCTTATTCAATGGTAAAGCGAGCGTTTACTTTATACTCTAAAATAATTTTCTGAAACTCAATATCTGCATCACTTTGATCCATTTCGGGGCTGGACATCATTACATTAGCCTGCATGGTTCGTCTGGGTCTTTGGTAAATTGGCATTTGTATTTCTTGCACAAAAATGGCTTTCCCGATTTTTTGGTCAATGGCTTCCATCATGGCTTTAGCTTTTACTTTTGCTGCTTTAATGGCTTCAATTTTGACCTCTTGTCTAAATTTTGGTAGTTGGCTATGATCCACGCGGTCTATCGAAATGTTAGAGATTTCTAATTTTTCAAGTGAATTAAACACTTTAGCGACTTCGTTACCTGAATGTAAGGTTAATTCATAAGCTTTACTGGTGAAAATGTCTTTGCGTTTGTACCAATAATCTTCAAAGTTGCTGCTGAAATCTAAAATGGAAAGATCCTTTTCCGTATTAATTCCCAGTTCTTTTAACTTTTTTAGCATTTGACTTTCCTGGTTTTCCACAGAGGCTTTTCCTTTGTTGTCTTTTTCGCTAATAATAATATTCACATAAATTAAATCGGGAATAATTTCTCTTTTTGCCAGACCATTTACTTCAATGTATGGTTGATCGATGAAGTTTTTTGTTCCCACCTGTGCCATTGCAGGAATTGAAAGCATGCAAAGAGCGAGTAAAAGATATTTTTTCATGTGTTAAAAATTTGTGTCGTGATTAAGAAAATATTGATTTAACGTCAAAAAACATCAACACAGAGTCGCGATAAAAAACTCTGTGTTCTTTGTGTTGAAATCTATTGTAAGATAAGGGTGCTCATTTATGATGTTATACTTTGATTTTTTTACCAATGTAAAGCATGGTTTCTGCATCTCCCAAATGGCCATCACCCTCGTCGAGAATCAGCATGAGTTCGCGGCATTTTTGAGTTGCTAATGATGGAAAATCGTTTTGTATATCTTCACATTTAAAAAGTAGATCCGCATCTTTTGGGCCGCCACTTTTATAGTTTATTTGGCGTTTATTAAAGCCGTGAACAAACATCAAACCATTATCAGCTAATCCTGCTACTAAGTTTTTATGAACTTCTCTTCTTATCGTACTTGGCAAGTGCAAAAAGATTGGAGCTATTAAATCAAAAGCTTCGGTTGGGGGATGATAAGTTGAAATATCTTGGAGAATGTAGTTTATTTCAACTTCCTTCTTTTTTGCTAAAGTCAACGCTTTAGTTCTGCCTTCTTCGCTAAAATCCACTGCTGTTACTTTCCAACCTTTTTTGGCCGCATATACCGCATGGCGACCTTCACCTTCACCGGGTAAGAGTAATCGTCCGGGTTTTAGTTTATCAATAAAAGCTTTAAAGAGCGGATTTGGATCTAATCCGTAGATGTATTCTTGCTGCGAAAAGCGCTCATTCCACATTTTTTGCATTGAGTATGTTAGGTTATCGTTAATAAAAAAAGGTTCGACATTGCCGAACCTTACTTTCATCTGGATTTTTTACTGACCTAAGGGAAAGGACTACTTTACCTTACTGCCGTTAAAAATAGTTAAAAAATCTAAAAAACAAACAAAATCCTGAAAGAAAGGTTCATGTAAGATAAGTAAATAATTTTTGAGAATTACATAGATGTTGCTGGAATTCAGGAATGACAAGGGATTTAGGACCATGTTTTTAGAAGAAAAAAGTTTAAACCATTTCTTCTTTGTAAGTAAACTTGATGTCTTTTACCGCTATTTGAAGTGTTGTGATACCGTTGTAGTAGTTTTCTTCGATGTGATAACAAACATCAAACGGCGAATTGGACTTTATTTCCGGCAAAAAGCTACCCATCGAAAAACCGATTCCTTGTTTTATAGCCGCAGAATGTTCTTCAATGATTTCCAGTTTGAGGTGGTCTCGGTCTTTACCAACATTCTTGCTGGTGCCGTAATCAAACACGCGTTCAGACATAAAGGTAGGTTTCATGTTGCCGGGTCCAAATGGTCTGAACTGTTTTAAAATTCTGTAAAATTTAGCGTTGATATCTTTTAAATGCAGCTTAGAATCGATTTCGATACGCGGGATTAACTGTTCGGGCAAAATGTTTTCCTGAACGTATTTTTCAAAACGCTCCTTAAAAATCTCAACATGTTCTAATTTCATGGTTAAACCGGCTGCATACATGTGACCACCAAAATTTTCCAGTAAATCACTACACGATTCAATGGCTTTGTATAAGTCAAAGCCATCCACCGAACGGGCACTACCTGTTGCAAAACCTTTAGATTCAGTAAGAATAACCGTTGGTCGATAAAAGAATTCTGTTAAACGTGAAGCTACGATTCCAATTACGCCCTTGTGCCATTCTGGATTGAACAAAACGGTGGATTTCTTTTCCTTTTCAGCAGGATTATTGGCAATTAAATCATAGGCTTCCTGGGTGATGTTTCGATCTAAATCTTTGCGGGTTTCGTTACTAACGTTGATCTCCGCACACATTCCTTTGGCAGCAACTTCATCTTTACACACCAATAAATCGACTGCATCCCTACCTGTATCAATACGACCGGCAGCATTGATTCTTGGACCTATTTTAAAAACAATGTCGCTGATGGTAGCTTCTCGACCTTCCATACCGGCCACTTTCATAATGGTTTTTAATCCAATGCTTGGATCGGTACTTAGTTTTTGAAGTCCATAGTATGCTAGAATTCTATTTTCTCCAATAATGGGTACAATATCAGCGGCGATACTCACTGCCACCAAGTCGATTAAATTATAAAGTTCGGCTTCTTTGTAATCATTAAAACGGCAAAAAGCCTGCATTAACTTAAAACCAACGCCACATCCGGATAAATTTTTATCGGGGTAAAAACAATCGTTTCGTTTGGGATCGAGACAGGCAACGGCATTGGGCAATTCATCGCCCGGTGTGTGGTGATCGCATATAATAAAATCCACGCCATTATCTTTGGCGTAAGCTACTTTTTCTACGGCTTTAATACCACAATCGAGGGCAATGATGAGAGTCGTATTGGTGTTGATGGCATGATCAATGCCTTTGTAACTTACACCGTAACCTTCTTCATAACGATTTGGTATGTAAAACTCAAGGTGTGGATAGTGCAGACTTAAGAAGGAGTACACCAGGGCAACACTTGTAGTGCCGTCAACATCATAGTCACCATAGATAAGGATTTTCTCTTCATTGTTAAATGCTTCAACAATGCGATCAACTGCCAAATCCATATCTTTCATCAGGAATGGATTGTGTAAATCGGTGAGTTTAGGGCGAAAAAAGGCCTTTGCTTCATCGTAGTTTGTAACCCCACGTTGAACCAATAAATTTGCCAATACTTTATTTATGTTTAATACTTCTGCCAGGTGATTGACGATTTCAGAATCGCCTTCAGAAAGTATACTCCACCGTTTTTCCATTCCCGTTGTTGCCCAAATAAGAGCATAAATTTTGTGAGAATATTCGTGATTTCCTAAAGGGTATTAATAATTGTTAATAAAAAGATTTTATTTATGTTCTTTTTTAGTTACGTATACCCCTTTTTATCATGTGTTTAAATCCAATTGAAAGAGTGTAGATATTTTTTCTAATAAAATCGTTTTTACTCTCTCGATATCTTGTTTCTCACCTAATTCTTTTTCCACTGAAGTCACGCCTTTATCTACAAAACCGCATGGATTAATATGATTAAAATAACTTAGATCAGTGTTTATATTAAGTGCAAAACCATGCATGGTTACATAACGGCTCGCTTTTACCCCTATGGCGCATATTTTTCTTGTTTTTCCCGGGATGGAGGTTTCTAACCAAACGCCTGTGGCTCCATCCAGGCGTTCGCCTTTTATGCCAAATTCTGCAATGGTTAGTATAATCGCTTCCTCCAATTTTTCAATGTATGATTTTACTTGTAATCCTAGTTGCTCTAAATCGAAAATGGGGTAACCCACTATTTGACCGGGGCCGTGGTAAGTGATATCTCCTCCCCTGTTACTCTTGTAATAAGTAGCATGAATTGATTTTAGAAATTGGTCGTTGATGAGTAGATTATTCTCTGCCCCACTCTTACCCAGTGTGTAAACATGAGGGTGTTCTACAAATAGTAAGCGATTATTAATTTCTTTAGGAGTATCAGGATGTTCACGGTTATAGAGTTTGGCATCTATTATTTCCTGAAATAAAGTTTCCTGGTAATCCCAAGCTTCTTTGTAGGCTTTTGTGCCTAAGTCTTCGTATATGGTTTTTTGCATATTTTTTCAAAAAGCCCGGAGTCCGAAGTTCGATAGCTATCGTGGCGAAGTCCGAAGTTTAAACTTAATTTAATAGATTCATTAAAATTGAGTATTTGTATAATAAACACTCTTTCGCCCCTTCAGGGCTTGATTTACATTTTGTTTATTCATAGGGCGTTGCCCTATGCTATTTTCTTTTGCCCCGTTGGGGCTCATGCGTACAAGGCGTTCATTAATCATTTATAATTAAACATTCACAATTATCTTCTGCCTTGTGTCGTTTGTCTTATCGTTATGGTTAATTAGTAAGATGTTGTGCTTTTTGCCATTGCTAAACTTCAAATAATTAAAGACTTAATTTGCATATTTTCTCATTAGCACATCAGCACATTGTTCAATTTTTTCATAATTAAACATTAACAATTTTTTTGTTTTAACGCATTAATATGCTCCTCTGCATGGTAAGATGATCGAACAAGCGGACCACTTTCAACGTATTTGAAGCCCATCTCAAGACCTATCTTTTTGTAGTTTTCAAATTGTTCAGGAGTTACATATTCACTTATCGGTAAATGTTCTTTCGATGGTTGAAGGTATTGGCCAATGGTTAAAACTGAAACGCCTGCTTTTAAAAGGTCATCCATGCTTTCGATCACCTCTTTTTCGGTTTCGCCAAGGCCTAGCATCATACCCGATTTAGCAACCATTCCTTTATCGGCAATGTATTTTAAGACTTTTAGACTTAAATCGTATTTGGCTTTGGTACGGATGATTGGTGTTAATCGACGTACAGTCTCTATATTATGAGAAATAACCTCTGGTTTAGCTTCAATCACCTGATCTATCAAATGATGTAGGCCATTGAAATCAGGTATAAGCACCTCCATGGTTGTATTTGGGTTTTTTTCTTTAGTTTTTCGAATCGTTTCTGCCCAAATGGCTGCTCCTCCATCGGGTAAATCATCACGATCTACCGAGGTGATAACCGCATGCTTGAGTTTCATAATTTCGATGGAACGTGCAATACGAAATGGCTCTTTGCTATCTACAGCATTTGGTTTACCTGTTTTTACATTGCAGAATTTGCAGGAGCGGGTACAAATGTCACCCAAAATCATAAAGGTAGCGGTACCGGCACTCCAACACTCGGCTGCATTCGGACATTTACCACTCGTACAAATGGTATGTAATTTATTGTCGCGAATGGTGTTATTCATCCATTTATAATCTGCCGTATTTGGTAACTGAATCTTAAGCCAGTCTGGTTTTGATATTTTTCGTTGAGTTTTCACTCCAATGTTTATTTCTTTTGTTTGATCCATCAACTCACATTTTAACATTGAAACAATTCAAATGTACTATTCTAAACACAGCTGAAAGATAAAAGTTTTTTAATGTGCTTATGGGTAAATGTAACAATGTGAAAATTAATACTCTAACAATTTATTCTTTTATCCTAATCCTAAAGGATTGTATTAGAATGTTTTGCCGCCGTGTTAATGTGACGTTTTACAGGTAAAAAATGTTTGTTTCCTTGAAAAGAGAATTTACCATTGTATTCTTATTGAAGACTTAATTTTAATGGAATTATGTCTTTGTATGCTAATTCTCTAACTTTGTCCCACTAAAAAAAAGATGAGAGTTTATGAAATACTTACTTACGTTATTCGCCCTATTCATTGGTGGTTTTGTCGCTATTCAAGGTAGTATCAACAGTCAGTTAGGGACTTTTCTGAAACATCCCATACAGGCGGCGATTGTAAATTTCTCAGTTGGTCTTTTTTGCCTAATTATGATGCAGGTAATTCTTCGGCCGGAGCTACCCAAGATGTCAACATTAACTCAAATTCCTTTTTACCTTTTTTTAGCCGGCATGTTAGGTGCTCTGTTTGTGAGCTCAATGATTTATCTCATTCCTAAAATTGGTGTCACTACCGTTTTGGGTGCAACGGTTGTAGGCCAAATGATTATTGGGTCTATAATAGATCATTATGGCTTTTTTGGTTTAACCGTGCATTCAATTTCACCGGGCAGAATTGTAGGTATTGTTTTTCTTTTAAGCGGTTTGTTTTTAATTCAGAGGTTTTAGAAAGTTTGGAGTTCGTAGTGCGAAGTCCGAAGATAAAATTAGTTTATAGAGGTAGGTAGCTAATTACTTATTAATTCCGACTGGTAAACTTGACTAGCGCCGATCATTCTTCGTATTAGATTATTGAAAATATTATCTTTCATTTGCGACCGATTAATGCGGTAACAAAATTCGGTAAAGTATTTGTCA
>QKJP01000019.1 GCA_003249255.1 Bacteroidales bacterium
AAATCTCCACCTGAAAAAGGTAGTATTTTTTGCTCTCCACCTTGACAGAACCTCTTACTCAATCTGTATAGTATCTGAATGAAAAAAAGAAAAAAAATATCTTAAAAACAGTTAGTAGTGGTCTAGTGAATGGGTAGTATTATAAAGTATACAACAACATGCCACCGAACCGGCCTTATAAGCCGCAAAAAACAAAAGAAAACAAGTGAATAAGAATGAAGATTGCGAAAATTGCTTTGGCTAATCTAGTTTATTAAATACACACTCGCATTTAAGTATTCAATTGTAACTGAAACTTTTCCCAATATTGGGAAAAATATTTCTATTTTTTACAACGGAAACGGGACTGCTAAAGCCAGACAGGCTTATGGGATTTAAAAACGATATTCTACTATAAAAACAAAAGCCGCACTTTTAAAATGCGGCTTTGTTGTTTTATTACAGGCCTGAGGCCTTATGTGCAGCGACGTAGCCAGAGGCATACGCCGAACTTTCCATTATTTACTCGCTTCGCTCAGTAGGGTTAGCTACTTTAATATTACATTTAAAACATTATCTGATGTAACAATAATATTATTTTCATTTTCGTGAAAAATTATTTTAACTGTAGGCATTATTTTCATTAGTAATTCCCTAAAATCACCTTTCTTATCCTCAAAAAGATTAGCAACATTCATAATCAATGTACCGCATTCAAATTCAATCCCCTTTTTATCAATTATTAAAGATTTATTACTGCTATAATCCCAAGGAAAAATAATTAAGTCTTCAATATATTGACAATTGTTATAATAGAACATAATTTGAACCTTTATCATTGATGGATTAATTTTTATTGAATCACTCTTATTTCTGATGTGGCACTGAAAATGAACATATGGTCCATTTTCCATATCTTCATCCATCTCTTCTTGGTTAAAATCAACATTATAATTTGAAATTACAATATTCTCAATATCTAATTCTAATTGAGCTTTGACCGGAAAAATAAAAGCACACAAAACAATTATTAATAATATTATTCTCATAGTCCAATGGGTAAAATTTTAAACATCATACCTTTTTTTTCTCCATATCTTATAACTGGATCTTGGAAGTTCTTTTTTCGAGTCTTTTCCCATGTTGGATGATTCATTTGAGTAGTAATGGCTCTAGATTCTTTATATTCTGAAGATGCAGCTTTATAATTATCATATCCCATTCTTTGAAAATCTTTGTAGTGTTGTTCCTCATGTACAAAAGCATTTTTTATTTCATTTGCATGATCTGCTGTTCCTTCTCTTTTATTACCTTCAATTTTTACTTTAATCTTTTGTGTACTAATTTTGTATGAAAAAGTTAAACCTGCCGCTCCTGTTTCTGCATCATGAGCTACAACATCAAGGTTTGTTGGGTTATAATGATCATAAACTTTTAGAGTTGCATCTTCAGATAGATTAGCTTTAGAATGATCAACAGAGGCCACTTCTCCAACTTCATGAACAATACTTTCTGATCCATCCTCATTTACAGTTTTATTCTTATCCCAAGTAGATTGATCCATAATTTTCACATTATCTGTTTCAGCATCATCTGGACCAAGATATTCTCCATCTTGGTTAAAGTAGTCATCAACAACCATTCCATCAGGATCAATATATCTTAATGGATTATTATAACAATACTGATAAGGAGTCCATCTTCTGGCAATTTCACTCATTGGATCAATCACATGCCACCTCCCTATAGCTGCATCATAGAACCGAGCTCCATAATCGTACCAATCCAACTGGCCGTTGCCAATCTGATCATCTTGTAACTCTTTTCCGTTGTAAAGATACTTATTGTTAGTACCACCTTCAACTTTTGTTCCAATAAACTCCATTCCAAAGGGATAGTAAGCTGTTTGTTGGATTTCATCACCAGCTTCATTGACTACTACACGGGTATTGCCTAAGTGGTCTTTTAAAAAATACTGATAACCGCCATTGCCTTGTGTTCCCATGTCATATTTGCCTTCGGCATGTAAAACATAGCTTATGGCATCGTTTTCGTACACAAAAGAACCTGAGTAAATGGTTTGCACCCCGTTAGGGGCAATCTTAGCCAGTTTTACACCGTTGGCATCATAGATGTACTCGATGGTTTTGCCATCTTTACCGGTTAACTTCATTGGTAAGTTTAAATGGTTGTATTCTACCGTTTGCAAACCTTTGTTTTTATCGGTGGTCATGTTACCGTTGGCATCGTAGGGATAGTCGGCTCAACTTTTGTTACCGTCGTTGAAACCAAGGCTAGGATCTGATCCGGTGGCATTGTCGGTAATGGAGGTGAGTTGGTTGCCCCAGTAGGTATATTTTAAGTCATCAATGATATCTTTACCCGGGGCATTATGCTTTAATCCCTGGATATTGCCATTAGAATCATACACTTGAAGGTTACACCCTGAGCATCAGTTGATACTTTCATTACATGACCCAACTACATAGCCAGGGACGGAATAATACCTCCTCTCTTTCCAAAATCATTTTGGGAGAAAATGCCTTAGGAAACGCATTGCATCGATAGAGAAAAAAATACCTACTGTCAGATTAAGTCCTAACTATTACACTTTAACATACAGTAGAAATCTAGAATTCCATATATCCATCTTCATTTCCTTTTATTAAAGTGAATTTCACGTTGCCTCTCTGCGGTTTTATACTCCCAACAGGATTTCTATAATCACTTGAGCGTTTGGTACTTTTGGATACCTTCTTTAAAACACCAACATGATCAATTCTAAAAAATGAAATTACTTCACGTAATTGTTCAGCTTGCCCGGCAAGTTCTTCTGAACTAGACGCTAATTCTTCACTAGAAGAAGCCGTTTGTTGAGTTACCCCATTTAATTCATGAATTGCATTTGATATTTGTTCTGCCCCTTTACTTTGTTCAATACTCGCCGCAGTAATTTCTTCAATAAGAGTAGATGTGTTTTCAATTTTAGGGAGCGTTTCTTCCATTATCGCACCAGCATCTTGTGATAACTGCAAGCTATCTTGGGTTAAATGGATAATTTCATCGGCAGATTTTTTACTTAATTCAGCCAACTTCCTAACCTCTCCGGCAACGATAGCAAATCCTCTCCCATGCTCTCCTGCCCTGGCAGCTTCAATGGCAGCATTTATGGCTAAAAGATCTGTTTTCTCTGCAATATCTTCAACAATTGTAATTTTACTGGCAATCACGCGACTAGCTTCCACCGCTTTTTTAGTAGAAAAGGCTACTTTATTAATACCTATTAAAGAATCTCGGGAATAATGCACTGTTTCCTTAGCATTTGAAGTGTTTTGAGAAATATTGGATGATATCTCCTCCATAGTTGAAGATATCTCTTCTAAAGAACTAGCCTGTACATTTGCACCTTTTGACAGTTGTTCTGATGAAGAACTAACCTGCTGACTTGCACCAGTCAAATTATCTGCCCCTGTGGCAATATCTGTTATCACCTCTTTAAGTTTATGAGTTAGACCAAACAATGCATTGTTTAAAACGCCTAATTCATTTTTAGATTTTGATTTTGAAACATTAAGATTCAAATTTCCTTGAGATAACTCATTAACTTGCTTAATTGATTTCTCTAATGGTTTCCGAATTATTTTATTTATATAAACAAATACAATGGTTCCAAAAATAAAATTCACCGGGGTTATCCAAAGAGTTGAATTCACCCCTACTGAACCTGAATAATATTGAGTAAAACTTATTAAATACAACAAAACAACAACCGCAACACTCACTGTAAACATTATGGATTTCTGAAAAATCAATCGCATGATTCCAATTGCTAGTGGAAAACTTCCAAATAATATCAAGGTAAATAATAACAAATCGCTCATCGTAGTTTTTTTTAAAAGATTAATACAATGCTAATTCATGATTACGTTTTTAAAATTCCATACCACTTATTACTCAACTTTGTATTTCCCATGATCAATTTCAGAACCCTCCAGGAAGTATTATCAACTATATAGTCATCAGGTATTCGTTTATAGCTACCAGCTTTATGCTCGTCAATTACCAAATGAATTGAATTCAGTATTACTTCCGGATCAAATCCGGTCAAGATAATAGTACCTGCATCCTGTGCTTCCGGACGTTCCATGGATTGACGAATCGAAATAGCCGGAAATGACAGAATTGCAGACTCTTCACTAATGGTGCCACTATCTGAAATGGTGCATAATGCATTCTTTTGTAAAGCCACATAATCACTAAAACCAAAAGGTTTTAAAAATCTGATGAATGAGTTTTCTTCGAAACCTTCAATTTGTTCTAATCTTTTTCGGGTTCTTGGATGAGTTGAAACAATTATTGGAACATTGTATTGCTTGTGAATATCATTTAAAACAGAAATTATCTTCTTTAAATTTTCTTGATGATCTACATTTTCTTCTCGATGAATACTAACTACAAAATATTGTTTAGGCTTTATCTCTAATTGAGAAAGCACAACTGATTGATTTATTTTTGATTGATAATAATCTAATACTTCCTTCATGGGTGAACCTGTTAAGTAAATCCTCCGGTGAGGTAGGCCTTCACTTATTAAATGCCGACGGGCATGCTCTGTATAAACCAGATTAAAATCTGCAATATGATCAATTACTCTTCGGTTAATTTCTTCCGGCACATTAAAATCATAACTCCGGTTCCCTGCTTCCATATGAAAAATAGGAATATGGTATCGTTTGGCAATGTATGCTGATAAGCAAGAATTAGTATCTCCCAATACTAAAAGGGCATCAGGTTTTTCCTGTAATAAAACCTGCTCTGTTTTTAGCATAATATCTCCAATGGTTGCACCTAAAGAAGTAACTGCAACTTCTAAAAAGTGATCCGGTTTTCTAATTCCTAAGTCATTAAAAAAGATTTCACTCAATTCATAATCATAGTTTTGGCCGGTATGCACTAAGATATGATTGAGGTGCGTGTCCAATAAACTCATTACTCGTGAAAGTCTTATGATTTCAGGACGAGTACCAACAACTGTCATTACTTTTAATTTAGCCATAACTACACTTTTTCGTAATAAGTATCCGGGTCTTCCGGATTATAAAACTCATTGATCCAAAAAACTGTTAAAAGTTCATCATCTCCACAGTTGGTAATATTATGAGTGTACCAAATAGGAATATCAACATAAGAAGGTTCCTTACCGTCTAAATTATATTCAATTACCTCAACGGTTCCTACCCTTCTCAATCGGATAATGGCTTTTCCTTTAATTACAGAGAATCGTTCTATTTTACGTGTGTGGTAGTGATTGCCTCTTGTCACCCCTGATTTTGTAGTTGAAAAAGAGAATTGTCCTCCTCTCCTACTTTTTAAGAGTTCTACAAAACCACCTCTTTCATCGCTATGCAGGCTATAGTTAATGGGATAATAAGTTTTTAGTTCATTATAATTCATAAATGTGTTAAACAGATTATACTCTAATGCCGTAGATGTTTCGGGTATGATGCCTTGTTTTAAATACTGATCTGAATATTGGTTTAATAAACTCAATATTCCTGAAACATTAATCACTGAAGAATATGGCACTTCATGAGCAACATGGGTTCTTGGCTCTTTGATAAGTTCCTGAATATGTTCGGCTAATTCACCAATGTAAATTAATTTCAGTTCAGCATCGATATCAATAGATGGTTTCTGGTTATGGATCAGTTGATGACAAAAGGTAGCCACAACCGAATTATAAAAGGGCTGTCCAAATGGACCAAAAACATTCGGGATAATCAATCCTGTAAAAACAGCATCATGTTTCTCAGCCCATTTTGAAAGAAGCATTCTGCCCTCTCGTTTTGAATTTCCAAAAACATTATCTCGATATTCTTGAGTTGAAGAAGCAAATAATACATGTGGCGTTGATTTAGTCTTTTCTAATGCGCTTATGAGGTTCTTCACCAATTCAATGTTACATTTATATATTTCTTCCGGATCTTGATGCCTATTTAAGGCTGCCAGATGAATGACACAATCACATTGACAGACAAACTCTTCTAGCTTTTCATGATTTGAAAAAAATGCATCTTCAAATGGAATTAGTGTATAATTATCGGGCTGGAGGCATAGGTAATTAGTCAAATGTGTACCTATAAAGCCATTGTTTCCTGTAATTCCAACTTTAAACATTTTATTAAGGCTCATAGGTTTTCTGAAGTTTATCTTTTGTTAAGTCCTTATTAATTAATCGCAACTCCATCAATAACTCCTTGGTCTCCTTAACATTTAATTGATTTGTATTAAAAGAATTGTACTCTTCAACAATAGAAACTTTTTGCTCTCCTTCGGTATAAAATTTATTGTAATTCAAATTTCGATTATCACATGGAATTCTATAATATCCGCCTTCATCAATGGCTCGAGCCATTTCTTCCCGATTTACTAAAGTCTCATGGAGTTTCTCACCATGTCTTGTACCAATTATGTTTATTGGTACATTGGAATTATAAAGCTCTTTAATTGCATGCGCTAGTATATTAATGGAAGTTGCGGGTGATTTTTGAATAAAAAGATCACCATTATTACCATTTAGAAAGGCAAAATGGACTAATTCGACGGCGTTATCTAAAGTCATCATAAAACGCGTCATATTCGGATCAGTAACCGTGATAGGCTGATTGTTTTTGATTTGGTTCACAAACAAGGGAATAACAGAACCTCTAGAGGCCATCACATTTCCATAACGCGTACCACAAAAAACAGTACCGCAACCATTCAATGCTCTCGATTTGGCAATCATTACCTTTTCGCTCAAGGCCTTAGACATTCCCATTGCATTTACCGGATAAACAGCCTTATCAGTGCTAAGCACTACTACCTTTGACACTTGATGCATTAGAGCGGACTCCAACACATTTTCACAGCCTAATACGTTTGTTCTTACCGCTTCGGCCGGAAAAAATTCACAGGAAGGAACTTGCTTTAGTGCTGAAGCATGAAAAACATAATCAACTCCTTTCATGGCATAATCAATACTTTGGCGATCTCTCACATCTCCTATGAAGTACTTAATCTTATCATTCCGATAAAATTGCCGCATGTCATCTTGCTTCTTTTCATCTCTACTAAATATCCTGATTTCTTTAATTTCGGTATTCAGAAAACGTCTTAAGGCTGCATTTCCGAATGAACCGGAACCGCCGGTTATTAACAATACTTTATTAGCAAATGGATCCATGGTTATGGTTTTAAGTTAAAAATATCACATTGCCACCTGTTGCATCTGCGAGGTGAGTTCGATGTCGTCATCAACCTCCTCTATACATTTAGCAGATTGCAACAACTCTTCTTTTGAAACAATGACTAAGTCACCGTTTGATATTTCATGTTGATTAATAAAATTCATCGCTAAAGAATCACCTCCAATATTACGTTGCAATCGGGTTTTGGCATACCCAAACCTAATGCCTGAATTGGTTTGATCCCATAATCCACACTTTATTTCAGAAACAACCTTTTGGTCATCAATAATTAATAAACGTGTATAATCATCTTTTTCATTTAAAAACCCTTCTCTGTCTGTACTCATTACAATAGTTTCATCATCCAGCTGACTTGCAAAAAATACAGCACCTTGAATTTTTGTTAAACACTCCACCCTGTTCTGAACCCTATTCCATGAATAAATTCCAGCATGAGAATCCGATCCGGTATCTGTTCCCCAAATAACTGATTCTGAAGTAAAAGCTAATTGG
Source organism: Bacteroidales bacterium (assembly GCA_003249255.1). GTDB lineage: Bacteria > Bacteroidota > Bacteroidia > Bacteroidales > Marinilabiliaceae > SZUA-582. Next base: position 7,722 of record QKJP01000019.1, read on the forward strand.
CAGGTACGCCATTTCTGAGATCCCTGACCGATGAAATGAATGGTTTTAAATTCATCAGTTGACCAACCAATTTTAGATTCTTCATCACTGTCTCCGACACATACCCATAACTTTCCGGCATATGGATCTTTTTGTAAAGAATGAATATGCCGAATTTCGCCAGGTGAAAATTCATAAACGACTTTCCATTTCTTACCAAAATCAGAACTCATAAATATCTTTACACCAACACGTTCACTATTTCTAAAATATTCTCCGATATAGATTTTATTCTCATCTACTTGTAACAGGCCATTACTTAAAATTCCTCGACCAACCCCAAAACCAAAATGAGGTAATCTCATGCTTTTTTTAATTTTCTTTAAGTAGATATTTCCATGATACATATTCCCTGCTGCACAGGCACACACCTCTCCTTTTTCAGATACAACAAACTCCATACATTCAGATTGATTAACCAACTTCCGAAAAAATGCAAAATTAAAAAGCCAATAAAAGGATAATGAAACCGGAATTCGAATCATCCGTTTGAATACCTTATCGCCATTCTTTAGGCGGTAAATGGTATAACCTCTGCTCGCCCACAAATTTCCTTTATCATCAAATTGTTGCACGATCAAATCTTTTGCAACAAGGCCCCTCAATCCAAACTCTTTAATATTTTGAAATACAATACGTTTAGGATTTCTATAATCTATTATTAAATAGAGTAATATTAATGCAGCTATAATCAATAGATAATCCATTTTAATATTTTTTCATATAGTTAATTAAGTGAATTCAATATCGAACAGACTAATAAACCTCTCGCTAAGACGCAAAGCATTATTCTAGTTTTAGTAAGATGAAAGACGTAAAACCAATTGCATATTCCTACATTGATGCATTAATATCTTTCAAAACCGCTCGCTAAGGCGCTAAGACGCAAAGGTTTTATTATTGTTTTAGTTAAGAAGAAAATCGTTAAGTTCATTTACATATTCCCACATTGACTAATTTGTAAAATTTTAAACCTCTCGCATATCAAATTCTTACGGATTGAGATTAGCATTAGCACATTAGACAATTAGCACATCAAAATATTAACACATTAATCAATATTTATACACATCAATAATTGAAAATCCTTTATCTGAATTATAAGTGTGCATTCCTTTTAGAGATGAATCCCAGTTTGCTTCAGACTTAGAAAGTAATACTTCACAATATTCATTTTCATTTAATACTGTTATTTGGTTCATGTTTAAAGCTCGACCGTATCTTATTGAGCAGTCTTGAGACGGTCTGTATATCTTGCCATCTTGAATAAATATTTTACCGCCGGGGCGAGCTGTGCGAATATCTGTTACAATGGGATTTTCTGGATGTGGTGTCCATTTATTGGTTAAAAAATTATCCGAATAATATAAGAAAAGCTCCACATGACCTGATCCTCTTGAGAAAGATTCATCTATTGCTGTAAATAACCACCACTTGTCTTTATAGTAGAATGGAGTCGTATCTACTGCTTTTACATTTTCCATTAAGTTCATTACAAATTCCCATTTAAATGGGAAATCGGAAGATTTATATATTTCTATTGTCCGGTTCTCTGATGTTTCCGGAATCATGTAATACTCCCCTTCATTTTCAAAAAACAGTGGGTAAGATAAATGATAATCCCTGTTTAATATGATTTCATTTTGTACAACTTCTCCGGTTTTATCCAATTCTAATAAACATATATGCCCCTTATCAACCTTATAAGGATACTCTTCAACAAACAAGTATTTACTTCCATTTTTAGTATACACAAATGGATCAGCCCAAAAACAATCTTTTGGCGGGTGTAAAGCTTTATAGGAGCTAAAATTATTAAACGAATCCTTAGCATTAGATTGATACATCAAGTACCATTCCCACTTTTCTTTATTCATTAATTGTGAAATAAAAAAACGAGTGATTATCAATACCCAATTGAAAAATGCCATTATGTTTGAGGGAAAAGAATTCCTTACCTTGGAATATTCTTCATTGGATTGATAATATTTTTTCTTTTGCTTCTCTATATAATCATATCCATAATGAAACAGCCCTTCTAAACTTCTGCATATTATTTTTGATGCAAAACCAAAGGTATATTCCAAATTCAATAAATTAGAATTAAAATTAGTTGGTAAAAAGCTTCGATGTATACAGCTTACCTGGTGTTTATGTACATGCGACTCTTGGAGTGAAACAACAATTACAGATTCCTTGTTTAGCATACTCTGATAAACAGCCGGAAAATCATCTTTAAGCGTTTGATTTTGTATCCAATATTCCCAAATGCCGTATTTGGCAAATTTATTCCCTCGATCAGGAATTTTAATTTTACTGAGGTTGATAAGAACATCTAAATCATAGTGCGAAAGTTCTTCCACAAATTCATGATTACCATTTGCAATATTAAAAACCGGCGTATTTTGAATCACACCAAAAATGGATTCATTTTTTAAGAATGTTAAACGCTCTCCATACAAAAAACGCTCAAACTTTTCTTGAAGTGCTATAACAAAAGGTTTGTCTGACTTATTATTACTAGAATGATTTACAATTACACTAATCTCAGCAAACCCACTCTCTTGAACAGACTTAAGGACATTCAAAGTCCAACGAGGTACTTCCAGTCCTTCTAAAACGACACCTATTTTAAGCAACTCCCTTTTCATGTGCGTAAATTTTAGAACTTCCTAGCGCTTTACAGAATCGATAATGGAAATAAACTTTTTAAGATTACCCGATTTCGAAAAATTCTCCATGGCATATTGATAGCCATTGTATCCCAATTGCTCCAAATCTTCTTTTGAGTGAGCTGTAGCAAATACCATTGCTTGAGAAATAGCATCCTTATCTTCTGGAGTAACCACCCAACCACAATTGGCTTGTTTAATAATATTTGCTGTATCGCTATCCTCCTCTACACATGCAATAATTGGTTTTTGAGAAAACATATAAGCCGGTAGTTTTGATGGCAGTGCCGCCTTTGCAGCTCCTTTTACTAAACTTAGCAATAATACGTCTGCCATATCTTGTATTTCGGGTACCTTATCCATTGGAGCATCCAGAAAATCAACACGGACTCCATTGGGACTTCCAGACAATGAACAGAGATAATCCTTTTGAGAACCATCTCCTGCAATTATTAACCTTGAATTATTAATCCCGCTTTGTTTATAAGCTAAGATTAAAAACTGTATCGCTGCTGTTGGGCTTAGGTTTCCCAAAAACATAAAGGTAAACAAATCGCTTTTTCCATTTTCTCTTTTTTGTTCTTTAAAACGTTTAAAACGATCTTCATTTTGCCAATTATACACCACTTCCACGTTTTGCATCTTCAACCTGCGTGAAGTCGCTAAATGAGTTTTCATTTTGGGTGAAATAGTAACCACTTTAGAAGCATTTTGTAAGGCATACTTATCCAAAGGTAAAAGCATATTATAGACCAAACCTTTCATAAAAGGAAGCTTACTTAAAAGTGCTTCAGGATAAATATCAACAATGTGAATGACCATTGGGATATTATACTTTTTCGCCGCTTTTACTATTTGATAAGGCGCAAAAAGTGGCCAGGCATGTATATAAATGCAATCAATCTGATCTTTATATTTTATGATCTGCATAACAACATGTTTTCCAAAACTATAACTTTCTCTTAATCTGCCAACTAGCTTAGATTCAGGATAAGTATAGGATTCCATAACATAGTGTTTAAAAGCTCTATCCGGCTGAGTGGCTTCTTCGAATAAAAAACCTAATGGCCGGGTGGGTTTAGGTGTCACCACCATAACTTCACTATCCACCGATAAAGCTTCGGCTAAATCGAAACCGATGGTTGCTGAAACAACCGGTTCCGGCGGAAATACAGATGATGCAAGTAAAATCATAACTTTAGTGTTTATTAATAATAATTTGTGGACTTTTCTCTACTGTTAAAATTACCTGGCACTTGTTTTTAGAAAGTCTAACTTAGGTAAACTTCCATCTAAATTTCGAGCACTTGATACTCCAATTGAATCCAAGCTAAAAAAAGAAGAATCATTAATATTTTGATTATTAAAACGATTATTCACTTCACATTCCACACTGGAAAACTTTAAAAAATCATGAGCACCATTCTTATAACTGATATTACGTTTTAACTCCAATTGATTCGTTTGTTGTAGTAATAAATAACCTGCTGAACCGTTTTGATAAGCAATATTATCCAACAAAACCATGGATACTTTACCTCCATTTTGATCAAAACCAATAAATTTATTGTAAAATGCTAAACAATTGGTTAAGACTCTGTGAGGATAAGGAAGACCAGGTAAATCAGTCCGACCAAGTTTAAAACCACTACCGTCTCCTTGATATCTCCCATTGCTAAATGCCCAACATTTTTCAAAAACAACCGTTCCTTCGTTTTTCCAACAATCAAAACCATCATCTGAATTATACCAGGATCGACATTCTTTATAATAAGTATAGGATGTTGAGGGAGAAAAGCAAATGGCAAAACCATCGGCCTGACCACCCAAATAATCACTATTAGCAACATCAAAATTATTGAATGAGTCACATTGAATAAGCTTGATTGAATCTACTCCAAAACCCGAAAAACCAGCCCCTTCATTATTGTATGAAATACAATTCTTTACAATGTAAGGTCCACCATTTTTAAAATAAAAACCCAAAGCTTCAGAATCTGATGCATTTTGCTTTACACCACGTAAAGTCAATCCTTGTATATAAATATTTTCACAATCAATTAAAGCAATACCTCTGACAGGTAATTTTTGATTAATCTTTGAACAGTCTAAAATGGGAGTTTCTCCAGGAAAATTTAGAATACATATTGGATTATAAGATTCTGCTTTTTTATTACTTACCATTACTCCATATTCATCTTCATTATCCGCATAATAGACACCCCCGCGTATATAAACAGTATCACCTGCTCCTGCTCTTGAAAATCCTTTTTGCCAGGTAGCCCATGGGTATTCTTTTGAACCTGATTGACCATCATTACCAGAGGTAGAGATATAAAAAACTTCTTTAATAAGATCTCCTATGGTCTGACTTCTAGAATCTGTAATCGATCCAAAAATTATTACGCTAAGGACGATTAAACATTTAAATCTTTCCATATTGAATAATATTGAGAATAAACACTCTTCATGGTATAGTTCTCTAACACTCGTTGTACTCCACGCCTACTATATGTTTCAATTAAGTTTTTATCCTGCAACATGTTTCCTATTGCATCTTTTAACTTCTCAACGTTTTTTATAGGTACTATATGTCCGTTTGGTACATTTGAATTTATTCCAATCATATCTGATATAGCTCCTACATCTGTGGCAATAATACTGCAACCCATAGCCATGCCTTCTAATATCACCATAGGAAAACCTTCTGTATAGCTTGGCAAGACCAAAATAGGTGCATTTTTCATATATGACAGTACTTCTGTAATCTCAATCTCCCCGGTAAACACAAGCCAATTTCCATTTGATCTAAGGTTTGCAATTTGAATCAATTCTTCTTTGACTTTATTTTCGTATGGTCCAATAAGAATTAACTGTTCTACTGCATCCACCTGAGTACAAGCTGTAACTAATTCATATACACCTTTATCATAAATCAAATGCCCCACATAAATAAGTTGTCCCTCTTTTCTTGACACTGGATAATAATTTAGGTTTTGGGCTTGACTCTCCACCTCTAAGGATAATGGATTTGGTATATTCGCAATAGTGTTATATCCTTCTTTCATTAATGAATCATAGGATTTATTATCGATAACAATTGTAGAATGACTCATTTTAATGACTCGTTTTAACAATTTCCATTCCCAATTATTTTTCTCTTTCAAGGATGGTATTCTCCCAAAATGAAGATGTAGAACAGTAGGAATTTTATATTTATTAGAAAGAAAGAGTATTAGAATATCTTTTAATAAAGCCAATGATGCACTACTGGCTAGATGAAGAATATCCGGTTTATCTTTTTTAATAATTTTAAGTGTACTAATATATGTTCTGAGTGAATTATATAATCCGGATAACAAACGAATAAGTATTGACTTTGAAGTTACAGGTCTGAAACGATGCGTGGTATTAAGCAGAATTAAATCAACTCCATTGGGATTCAATTTCAGATAATCAAGCAAGTTTTTGGTAACCGATTCAATTCCTCCAACTGGTGGAGGTGCAGGTGCAATAAACAAAACTTTCATTATAGTACAAAAAAATTTCCAACTCTAAATATTTGATTTGCTATAGGTCTATGTAAATTTTAATTAACAGCTTATTTTCCCGTAAAAAGTTTCACCATAACTCTCATTAACAATCCCATAAAAACTTTTTTATCATTGCAATTGGCGTATCGATAATACCTTTTTCCACGTAAGGTTTTAAACCATTGAGGCAGATTTAAAAGCTTCCGCTTAAAATGCACAAAAACACTGCATATTTCAGCTATTTCATCAATGTAAATAATAGAAGAGTTAATCTGTTCCTTGGCAGAAATTTTTACCCCTGTTAAATCACAATAGCCTGTCAAGGGTATATTATAACCAGATAAAGTAGCAACATACTCTTGTTGATTTAAGCGACCTACGGTTGGCTCCATTAAATAATATTTTCCATTATTTGCATCTTTCTTATATTCAATTGAACCAAAACCTACATAATTTACAGCTTTAAATATCCGAATTGTTTCCTTTTTCATCCACTCATTTTCGATGGGTTGGGTTGTTGCCGTACTTCCGGTGCTCACTGGCCATTGGCGAATTTTTTTTCCGGCAAAAGCAATCAAACATTCACTATTTTTGGAAAAATATGTTAAACAATATTCTATATGGTCATCTCCTCCTTCAATATATTCCTGAATTATTAGATAGGATTCAACACTTGAAACCATTTTATAAAGTTCATCCAATTGGTTTGCATCTTGTACGATATAAGCTTTTTTCAAGCGTGCATTTTCCCAAGCTTCGGTTCTTTTATAAGGTTTTACAATGGCCGGAAACCTAATCTGCGATTGCACAGGTTGTAAATCCATCTCAGTCTTGATATCAAAACTTTGAGGTATTAGAATTTCATACTGAGGAGCAAAAGCCGAAAACTCATTTTTATCGAGCAACAAATTAACGGTTGCTTTATCCGGCATATTAATCAAATACTTACCTTCAAGTAGATGCCTGTTTTTAATATAAAATTCTACATAGAAATCAGTTGTTAAAATTAACACAGGCACCTCGTCCAATTCCTTAGACAACAGAATAAGTTGATTGAGTAACTCCTCAGTGGTCTTGAAGAATATTTTTCGTTCACATAAATTTGTGAAGCTTTCTGGTAAGGTTTTAGAATTATAAAATCCAATTAATGGAATTGAGTAATCTGCCAATGAACGTAATGCTCCATAACCGGAAAATGCAATATCTAAAACAACAGCATAAGGATAACTCATTTTATTTATAATTTATCTATAGCCTAAAGCTATTTGTTTTTTAACCCAGCAAAACTGCCTAGGAAAAAATATTGAAAATACATTGAGATACCGGCTAATTCGCATACTAATTTATTCAAAGAAGCATTATCTGACACGCCAGTAACCTTCAATTTATACGGATTTGTTTTTTCATCGTTCCAACCAGCATCAGTGGTTCTTGCAAGTTTTATATTTGCCTTGTTAAGAATAGAAATACATTCCTCATCATAATCCCCATTAGGATAAGAAAATGTTTCAAAACGTACGTCTAAACTTCGTTCAAGTTGCCCTATACCATCTAATATTTCCTTCTGTTTTTCTTCTGAATTACACCTCGTTAAAATTGGATGAAACCCGGTATGCAAACCAAAATCAACATATTCTTTCAGTTCTTTTAATTCCCTAATATCTAGCGCTTGACGATCTCCAGGAAACTCTTTTTCCGGATAAAAGCCATACTTATCTCTTAAAATTTCCAACTTTTTTTGATTTGGTTTAACCTTTAATGACTCAACTTCCTCTTCCCTGCATTCCGTCCACCAATAATGTCGATGAGTATTAACAATACTGGTATTAAGAAAAATAATTGGTTTGATTTGATGCTTTTTAATAATCGGTAATAAATGATAATTTTCTTTCCAGCCATCATCAAAAGAAAAAACTACAGCATATTTTGGTAATTTACTAAAGTCTTTGGTCTCGTAAGCCTCCATTAAATCTAAAATTGAAATAGGATTATACCAACGCGTGATAAAACGTAAATGTTTCTCAAAAAACTTAGGCTCAGGATTATGATACATCAGGATCGAAACTTTATTTCTTGAACCTAAAGTGCGGATAACAAATGCAATTCCACTAAAACGCAAGCCCAAATAAAGGACACTTAAAATAAATCTTTTCATTGATTAGTTATTTTCAACTCCAAGCAGATCCAAGTAACGCGACACAATGCTTTCCTTTTCAAACTCTCTCAATGCAATATTTCTATTTGCTATCCCCAAGTGTTTTAAAGATTTTTGATCCATGTTAATAAGATAACTTAACGAATCCTTAATAGAAGTAGGATTGTAAGGATCACATAATAAATGTGGTTCATGTGATAAAAAAAAATCCATATCAGAAACCTTCGAACACACAACAGGTTTGGCACATGCCATGGCTTCACAAATTGCATTTGGAAAACCTTCGAACGTACTAAACAAACCAACTGCATCAGAGTACTGGATGATGCTTTTTATATCAAGAGTTGCTTCAAAAAATGTAATTACTTTATCTAAACCCTTACTCTGTATTAATTCTAAAGATTCTTTTAATAAGGGATTATTCAATTCTTCCTTTTCATATTTCCCATACCAATCAACCTGTAATTTTTGACGCTCTTCATTGCTTAAAAGTAAAAGTGCTTGAATTAGCCCGGTTATATTTTTTTCAGGTCTTATACGAGCCGGTATCACCAAATGAAATTTATCTTCACCGGTCTGTCGCAATATCTCTAATGGCTTAAATTCGTCAAAATCTACAATATTATAGACAACCTGACACTTCTCATTGGCTAACATGGGATTAACCGCTTTTACATATTTCATATTTGCATTAGAATTGGCAACAATATAATCCGCAAAAAAATGAAACCAGCGAAAAACAATAAGCTTTAACGATTTTAATATTTCAGGATTTGCACTTCTTTCGCCCACCACCAATTTCCATTTTCGAGTTGGAAAACCGGCAACTTGACAAATAAAGTTAGCTCCTTCAAGAAAAGACAATACAGCATCATATTTTCGACCTCGAATAAATCTTCTCATTTTTAACAGTCGCATAAGATAATTCGACTCTTCAATACAAAATATATGAATCCCTTCACTTTCTAAAACAGAATTAAAAAAAGGAATGGGGTAATAGGTTAGAAACTCAACATCATGGCCTCTCCTTACAAAACCTTTTGCAAGCTCCACGATCTGACGCTGAGCTCCTCCAGCTCCTAAAGTATCAATGACGCATAAAATATTCATTGGAATAACTAGTTGAGATATAAGCCAATATTGCCCATCCAATTTTAACTTCTAATAAATGACTCGCTAGAAGAATCCCTAATACATTGATAGTTAATAAAGCTGGCAACAACATATCATATTTCACATAAGTCAAATAAGCATTTTTAAACACCTTAAAAAGAAAGATTAAATACAATAAAAAACCGAAAAAACCGGTAAAGCTCAGGACTTCAAGAATTACATTATGAGGACTCCAATACCTACCAAATACACTAATACAATAAATGGCATAACCGGATTGCCCGATTCCAAAAATTGGTTTTTCCTGGATTAAAGGAATTATTTCTTGCCAAATAACATCTCTTTCGGATAGATTACCTTCTTGAAAACTTAACAACAACCGATCTCGAACAACCTCATTTTCAAACGCTATTTGAAATAAAAAAACAAAAACAATTGCACCTGTAAGAAGAACAACAAATTTCACGAAATAACCATCAGTTTTATAAAGTGTAATAGCTGCTATAAATATAATTGCTAGTGAAATTAATGATAACCTAGACCCGGTTGCTACCAGTAAACCAAACATTAATGGTAAAGTAAGTAATAATGCATACCTTTTATAAGATAATCTTAAGCTATTCTGTAAAACAACCATTGTGATAATTATTATGGAAAAGCACATTCGTTGTGCTATAATATTCTCATTATCTCCAAACATTGAAACTCTTCCATCTACTATTTGAATTCCTATATCGTTATAATACAACATGGCAAGGGTAGTAGATCCTAAAGCAAAAAACATCAAAGCTTTTTCTAGAACTTTTGGTTTTTGAATGGAATGATTGATTAAAACAAAGAAAAGAATGATGTTTTGCAAAAGGGTAAAATCAATTATTGTATCCTGAGTAGATTCAGCATATACGAGGTTGATGAAAACCAAATAACAAAAAAACGCCAATAAGGGATAAAGTATTCTCTTATTTTCGATAGTAGTCTTGCCGTTAATTATAGCAGGAAGAGATGACAAAAAATACAAAATACCGGTTAACTTTGCGATGGAGAAATACCCATTTGTTTGTAAGGGATCCCATATTTCAAAATTCAGAGAAAAGAAAAATAAGAAAAGTAAAATTTGGCGTATTTTCTCCATGGTTTATAAAAAACAAGTTAAGCTTCTACTAATTTTAGTCTTGTCTTCTTTCAAAATAATCAGTTCAATTCTTAGTAAAAGAAATGTATTAAATACCGCGTTTATCATTTGATTTCTGAGGTAAGACCACAAATGATTTTCTTAAACCTCTTAGAAAAGGAATTTTTTCTACAACCTTTGATATAATACTTTCTATTGAAACTCCATCAAATACAAAAAGTCCGAATTTAATTTCTACAAGAGAAACTATTAATAAGTAACTAACACCAAATAGAGCAGCTACAAAATCGCCATACTCTAAAAAGTATTCTGCCAAAGCAAAAGGAATAATAGAAACTAAAGCAATAATCGCAATATTAAGAAACTTTAGCCATGGGAAATAAGAAAATATCGTGCTATTAATTAATTTCATTTCCATTTTAAGTTGTATTGATTTGGGCAAAATAATACTTACCATGGCACTTGTTAACCCTCCCCATAATCCAAAATATTTAATCAGGAAATAGGTTAATGGTAAAGTAAAAAGACTGCTGTAAAAATATGCCTTTAAGGAATAAATGGTGCGATCTGTAGCTCTTAGAAATAAGCCAGCACCTAACATAAAAATAAGAAATGTTAAAATGTAAATTCGGAATAAAGGCACTGCATCAATGTATTTATCGGTAAAAAACAACACTATAATTCGCTCAGCATATAACGAAACGAGCGCAATTGCCGGGATCGAAAACGAATAAGTTTTAGTAACAAGTGATTTATAAAGATTTAAAATTTCATGGGGTTTATTTTCATGATGTTTTGCAGACATTTTCATTAAGTAAACCTGAGACAAAGACTGGTAAACTTGTTGAACTCCTGGGATGCCATAAAATACAATCGCATAAGTTGCAAAGGAAGCTGGATCTAAAAAAGAGATACATATAATCTTGTCAAATTGAAGAGCTAAAGTATTTAGAACCAATGCTAAACCAAAGGGCCAACTGTATTTAATCTGTTTTTTAGCTAATTGCAAATTAATTACCTTTTTTATTTGCCAAACGCCAATGCCTTTTAAAGAATAGATCAAAACAAATAAGAAACAAATCAACCCGGCAAGTACCATCCCTGTCATCACAGAGTTTAAACTTTGCCAATAAACAGCAAAAACAATCACCAATAACAATCTGGAAACCACTACAAATGGCGGATAAAACACACTGGTTATATTATCTGTCTTTGCAACATATAAGGGTTCAATAATTACCAAAGGCAATAAAAACAAAATTCCCAGACTTACAAATATGGTGTAATTTGCCAAATCACCGGTGCCTAATATATATTGATTTAAAAAAGGTATGTTAATTAAAAGAATTGCTAAAAAAGTAAGTGCCATCAATAATAATAAAGTATGTACAATTAATGATTTTCGATCTTGCTCACTTGCTTTGGGATAAAAAAAATACAAATTAGATTGAATTCCCATACTAAAAAATATGGTAAAGAAATTTACCAATACATAAAACTGCGAATACACCCCAAACTCAAATTTACTTAAGAAACGAGTAAGGAATAAAGGCATGGTAAATGTTGCCAACAAGGCAATTAATTTGCCTGCCATAATAGCAGCTGTTTGACTAGCAGTGCTAGTTTTTTTTGTTGGTTTACTAGTCATTTTCTTTAATTATTGCCATTTTCAACAAAGACTCTGGAAACTTGATCAATATCAGTCTTGACCACCTTTGCCGGATTACCAGCCACTATGGCATTTGCCGGAACATCTTTAGTAACAACAGCATTGGCAGCGACAATCGAGTTATCTCCAATAGTTACCCCTTTACATATTCGAGCAAAAGATCCTACCCATACATTATTGCCAATTACAATGGGAGCTGATTCTGAATGACGCCATTTTCTATAATCAGACCCCTTTGGCGAACTGCTTTTAATTTTACGGTCTAAGGGATGTATCGGGTGGTTATTATTATCAAGTATTACAACATAATCTGCAATTGAAGTATAATCACCGATGATAATAGAATTAACCGCCCCAATGGTACTATTCTCGCGCAAATACGCATAAGTTCCTAAGGTAATTTTGCCATGATTTTCGGAGATTAATGAACCTGATATCATTGCATGATCCCCTATTACAATATCATTCTTATCAGAACCATCAGCAAGACGAATAAAAGTACTTCTTACAAATACCTGTCCTTCACCTTTTAGCGTAACACTCTTCTTAACCAACGAAGCTTTGAACTGATCTACAAACGAAAACACCAACTTAAATATCTTACCTAACATACATGTATTTTTTGATCGTTATTTGTATCAATTATTTAACTTAGATCTTAACTATTTTTACAGCTTCGCCCGGTCAATCACAATAAATTAGGATCAACCTGCATAAACACTATAATAAAGACACAATACCTTTTAATTAATTCTTTTCAATTGAGTTAAACCTGTATTTATCTCAATATGGCAATAAAACCTAAAGTGTAATTGCTCACTAACAATTCTGGATATTCTCCATTAAAATTGACTTAAAAAGTCAATTTTAATTCAATGACCCATTGCCATTTTTTGAGTTATAACCATAGCCATAACCATACTGGTCACTATATATTTTGTTGTCGTTCATAACCACCCCAACATTACTTACATTCTTATCACTTAAATCTTTCATAATTAATGCAAAAACTCTCTTTAAACTATAATTATAGCGTGCCACTATAATTTTCACATCTGCATGATCCATAAGCAAATAAGCATCACTCACTTGCGCAAATGGAGAAGTATCTATGATTATACAACTATATTTTGTTTTAAGCTGAGCTATTAGACTACTTGTACAATTTTGTGACAATAATTTCGCTGGATCCGGTGATATTGGACCTGTTTGAATAAAATCCAGATTCTCGTATGGAGATGCATGAATGATTTCATTTACGTCTATCCCATCTGTATAATATGAATAAATACCTCTGTATAACTTTTCTTCTTCACTAAAGTATTGACGTGGTTTACGTAAATCAAAATTTATAATAATTGTCCGATGCCCTAATTGAGCATAGCTCATGGCCAAATTCAGTGAGTTAAATGATTTTCCTTCACCTTCAATACAGGATGTCACCATGATTACTTTATGCGAAAGATCTTTAAACTGAAATTGAATATTAGTTCGTAAGGCTCTAAAAGATTCAATTACGATGGTACTTGGAGGCTCATACAATCCATTTTTACATTTTTTTCGATTATGCATAATTTTCCCAAAAACAGGAGCTGTAGTCAAACGCTCAATGGAATCAAGTGAATCTAACCTAGTATTTAAAACTGATTTTACAGTCAAAAAGCCTATTGGAACAACTAAACCTAATACCACTGCTATTAAGTAATTCAATTGTGTATTGGGAGAAACCGGTTTCCTGCCAAGCAATCTGGCTGGTTCTATAATTACATTATCAGGTACATTAGAAGCTAAAGTAATTTTTGCTTCAGCTCGCTTTTCTAATAAATAATTGTAAATGGCATCATTTAGTTTATATTTTCGTTCTAAACCTCCTAATTTTCGTTGCGTAACAGGTAAACGACTAATGGTTAATTCCATTTTTTTAATCCTCTTATCCATTTCAGATACCGAAAGTCCTATGGTTTTTCGAACAGCACTAATGTTATTAAATATGGTAGCTTTAATGTTTTCTATATTAACATTAAGTTTCTGAACAATTGGATTATTTTCTTGATTGTTTTGAATTAGATTCAAGCGCTGAGTTTGAGCTGATATCAATTCACTCATTAAATTATTAAGTAATTGATCAGGGATACCCATTGATGCCGGTACGATCATATTTGAATAATCGCTATTTTCACTTAAGTAGTTATATACATAATCATAGTAGCGTTTCCGTGTTAGCAACTCTGCATATTGGTTTTGCAAATCCATATATTGATTAGAAATTGTATTGGCTTGCTCAGTTACATTAATTAAATGATTGGAAGAACGAAAGCGTTGCAAATCTTGCTCGGTTGTAGATAAGGAATCTGATATTTCACTTAGCTGCTGATCGATATAATCAATCGTTATGCTTGCCAAATGATTTTTCTGTTCAAGGTTTTGCTGAGAATAGACACTCATTATTTCATTAACAATATCTTTTCCTTTTTTAACAGAAGTTGTTTTGTATGATATTTCAATCACGGTAGCAAGTTTATCTACAATTTTAAATTGAAGATCCTTTTTTAAGTTATTTGTTGCACTAATCGGATCTATAAACAAAAAACTGTATTGATCTTTAAAATGTTTTTCTAAAGGTACATCCTCACTTTTAACCACTACAAAACCCAAATCTTCTGCTTCTATTAACTCATCAAATTTTGCACGTTTTTTAAAAGACCAGTTATTGACCTCTTTTACTAATTCACCATTATCAAAATCCACAAAAGAAACAAGCTTTCTCTTTGCCTCAATTTCAAATTTATCGTTACCAATAAACTTTATATTAAACTTTACATTTACAGGTTGCACATGGCTTGGTAACAATACCACCTTAAAGGGTACCTTACCATACATGTCCTTTGGCACTAGACTCTTTTGACCATATTGAACCGTAAGATTTAAGTTTTTAATGGTTTGATTAATGGTTGGAACTGATTTCAACATCCACAATTCATTTTGCAGATTCTGATTTAAACTAAATAAATCACTATTTAAAAATTCACTTGTCTTTCCCTTATTTATTTTCTTCTCTTCAGTGATTAATAAAGAAGAGCTAACCTTATATTTAGGAACCATCAAAATGTTTACCAGATAGGCTAAAGAAAGTGCAAAAAGCAAACACCCAATAAATAATTTATAATGCCTTTTCACGTTTAACACCAAGTGCTTTAGGTCACTCTCTTGTAAACTATCTAGATGTCGATTCGGTACCATAACAATTTTTTTTAAGTTCTTAATTGATATTACTTCACAACTGAATAAAAGAGGATGGCAGCTGTAATTGCAGACATTAAAAGATCGTATGGAAATTGCTCCATGGCCCAAAATTTCTTCCGCATAGGAGGCACATATACAATGTCATTGGGTCGTAAATAAAGATAGTTGGAGCTTAGCATTTCTGTATCATTCAGATTAACAGGCACTTTATGATTTTCACCGCCTTCATTCCGAACTAATATTACCTTTTTCCGATTGGCAAACGATGTTGCATCTCCTGCTAAACCCAGGGCATCATAAATACTTATTTTCTCTTGATAATAATTATAATGACCAGGGCGTTGAACTTCACCCAATACCGTAATAAACCGATTAACAAGCTTTACCGTAACTGTTGGCTGACTTAAAATCTTTGCTAATGACTTTTTAATCATCTCACCAACTTCATCAGGTGTTTTATCTTTTACCGGTAGTATTCCTACAACAGGTAATAAAATATTTCCGGCTTCATCAACAGTATAAGAAAGTAATGAAGCACCATAAGGATTTATACTCCCTATGTTTACAAATTGCTGATTACCAGTATTAGAGAATATTTTCGCAGAAGCATCATCCAAACTACTGATTTGAATGTAAAGCTCATCTTTGGGTTGAAGAAGGTATTTATTTGTATCTGCTTCTCTAAAAGCATGAAGCTCATTATTATTATCCTTAAGGTATTCCACGTTTTTTTGTGTAACACACGAGGATAATAATATAATAATGGTCATATTAAATAATGGAGTAAACCTTAAATGCCATTTTCGCGATTGAGATATACAATTAAAATAGATCATGTTCAGGGCTTTATATTAGTGTTAGGTCTAATATACTGTGAACTATAAACTATTACTGTGAAAATTGACAAATAATAAACTAACAGTGATAAAGTTGAGACCCGATAACTTTCAAAAAATGTCAAGCATTTTGGAGAATTTTCTTTCTTTGCAAATCGGTTGACAATTAATAAGAAGTTGAATTACAAACATCAAAAGGCTCACTAAACAAAAATCATTATTCAATTCATATCACAGTTTAATTAATGAAACATTATGAGGATTAATTCGTTATTAACTCAAAGTTATCGACATGGACGCTTTTTTCAACTTTTTATCAGTTCTAATTGGAGGTTTTTTTGCCTTTCTAATTACCCTTATTTTTGCTATTAGTCTAAAGAGCAGTTGGTTTACCTCCAATTTAATCCGAGTTTTGTCCTATTTAGGAATTGGTATTTCAACAGCTGCACTGATTAGTCCGGTTGACCTTATTCCTGATGCCATTCCGGTAGCAGGACAAGCTGATGATGTAATGTATCTCATCGGTTTAATAGCATCAGCCGCGATAGCCTATTTTAACAAAAGAAATCAAGTGGAAGAAAAATGCTAAACTTTGGATTTTGGCATTACACATCAGCGTTAAACATCAAAAAATTGATCTTTAACTCGCCACTTGATTAAATTAGCAAATCTGCATACACACAAACTTCTACCTTACTTTACACTCCGGACAACAATCCAAACAGCATTTTACGTGATCGTAGCTTTGATGAGCTACATTTTCTGCTAATGAACAAGAATTAAATTCTCCCAGATAAACTCTGTCGCCTTCTACTGGTAAATTTACACATCCTTCTTTATGAATTTCATGCACTTCAAAATTACCTTCATGATGTGTTCCTCTGCAAACATAAAACCGTAACATAACAACCTCATCTTTCCTATTTATTTATACTAAAAAGTTACGAAAAAACAGCGCATAAAGCAATACACAACGTTAATTATCAACCAACTACAACCTCATTTAAAAAACAATAATGATCTTTTATATTTTCCCTAAGATTTACCAACCAATATCCCAACTATTAGGTATTTAAAGTTGTTATTCAATAAAGTAAATTGCATGCATGATTTAAATAACAAAGAATGAATAAGCTTAAACACGAGAAAAAGACCATGTGGGTTGTCTTACTCACGGCAATCACTATGGTTGTGGAAATTATTTTTGGTATCACCACAAAATCTATGGCTCTCTTGGCAGATGGGATCCATATGGGATCTCATGTATTAGCAATAGGCTTAAGTTGGATTGCTTATATAGCTGTACGTAAAGCCACAAAAAGCCACAAGTTCACAGGTAATTCTGAAAAAATTTTATCACTATCAGGTTATACCAGTGGAATTTTACTTCTTCTTTTTGCTGTTTTTATTCTTGTAGAAGCTGTTGAACGCCTGTATCATCCGGCTGAGATCATTTATAAAGATGCCATACTGGTAGCCATAATTGGATTAATCATTAACATTGCCAGTGCATTTTTGTTGCATCATGACCACTCCCACTCTGACCACAATATTAAGGCGGCCTATTTACACGTATTGGCAGATGCTTTAACCAGTGTGGCAGCAATCGTTGGACTAGTTTGTGCTATGATTTGGAACATATCGTTTATTGATCCATTGGTTGCTATTGCATCCTCCATTGTTATCATTAAATGGTCCATTGGCCTATTGAAAGAATCGGGAAAAGCTTTATTGGATATGGAAACGGATGTACCTCAACATCACCACCATTAATTTCTTCATAAAGGATTGAATTATAAGTTACATCCACAAGCTATAAATAATTTCTCAACACTGAATGCAAAGAACTTTTATCCATCGCACCAGACTGTTTCCAAAGAATTTTACCGGCTTTAAAAATGGCTAAGGTTGGCACTCCTCTCACCTGAAATTGTGCGGCAATATTCGGATTTTTATCCACATCAATTTTGATGATGCGCATTTGTCCATTTAATTCCTTTGCTACTTCTTGTAAGATGGGCGCCATCATTTTACATGGACCACACCATTCTGCAAAAAAATCTACTAAAACAGGTGTATCTGAATTAATTATCTGATTAAAGTTCCCTTTCATGTCTACAATTTTTAACGTTTCTACAAAGATAAACAGCAAAAGATCATTTTGTAAGTGACTTTCATCACAAAATGGTTAAGTGAATCTCATTAATATTGTCAAAAAAAAACAATTTATCATGAAAACTTTTGAGTTCAAACAATTAAATATAAAACCGGAAGGAAACTGGATTAAACGAACATTTGCAACGCCCCATGCAAAACGCACGCTATTTTATGCGCTCTTTGGTGCTTTAATGGGATATGTAATTTATTTCTTTTCAGATATTCGGCCAGATGGAGTATTGTGGAGTGAAAGTACTTTACAAAACATTTTAATGGGATTAGGTTTTGGAATATTTATTACAAACAGTCCTTGTGCCCGAGGAAAGTGTTAGTGAAATCGCTTTTAAGACAAGATTAACAGGATTTACAAGATTTTTTTTAAAAAAATCATCCCAGTAAACCTGTTAATCAGGTAAATCAGGTCAAAATAACATGTGGTTAAACTCTGTCTCTTACAAGATATGTTAAAGGCGAAATCCCCGAGGGAAGTGTTAGTTCCACCCGCACTGTCATCTTTAAAGTGTAAACGAGGATATAACTATGAAAGACATACTATAAAAACTACTAATCTCAAGCCATTAGGCATTTACAGCAAATAAAAAAGAAAAAACTTCTTTTGGGAGCCTATCAAAATTATCCATACGAAATTCATTTAAAGAGTTACCTTAACTGAAGGACTGTTACGATCCATGTATCAAACATAGGATGTCCAGGTTTGTTCGGGCTTAAATGTGGTATTTAGAAGTTGAACATCTATAGAAAACTCTACAAAAGTACACACAGGTTATTCTGATCGAGATCGATCGCTCAAAGTTAGATGAGTTCATCTTTTTCTTCTAAAACCATTTTTTAAGCATAGTTTTAAGTTTGGATGCTATCAACCCTAAAATGTAAAACAAAATGCTTCTGCAAATAACAAATTCAATATAATCACAAGATAGGAATTGAAATTTTTAATACGTACGGATTAGCTTTGGCTATTGAAATGACTTTTAATTAATTACTTTTATAATGTTTTCCAAGTTTATAATTAAAGTCCCAATGCCAAAAGCCAAAATCCACATACAGTTAACCATCATATTAATTCTCCAATTTTGTTTTTTCGTATCGAATGCAAAAGAAGTCAGTTTTGAAAGGATTACTTCCAAAGATGGTTTATCTCAAAATGATGTATTAAGCACCTTTAAAGACAGCCAAGGTTATATGTGGTTTGCACATTAGATGGACTCAATCGTTATGATGGATATGATTTTAAAGTATTAAGAGCCGGTAATTCTGACCCTATCCAACTTTCATCTAGTTTAATCAAAAAAGTTGTTGAAGATGAAAACGGATATATATGGATAGCAACCATCTACAATGGTATTAATATTTTCAATCCTTCGACTCATGAAATTATTGAAATAAAAAATACAATAGATCAACCTGATCTCATCACCCACAACCAAATAAATGATATTATATGCGATTCTAAAAACCGAATCATTGCAACTACGCCTGGAGGAGCAAACATTATCTCTTTGATAAATGGAGAAGTAAAGATTCAAAAGATACCCAAGCCTGAAAAAGGCGATGATGTTTTTTCAGACTACTTTGGTGCAATTATGGAAACTAAAAGAGGCGAATATTTATTCTGTAGCAGGTGGGATATTAACAAATTAGAAACTGACGCAGAGGGCAACTTTACCGGGAAAATATCAACTTGTTTCCATCATGAAAACTACGAAGGATACCATAATTTTATTGAGGTAGAAGGTGGAATTATTGTTGGAGTATGGTTTGAAGTTGCCTATATCGTGTATGATGATAAAACCGGAAATTATAACTTACAAGCAAGTATAAGAAGTAATACTAACGTAGTTTTTGCCCAAGATCAAAATCAAAATCTTTGGGTTGGAGGTAGTAACGGACTAAGTTACTTTAAACACACACCGGAAAATAACTTTCCCTTCACCTTAAAAAAAGAGTGTTTTTCCGGAACTTCGGAATTTGACTTATCAAACGATTTTATCAGGGATTTATATATCGATGAAACACATACGCTATGGGTGAGTACTTATGGTGGTGGTGTAAACAAATATGACCCGAATAAGCGTCGGTTTCGAAAATATTCACACTCGTCATTAAAAGGAAGTTTAAGTCACAATAAAGTCATTTCCATTACTGAAGATTCGGAAGGTAACGTTTGGTTTGGCACAGAAGGTGGTGGAATGAATTTATTACCCGTATCAGAGAAGAAAAACTACAACTCGGGATTTACGCATTTTGATGTTAGTGATTTAAATCATCAAAATACAGTGTATGACATTGTTGAAATTCAAGACAAGGGTGAGAAAAAAATACTTGCCGGCACCAGTTTCACCTCGCTTCTTGTTGAGTTTTCGAAAAAAAATCAAAAGTGGGTAACGCATTACCCCCAAATCAATACTCGTAGTATGAATTTGGGATTACTTTACGATTCTGAAAAAAACCTATGGCTATGCTCTTATACCGCAGGATTGTTAAAAGCAAAATATTCGAATAGCGAATTAACTTTTCAGCAATTCAAAAAAGACAATAGTCAACTGCCTTCAAACTTAATTAGAAGTGGCTTTGAGGATTCGAAAAAAAGGTTGTGGTTTGGAACTAGAAAAGGTTTAATTTTGATGGATAGCCTGCAACGAAAAAGTGATTCCTTGGAATTTACCCTATTCCAACATAACCCTAAGGACCCCAATAGTATTAGCTACAACTACATTTTACCAATATTTGAAAACAGCAAAGGTGAAATATGGATAGGTACTTTTGGTGGAGGTATAAACATTTATGTTGAACCAAATAATGAAAAACAAGGCTATTTTAAGAAAATCAGCTTGAAGGAAGGACTCCCCAATCCGGTTATTAAAGACATCCTAGAAGACCGTAATGGAACCATGTGGATTAGTACCAACAATGGCTTAAGTAGTTATAATTCTAAAACTTCTACCATTCGAAACTATGGCATAAAAGATGGTTTACAAGACAAGGAATTTGGCGACAGAAGTGCCTGTATTTTAAGCGATGGTGAAATTTTATTTGGTGGTGTTAATGGATTTAGTGCCTTTTATCCGCATGAGATTAAGGAAGATACAGTAACTCCCAAAATAGTTATTAACGACTTTGAGTTAATGAACAAATTTATAAATGTTGGTGATACTGTAAATGGTCGTATACTCCTCTCAAAATCCCCCAACCACACTGATAAAATAACATTAAAACATGAGGAAAACAGCTTTACCATACACTTTGCCGCATTACATTATACGGCACCGGAAAGTAATCAATTTAAGTACATGCTTGAGGGTTTCGATAATGACTGGATTAGAACCACACCTAAAGTTCGTTTTGCCAAATACACAAATTTAAATCCAGGGCAATATTCCTTTAAAGTAATTGCAGCTAACGGCGATGGAAAATGGGTAGACACCCCAAAAACCATACGAATTATTGTTGAAACTCCTTTATGGAAAACAACAAAATTCAGATTAATTGTTTCAATCATTTTAGTCACGCTCATCTTGTTAACGACCTATTTAAAAATCAAATCCATAAAAAGGAAAAACATTATTTTAAAAAGAGCATTGGATAAAGCCAATGAAGCGGACAAATTAAAAAATGCTTTCTTAGCTAATCTTTCTCATGAAATCAGAACACCCATGAATGCGATCATCGGCTTTTCTGAAATCCTCAAGGTTGAATTAGATGAAGACAAACTACTAGGATCCTATGCTGAAGTAGTTGACTCTAATGCAAAATCCTTATTAACCCTGATTGATGACATGATTGATTTAAGCATGATTGAATCCAACCAGTTTTCATTACAAAAAGAATACTTCCCACTTAACGAATTTCTCAATCACATTTACCAATTCTATGTACTAAACAATAAAATTGAAAACAGAAAAATCCTGCTAAATAACACATTAGAATCAGAAAACCTTAGTCTTTACTCTGATCAAACACGCTTAAAACAAATCATTTCTAACTTTATGAATAATGCATTTAAGTTTACGAATGAAGGTTTCATTGAGCTTGGTGTTAAACAAAATTTCGACAATGTCATCTTTTATGTCAAAGATACAGGACGTGGCATCCCCCAAGATAAGCTCGACTATATTTTTAAACGCTTTACCAAAGTGATTAGCAGCGAATTTAAATTATTAGAAGGATTAGGAATTGGCTTATCAATTTGCAGAAGCATATCCCAACAATTAGGAGGAGACATAAAAGCTGAATCAACAGAAGGAAAAGGATCAACGTTTACTCTTAGGATTCCTCAAAAGAACTTGAAACGGGTTGATTAAATGACCACCATCTAGAGGCAATAATGTTTAGGTTAACCCGTTTTTTTCCTAAAAAAAATAACTCCAAAGCACATTGAGCCGTGAAGGTATTTATCTATTTCCGGATGAATTCCTTTTATTTTTAAACACTGCCCAGACATTAATTATGTTTTATATGTATTTTAATATGCTAATTTTAACCTGATAAAATCAGACAAAGTAAGCCTTGCCATTTTAGTTTTGGTGAATACTTTTAGCCATGGAATGTTCAAATAGAATATCCAACCAAAACACCCACAATCAATCACTTACAAACTCAACCACACATAGCGTATGAATTAAATTGTGTTTTGACAGTATAAAACTCGAAGAACGTACAGCCATGTTAGAGCAATTGAGCGCGCAACGTTGGAAAGATGCCGAAACCGGAAAACCCGAATACAACAATCAGGGTTTACCAAAACCGGAACAATTATCGGGTCAGGAACCGGAGTTTGTAAAAGGCTATGTCGATTATTATAAAACCGAATGAGGTTTTCATCCACGTTCGATAAATTCAAACGGTTCGTGGACAACAACTACCCCAATTTCATTTATGAATAGGCCAATTATGACCTACATTAAAGAAATATCACCAAGGCACATGCTGATAATTGCAGGCGAAAATGCTCCTTCACGTTATTTCAGCGAAGATGCATACAAAGTCGCAAACGAACCGAAAGAGTTGATGATTATCCCCGGTGCTGTTCATACCGATTTGTATGACAAAACAGATGTTATTCCATTTGACAAACTGGAAACGTTTTTTAGTGAGAATTTGAAGTAAGTGAGACTGTAATTTCAGTTTATCAAATAGCTTTTAAGAAGGATTAAGATGATATGACATATTTTTAAAATCATGTTAATCCTATAAATCCTGTCGAAAAATTAAAATAATGAGTCATGAAACGGCTAGGGATTTCGCTTTTAGCGAAATGATTATTCCCTGACCACTAAAATCATTTTTTATCAACCACGAAAAAATTGAAAATCAGCGAAGCTAAGTTTGCACCCTAATTTTACTTTTCGTGTGTTTTTGTGTTTTTCGTAGTTAAAAATAAATTGTTTTGTTTAAAAGCAATTTCCCTAATGAAACGGCAATTTATAACATTTTGTATGGCATTTCTCTTATTGTCGTTCAATTCAAAAAATGATACAACGATGCAAACAACAAAAATATTTCAGAAAGGACAGCAAGTAAGCGAGCATTTCACCGGCGAAACCCATGTGCAAATGCTTACCGTAGATGGTGCTAATTTCGATGCCATGAGTTATAATGTAAACTTTGCTCCGGGCATTCGAACGGACAGCTTTTGTATTGTACCTCGGGCGAAGGGTGTTACCAAGAAAAAGGGCAGCCCATTCAGCATTTAAAAGTTGGAGATGTGGTTGAAATAAAACCCGATATTGTTCATTGGCACGGAGCTGCTGCACATTCTGAGTTTGTACATTTGGGCATTAGCACTCAACTCTCAAAAGGGCCTGTTGAATGGCTTGGTGCCGTTACCGATGAAGAATATAAAGAATCGACTATTCAATAATATAAATCCTCGTGTATTGATAATAAATTCAGTACACGAGGATTTTGCATTTATAACTACCAACAAGCTAATAACACACCCCAATACCATTACCTCTTTGCAAAATACTGAATTTTAGTTATTAAAACATAACAGAACGAACTTATTACTTTATAGGCTACTTGTGTAAATATAGAATTGCAGTTAATAGAATAAAGTTGATACGTAATAGAGGTTCCTTAAACGACCTCGACATAGTTATTTGTAACAAAAATTAATAATTTTCGTAACTAATTGTATTTTTGCCCTCTAAAAAATGTGGTTATCGAATTATATCTTACGATAACCCAATAAATATTTAATAAAAAGACATGAAAAAAAGTTTAGTTTTTATTGGTTGTATGTTTGTCCTGATTTTTATATCCAGTTCAATCACTTTTGCACAAAATGAATTTGAAATGGAAATTAAGACCACTCAACCTCCATTGTATGAGCGTGGTGGAACAGGTACTATTGGTTCAGCTTTGTCAAACATTGCAAGTTTTGTTAGTCTAAATGGTTTTGCCAATACCGGGTTTTATTGGGACGGAAAAGACAACATGCATTTCGATCAATCAGAAGTTAATTTATTAGTTACTGCCAATATTAACGAGAACCTATCGACAGAGTTTAATATGGAATTCAGAAATAATGGTGAGGCTTTCGAAATGGAATATGCTTTTGCGGATTACAAGTTTAGCGAATTGGCAATTTTAAGAATCGGTAAGTTCTTACTCCCAACCGGTGATTACAACGAATATATAGAGATCCCGTATATTCACAAACTGGCTTCCGATCCACTTTCAGCTCTAGTGTCGCCTTCTGAGTGGACTGATGTTGGTTTGCAATTAAGAGGAAAATTCAACAGAAAAGGTTCTATTGCACAACCCTATTATGCACTGGCTATAACAAATGGTCTTCAGGGAGAGCTGAGCTTTGAGGAAGAAGAAGAGGAAGAACTAGAAGGCATTGGCGATAATAATAAAAACAAGGCTATAACGGCTCAAATTGGTGTTGAATTCCTAAAGAATTTTAATACCTCAGTTTCATATTACCAATGTATGTATGACTCTACAGCACAACTTGGTGCCAAGGTGGCAGGTATATCAGCATCATACGACAACGATAAATTTGCCGTATATGGCGAATTTCACAACAGCTGGTTTGACGAATCGGAAATTGATGAAGATACGGGAGAAGAAGAAATTGAAATGGAATCATCAAATGGTTTTTACGTACTTGGGGCCTATAAAATAAAAAAAATAGAACCTGCAATCCGCTACGATTACGCTTCACTTTCTTCAGAAGATACATCTGACAACGACATGAGTAGTGTAACGCTTGGTTTAAATTATTATTTCTTGCGCACAGGCCTTGTTAAACTTAATTACAGAAAATTATTTTCCGGCAGTGAGGATCAAGATTTTTACAGCGCCTCGTTAGTTTTTACTTTTTAACGTAAAAAAATATGTTCACAAAAAAGAAAAGCCTGTTATTTCCTTTCCTCCTCTGCCTTACAATTTCGATATACTCCCAACAAGGATCTACTGCTAAATATGAAGCCATGTTTATAAAAAACTTCTTGAGGTATGTTGAAATTAATGGATCAGGAGCTAATACCGTAATTGGTGTACTAGGAAATTCTCAGGTACTAATGGAATTACAGCAGATTGCCTCAATGAGTCACAACATGCAGGTTAAGAAGATCATGAACCCTAGTGAAATTTCAAAATGTCAGATCCTATATGTTCCAAAAAACAGCTATAAAAACATAGCACTGGTGAAAACAGACATTGCTAGGAATGTACTGATTATATCAGAAGATGATAAATTAATAATGAAAGGAGCTGATCTAAGTTTTTACATTGAAGACAATAAGCTCAAATTTCACATCAATAAAGAATCATTAAATACCAAAACCAACATTAAAGTTTCATCGAAACTTTTTGCTTTGGGCCAAGAGATCTAATGAAATAGTAACTCTTGATTTACTGAAGACAACTTGATACTTATCAAAGTCGCATCACTTGAATATTTTAATTACTTCGATTCCATACAACATTTTATTGATGGTGTGTGGAATCGAAGCTGTTTTACCTTCTGATTTCGTAACAATTATATTCGAAATAAATTATTTTCACCCACAGCCTACCACAACTTTAGCGTTGAACGACTAAAAAACTGCATAAAAAGCCAATATCAAATCAGCCAGGCTAACTTTGCTAGTTAATTTAACCCAGAATTATTAGTTCATTCCAAATCTCAGGCACCTTCAAAACAACTCCCACCCCTACTGGCAATTAAACAGCAGACCGTTTGCCTTCTATTAAAATTGAAATAAGCAACGCATCTTCACAAAACCATTCTTTTTATTTAACTTGTAATACCACTTTGCTAATGACTTTAGCGTTAAATTTGCTACGCATTTAACGCTGTCATAAGTCAAGCGGCATTATACCAAGTGCTCATATTATAATTAAAATGGTATAAGAAGCCAAACAAGTATTTACCAACACGATGAAAAGCATTTACTATTTTCAATAGCAGCGCAAAAAACATTGAAGCCAGTTTAAATTATAATGTTTAAATGTAGTTAAAACCTGAAGGTGTGAAAGTAATTAGCATTTAACCTTTCTATAATGACTAAACGAAAAAGATCAATAGCAACATTGGCACTGATTAAAATTGGTATCAGAATATCAATTGTGGTCCTTTTAACCTCACTGCTAAGCTATTACTTTCTGTCAAAACATTTGCTTGAACAACAATACACAACTCTCCTAAATACAGTTACTGAACGTATCAATCATGAGCAATCTACTTTTCCAGAGGTAGAAAACTACCTAAAGGATATGAACAACCAAATTATCAATGATAGCATTTTAAAACCCATCGATTATAACAAGCAGTTCTACAACTTAGTGGAATTAAGAAGTGATGGTAGCTACCGCCATAAAAGAGAGCAGTTTAACGGAAAAACCAACTCCGCAATTTACGTTGATGATTCTACCCGGATAACCACAGTTTTAAAAGAGCGTGTAGTTCGTTTTCATCATTACAACACGATGTACGGTCGAGCTTTAAGCAGCAAGTATACGAATTTATACATTTTAGGGGCTGAAAACTACCTACTGGTGTACTGGCCAAGTTTTTCGTGGGCAGAAGAAGTTACTACTGACTATAGAGTCTGGGACGAACCATATTACTCTGTGGCCATACCAGAAAACAACCCCAAAAGGAATCCCGTATGGACTCCAATTTATTTTGATACTGTCGCACACGATTGGATGGTATCTTGTATTGTTCCCATTTATCTTAAGGAGAAACACATTGCCAGCAGTGGCATGGACATACTTTTAAACGACTTGATTACACGAACAAAAACTGAAATATTACCGGGAACTTCAAACATTATCATTACTCATTCCGGCGATTTAATTGTTCACCCCGATTACAATGAAAATATTGTTGAAAATGGAGGTAAACTAAATGTATCAAATTGTAACGACCCTGCATTAGAAAAGATTTTTGAGCAAATATCAGCAAAAAAACTGATTCATTGGTTTCTATCCTTTCTTCTAAATCCATCCCTTATACCATAGCATACGGGAAAATTAATGGTCCCAATTGGTATTACATTACGCTCTACGATAATAAAGCAATTACAGCGGGTGTAATGAGTGGAGTTAAAATTGTTTTTTTATCGGCCTTATTGGCTTTAATCATAGAACTACTAATTGTTTTTAGAATCTTATCAAACCACGCAAAAAAACCATTGAATCAACTCATTGAAGTTACAAAAGCAGTAGAAAAAGGTGATTTTACAAAAACAATAGAAGAAAGTAAAGTTCAGGAAATTGACCAAATACGTAAAGCCTTTGGCAATATGCAATCTACCATTGCAAATCAGATCAAATCCTTACAAAAAAGTAAAGAGCAAGTAGAACAGGAAATTGAGGTTAGAAAAAATGCAGAGAAAAGATTAATCGACTACCAGAATAATCTTGAACACTTGATTAAAGAAAAAACAAGTGACTTGAATTCAGCCAATGAAAAACTACTGGCTATAAACGATAAGCTCAAAGAAAAGAACAAGATCATAATTAACCAAAATGAAGAGCTTCAGAACACTTTACATCACCTCAAAGACACACAAGCTCAATTATTACAAGCCGAAAAAATGTCTTCTTTAGGAGTTTTAACGGCAGGCATTGCTCATGAAATCAATAACCCCTTAAATTATATTATGGGAGCTTATGTAGGATTACTCCGATTTTATGAAAATAATTCCTTCATAGAAAACCATGAGCAAGTTGGTGATTTAATTCATGCCATGAAGGTTGGCATTGACCGTTCATCGGCAATTGTGCAGGGTTTAAACCAATTCAGCAGAAAAAGCGATTCGTACGATGAAGACTGTAATGTACATGCAATCATCGAAAATTCACTTACCATGTTAAACTATCAAATAAAACACAAAATAAACGTTGAAAAAGATTTTCATGCATCAGAAATAGAGGTCAAAGGCAATGTTGGTGCTTTGCATCAAGTATTTATAAATATTTTGAGTAATGCTATACAAGCAATTGAATCGGAAGGAATAATCAGCATAAAAACTGAAGATAATACCTCTAGCGTATTAATCACCATTAAAGACTCCGGCCACGGTATCTCACAAGAGAATCTCAAAAAAATAACAGATCCCTTCTTTACAACTAAAGCACCGGGTGAAGGTACCGGCTTAGGTTTGTCAATTACATATAACATTATAAAAGAACATAAAGGAAAGCTTGAATTTGAATCTGAAAAAGACAAAGGAACAACTGTAAAAATTATTTTACCCAAACACAATATGTTATGAGCGGCAAAATGAAAATTATGTATGATGATGACGAATTTAATGTACTGATATTTATAATTAATATCTAAGCATTTACAAGTCCCAGTGGATTAGATGGATTAAATGATCAGACAAAAATCCTGATACAAAAATTATCATCAGAGACATGAAAATGCCTGAAATGGAGTGGATTGCATTTATGTTATAAGAAAAATACCCCTCAAAAAAATTTCAGGAAACCCTTTAATACAGAAGAAATCGAAAATGTAATTTCTAAACAATAATTGAAGGATAATATGACTTTTACAGGCAATAGACCATTCAACAAATGCTGAGAGAAAAATCACCATCAAGGTTTTAAAAACCTTCAAGGTGAATGTTTATTTCCTAAAATCACATGATTAAACCTAAGAATTATTTAGTATGCATAACTAATCCCTTATTCTTTTGTAGTTTTAGCAGTTAATAACAAAAGAATCTTATGCTAAAGCAATTAACCCTTTTCTTTGTATCAATAAGCACTTCCATTGGGGTACAAGCTGAAAAAAAACAAAATCCATCTGATTTTATACCGCATGGATATGTACTTAACGAAAAAATTGTGGGTGATTTAAATCAAGATGGACTAGAAGACATTGCCCTGATCATAAAAGGAACGAATAAAGAAAACATCGTCATTAATCGATTTGATAATGAAGTAGATCGTAACCGAAGAGGTATTATTGTTCTTTTAAATAAAAATGGCCACTATGAATTAGCCACCCAAAACTGTGATTGTTTTTATTCTGAAAATGAAGATGGAGGTATATATTATGCTCCTGAACTATCAGTATATATTGAAACAGGCGATTTAATCATAAACTATAACCACGGAAGATATGGCCATTGGCAATATACATTCAGATACCAAAACGCAAACTTTGAACTTATCGAATATTATTCTGTTTCAGGCGGTGCAATTACTGACAGAATAACTCATGTTAATTATGTAACTAAAAAGAAACAGTTGCAAGTTAACATCAACGAAAATGATGAAGGAGGCGATGAAATTTTTGAAGAAACCTGGGAAGATATAGAAGTTGATAAACTTACTAAGTTATCTGAGATAAAAGCTTTTGAAGATTTTTAAAAAAACATCCAGCATTTTCATTCTTAGAGTGATTAACAAGACTTGCCGGCATCAATCCGAAAACCTTTGGAGTAAATCCCTTAGAAAAAATTCTACTTGCAAACTCTCAAATAAGAACTTATAATAATTCATAACTTTACGGTGTTATAAATATAATGACAGTAAGTATAATGACTGAAAGAAATGATATCAGATGGGAACAAAGGTTTTCCAATTACAACAAAGCATTAAAGAAATTATCAGAGGCTATAGGCTTAGTTAAAGCGGAACTAAACAACTATGATGTAATTAATGAGGAATCTGAAAATATTCTGACAGAGATTATTAAGGAAGGTTTAATTCAACGTTTTGAATATACCTATGAGATGGCCTGGAATGTAATGAAAGATTATGCACTTTATCAAGGCAATTCAGAAATTGCAGGTTCAAGAGATGCTATAAGGTTTGCTTTCGCTTCAAAGCTTATTGAAAATGGCGATATGTGGATGGATATGATTAAAAGCCGTATTAAAACATCACACACCTACAATGAAGAAACTGCAAATGAAATATTTCTAAAAATAATCAATGAATACCATGCTGCCTTTCTGAAATTTCAAGAAGTAATGGAAGGTAAAAAAACAGGTGAACAGCCAGGCTTATTTGATCTAGAATAATGTACGGGTTAAAAGAAACACATATTACTAAGATAAAATCAGTATTTGTTAATTATCCAAACATTTACAAAGCCATCCTTTATGGCTCAAGAGCTAAAGGTAATTATAGAGAAAGCTCTGATATTGATATAAGCTTGGTGGGTAATGAATTAAATTTAAACCAGTTGTTGAGAATTGAAACTGAGCTTGATGATTTATTATTACCTTACAATATCGATATTTCAATCTTTAATAAAATTGAAAATCCTGAATTAATTGAGCATATTAACCGAGTAGGAATCACACTATATGAAAAGAAAAACTCAAATGAACCAACGACACATTGACAACATGAAACCGGAAGAAATTAATGGCTTTTTTGACGATGATGGTAATGAAATAAATCCCAATCTGATACAAAAACCATCTTTATGCCTCACTTGTGCCAATGACAATAATCCCGCTGAAGAAATTTTATGCAGGATGAACAGGATGGATCAAAAAGACGATGATGCGTTTAAATGTTTTGCTTATAAAAAGATAAATTTATAATTAACATGATAAGTTCTAACCGCATCCTACACCTATTAATCATCACGTTGGGATTATCTGCTTGCTGCACTAAAAAGGAATGCTTGAGCGCCTTAGACTCAAATGAGATTAACCTTTACGGATTTAATCTTGACGAAAATACTCACATTGTCATCTCCTCTTATGAGAAAGGATCAAACTTTAGTGTTATGAATGAAAGTTCCGAAGTCTCATCAATCGCCCTAAGTGGTTCCGATGAAGAACAGCTAGTTATTCATTCGCCAATTAACATCCACCAAGATGCAGATTACATTATTGAGCTGAAGGATATTGAAGAAACTTATTGGATTAGCAATATTCAAACAACGAGTGAAAAATGTAATGATTGTTTTCTTACTGAAGATTCTTTCAACAACTTATCTGCTTATGATGTAAATGATAAAACAGTTACCAATCATCGATTAGAAATTAGGAAAGAGTAGATTTTCTCAATAAACTATTTAAAGGTGTTCGCCATAAAATAAGCATGGCAATAATAAAATAAGTGGCCAATGCCAAAGTACTATTTCGAGCACTGCCTGTAATGTGCTCGATATACCCGAATGAGATCATTCCAAAAACAATCGCCATCTTTTCAGCAAAATTGTAGAAGCTAAAATAGGAGGCTGTTTTTTCCGAATTATCAGGTATTAGTTTTGAAAAGGTTGAACGAGATTGCGATTGAATCCCTCCCATTACCAAGCCTACTCCTGCTGCTACAAAATAGAATTGGATAATGGTTTGAACCAAATACCCGCCTACACAAACCAACAACCATATAAACAGCATACTCATCAAAGATGCTTTATTCCCCACTTTTTTGGAGATAAAAGCAAAAAAGGTCGCTCCTACAATAGCCACTAATTGGAGGATTAAAATCGTAATAATCAATTTCGGACCTTCTATCCCTACTTCATTTTGCCCAAACATAATGGCTACTAGCATTAAAGTTTGAAGTCCCATGCTATAAAAGAAGAATGAAAGTAGAAAGCGTCGAGTGGCTACATCGGCAAATATTTGCTTTTGTACAAGGATTAGTTCTTCATAACCTCGTTTTAATATTTGCTTTGAAATAGCTGCTTTCCCCTTTTCATCTTTCAAAAAGAAAAAAGCAATCCAGGATAAGCTAAACCACCACAAACCAACCTGTACAAACGACAAGCGCAAAGGCTGCAGTTTATTTTCAAAACCAAAACTATCGTAATTCATAATTAGCGCCAGGTTAATTCCCAAAAGAACAACACTTCCTGCATAGCCCCAGGCATATCCTCGGGCACTAATTTTATCGTGCAAGGCTTTATCGGCAATCTTTGGTAAAAAGGAATTATAAAACAGCGTAGAGCCTTCATAACCAATTGCTGCAAATATTATTGTAAGTATACCAATCCACAAATGTTGTGCATCAAACAAAAACATTGCGGCACACGCACCTGCACCTAAAAAAGTAAAGACTTGCATAAACTTTTTACGGTGTCCGCCATAATCTGCAATTCCGGAAAGCAGAGGTGAAACAAAAGCAATTATAAAAAAGGCTAAAGCTAAGGCATAATCGTACAAGACAGTATTCTTCAATGTATACCCCAGCACTTCAATCTGATCATTTGTTACAGCCTTGTAATACAAGGGAAATAATACGGTGGTAATTAATAACTTATACACCGAATTGGAAATATCGTAAGAACACCATGCGTTGATGGTTTTACTGTATTTTGTAGACATACTTAGTTTACTCTATTGAAAATTGGATGCAAAAATAGCTTTAACAAATAAATATCCCTGCGCTTGATTAAGTTTTAATCATGATAGACCATTAGATCTTAGATCATAGACACTTTACATGATATAAGAATTCGATTTTTATCCACCTTCAAAACAACATCCCTTATATCTATTAATGAGCACATTAAAAAAACTACTCAACAAATTTATTCTAAAAAAAAACAAACTTTTTTTCGTTTTGATGCATCCTATAAAAAATTCCCTTGTCATTGAAGATGGAGATTCCAAAGATTAAAACTCACTGGTGAAAAAATGGAACAAAAAATAGAAAACAAGGATTTAATCATTAATGTAGAAAAACTAAAACATTTAAAAATTGAAGAGTGCCAAAATGAAATTGTTGTTTGCCTGATTGATCAAGAAGGTTATCAAATCATGAAAGGTTATGGTTCAAATGTTATTGAAGCCATTAATGATTTACACAGCAACATGCTCTGATCATTATCTGTAACAACAAAATAGATAAATACACCTTCAGCAAGCAATAACAAACAAACTAATTTCAAACTAGTTACACCACAAACTTACAAGTAAATATGTATTCATATCATGGACAAATAATCGTGGTACAGCCATTCTTATGTCCAAATTAAAACAAACTATCATGACCACTTTACATAACAAACAGTATTTCATTCTTATAGTATTGAGCCTAATTAGCATTCAGGCATCAGCAATCATCAACTATAAACAAACCATTAGAGGAAAGATCATTGATGAAGACTCCAGAATGGGAATCATTGGTGCCAGTGTTTATATCCCCGGAACAGATCCTATATTAGGTGCCAGTACCGATGTTGATGGAAATTTCCGCATTGAAAATGTTCCAGTAGGGCGTGTAAACCTTCAAGTTTCATCGTTAGGATATGAGAGCAAATCCATCCCCAATTTAGTAGTAGGTTCTTCTAAAGAAGTAGTATTGAACATCGAAATCCAAGAATCTGTAGTAAGCCTACAAGATATTACGGTTAAAGGTAATGGCAAGCGCGAAGAAGTACTTAACGAAATGGCCTTGGTAAGTGCCAAAGCCTTTACGGTGGAAGAAACCAGTCGCTATGCAGGTTCTTTAAACGATCCGGCGAGAATGGTATCCGGTTTTGCCGGAGTGACCGGTGATCCATCCGGTAATAATGACATCGTGGTAAGAGGAAACTCTCCAAAGGGTATTTTGTGGCGCTTAGAGGGAATTGAAATTCCAAACCCTAACCACTTTGCTGACGAAGGCCGTACAGGTGGGCCGATCAATGCACTTAACAGCACCATGCTATCCAACTCCGATTTTTTCTCAGGTGCCTTTTCTCCGGAATATGGAAATGCATACTCGGGTGTTTTTGACATGAAACTGCGTAATGGAAATAACGAGAAAAGTGAATATTCAGCATCACTGGGGGTATTGGGTATAGAAGCAACTGCTGAAGGGCCATTCAAAAAAGGTTATAATGGATCCTACCTGATTAATTACCGCTACTCTTCATTAGACATTTTAGACCAATTAAACATTGTAGACTTTGGAGGTATTCCAAAATACCAGGACATGAGTTTCAAATTCTTATTACCGACTAATAACTTGGGTACGTTCTCCTTATTTGGATTAGGTGGTATCAGTAGTATCCTTGATGAGGATGAAGATGAAGCTAATCCTAACATTATCAAATCAAGAGCAGATTATGGTGCAGACCTCGGTACGGTGGGATTAAATCATTTATACCAAATCAATGATAAAACCTTTATTAAAACCTATACTTCTGTTTCGGGTACCAAGAGCCATGTGGATGAAGATGAATTAAACCCGAATGATGATTTACAATTCAGAATCCGCACAGACTTCACCAAAACATACATCAAAACAGGTACTTGCTTTAGCAGCAAACTAAGTGC
This sequence comes from Bacteroidales bacterium, assembly GCA_003249255.1. Lineage (GTDB taxonomy): Bacteria > Bacteroidota > Bacteroidia > Bacteroidales > Marinilabiliaceae > SZUA-582. Next base: position 43,001 of record QKJP01000019.1, read on the forward strand.
CAGACACAGAGTAAAAGCAGGAGTATCATATAATAGAATGGGATACACAATGTTTGCCGAAGAGGATGATAATTTGGATGGTCTTCGCGAGCCCCTTATCGATGTGGATGGTAACTCTGGTTTAATACAAGGATATTTGAACTGGAAGTACCGAATAGGAAGCAACTTAACAATGGTTTCAGGACTGCATTACATGCAATTACAACTTAACAACAATCAATCCATAGAACCAAGATTAGGTTTAAAATACCAACTTACCCCCAAGCAAAATCTTTCATTAGGATTTGGTATTCATAGTAAAGTAGAAAGCATTGTTACCTATTATGCCATGGTAGAAGGAAAAGACGGATCTTATAGTGCACCTAACAAAGATTTAGGCCTGGCTAAAGCATCGCATTTAGTCTTAGGATATGGTCATCGCATCAACGAAAACCTTCACTTTAAAATAGAAGCTTACTATCAGCACCTGTATGATGTAGTGGTTGAAAACGATCCTACCAGTGGATACGTTTTAAACAACCGATACGATGGTTACACAGATAAAGCATTAACCAATGGCGGAACCGGCCGAAACTATGGTTTAGAACTTACTTTTGAGCGTTTTTACAATAAAGGTTTCTATTATTTGTTTACAGGTTCGTTATACGAATCGAAATACACAGCTTTGGATAACATCGAACGCGACTCCCGTTTTAATGGAAATTACGCAGCTAACTTATTAATTGGTAAAGAATTTAAATTAGGTGATCCTACTAAAAACAGAACACTAAGTGTTAATACCAAATTCTCTTTATTGGGAGGACAACGATTTACTCCTATTGATTTGGAAGCATCCAGACTTCATAACGACACAAAATATCATGAAGATCAATTATACGGTTTAAAAGGCGATGATATTTTTCAGATGAACCTCGGTATTGCGTACAGAAGAGACCGGAAGAAAACAACCCACGAATTTAAAATCGACATTCAAAATGTCACCAACAACCAAGCAGTTGTTTACGAAAAATTTAGCGAGAAAACTCAAAATATTAAATATGAATACCAGTTACCAATGCTTCCTAACTTAATTTACACCGTCTATTTTTAATCCAATATTTTTTTCACCAATTTTCAAGGGCACGAAGTTTTTTACTTAGTGCCTTTGTTTTTTATTTTGAAACATTGTCTCAGTAAGCTTGCACAAATAATTAACTTTAAATCCTCTAATCTGAAATTCAAGAATAAACCATGCTACGAATAATCTTAACTACACTCCTATTTCTACTTTCTGTATTTGCACAATCTCAAGAATACAAACAATTAGGAACATTGGATGATATCCTACATGATAAAATACCCGGATACGATACTTTAGCGACCGCAAAAGGGGATTTAAACCATGATGAATTTGAAGATCTGATTATCATCTATAAACAAGAAGATGAAATTGAAAAAACACAAGGTACATTAGATCCGCTTTATCGACCATTGGTTATTTACCTTGGTCAAGACAATAACAAACTAATATTTAAAACTGGAAGTAATAATGCTGTTTTATCTTGTAATAATGGAGGGATGATGGGAGATCCATTTTGTGGTATAGACATCAAAGGTGGCCAATTTACCCTATCATATTATGGTGGAAGTAACTGGAGGTGGAGTCGAAATATCACTTTTAAATATTCAGTAAATGACTTAAACTGGTTTCTTCATAGCGATGGCGGCGTATCTTATCATAGCTCAGATCCTGAAAACATGAGCGAAAGCATCTTAACAGTTGAAGATTTTGGGATAGTACCTTTTGAAGCTTTTGATATTTTTGAGGACCTTTATTAATCTATAAATCAATCCTTAACTTATACTCCAACATTCTAAAATTCCCCAAAGGGATATCATTCATGTATCGACCTGCATATTCCGGGATTCTTATTCTTGTATCTGTAACATTCTTACATGAGAACAGATGAGTGAGTTTTATGGATTTTAATTTATGCTTAATGCCAACATTAATATCCAACAGCGACTGCGAGCTAATTCTTGAATAATAGCCATTGCTAGAGGAATAGTTTTTTGATAATACAGAGGTATACAACCAATCTGTAAGGTCTTTATGCATTCCAATTGTTAAGCTATGAGGTGTGACATATTTAAAATTATAATGATCATCAATTTTATCCGCATCATTACCATACATGTAATTATAATTTAAAAAGGCATTCATAATTTTCTGATTTTGATACTTAAACTCTAATTCAATCCCACAAGCCATAAAGTCATCTACATTATCATAATACTTAACATCTGAATACTTCGTTCCTTCATATTCAAAATCACCCGAAACACGATGAATTTTGTTCAAGTATTGAGAATGGTACAAAAGAAGTTGAAAAAAAAGATCTTTAACCCCTTTTAAATAAACTAATTCGAAAGAATTACATCGTTCCGGTTTCAAATTAATATTACCAAAGATGGTTTGAGAAGGAGTATTAAAATACAGTTCAAACAAGGATGGTTCACGGTAAGCTTCTCCATATATCAGTTTTATTGAGTTATGCTTATCCAACATATACACAAAGGATGCTCTACTCGACAGATTCCAACCATAAAGTGGATTATACGTGCTGCGAAGGCCAATTTTACCCGACACTCTATCTCCAACATAGGAAATCTGACCAATGGCCGTTCGTTCCGATACCTTTTTTCCACTCATGTTGTTAGTGGAATATTCAATATTCGTGATTTTATGATAACTATTATATTCAATAGAGTGCCTTTGATAATAATCAACACCTAGCTCAGCTGTAAGATGTGAGGATAAACTAAAAATATTATTTAACCTGAATCCTACCCTACTTCCTCGAATTGAAGAACGGATACTATCTAATGCGCTCCGTGATAAATTACGTTTCGAATAATCCACATTTAAACCAGCAATAAGGCGGTATTTATCGGTAAACGATTGATCAAACTGGTAATCAAATAAATGAGACTTAATAACATGCGGATTCCCAGCTCCAAAATCTTTAGACGGCCGTATTCCATAATAACTTTCTTCTCCTAAATAACTATTTAACAACACTCTATGGGCATTAAATTTAGCTTCCAGAGTAACATTATCGGCTTTGAGGTAATCATTCATTTCCACTTCTGATTGATCATAACCTTTAAACGTATATTGAGGTCCGCTTTCTTGATAAACATTACCCGACACCAATAAGTTAAAATCACCTTTCACCAAATTCGCATGTACTCCACTTTGATAACCTGCTTGAGTTGAAACTCCACCATGAGTGGTTAATTGATTTTTATTTGCATCTTTTAAAACAATGTTGATAGCTCCAGTAAATGCATTTGTACCATATTGAACTGATGCCGGCCCTTTTAATACCTCTATGCGTTTAACAGACTCAATGCTAATCCGGTCTAAATAACCCTCACCTGTTATGGCATTCCAGGAAGGTACACCATCTATAAGAATTAAGACTTTATTGGCATATTGATCTTGTAAAACTCCACGAGAAGTTGGCAGATTACGCTTCATGTAATTACGCATCACAGAAATTCCGCTAACCGTATTAATGGCTTCGGTTAATGTTGAATAATGATAGGCCTTTAATTGCTCTTCACTAATAACACTTACAGTCGAGTTGGATTTAAGGATGCTTTCATCTCCATAAGAACTAACCTGAATGGGTGTATTCAATAGCTCTTCAAGATCTAATGACATGAGTTCATCGATATGATTTTGCATAGGGCTATTTTGTGCACTTAGCCCGGTAAGAAAAAACAAAGCGATAATTATGAATACAAAATGCTTTTTAGCATCTTGATCGGAGCTGGTTAAAGTCATTAGTTGTGTTAGATTTGAGGCTCTAAAATAGATTAATACCCCGTTTATTCCAACAAACACAGCATCTTTTTAACATAAACAAATCGACAAATTATTTCAAATAATCGAAATCTAAAATAATGAACATAAAAACAACCACTAACAACCTAAACTCCTATTGTACAAACACCAAAATAATAACACCAACTACACCTGTAATAAACATCATCAAACATTATACTTACTCGCTAGTCGAAAATTTTGTAAAAATAATAATCAACAAGCTGACTAAAAAGAATGCAGATAACATCAAAGAACTATTGCGCATACTACCTGTAATATGTTCAATCATTCCAAAACTTAGCATCCCTAAAACAATGGCAAATTTCTCTGTATTATCATAAAAACTAAAATAAGAAGCTGAGTTCGTCATCGTTTTAGGCATCAACTTCGACCAGGTAGAACGTGCTTGTGACTGAATCCCTCCCATGACCAATCCGACCACTGCACCCATAAGATAAAACTGGGTTTCATTTTGAATGAGAAAACCCCCAACACAAACTAAAATCCATAAAGCTAACATCCAAAGCAAAGAAACTTTATTACCGTACTTTGAAGAAACAGTACCAAATAGCCAGGCTCCCAATATAGCAACTACTTGAATTATTAATATCGTTAAAATAAGTTTATCACTTTCCATTCCCAACTCTGAACTTCCAAATAATGAAGCTATTATAATAATGGTTTGCACTCCCATGCTAAAAAAGAAAAAGGCAATTAAAAAACGGTAAAGCGTACTATGTGCTTTAATAAACTTAAAAACGGTTTTTAACTCATTAAAACCATGGGTTAATAAATGGGTACCCATCGTAATTTTAACCCTTCTCTCCTTTAAATAATAAAATGCAAATTGAGAAATTAAAAGCCACCATAATCCCACTTCTACAAAGGCAAAACGTACAGCTTGCAATTCACTTGAAAAGCCAAAGGATGCAAAGTTTTTTATGGTATATAAATTAAATATCAGCAATAACATACTACCGGCATAACCAAATGAGAAGCCTTTCGCACTTATTTTATCATGCCTGTCCGGTGAAGCTATTAATGGCAAAAACGAATTGTAATAGACCAGTGATCCGGCAAAGCCAATAACAGCCAGAGCTGGTAATCCTATCCCTAATAAAATATTACTCCCCGTAAAAGTATATAACGCCATGCAAGCAAAAGCTCCGGTAAACGTAAACAATTGCATAAAACGTTTCCGGTAACCACCTAAATCAGCCATACCGGATAACAACAAGGTTAAGAAGATGATTAATAAATACCCTAAAGCTATGGCATACTCATAAACGACGGTATTTTTCAGGTTTAAGCCTAAAAAGCTAACCAGCTCAGAGCCAAATACTTCTTTCGTTACTCCCGAATAATAAATTGGATACAAAACGGTTGCAATACTTAAATTGTAGGCCGAGTTAGATATGTCATAAGAACACCAGGCATTGATGGTTTTCTTATCATTGATAGGTAATATATTTTGACTCATAATACTAATTCTCAATTTTAAAGGCTCAAATATAGTTCTTTGAGATTGCTTATTGGAATTTTCAGAAAAGTATTAAACCATTTCAATTTTTCAACGTTTATAGAGGTAAATCATTACCGTATTACGCAATAAATTACATAAACATGAATAAAACATCTGCAACTGAAACAGCAATCAAAACTGACCTTCACGAAATATTGGATATAAGACACTTAACTGACAGTACTTTTGTTCTTAGAATTGACAAAAAAGACATGTCTTTTACTGCCGGCCAACATATCTGCGTAGGACCTCCTAATGGAATACATACTCGCGAATACTCAGTTTACAGTGCAGAAAAAGACCCTTACCTAGAAATACTGGTGAAAGAAGTTGAAAATGGTTTAGTATCACCGGTACTCAAAAACTTACAAGTTGGAGGTTATGTAATCGTTGAAGAACCGGTAGGTTATTTTGGCATCAACAACGAAAGTTGTGAAACTCAAAAGCATGTATTTATAGCCAGCGGAACCGGAATTTCACCCTTTCACAGCTTTGTAAAATCAAAACCCGGGTTAGATTACACCCTTCTTCACGGCGTAAAAACAGGCAATGAAGCCTACGAAAAAAACGAATACGAAAAAGGCAGAATAGTCACTTGCACCTCTCGTGAAGGAACTGGTGATTTTTACGGCCGTGTTACCGATTATCTAAAGTTAAATCGTTTCGGAAAAGGTGCCCACTATTATTTATGTGGCAATTGTAACATGATTCATGACGTATACGACATTCTAGAAGAACAAGGGGTTAGTACCGAAAATATTCATGCTGAAGTATATTTTTAGTACTAAGGCAGTAGGTATAAGGCAGTAGGCAGAAGTTTTAATATTATCTTCTGGCTACTGCCTTCTGCCTTTTTCCTAATTTTTTAATACTTTTGCAGCATGAAATACCACTTAATAACATTGGGATGTCAGATGAATATGTCTGACAGTGAGCGAGTAAAGAGGGTGTTAGACGGAATGGGTGCCCGTTTTACTGAGAATGAAGAAGATGCTAACATCATTGGCATACTGGCTTGTTCGGTACGACAAAAGGCCATCGATAAAGTTTACAACAAAATTGCTGTTTGGAATCGTCGTAAGAAAAACAGTAACCTCATTACTTTTATTAGCGGATGTGTACTTCCTGCAGATAAAGAAAAGTTTTTAAAGCTTTTTGATATTGTATTTGCCATGCGTGAGCTACCAAAATTCCCGCAAATGTTATCCCAATACGGTATTACCACCCCGGCAGGTTTAGACAACGACAACCTTAATGCCAAGGATGAGATTGGCCTGTTCTGGCAAGTAAAACCTAAGTACGATAGCTCTTTCGAAGCTTTTGTACCGATCCAAAATGGTTGTGATAAATTCTGTACCTATTGTGCAGTACCCTATACCAGAGGTCGCGAGGTAAGTCGCCCTTCTGAGGAAATCATCAACGAAGTAAAAGACTTAGTAACTAAGGGTTATAAATCTATTACTTTATTAGGTCAAAATGTTAACTCTTACGGGTTAGATAAAAAAGGTGATGAAATAAACTTCGCTCAACTTCTAGAGAAAATTGGTGAACTGGGAAATGCTGTAGAGAATAAATTCTGGTTGTACTTCACCTCTCCTCATCCACGCGATATGGGTAAAGATGTAATTGAAGTAATTGCGAAATACGAATGTTTGGCAAAGCAAATTCACTTACCCATTCAGTCGGGTGATGATAAAGTGCTGATTAAAATGAACCGCAAGCATTCTGTGAGTAAATACCGTGAAACGGTTAGTGTTATACGCGAGCTCCTGCCAACTGCCACTTTATTTACAGACATCATTGTAGGATTTACCGGTGAAACCGAAGAGCAGTTTCAACACACCAGAAAAGCTTTACGTGAGTTCCAGTACAACATGGCTTACATTGCCATGTATTCTCCAAGACCGGGTGCTGCTTCTCACGCCTGGGATGATGATGTGCCGGCTGAGGTTAAAAAAGAGCGCTTTGCCTTATTAACCGAAGACCTTTCTGATGTATCAGGAGGATTAAATGTAGAAATGGTTGGTAAAACATACACTTTACTGGTTCGCCAAACCGATCGAAAAGCTGGTTATTTAAGCGGCCAAACGGAAGGTAAAATTACCGTTCGCTTTGCTTCTGAAAACAACGAGTTAATCGGTCAGTTCGTAAAAGTGAAAATTACTTCATCTTCTAATTTCTCAATTGAAGGAGAGTTGGTGAAGGAAGAAGTGTCTGTGGAAGCGTAAAAAGAGCTACTGGCTTCTAGCTGCAATTTTCAACAGAATAAGTCTAAAGATCTTAAAGAAATTAAAGTCTCATTGTTAAAGCAAAGAGACTTTGGTTTCTTCATATACAAACAAATAGAATTCACTCCCTATCTAACGGGCTATTTGTCCATAAAATCAAATAATACGCTAGAACTAATTAGCACATTTGCACATCATCACATTTAATAATCATACAATAAGGTATTAATATGCAAAATACATCTACTAAAACCATTGGATTCAAAACCTTAGGTTGCCGGTTAAATCAGTTTGAAACAGATGCTTTAGCTTCTAAGTTTGTAAAACAAGGTTATAAAGTTATTGAGGATAGTGAAGATGCCGATGTGTTTATTGTGAATACTTGTACGGTAACAAATGCAAGTGATCAGAAATCGAAGTATGTGGTTAACAAAGCTGTTAAGCAAGGCCATGATGGAATGCTCATCATTACAGGATGCATGGCCAATCATCACAAAGAACAGCTGGAGGTAAAATACCCCAATGCGTATGTGGTGCAGAATGAAGACAAAAGCAGCATTCCCGATTTAGTTGCTGCACATTTTAATAAAGAAATAATCCCAACGGGTAAAATGCAAGGTGGCGTTTTTAATTTCGAGCCGGCATCTGATACTTTTCATACCCGAAGTATGATAAAGATTCAGGATGGATGTGACAACTTTTGTACTTTCTGTATAATACCACGAGTTAGAGGCCGTGCTACCAGCCGAAAAGTTGATGAGATCTTGACGAACATTAAACAAGTTGTGGCCTTTGGTTATAAAGAAGTAGTACTCACAGGCGTAAACATCAGCAGATATAATGATGAAGGTGTTAACTTTTCGCAGTTGCTTCAGAAAATCGTGGAGCTTCCCGTGGATTTTAGAGTGAGAATTTCATCCATCGAACCGGATGGTTTTGATGAGCAATTTTTTCAACTTTTAGAGCACCCTAAAGTTACCCCTCACCTCCATCTTTGTTTGCAAAGCGCATCGGAAAAAGTGCTGTTACATATGCGCAGGATGTATACCTTCAAATCTTATAAAAGCATTATCGAGCGAATTCGAAACATCAATCCACTTTTTAACATTACTACCGATGTTATTGTTGGCTTCCCCGGTGAAAGCGAAAAGGACTTTGAAGATTCTTTAAAAGCCGTTTCGGAGTTGAACTTTGGCCATGTGCATACGTTTAAATATTCGAAGCGAGATGGCACAAGAGCAGCAGGAATGACAAACATTGTAACGGAAAAAGAAAAGACCGAGCGAAGCGAACGACTCAGAAAATTGGCAGCCGAAAACAAACTTAAATTCCGCAAACAATTTATTGGCTTAATTCAAAATGTACTGGTCGAATCGATTTCTGAAGATGGCTGGGCAAAGGGCTATGGGGAAAATTATGTTCCGGTTAAATTTAAAATGCCTGAAGCAGAAAAGAATACTATTTATCAAATAAAAATCTCCAATATCGATAAAGCAGATATTGAAGATCCTATTTTAGTTGGGGAATGTATTTAGAAATATTGAATAATTAGAAGTTCATTTTTACATTATCGAATTTGCACATCTGCACATTTTCTTCTGCCTGCTGCCTGCTGACTACTGCCTTTTCACAACTTAAAGGGCATCAAAAAAACTCTTTAACGCCACATTCACCTCTTCGGCAATTGGCGATAACTTTTCATTATTGAGCATCCCCATTAATTCTTTGGTATTCATCACCAAAACCTCGAAAGTGTTTTCACCCTTCTCTTTTATCAACACTTTACATGGAAGAAACAAACCTATATTTTCTTCAATCTGAACAGCTGCATAAGCGTGTTTAGGATTACAAACACCTATAATTTGATAAATGGGCATGTCCTTATTTAACTTGGCTTTCACTTTTTCGTGAAGTGCAACTTGGGTAACAATGCCAAAATTAACCTTTGCTAATTCACTTTCGATTTTTGAGAAAACTTCTTCGAAGCTTCCTTGTACGGTTTTATTGTAAGCTAAATTTTCCATCTTTTTATCTTTGAAATTCATTTTATACAATAAAAGTAATTCAGCTAGCATTGTCAATTTGTGACGATTGTCACATAATTGTCAATGTACTAATGTGCTGATGCTCCAATGTGTAAATTAATAATTTGGAATTATCTATTTTTTATCTTTCGACTAAAGTTGGAAGCAAATCATCATTCAATATGCTGATTCTCATTTACACATTAGCATATTAATACATCAGCACATTTAAAGCTCTTCACCACCATCATTTCCTTCATTCTTGGCGCCTCTCTTTTGTTTGTAATTATTGATGCGGTAACTCAAGGAGAAATTCACAAAGGGTGCATTGGGACTAAATTCCTGATAATGATACAATCCGGCATCATCAATAATAGATACGTGTCTTCCGCTGGCAAAGATATCACGAACTTGCAGGGTGGCAGATAATTTACGATTGAAGAAATCACTCTTAAGAGCTCCATTGATACTCCAACTGGATAATGTTCGACCTTGAGACGTTACGGTTGGGCTATCGTAACGGTAATCGATTTGAAGCTTCGTTGTCTTTCCCAAATACCATGTCTGACTGGTTCTACCGGTCCAGTTAAGAGAATTCGTTTCAAAAGATTGATTATTCTTCACACCTTCAATTCGATAGCTAAACAAATCTCCGGTTAGCGAGAATTCCCACCAAGGTGTGAGCGAATGTGAAAACATACTTTCTACACCCAGTGCATAGTCGGTTCCAACATTCTCAAAAGACATGAGGATATCTCCATCTGTATAAACCGATCTAACACGTTCTATTTTATTATGTTTTATTCGATAATAAGACTCTAAAGAAAACTGTGACTTGTTATTTTTATAAACATAACCAGCCTCAAAAGCATCGATGTACTCGTTTTCTAAATCGGGGTTTCCTTTGCGTACATTAAACATGTCCATCCGTGTTACAAATGGCTCGAACATATAACCTCTGGGGCGGTCGATGCGTTTTGAGTAACTCAGCATTAACTGCTGCTTTTCAAACAATTGATAAGACAAATGAAGTGTCGGGAAATAATCAAAATTAGATAGATTAAACGTTTCCGTCCCTTTAATTTCCCGCTCAAAATATTCTCCTCTTAATCCTGCCTGGTATCCAAATAATCCGTATGCACCTTTATATAAGGCATAAGTAGAATAAATGACATTTTGATAATCAACCCTGTTATTAAATTCGGTCAGCAAGGTAAAATCATCATTTTGAGCATCATAGTCGTACAATGCGGTTTCATCAACACTCTCATCCTCTCTATACTGTACACCGGCTTCTATAAAACCTTTTATTCCAATAGGTTTGGTATAATCCAATTTCAAATCTAAATTGTAGGAAGGACCTTTTTCGGTTGAATAACTTCCGGTAGTTAATCCACTACCTACATTTTCCAATAAATTCTGCGCGTATTCATCCCCATCTCTCAGGCCATAATTAGCTTGAAAGATTAACTCATGTTTCTGCTGATCAAAGAGATGCTGATAAACGGTACTGGCATTGAAAAAATTTGCACTTCGACCGGATTCATTTGTTGCTAAATCATTTGCACCATCTCCCTCTCTTTCGGTATAATAATCAAGGGTTGACTGTGCATTAAAAGCGAACTTTCCTCCTTCAAGCTCAATTGACCAAGAGTCTTTAGGACTCGCATCCCAGCTAAAACCAGTGTTTACAGATTGTTTGGTCCGACGACGTTCCATTTCCCCATCAGAGCTTATATTCACCACAGATCCACTTTCTTCGTATCGACGATCACTTGTCATCACCCCTGGAAATATTTTTTCGACGTATTGCCCTCCAACAAAATAGTTCACTTTGTTTTCTTTGTAATTCAAAAGAAAATCTCCACCCATTTGATTAAAGCGTCCGTAATTAACATTCACTAATCCATTAAAACCTTGTAATGCATTCTTTTTGGTGATTAGGTTGATAATACCTGCTGTTCCGTCCGGATTATATTTTACCGAAGGGTTTGTAATTATTTCAATGTTCTGAATATTCGATGCCGGCATTTGTCGCAGTACATCATTGGCATCTAAAATACTGGGCTTACCATCAATCAAAACCGTAAATCCCTGGTTACCTCTTAACGATACATTCCCTTCGATATCTACACGAATAGAAGGTACGTTTTCCAGCACTTCTACCGCAGACATGGATGCAGAGGTAAACTCCTTGCTCACAGCAATAACTTTCTTATCTATCTTATAATCGACACGAGGTTGCTTTGACACAACCGTTACTTCTTCTAGATTTGCTGATGCTGAATTTAGCCATACAGTTCCTAAATTCACTTCTTGATTTTCTACTTTAATATTAGATATTGTTTGAGCTTCAAACCCAATAAAATCAATCACTACATAATACGAACCCTTTTTAACTTTTTTAAGTTCGAAGCTACCATTTACATCAGAAATTGTTCCGGTAAGTAAAGTACTGTCCGTTTCGTTATACAATGAAATTGTGGTATATTCTAATGCTGCTTTTTCTTCTTTACTTTTCACTACCCCTTTTATTCCACCGGAGATGATTGCAGCTGGCGAGTTGCCCCACATGTCAATTGCCAACAATAGCATTAATACCATCAGGTTAACTTTTGACTTTCTTCTTTTATAATACATATCTAAAATCTAAGACAATTAATTGTTTTCTTTTTGATAGACTCCTCTTCAAATGAAAGGTTTAAATTATCAAGTTACTTTTTCGAACTGCTCTTCACATACAACCCTATACTTTCATGTTTTTATAATTTTCACGCCAAGACGCATCAGAAAATTTGATCTCCTGATAACTATCGGTACTCCTGTGATTAAGGCTTTTTGCATGGTCGTTTCATTGCCTTCGATACGTAACCAAAACGTATAGCAAATATACTTCTATCCTTAATCAAATCGAAAAAAGAAATTATTACACTTTCCCCTTGTTAAAAGACCCCTACTCCAAAAAAAAATTCATTTTTTTTCATTTTATCCCAAGTGACCTTAAGCCCTACTCAAAAATTAAAATATATCTCAATTTTGAAACAAAAAATTAATCACCCCCACTATCAAAAGGGGTGTCAAAATCTAAAACCATCTTCCTGCAACAACAACTCCCAATCCAATTAATACTAAGCACTTAGAAATCTATCATCTAAATAAAATTAGCCCCAAAAAAATTATGGTTTTTAGAGATTTTTATAATTTTGCAGCCACAACGAAACAACAATTCCGATTTTTTTTTCGGAAAACAACAACAAAACAAGCGCTCTACCTTCAACAAGTAGGGCAAAAATAATTTCAGATATTATAACAAAATGATGATCGACAAAGGAGTAACTACTTTTATGATCCTGGCGACAAGCCTTGTTATGCTTATGACACCAGGATTGGCCTTCTTTTACGGAGGTTTAGGCAATAAGAAGAACATTCTTAACATTATGATGCAAAGCTTCGTATCGCTTGGCATCACAACTGTACTTTGGTACACATTTGGTTATTCGCTATGTTTTAGCGGCACCCTCTCTGAAGGAACCGATTTATTTGGAATCATTGGTAACTTCGACAAAGCATTCTTAAATGGCATTACTCCATCTACAATAATGCCGGGAAAAGGATTTCCTGAATATGTGTTTTTTGCCTACCAAATGATGTTTGCAATTATTACTCCGGCTCTTATCACCGGTGCATTTATTGATCGGGTAACTTTTAAGTCTTATGTTTTCTTCCTTATTTTTTGGCAGATCTTTGTTTATTACCCATTTGTACATATGGTATGGGGCGGAGGTATCCTTCAAGAGTGGGGTGTTCTTGACTTTGCCGGCGGTATTGTAGTACATGCAACAGCAGGTTTTGCAGCTTTAGTTGCTGTATTATATGTAGGTAAACGTAAAGATTTAGACCATAAGCCTAACAACATTCCACTGGTAGCCATTGGGACTGCTTTATTATGGTTTGGTTGGTATGGCTTTAACGCGGGATCTGAGCTTGACATTGATGCAGTAACTGTTTCTGCTTTTATCAACACCGATGTTTCTGCTTCTTTTGCTGCTGTTACCTGGGTTATTATCGAATGGAACCGAGGTGCCAGAAAACCTACTTTCATTGGATTAATGACAGGTGCCGTTGCCGGATTAGCAACCATTACTCCTGCGGCCGGCTTTGTAACTGTACACAGTGCAGCAATCATTGGTATTATTGCAGGTATTATGTGCTACTTAGCCGTTGAGTTTAAAAATTACATGAAATTTGATGATGCCTTAGATGTTTGGGGTGTTCACGGTATGGGTGGTGTATTTGGTACCATATTACTTGGTATCTTCGCAACTAAGGAAATTAATGCTGCAGCTCCAAATGGTTTATTAAACGGAGGTGGTTTTGAGTTACTAGGTAAAGAATTAGTTGCTTTATTGTTAGCCATCGTTTGGGCAAGTGCATTTACCTGGGGAATGCTTGTGTTAATCAACAAATTCATTACGGTTAAAGTATCTGAATTAGATCAGGAACAAGGCCTTGATTTAACCATGCATGGAGAAATTGCACGTGTGCACTAATCATTAATGATAAATGGTTAATGATTAATTAGCCGCATGATATTGAAAAAGGTGATCGAATTTCGGTCACCTTTTTTCATGTTTATTTTTTGAGCAGATTCCTAATTTACTTATTTTGATTTTTTGGATATTTTAATTGGATTTCCATTTTAGATTCCCTGTTAAACGCTCCCCCATTTTAGCACCAGATAAAGCCAAAAAGAAAGCAATCCCACCACCAACAACTAATTTTGTCATGCTAAAATGAAGAAATGAATAGGGTGTAAAAAAAGTAAGTAACAACATGGTAGCTACCGACAATGCGGCACCGGCTGCAGGTTCGTAAATTCTAATTCCGGGTGAAAAAACGCCGATTAACAATCCTCCTAAAAAGAAACTCACTAAGTTTAGCAATCCTTGCATCATAAAACGGAGATGAATAGACATATACCTACCCACAACTATTTCGCCCACTAAACCGCCAAGAAATAATTCGATCACAATAAAAATAAAAAAGGCAATAAACATCCAAGCCTTTGAAAAACCAACTGCTGTACTTTTCATTAGTATATGTTTTATTTTTTAGAACACGAATATATAATATCCGAATTGATTTTACACCTAAATCCATTCGTACATTTCTAATTTAATCCTCTGCAAATTGGATACTAAGTTCTATTAACTACTTTTGCAGCGCTCTTGAATAGCGACCAGAGAATGTACAGCGGCAACATATATAAACTTTACTTCATTAAAATAGCTAAGTGGTTCATGCTGACCATGCCTATCTTGATGTTATTTTATCACGACTTAGGTTTTACTGCTGAAGAATCCTTCCAGTTAAAAGCATTTTACAGTATTGCGATTGTTATTTTTGAAATACCATCCGGTTACGCTGCTGATATTCTCGGCCGCAAAAAAACACTCCTCATTGGCAGTGTTTTAGGAACAGCAGGCTTTGCCATTTATTCTGCCTTCTCTGGCTTTTATGCGTTCATGGCAGCAGAATTTATTTTGGGCATAGGTCAAAGTTTCATTTCCGGATCTGACTCTGCTTTATTGTACGACAGCTTAAAAGCTGATGGCCGGGAGAACGATTACCTAAAATTAGAAGGACGCAACTTTTCAGTAGGGAATTTTAGTGAAGCCATAGCCGGTTTCTTAGGAGGAGCATTAGCTGAAATCAGCTTGCGAACGCCTTTCTATTTTCAAACAGGAATTGCTTTTATTGCTATTCCGGCAGCATTTATGTTAAAAGAACCAAGGCTCATCACTCGCAATGCTAAAGCCGGCTGGGCAGATATCTGGTATGTAATAAAATTTGCGTTATTGAAAAACAAAAGCTTACGCTATAACATCATTTATTCCTCAGTAATTGGTTCTGCTACTTTAACCATGGCTTGGATTTACCCGGTATACCTAAGTAACCTTAACTTTAGTGAAGTACACATTGGAATAACAAGTACGATACTTAACCTAACCGTTGGCATGACTACCCTATATGCTTACAGAATTGAGCAACGCTTACAACCCAAAGCAACAGTGTGGTTAACCACCCTAATTATCACTCTCATATACATAACAGTAGGCTTTACTCATTCCTTGTGGTGCCTACCTCTGTTTTTTGTTTTTTATTTTTCCAGAGGAATAGCTACTCCAATATTAAAAGATTACATAAACCGCATTACAAGTTCAGATATGCGCGCTACTGTACTTTCCTTAAGAAGCTTATTAATCAGAACGAACTTTGCAATTTTGGCCCCGCTTTTTGGTTATTTAACCGACACCTATTCCCTTAATGAAGCCTTTTTAATTATTGGAATTATTTTTTTAATCCTAACGGCTTCGAGCATATCGCTTTTTTTGAAATCGCTTAGCCAAACCAACGTGCAGTAGATTTCCTTAAAATGCCAAAAATTGCATTACCAATCTTTTTTTCTTGATAAAATGGTTAAAACACAACTGTTGGAAAAGAAATCGCCTTCGATCCAAATTGCAAACTACACTTGAAAAACCGGAGAAGAATTAATAATTTTGTAGTATGTATAAGCAAGAAGAAGAAAAACACGTAGTAAAAGAACCAGCTGCTATATACTACACAAAAGCAGATATTGTCGAAGATTTCTCTCTTCTCGATACAGAAAAACTATATGCTTATGCCGATTACCTTAAATGGCAATTTAAAGAGCGAGTTGAACTAATAAAAGGTAAGATTTTTAAGATGTCTCCTGCTCCAACTCCTAAGCACCAGCTTATTTTAGGTGATCTATTTGTTTGTTTTGCAACCTTTCTAAAAAGTAAAACATGCATTCCTTTTTTAGCTCCTTTTGATGTTCGTTTCCCTAACCATAAAAATGACATAAACCCCTATACAGTTGTACAGCCAGATATCTGTATAGTTTGCGATACAAACAAAATCGACGATAAAGGATGCAATGGTGCTCCTGATCTTATTGTAGAAATCTTATCTCCTTCAACAGCTGCTAAAGATATTAATGATAAATTTCGACTTTATGAAGAGCATAAGGTGAAAGAGTACTGGATTATTGATCCTCTCAATAAAATTGTGGATATCTTTCTTTTAGATAAGAAAGGCAAATATCAGTTACTCCAAAAATTTTCCGAACAAGATCAAATAAAGGTGAAGACTTTCCCCGGCTTACAAATTGATCTAAAGGATATTTTTCAATAATCAATGCCCTCTTTACCCAACACTTGCATAAAAAACAATTGTTATTAAATCAGAATGTCCGCAATTATGCATAATACCAACGTGATTGGCATAAGGTTAAAAAACATCAACACAGAGACTCTGAGACACAGAGTTTTATAATTTCAAAATAAAAAAACTTGGTATCTCCCTGTCTCTGTGTTGAAATAATTATGAGTATTAACGGATATACGTATTATTAAATAAAGAAAACCCGGATTCAAAAAAATCCGGGTTTTTAAATTTTATATCAAACCTTTAAGATTATAAAATCTTGAAGGTTAACTTCACTATTGATAAATCTCTTTCTTTGCTGACTTCAAAGTATTGATGATTAATGATGTAATCGTCATTGGCCCCACTCCACCCGGAACAGGTGTAATGAAAGAACACTTTGGTGCTACTTCATCAAATAAAACATCACCTTTTAATCTCCAACCTGATTTGGTATCAGTGGCCGGAACACGAGTAGTACCTACATCAATCACAACTGCGCCTTCTTTTACCATATCTCCTTTTACAAAACCGGGAGAACCAATGGCTGCAACAATGATATCAGCCTGCAAACAAAGCTCTTTTAAGTTAGCTGTACGGCTGTGAGCTACTGTTACGGTGGCATCACCAGGATTTCCCTTTTGTGAAAGTAAAATGCTCATCGGACGACCAACAATATTACTACGACCAATTACGACCACATTTTTACCTGATGTTTCGATGTTATATCGCGATAATAAGGTCATAATTCCTTGTGGAGTTGCAGAAATAAAAGCGGGCATTCCAATTGCCATACGTCCTACATTTACAGGATGAAAACCATCCACATCTTTTTTAGGATCGATGTTGGCATTTACTTTTTCTTCGTCAATGTGTTTTGGAAGTGGTAATTGTACAATAAATCCGTCGATATCGGGATCATTATTCAATTCGTCCACTTTATTTAAAAGCTCTTCTTCGGTTACATCATCTTCAAAACGAATTAAAGAGGATTTAAAACCAACTTCTTCACAGGCTTTCATTTTTCCTGCCACATAAGATTCGCTACCACCATCATGACCCACCAAAATAGCAGCCAAGTGAGGTTTTTTACCTCCTGCAGCAATAATTTGTTCCACCTCGGCAGCAATTTCTTTACGCACTTCTTGCGAAGTTACTTTCCCGTCTATTAGTTGCATGTTATTCAAGTTTGAAGTTCGGAGCCTCGATAGTTATCGTGGGGAATCCGAAGTTTATGAATATGCTGCATTTAATTCGTTCATCTAGCGACCTGCAGCAAGCAACTAGAAGCTGTTTATATAAATAAAGAAGGAGAGCACATACTCTCCTTCCTGATATTCTTAGCGACGCCCCATTGGCATTTTGGACATCATCTTTTTCATGTTATTACCTGATGACATCATTTTCATCACCTTACGCGTATCGTCAAATTGCTTTAACAATCGATTAACTTCTTGTACAGACGATCCACTACCTACTGCAATACGTTTTTTACGTGAACCATTAATAAGGGCTGGATTTGAACGTTCTTCCGGTGTCATTGAATAAATGATGGCTTCAATTCCTTTAAAGGCATCATCATCAATGTCGATGTCTTTCATCATTTTACCCATTCCCGGGATCATACCTGCAAGATCTTTCAGGTTACCCATCTTTTTAATCTGCTGAATTTGCTTTAAGAAATCATCAAAACCAAACTGGTTTTTAGCAATTTTCTTTTGAAGCTTACGCGCTTCTTGCTCATCAAATTGCTCTTGTGCACGCTCTACAAGTGATACGATATCACCCATCCCTAAAATACGGTCGGCCATACGGCTTGGGTGGAACACATCAAGCGCTTCTAATTTCTCACCGGTACCCACAAATTTAATTGGCTTCTCTACCACACTACGGATAGATAATGCGGCACCTCCGCGTGTATCTCCATCAAGCTTGGTAAGAACAACCCCATCAAAGTCTAAACGATCATTAAACTCTTTAGCTGTATTAACGGCATCCTGACCAGTCATGGAGTCCACCACAAAAAGAATCTCATCCGGATTAACCGCCTTTTTGATGGCTGCAATTTCATCCATCATCTGCTCATCAATGGCTAAACGACCGGCAGTATCGACAATGATTACATCATGTGCATTGGCTTTACCATGCTTGATACCATCTAAAGCAATTTTAACAGGATCTTTCTCGCCTTCTACGGTGTAAACAGGTGCACCAATTTGCTCACCTAGAACTTGTAGCTGGTTAATCGCAGCAGGGCGGTAAACGTCACCTGCAATCAATAATGGATTCTTGCTGCGTTTTGTTTTTAATAAGTTTGCAAGTTTACCGGTAAAGGTAGTTTTACCCGATCCTTGAAGACCTGCAATTAATATGATGGATGGTGATTTTTTAATATTAATATCGGCAGATGCACCTCCCATTAAGGCAACTAATTCATCATGAACCAGTTTAGTCATCATCTCACCGGGCTTAACAGCGGTCAATACATTTTGACCCATTGCCTTTTCTTTTACCGATTCGGTAAAGTCCTTGGCAGTTTTGTAGTTAACATCGGCATCCAAGAGGGCGCGACGAATATCTTTTACTGTTTCGGCAATATTTAGTTCGGTTATTTTGCTTTCACCTTTTAAAAGCTTAAATGACCGCTCGAGCTTTTCACTAAGATTCTCAAACATTATTTTAACGGTTTATTAAAATTCCGTGCAAAAATAGAAAAATTATAATGTTCAATGAAATATTCTTTTAGAAAGTCGAATTTTGAAATATGACCTTAGAATTAAGTAGCTAAACTTTAAAGATTATTGACCTTGTCCCTAAACATTAGATTGATACTTCAGATCCACAGGCTTGAATAGAAAAATGTAACAAGATACTAATTCCCATAATATTGCTTGAATATTAACAACAAGGAAAACCAATACATCTAAAATTAAGTATCATAAAAGAATAAAAAATGTGCAAATGAGCTCATTTGCACATCATTTATAAATTAATCATTTAAACCTTAATCACTAAAAGAGCAACTTAAAGGTTATCGCACATCTCTTTAAACTCTTCGATACTTTCATCAATGTGTTGCTTAATCACATCTTCTGATGCATCCGGAATTTGTGGAAAGAACTTATGGATCGAAACCTCCATCCCACAAAATTCAAATATCTCTTCCCCATGAATTTGCTTAAAAGCCTCTAGAAGGTTCTTTTCTTCATATTGCTCCAGACTGTTGCCCATGGAGGTGTATAGGCTAACACGCTTGCCTTTTAATTTTCCCACAATGCCGTCCTTCGACATTTCGTAGGCAAAGCCATAAGCCAAAACTTTATCGATCCAACCTTTCAGGATGGCAGGAAATCCCGCCCACCATAATGGATAGATTATCGAAATCATATCGGCATCTTTCAAATATTCCTGTTCTGCAAGAATTTCAGGTGGAGTAACTCCCTTTTTTAATTGACCTAAATCACCAGGACGTAAAACAGGATCGAAATCCAATTCGTATAAATCCCTCAAAACTAGTTCTTCGCCCCGCTTTTTGATTTGATTAATTATGGCGTCTTTTAACTTAAAGCTAAAACTGTTGATCGACGGGTGTGCGTATATTATTAAGTGTTTCATCTTCTTTTAGTATCAAGATATGAGTGGATGTATCAAGACTTTATCTTAATCCCAGTATTACACTCAAATCAAATTATCACAGCTGTTAAATGTATCACTCTAAAGACCAAATACCTTAATTTTTGTTCAAAAACTTCTTTAAAAATCGCAACAAAAAAACTAAATAGCTTCTTCTTTAATAGTATAATTTGATTTCTTAGACTTCCATTCAATCATGGCCTACTCCACTCAGAAACAACTCTAAAATAAGCCAATTCTACAACTTAGCACTTCTACAAAAAAACACCTCAACAGTTCAGTAATACTAGAATTTATCAAATTCCTTCCTACATCATACCACATACTTTTACCATATAATTTATCTTTGTGGGTTTCTAAAAATTTACAGAAGTCTAAAAATACAGATTTGGTTTCGCATGGAGCAGTTCATTTTATTATTAACGGAGAAGAAGAAGTTAGGTTGGATACTCATCCCTTACATGGTTGAAATGAATGGTGATATGCACATCAAATTAATTGAGCAAATACACCTGAATCATGTAAAAAACGAGTCTTACTCATTTACTAAATCTCAAGAAGAAGTCATTTCAATATTAGATGGCATTACGGACCAAAAACTTCATAAAATCTTTGGAAAACAAAAATCTGTTAAGGAGTTTTTAGATCAACTTGAACCCAACTTTTTTGATAAACACATTCGTCCTAAAATAGAAAAAGCTATTCATGCTGCATTCGAAATTGCTTCTATTGATGAAACCCCTATCTTCAATAAAGGAGGAAAATTCAGCCACATATATCCTTCGGACAGGGTAAGAATGAGCCCTATTTACGACCAAACCAACTTTGTTTTTGAACTCACCAACGAAGGCCTGAATTACTCGCTTCAAATTTCTACCGGAAATAAAGAAATCAGGTTACTAAACCGTGAAGTAATTGAGATAACCATTAATCCGGCAAATCTGTTAATCGGAAACCGTTTGTTCAGATTTCAAAACATCGATAGTAAAAAGTTTCGTCCTTTTGTAAATAAACATTCGGTTATGGTACCGGCCAGAAGCGTACCTACCTACATGAAATCCTTTGTTCTTAATTGTGTAAAAAATCACCGGGTTAAAGCTAATGGATTTGAACTTATAGATAAAGCGACCGATTTAACAGCTTGCTTACATCTAGAACGGGATTTGGCTCACGAACCTGTTTTTACCCTAAAATTTAAATATGGCAAAGATGAGTATTTGTCGGGAGATACAGCAAAAGTCTACGCTAGTCTTGAAGAGAAAAAAGGACAATATACTTTCTATCGATTAAAAAGAGACCTGGAGAAAGAAGCTCATTTTAAGCATTTTCTTATCGATCACGGATTAAAACAAACCGGTCCTTCGCATTACTTGCCTAAGTTGGAAGACAAGTCTATTGTGAACATCATCGAATGGCTTAATAAAAACGAACAGAAACTTAGAAAGGAAGGCTTTAAAATTATTCAAAATAGCAAGGAAGATACTTATTACACCGGCAAAATCAACCTCACTTTTTCTTACGAAGAAGTAAATGACTGGTTTGATCTTCAGATGATCATTGAAACAGATGACTTCACTTTTCCTTTTCATAAACTCAGAAGAAATATTCTCCTACAAAAAAGCGAGTACAGATTACCAAACGGAGAGATCTTCATCATTCCACAAGAATGGTTAACAAAATATTCTGAGCTCATGCATTTCGCTAAGGTAGAAGATGACAAACTCAAACTTGATAAGATTCACTTTAACCTGCTTAACGAAAATCAAGAAAAGGAAGCCATCGATTGGAAAGCCGGCATTGATAACCTCAATAGCTTTGAGGCAGTTCCAAAATTAGACACACCTCAAAACTTAAAGGCTACTCTGCGCCCTTATCAAACAGAAGGATTCTCATGGATGTACCTTTTGAAGGAAAACAATTTTGGCGGTGTATTGGCTGATGACATGGGATTAGGTAAAACCATCCAAACCATTTCGTTACTAACCACCGAATACAATGTTGAAGAAACCAACGCTATAAAGGTTGAAAACGGACAACAACTCAGCCTTTTCGATTCACCAGTTTCCGGTTTTAACACATCACAAAAGGCAGCTTCCTTAATTGTGATGCCTACCTCACTGGTGCATAACTGGGTAAACGAGATTAAAAAATTCGCACCTCACCTTAAAACATATATTTATACCGGAGCTAAACGCTTAAAGTCGAAAGAAATTGGAAAGATCATCAGGCACTATCATGTGGTATTAACCAGCTACGGTATTGCTCGAAACGATGTTGATTTTTTAGGTTCCTACCAATTTAACCACATCATCTTGGATGAAAGCCAAAACATTAAAAATCCGACTTCAAAGATTTATCAAGCCATAAGTTCATTAAAAGCAAATCACTTTTTAGCATTAACCGGTACGCCCATCGAAAACTCATTAACTGACCTTTGGGCACAAATGAACTTTGTAAACAATGGTCTTTTAGGTTCGCTCAACTTCTTTAAAAATCATTATGTAACGCCTATCGAGAAACAGAAAAACAAAGAAAAAGCAGCAAAACTAAAACAGCTCATCGGTCCATTTATTCTTCGCAGAACTAAAGACATGGTAGCAACAGAACTTCCGCCAATCACGGAACAAGTTTTGTATTGCGACATGACAAAGGAACAAGCCAAGTTTTACGAAAAAGAAAAGTCGGGTGTTCGAAATGCTCTGTTAAAAGCAATTGAAGAAACAGGTGTTAACAAAAATGCCATCATGGCACTTCAGGCATTAACAAAACTAAGACAAATCGCCAATCACCCGGTATTTGTAGATGAAGATTACAAGGGTTCATCCGGTAAATACGAACAGATTTTTGAGAACCTGAATAACATCATCAGCGAAAATCATAAAGTTTTGATCTTCTCCTCCTTTGTCAAAGATTTACACCTCCTTGAAAAAGACTTAAAGAAGAAAAAACAGAAATACTCTATCTTAACCGGAACTACTCAAGACCGTGAAAAGATGATTAACCAATTTACTCAAGACGAAGAATGTAAAGTATTCTTGATCTCTCTTAAGGCCGGAGGAGTTGGGCTCAACCTCATCGAAGCCGATTATGTATTTATGCTTAATCCGTGGTGGAATCCGGCTGCTGAAGCGCAGGCCATTAACCGGGCTCACCGCATTGGGCAAACCAAGAATGTATTCGTTTATCGTTTCATTTCAACCGATACCATCGAAGAGAAAATTGCCAAACTGCAAGAAAAGAAAACTGAATTAGCGGATACTTTTATAACGACTGACAATCCGCTAAAAAACCTAACTGATAATGAAGTAAAGGAATTGTTTAATTAAAAATACTAAACGAGCCACTAGCCTTTTGCTATATCTTATAACCGGTAAAACTTATCTAAAAAAGGTATACCTAAAACGTTTTCATTGGCACATTTACACATCAATTCATTAGCACATAAGTGTTACATGGCATATTTTTTGATAATCGCATCCATTAAAAACAAATCATCATGAAGCAATTAATTTTCTTTAGTTTCCTGGCCTTTTTATCCTCACAGATTTCAGCGCAAGATGTATTAAAAGCCGGCAGTACCGACCATGAAGTTGCAGCAGATAATGTAACGGTTGAAAAAAGAGAAATCAAAGGTTTTAATCAAGTAAGAGCCTCAAAGGGAATTAACGTTACCTTGGAAGAAAGTAAGGACGAGTACATTGAAATTCATATTAAAAACGGCGATCCGGCGGATGTAATTACTGAACTGAGTGGTAAAAAATTGACCATCAAAATTAAAACTCGCATGCACAAAGACATGTCTTTAATGGTGTATGTTAATTACAAGCAGTTAAATGAAATAGAAACGGTCACCGGTGCCAGCATTGAAGCACGAAATACTATTTATGCAGATAAACTCACACTTTTCGCCGGTTCAGATTCAAACATCGTTTTGGAAGTAGATGCCAAAGAAATTGAAGCCACCGTAAATGCTTCCAGAATAGAATTAAATGGAGCATGTAAAACACAAGTGATCACCGCAAATACAGGTGGAAAATACTTAGCTCCTGAATTACAAAGCGAAAATGCCAATGCCAAAGGGAATGTTGGAGCACGTATTGAACTAAATGTTTCAAAGAAGCTTGTGGCAAATGCGTCTTCAGGAGCCAAAATACTTTATGTGGATGAACCCAACGAACTGGAATTTAATGTTAGTGTTGGTGGAAAAGTAATGGCTTTAGAAGAAGATAATGAATAAATTAAAAAAATAGCCCCTCAAAGTTTTAAAAACCTTGAGGGGCTATTATGACCAGTAATCTTATATTCCTTATTCGATTATTATCTTTTCAATAACCTTTTCATCATCTTTAATCATCTTAATAAGATATAACCCGGATGATAAATCAGATACATTAATACTTGAAGAACTTATTGCTTCTGCAACCACAATTCCTTCTAAAGTAACAATTTGAACGAAGTCACATGCTGCTGTTAAATTCACAACATTTGTTGCCGGATTTGGATAGAATCCTAATTTTCTAGATTCATTATCAACAACTTCAGTAATCACATCATTCCTCATGTAGATCACATTAGGAATCACGATGGTTTGGTTCTCTTCATTTTCAGGATCAAATGAAGAATTGGAGATCATTAAAGAATACATACCTTCAGGTAAATCACTAAAAGCTTTTAATAAGTACTCATCACCAAAATTAAATCTTGCTTTCAATGTATTTGAATCAATAACAATCACCTCAAAAGCCACTTTTACACTTCCTTGATAAACTAATGTTACTGTATTTTCTCCTTGAGTTAAATCGACGTTCTCTACATCAACAATCAACTCAACAATACCATTCATCACCTCCTCTTCGCTTGAAATGGTTGTAATTTTCTTTGCCTCCAAATCTTCAATTACTTCAAAAGCATTGGCAATTATAATTTCTCCATCTAAGCTATTAGAGACTTCTAAATCATAGAACCCGGCCATTTGTTCACTACTCAAATAAAACTGAGCTTCCAAGGTTAAATTATCTATTACATTCACATAATCCGGATAAATATTATCTCCGCCATTAGTTAATGCTACAGATGTTAGATAAGACCCAACTCCAAAATTCGTATCAACTCCGGTAATAGCTAATTTAACAGGTCTTCCTTGTAAAGCTTTATCGGGCGTAACATTTGCTATACTACCAACTCTATCTGGTCTTAGAGTAAGTACAGAATCCTTTCTAAGACCACCAAAAGTACCATTAGATATCTCAATATCATAAGTTCCGACCGGCATATCAGCATCAAAAATATACTTAAACGTGAGCACATCTGGATTTGAACTAAAAGCATAAATTGAAGAGCTTGCAATGTTTGAAGTACCTTGTCTAAAGGTTATAATATTGGTTCCTCCAGAAAAATATACATTCTCACCAGTCACGGTTATTTCTAGTTCTTCAGCTTGATATGCAACACCCGGCTCTACAGAAAGTATAGAAGCAGGAAGTATAATTTCTTTTTCTAACACTTCAACTGCATTTTCTTGTATTAAAGAATCTTTGCTAACTAGATCGAAGATACATAGATCATAATATCCATTTGGTTGATCTGTTGGGAAAGCATAATTAAATGTCAATACAGAATCATTAACAATATGGCCATATCCTTCAACACTTAACGACACATTGGAACCTTGCTTAAACGAAATCACATGAGTGCCTTGCGTAAAGTTGGTATTCTCTCCGGTTACGGTAAAATCCAATAGTTTGCCTTGTTGAAGCTCTTCAGGTGTTACTGAAACAATGGAAGCTTGAGGGCTTACAATACTATCGTTTCGAACCAAAAACGCATATTCTTTCATCAAGGAATCTTTGCTAACAAGATCGAAGATGCAAAGATCATAATATCCACTTGGTTGATCTGTTGGGAAAGCATAATTAAATGTCAATACAGAATCATTAACAACATGGCCATATCCTTCAACACTTAACGACACATTGGAACCTTGCTTAAACGAAATCACATGAGTGCCTTGCGAAAAATTAGTATTCTCTCCGGTTACGGTAAAATCCAATAGTTTGCCTTGTTGAAGCTCTTCAGGTGTTACTGAAACAATGGAAGCTTGAGTACTTACTAAACTATCTTTTCGAACCCAAAAAGCATATTCTTTTATCAAGGAATATTTGCTAACAAGATCGAAGATGCAAAGATCATAATATCCACTTGGTTGATCAGATGGAAAGGCATAATTAAATGTCAATACAGAATCATTAACTACATTACCATATCCTTCAACACTTAACGACACATTGGAACCTTGCTTAAACGAAATCACATGAGTGCCTTGCGTAAAGTTAGTATTTGCTCCGGTTACGGTAAAATCCAATAGTTTGCCTTGTTGAAGCTCACCAGGTGTTACTGAAACAATGGAAGCTTCTGTATTTGCAATACTATCCTGAGTAACCAAAACTGCATATTCTTTAACAATTTCTGTAGAACTCTCAGTATTAAAAATTGCAAGATCATACCTTCCTGATGGATAATCCTCTGGAAATGCAAAAGAGAAATTCAACTTTTCTCCTCCATGACTATAAACTGATGAATTCACATCAATACTAAAAGATGTTCCTTGCCTAAAAGAAATAACATTTGTTCCTTGGGAAAAATCAAAATTTTCACCGGTTACAGTATATTCCAAAAAGTCTCCTGCATGAACAACTCCTGGTTCTACACTTAATATTTTTGGAGAATCAACTCCTTCGTTTAATTCAAATGCATCTTTGAGAATTAAAGTACCATCCAAACGATTATAAACAACCAAATCATACTTACCTACTGCATGCGAATATTTTAACTCAAAAGTAGAAACGATCGTTGTTGAATCCACAAAATCACGCTGAATACTATAAATTCTATTTGATGAATTAGACAAATAAACATCACTTCCTAATGAACCGAAATTCGTATTCTGACCTTTTATAGTAATTGAAACTTGATTGCCTTGTACAGCAGAAGTAGGAGCTGAATTTACTATACTTGGCGGAGTCACATCCTCTTTTACAAATACAGCATTGCTTTTAACAACGGTCGCATATCCCGTCCAATTTAAAACTGACAGATCATAATACCCACTTGGCATATCTTGATTAAAGATGTGGCTAAATTCCATTTTGAGTGAATCATCGCTATTCAGGTATTCATTTACCGTTATAACCACATTTGAACCTTGAGAAAACTGCACAACATTAGTGCCTTGTGTGAAATTTGTATTTTCACCGGTAACAGTAAAATCTAAAAGTTTGCCTTGCTCAACTTCCCCCGGCTCAACTGAAACAATTGTAGGAACATTATCCCCAACTTTCAATTCAAATGCATTTTCTAAAAATATCTTTCCATCAATTTCATTTTCAACTGCCATGTTATAGTTACCTATCACATGGGTGTAATCCAAATTAAAATTAGCAACAATGGTTACTGAGTCCACGAAATCAATTGAACTATAGTATATTCTCTTTGTGGAATTATACAAATACACAGTTCTAATAATATCTTCATTTGCAAATGATGTATTCTTACACTTTATAGTCATTGAGACTTGTTCTCCTTGCTTAGACGAGGTAGGCATTATACTTTCAATACTTACCGGTGTAGATGATTCATTTAGGATTACAGCATCATTTTTAATAAGTGTTTGCCCACTAGTTGTATTATAAATTGATAAATCATAATTTCCAAGTGGAGTGTTGCGTGTAAAAGCAAAACTAAAATCTAATTGTTCTGGCATTGAACTATAAACAACCTTTCGAACCTCTATAGTCGCATTTGATCCCTGCACAAACTTTATAAAATTTGTACCTTGAGAAAAATCTGTATTTTCACCAGTTACGGTAAACTCCAGTAGTTTGCCTTGTTCTACCGCCCCTGGATCGACAGAAACTATTGCCGGGGTGTTTGCCTGAACGGTACAGGTCACCAACAGGCCAATAAAAATTAATACTCTAGTAAATAATTTGTTCATGATTAAATGGGTTTTGAATTATTGTTGAATTTTAAAATATGATCTATAATTTCATTAGGAGCTAAATCTCTTTCTATGATAGTTTTCACTAACTCCTTAAAAAAAACTGCATCACTAAAACATTTATTTAGAAAAAGAACATCTGTTGTAGTCAGATTATCCTTAAGGGATTCATTGTTAATAATCTTTCCCAATACAACTCTAAAAGTTTTCTGGTATCTGGCCGAAGTTTCCTCTACCGATATTGTTTTTAATATACTAAATGCTCTGTCGATATTTCCACTGTTAAAATACAAAGCAATTATATTTAATTTTGGATCAAGAAAATTTGGAGATAGCCTTATAGCCTTCTCATAAGCTATTTGTGCCTTATCCTTTTTACCAAGTGCCATTAGCGTACTGGCATAATCATTTAATACATAAGTATGATATGGATTAAACTCCAATGCCCTTTCAAAATATTTTTCTGCCATTCTATACTCCTTCAATTTATACGCAGATAAGGCAGCATACCAGGCTAATGGTGTGGATGTAGCATCAACTTTATATAAATATGAATCGGCCTTTTTCACTGTTCGAATACACCCTTCATAATCAGATTGATTCATTAAAACACTTGCTTTAAATGCAGCCTTCTCATAACTATAACGCTTTAATCCGAAAATAACAACTCCTAATAAAACAATGATAGAAACAACCTTAAATCTCGTGAGATTGATAACCTTAGTATTATCAGCTTCTTGGATATTGGTTCTAAAGAAAGATGCCCAACAGATCATTAATACAATATTGTGAATAAATCTTTCTTTAGGGAAACTAAGATTTGCAAAAACTAAATAAGCTAATGTTATCGCTACATAAACTAATAATTGACTCTTCAGTTTGCTATCTGTAAGCTTAAAATACAGTTTAAGCATAAAAACTAGCATGGCAACAAACAAGAACAAATATAAGATAGCCACTGGTATCCCTTGTTCAGAAGCTACCCACAAAAAATCATTATGCGGTCGTTGATAAAATATCGTATTATCATCTTCTGAGGCAATACCAATGTTATTATATTTAAGCATTTCAATATTCCATTGACCTAGGCCAACTCCATATACAGGAGATTCCTTAATCAAGGCATACGTGCGTTTCCACAATTCTAAACGATCTTTAGTTGAGCCTTTGTGGGTATCGAAAGATTCTACTGCATGAGTTGTAAAACTAGAATCTTCTGAATACTTCATCATTACGCCATATCCCAAAAGAACTGAGAGAAAACTTAAACTAACCAAAAAACTCAAGCGTTTTGTAGCCAGAATCGCTTTCTTCTTTACAAATACCATAGACAGAGTGCTAATGCAAATAACCAACAATGACAACCATGCACCTCTATTCGAAAGGATAACTATTAGTAATAAAGAAAGAACTATGGAAGTAGCTCCCAACAAACGCCATGGTTTGCCATCTTTAAAAAAGACATAACAGCTAAATGGCAAAGTCAAAACAGCAGATTGAGCTAATAGGTTTCGATGGGAAAAAATAGAATTTATGCTATACGTACTTAACGGAATAACAAAGTTATCTGAATGAAGCAATTCAAAAAATTCATAAAAAGCAGGAACTACAATAACTAACCCTAAGAATGCAAACGAACGGGAAACAGTTTTAAATAAATCAAACGAATTACTTATAAAAGTGATAGATACAAATAAAAACCAAAGCAATAAGGACTTGGATGAAATAAAAATTGCTTTTCCTATATCGTTAGTATAAAAAAAAGAAAAACCTGACATTAAAACAAATGTTAAATAAAAAGCAGAAAATAGAATAAACTTCTTATTTATACAAGCTTCCTTTTTTAATAGAATAAAAGAACAAAATAAAATTATTGCTAATGATATAAATTGCAGAGTTAGTGAAGGATCTTGAGTTTTATTGCTACTTAATATGGGCAATAGTAA
The DNA here is from genome assembly GCA_003249255.1 of Bacteroidales bacterium. GTDB lineage: Bacteria > Bacteroidota > Bacteroidia > Bacteroidales > Marinilabiliaceae > SZUA-582. Next base: position 73,457 of record QKJP01000019.1, read on the forward strand.
TATTAACACAAGCAATATAAAACGCTCAAAAAATTTAGGGTATTTTGAAATAAACATTCTAAACAATAATGTGAAAATAGACAATTCTGCTTTAAATAATACTAACAAACATAATCAAAAACAAAAGAAAAAAAATAACTTACTTCATTAAATACAATTTACTTCCTGGAAACACTTATAAATTTTCTGTTTATGTCCAATACAAACTTTTTGTGATAAGTCGAAAAACGAATCACCGATAAAAAAATAGCCCCTCAAAGTTTTAAAAACCTTGAGGGGCTATTTTTTTTTACCCTCGCTGTTTAACAGCTTCGTATATTAATATACCTGCCGCTACCGATACATTTAAAGATTCAATCTCACCATATATTGGAATCTTACATTTAGTATTTGCTAACTTTAAGACCTCTGTCGAAATGCCTTTATCCTCTGCACCCATTACAATGGCTACCGGTCCGGATAAATTAGCTTCGTTGTATAGCTTTGCACCCTTTTCGGTGGCTGCTGCAATTTTCAACCCACTATTTTTTAACATCACAACCGTTTCTTCCAAACTACGAACACGGCAAACCGAAATATTTAATAATGCACCGGCCGACGTTTTAATGGCATCTGCATTAATGGGTGATGAACCTCTATCCGGAATCACAATAGCATGTACACCTGCACATTCTGCAGTACGGGCAATGGCACCAAAATTACGCACATCGGTCACATGATCAAGCACCAAGATAAATGGGTCCTTCCCCTCATCGTACAACATTGGAATAATCTGGTCGATATCCTGATAAACTACAGATGAAACCATTGCGATAACTCCTTGATGATTCTTGCGTGAAATTTTATTTAATTTCTCAATGGGCACAAACTGGAAAGGTATTTTAGCCTCACGCATAACTTCGATCAACTCTTTCGAAAGTTCACCCTGAAGACCTTTTTTAACATAAACCTTCTCTATTTCTTTTCCCGCAGCAATTGCTTCATATACTGCTCTAATTCCAAATACCTTTTGATCTTTTGCCATGTTTTGCTCTAATTTAGAAGATAGATTATTAGAGATAAATTATTTACTCCCCTATTGGACTTTATTATTTCAACTCAGAGACGCGAAGACACAACGTTATTTTTAAACTTTTACACTCGGCACCCAAGTGTCTCTGAAGTAGTTTTTTTTGATGTAATTACTCTAAATTTTGTGTATTTCTACACACGCCATTACACTGTAAAAACTCATGAAATACCCTTTATCTATTATCTTCTTTCTACCCCTAATGTATGTCGTTTTAAATATTGTACTTTTTGCTGTGTTATCATCTTAAACAACACCAATTTAAATTTCGTAATTTACTCATTATCAAATTAACACATCAGCAAATTAAAAACGAGTATCAATTTAAATAATTAATCCAATTGATTTTTAGCGTCATGAAGTTCATCCAATTCAGCATTTAACTCTTCCCACTTCTCCATGGTTTCTTCTAATTCTTTCTCTGTTTTTCCATAGATCACAAAAAGATCCTGGTTTGATGCATTTTCAGGAAGGTTCATCGTTTCGGTAAGCTCTTGTAACTTCTCTTCGATGTAAGAAATTTTTTCCTCACACTTAGCCACTTTCTTTTCAGCTTTCTTGAGGCGACGGCTAATTTCTTTCCGCTCTTCAAAAGAAAGTTTATTCTTGGATACTTCTTTAGGCCCATCTTCATTAGATGTAACCTTCACATTATTGAGCTCTTCTAAAGATTCCATCTTCTTTTTCTCCAGAAACTCATAAATACCTCCAATGTGTTCTTTAATCTTTTTATGCCTAAACTCAAGAACTTTATCTACTAAACCATCCAAAAACTCACGGTCGTGAGAAACTAAAATTACCGTGCCATCAAAATCTTTTAAGGCTTGTTTTAAAATATCCTTAGAGCGCATATCTAAATGGTTGGTAGGCTCATCCAGAATTAACAAGTTAACAGGTTCCAGCAATAACTTAATCATTGCTAATCGCGTACGCTCTCCTCCGGATAATACCTTCACCTTTTTATCTACATTCTCGCCACCAAACATAAACGCCCCTAAAATATCGCGAATTTTTGTTCGAACCTCTCCTACTGCAATGTGATCAATGGTTTCAAAAACGGTTAATTCATCATTTAAGCGTTCGGCCTGATCCTGGGCAAAATATCCAATCTTAACATTATGGCCAAGGCTTAGTTTTCCTTCAAAAGGAATTTCTCCCATGATCATTCGCGCCATGGTTGTTTTACCTTCGCCATTACGCCCCACAAAAGCAAGTTTTTCACCTCTTTCTATAACGTAATCAATATCCGAAAGAACATTTAAATCACCATAACTTTTACTCACTTTCTCCCCATTTACTACAATATTACCTGAGCGGGGAGCCGGAGGAAACTTAATATTTAAAGCCGATTTATCAAACTCATCCACTTCTATTCGATCCAACTTATTCAGTTGCTTGATGCGAGACTGAACCTGAACCGATTTTGTGGCTTTATATCTAAAACGTTCTATAAACTTCTCGGTATCCTCAATCTTCTTTTGCTGATTGCGATAAGCATTCATCTGCTGTTCAAAACGCTCCTTCCGTTGAACGAGATAATTGGAGTAATTAGCTTTATAATCATGAATCTTCCCTAAAGAGATTTCAATGGTACGCTTAGTTAAATTGTCTAAGAAGGCTTTATCGTGAGAAATAATTACCACCGAACCACTATAAGTCTTTAAAAAATCCTCTAACCATTGAATAGAATCGATATCCAAATGGTTTGTTGGCTCATCTAAAAGGAAAATATCAGGCTGTTCTAACAGGATTTTAGCCAACTCGATGCGCATGCGCCATCCACCACTAAACTCACCTGTATTTCGGGAAAAATCAGAACGTTCAAAACCTAAGCCTCGTAATGTGGATTCAATTAAGCCCTGTTTATTACTTCCGCCTAACATGCTGTGACGATCCGTTAATTCAGTGACACGTTGAATCAGATCCATATAGGCGTCGGATTCGTAATCAGTACGTTCGGCAACTTCCAAGTTAAGATCTTCAATTCTTTTCTCTAACTCCTTAATCTCACTAAAAGCTAACTCCACCTCTTGCAATACAGTACGTGTATCGGTATAATTCATGTGTTGAGGCAAATAGCCAATTTTAAAATCCTTTGGGACAGTAACATTGCCACTTGTTGGCTGCTGTTTACCGGCAATGATTTTAAGCATGGTCGATTTACCGGCACCATTTTTTCCGGTTAAGCCTATTCGCTCTTTCGGACTAATTAAAAATGAAATATTATCGAATAAAGAAAATCCGCCAAAATCGACGGTCAATTGATTGATTGAAACCATTCTGAAAAATTTGTGCAAATATAAGGCTTTTAACTTAGAGATGATCATGAACTCGACATTGTTATTCATCCTCTCACCTACTTAAAAGATTCACAGTGTACCTAAATGCCATTTTTCGATAGAAAAAACTATTGACATTAAAGCTACCACCTTTTAAATTCAAGAGGTAACCCTATAAATGCCTGATACAAATACGGCAAAGCATGAAGGCCGATTCCGAACAACTAAATAAGTTAAGCGAGCACTTATTGACTCAACTATTAAGTACTCTACCAGCTTGCATTATAATATTTGAAGTAAAGACTCCTTTTGAAATACAATTGTATTGGACCAACAATAAACTGTGTCAAGAATTAGGCCTACCAATAGATAAACATTACAACTCTGAAAGATGGTTTAAAAGTCTTTTTCCAACTCATGAATACTCTGAAATTGAAAAGGTTTTTCACCGGCTAAGCAACAAAACTTCAACCTCAGAATCCATGATAATTCGAGTAAGAATGAATCACTCAGAAAAACTATGTTACATGCGGAGTCTGAGAATAGGTATTGAGCCTCGAAAAATTCATCTTCTTAATATCATTTTCCACATTGAAGAAGAACTCGTTAACACACCTGAAAAAATAGAATTCTATTTAACACAAAAACAGCGGCTTAAGAATAATTTAAAGATTTCGAAACTTTCTAATTCTGAAGCAAGGGTACTTAACCTATTATGCAAAGGACTAACTACAAAAGACATTGCACGCACCCTAAAAAGAAGCTTCAACACTATAAACAATCATAGAAGAGCGATTTTTAAAAAATTAAACCTGCATAAAATTTCTGATGTCATTACGTTTGCCCAAAGCAATGGGTTAAACTCAAGTTTTCAAGACCTAAGCTCACAAAAATGACATATTTATGTCATTGACCGCGGATCATTTCTACCTTATATTAAGCTTTATGGAGCAAACCGCACTTATAAAGATAAGATGCTTTCTACTCAACCCCCTTAACCAAGGTATGATATGAGAATAAGTACATTTTGAGCAAACCAAAATTTGGTAACCATGAGAAAGCTAATAACAGTAGGCTACTTGTTATTCATTAGTCTATTAGCCTTTGGGCAAGCAAGAGAATTAGAGGAGACCAAAGTTACTCCTCCACAATTCAATTATGAATATGAATATGGTGATAACCAAAACAAGTCACCATTAATCAATTTCATTGAGAAAAATATGGATCTTCCGGAATTTGCTTATGACTTTTTAAAAGAAGGAGTTGTTATCGCATATTTTGATGTAAACGCTGATGGTACCACCAGTAATTTCAGAATTAAAAATTCAGTTTCCAGAACTTGTGACCGTGTAGTTATTGAAACCATCAAAAAAACTTCTGGCAAATGGACGCCAGGTACAGTGAATGGTCAACAAGTTGGTATGGAACAAAAAGTATATGTCTACTTTGGCATTCCCGACAACAAAACCTTTGAAGAAAAAGCACAGGAATACTTGGTAAGTGGCATTCACAAATACCACAAAGCCATTATTTATGATGAAACAACGGATGACGCAGCTTTAAAGAAAGAACGGAAATTTAACCGTAAACTTAGGTATTCGTTGCTCGATATGAACGCCGCAAGCAGGTATCAACCTGAAGAAGTAGCGATTCTTTTTTGGCAAGCGTGCGTTTATGAAAAAATGGGAGACTACAACAAGCGCTTCGAAAAAATGAATGAAATGAGAGAATTAATTAACCCCGGTAAAGGAATACCCTACGATGTTGCTATTGTAGATGTAAATTAATGATCAATCTGACTAATATGTCATAAATAAAAAGCTATCCTCATCAGATAGCTTTTCTCTTAAGTTTTTATACTTGATCAATAACATTTAGTAGCATTGAAACTAGATGCTAAATTCATTAATAATTTGCTCTACACTTTTTAAAGAATTAGGTAAAAGATTAGGCGGACAGCTTCCTACCTTTTGTTTCACCATATAGCGCTTACATTTGTTTTTTCCATCCATACCAGCCTCACAAAACTGTTTACGATAACTCTGACCAGTCATTTCTTTTCCTTTTAGAGCCCCAGAAAAAATTGGACATTTTTCATGGTTTTCACATACTTGATTGTTCATTTATTTGATATCTAAATTATAACACAATTTTATCCCCTGTCTTTAAACAAACACTATTAAATTCTTTGTGAAAAAGTGAAAGCACCGGCCATCCGGTACAATGTGACGGGTAAACATAAGACACATCCTTTTGCTTAAGATAATTAACAGTATGTTCGACTTGAAAGTTATTACTTTTTAAATGAAATCCACCAATAATTGCTTTAACTTTACTAACACCTGTTACATCAATAGCATGCTCAAGCATGTTACAAACACCGGAATGTGCACACCCTGTGATTAAAACCAATTCATCATTATCAACTATCGCCAATCCGGAATCATCCGGAACAAAATCCAATTCATAACCTTCGGTTTCAAATTTAGTCGTCAGAGCTTCAAAATCAGTAATTCGAGGAACACTCCCCAAAAAGAAAACATTGGGATACAGTTCATAAGGTTCTCTACTAAGTATTAGATGAAACCTTTTTTCAAGACTTTCTCTCGAAAAAGTTAAACCCAACATTCGGTCTCTATCACCAATGCGGTATCTTTTCATAAAAACTTCAGGATGGCAAATTAAATCCTTTCCTGTTATAAATTTTAATCCATTGCCATGATCCCAATGCCCATGACTTAAAACCACAACATCAACTTCATTCTGAAGATTAATCCCTAAGCTTATTGCATTTCTTATAAATAAATCACTATGACCGGTATCAAACAGTAGCTTACATTCGTTTACTTCGATCAAGTAGGACAAACCATGCTCTGCACCTAATTCACCTCCGGCAAAATTTTCGGTTAAAATAGTTATTTGCATAAGATCTCTTTTTGAAAACACTCCTGTAAAACATCCAATACAAAATCAGGTGCTTTTTTAGGAATACGTGTTTCTAAATCTACAAATGCAACGGTAGATTTTGCGATGGAAATCAGTTCATTTCCTGCGCTTTTAATAACAAAATCAAAACTTATTTTCACTTTGGAAAATTGGCTAATACTTGTTTCAATGGTTAAGATATCATCATATCCAGCCGGCTTCTTGTATTTTATTTCAAATGAAATGACCGGAAGCATATAATTATTGGCTTCCAGCACCTGGTCATTTATTCCATATTTCCGCATAAGCTCCGTTCTGGCTTGATGGCAATATGTTACATAATTAGCATGATAAACATAGCCCATCTGATCAACCTCACCATAACCGGTTCTTAATGTATATCTATCTTTTAACATCGTAAAAATTTATTATCGATAAATCAGTTTATCCAAGATTTCACTAAGGGAACAAGAATAATCAAGAGAGACCATCTGAACTTTGTTTTCAAATAAAAGATCTGCTGTTCTTGAACCAAAATCTCCACTGATGATTTTTGTAATATTTAATTGTAACAATTCTTGCACCACGCTTAATCCGGCAGATTCTTTTAATTCTTTATAACGATTGGGCAAAAAAATAATTTGACCGGTATCTTCATTCAAAATACAAAATGCACCAGCTCTTCCAAAACGCTTATCGAACAAGGAATCCATATCGGCATTAGTACATGTAATTACTGTTTTACTCATTTTGAATCACGTTTAATAATTCAAAGCTTTTCGATCCGCATAGAGGACATAATTGTTTAACATTATTTTCAGGAAGGGTAAATTTTGCCTGACAACTGGCACATGAGTACCAAGCATTTTCCATCCAGGCATTACCATAAACTGTAACTATTTCAAGTGACTCTACAAATGCTTTTGCAATTTTTCTGCGGGCAGTTTCGTAGATACGCGCAAATGTTGCTCTGGATACTCCCATTAATTCAGCTGCTTCTTGATGATTGAGCATATCATAATCAGCCAAACGCATAGCTTCATATTCTTCGTAAAAAAATTCTATACTTTGTTTACTATTTATCGAAGCTCCATAAGGCTTATAGCCATCAAAAGAAGGTGGTGCTACAATTTTTCTAAATCTTTTTCGTCTCGGCATTACGCATTTAAATATTTAAGTGGCAAAATTAATGAGAATATTCTCAATTACCTAACTTTCGACTAAACTCAAAAAATATTCTTAAACTTTATTAACAAATATAATTCAAAAACTAATAGATGTTAATCCCCAACAAACACATATCCTCCTAATTTAATGACACTTAACCAACACTAACATCTTAAAGATTTCTTAACACAGTTAAACAGTGTAAAAAAGTTAAAGTCAATTCTACTGATTTCTATATTTGTTTGAGAAATGATATAACATTTTACCAAACAGCTAACTATCTAAACAATGACAACAATTACGAAAGAAGCAACCAGTAAAACTCCTTACGTGAGTTTTGATGCTAACAAAGGTCTTATTGAAATTAAAGGACGTGTTATTCCTGAAAATTGCGATTTATTATTTCAGCCACTTCTAGATTGGTTGGATCAATATAAGGCTAATCCACACGAACAAACAACGGTCAATTTTGGTTTAGATTATTTTAATACCAGTTCTGCAAAATACATCCTTGATATTTTCAAAAAAATTGAGCAACTGTATAAGGATGGCAACAAAGTAATTGTTACCTGGACTTGTGAAAATGGAGACATTGATATGATCGAAGCCGGCGAAGATTATCAATTAATGGTTCAAGTTCCAATGCGAATTATTGAAAAAGCAGAATTAAATTAATCCCAAATCAAATCATCGAAAAAGGTAAGTTTAGATACAAAACCGGTATTATAGAAGCTTTTATCTTACACAAGAAAAAATACCCCTTTGATTTAAGCTATTTTTTTGACCTTTTTATTTCTCAAAACTCTCACTTTTCAAACAATATGATTATTTTTGATTACCTGCATTGATCTAACGAAATCATATTAAAATGAAAAACGTTCACAGCGAAGGCACAATAAAAACTCCGGAAATAATTCTAGATGCTGATTTTGGAGTTATTGAACTGATAGGAAAATCACTTCCTGAAAACGCAAGCGATATTTATGATCCAATATTAAATTGGATTGATGAATACATGCAAAATCCGGCTGAAACAACGACGGTTAATTTCCGCTTCGAATACCTGAACTCAAGATCCCTTAAATTTATATTGGATATTTTACGAAAAATGAAAGTGCTCTACCAAAAAGAGTATAAAGTAACTGCCAACTGGTATGTTGATCCTGATGACGAGGACATGATTGAAATTGGCGAAGATTTTCAATCTACTGTTTTTGTTCCTTTAAAAATTACTGAAGTTATCGACTACTAAAATTTAAAATCTACTTCCCACGTTTTATCTTATTGAGTATCAAGGTTAAAAGTAAAAGACGAATGCGATAATAAACAAGTTTCGAACTTTCTCTTCTCAAAACACTATTTATTATCACATCCATTAAGCCTTAAGTTTTTTAAGAAAATAATTCCTGAATATCCTGAACATCCAGACTCTTCATAATATTCTCATCCGTTTGTACGATATCGCCTGCAATCTTTTTCTTCTTTGATTGCAGTTTCAATATTTTTTCTTCGACAGTATTCTTACAAATCAAGCGGTAAGCAAATACTTTCTTTTCCTGACCAATACGATAACAGCGGTCGATAGCCTGATTCTCCACGGCAGGATTCCACCAAGGATCCAATATATATACATAATCGGCAGCGGTTAAATTCAATCCGGTACCTCCGGCTTTTAAACTAATTAAAAAGACACGCAGATCTTCATCTTCCTGAAAATTCTCAACAGACTTTGATCTTTGAGTCGTTGAACTTTGTCCGTCTAGATATTCATAGGCGATATTGCGCTTTCCTAATTCTTCGCGAACTAATGTCAACATTTTTACAAACTGCGAGAAAATAAGAATCTTATGCTTTGAAGTTTTATCGGTAATATGCTGGATAATTTCACGAATTTTCACAGAATCCGTAGTCGTAAAGTTCTCATCTCTTATCAATTGTGGAGAATCACAAATTTGACGCAAACGTGTTAATGCTGCCAACACCTTAATCTGGGCTTTAGCCAAACCACCGGATTCGATCTCCTTTTGCAATTCACTTTTAAATTCATTTCGATAAGCATCATAAACTTTGCGCTGCTCAGTTTCCATCTCACAAAAGATCACATCTTCTGTTTTAGGTGGTAGTTCAGAGGCAACACGCTCTTTGGTTCTGCGAAGAATAAAAGGATTGATCAAACGCTGAAGTTCAGCACCACGCGCTTCATCTCCATCCTTATCAATGGCGTTGGAAAAGCTGTCCCTAAAACTATTTGGCCCTCCAAAGAAACCTTTGTTAACAAAACTCATTTGCGCATACAAATCAAATGTGCTGTTCTCGATGGGTGTACCAGATAATGCGATCCGATTTTTTGCAGATAACAAATTAGCGGCTTTAAATCGTCTGGATGCCGGATTTTTAATAGCCTGAGATTCATCCAGAATCACGTAATTAAACTGAAATTTCCGCAACATTTCAATATCTCTTAACAACAATCCGTAAGTTGTAAAGATGATATCGTAGCCTTTAAAATCATTGGTGTCCTTAACTCGCGAAATGCCATAGTGATAATGTGCTTTTAAATTGGGCGCAAATTTTTCAATTTCGTTTTCCCAATTAAATAATAATGTGGTAGGAACCACAATAAGGTTGGTCGTGCTATCCTTCTTTAATATCATTTGCAAGAAAGTAAGAATCTGCAAAGTTTTACCAAGTCCCATATCATCGGCCAAAATACCACCCCAGCCCATTTCATCAAGAAAGTTTAACCAATTTAATCCTTCTTTTTGATAAGGTCGTAAGTCTGCACGTATTTCTTCAGGAACAATTGTTTCTTCAATTTGAGTAAACTTAGCCAGACGCTCACGTTTTTCCATCACTTCTTTCATGATTGACAGGTCGTCGATATTCTCAAACAACTCATCAATAATTGAAAAACGAAGTTTAGATACCTCAATGACATCATCATTTATTTCTCCATGACGGAAATATTTTTCTAATTTATGAATCCATTCATTGGGCAATACACCTACAGATCCATCATTTAGTTTAATGTATTTTTGATTTTTTAGTACCGCACGTTTAATATCTTTCAAGCTCACTTTATTGTCGCCAAAAGAAATGTCGACCTTAAGCTCAAACCAATCTTCACCTGATGTAACATGTGTATGAATACGGCCTTTATATGGCGAGTATTTAAAGTTCTTAAGATCCTTTAAACCATAAACCTCAATATCATTGGCTTGTAATGCATCAAAAAAACGATAAAACCACATATCTTGAGAAAACTCATTGTAATGCAGGTAAAAGCTTTTATCACTTTTTTGCAACTCAAAAGTTTGATGCATTTCTGCAATTAGATTTACAAAATCATCTTCTAATTCAAAATTGCGTTTGTACTCCGTAATGTTTTCATCATCGCTCACCAATACATTACCAAGTGTATTTAAATGAACCGATACGCCTTGATGGTATTCGACATGAGGCTCAATAATCAAATAATTTTCTTTTTCAGAAAGAAAGATTTGCTTCTTTTCAAAATCTAATTCGACTGAATCAACGTTATAAATGCCATCTTTAAATTCAAGTTCAAAATTAACGCCCAAAGGTTTAACCACCCTTTCGAAAAAATCTTTTTTATGAGCTTTTACCATTTTAATACTGGCCTTATAATTGGCAATATGCATGGCAACATTATAGTTTTTGGCTGTATAAAAAGTGCCATTTATATCGTAAATAAACTCACCACTCGTTTCCTGATTGATGCTCTTAAACGAAAGCGAATGATGACCTAACTTAAGTTTTAATTCAGCTAATACAAATTCCTCATCTTCGCGAATCACATATACAGCATCCAAAAACTTATGAGCCATTTTGAGTGGTACTAAATCGGATTTTTTCAAGCCATAAGGATCACCAATATTCTGAAATACAAAGGGCTCATTGGCCAACAATTCTAAAATCAATTGCTGAACTTTAAAAAATGATTTATGGGTATCTGCATTATCAATTTCTTTAGATAAACGAATAAGTTCTGCAGCATTTTTTGAGATTTCAATAAAATATTGATCTTCGTTATCACGATAGAAAGTTATGTGAGTACTTAAAGTATCATTGGCCTTACTGGGTTTACCGATAATTGGAATCAGTTCGAAACGCTCAAAATTCTGTTTGTCTTTATATTGGTTATTAAAACCATCAAATGCAATCACAAATCCCAATGAACGGTGCTCTTTGTTAATCGCCTTTAAATGATCCATAGCCAAAGCATCTTTACCAACGGTTTCTACAAAGGTGATAAATGGAGAGCTTTCAACATTTTCGACCGGCAACAGACCTTTAGCCTCAGGTTTTTCAACAACAATAATTCCTTTTTCTTCACAAAAGTCTAGCGTAAAAAACTTTTCGAACTCTTCGGCTACACTTAAACCATACTGCTGCATGGTAAGCTCTTTAAGATTTTTCATCTTAAGCGTGAAAACTACCTCAAAAATATCAGGTGATGCAGAACGGGCAATTTTCATCAAACAAATGGCCTCTGCTACAGTAAGTTTACGCGAAATAACCTTGGGTGATGAAGAAATGTATACTTTTTCATCCTGATAAGTAAATACCACCTTATGTTCCTTATCTTGTAACAGAAGATCAAAGGTAAAGGCATCATCTTGCAATGAAAAAGCGAGGAGTTTACAATGATTTAAATGGTAATAGACTTCATTAAAAGTAGTTGTGGCACAATGTTCTCGAATCAGGTCATCGGCAATAAAGCGAAACTCACTAAGTTCATATCCCAATTCAGAACGGTCTGAATCGAAATTTTGAGAGGCTTGATTGGCATTGGCCACATCTCCATCAATATCAGAGATGTAAAGCAAAGCTGCCACAGTATGCATACAGGTACCTCCATGAATGTAAGGGCAGTTGCAAGTAGATTGTGCATACTTTTGCTTGATGTTGCGTATTTGAACTTTATAGTTCTTGGCATCTCGTACTGAAAATACCCATGTATCAATGCCATCCTGATAAAATTGCATGGAAACTTTTCCTGTTTTGTATAAGGAAAGCCCCTTTTCTAAATTGTCACCGGTAGCATGAATATCAATGTATCTGTCAATGTACTCTTTAATTTCTTCAGTACTCATTAGTTAGCCTTTTCTTTAAATTTCAGCCTGCAAAAGTACATACAGATTTCCTTTTTAGCGATTTTTTGAGCTTAAAATATTTAGGTTTTTAATTATTGTAAATCAATATTGGCAGATAAATCAAAGTATACAAAATTGAGAAATTATTACTTTTGCATCAAAATAAGATAGAATGAAACTAAAAAAGTTACTTCCCATATTAGCCGAGGGTATAATAAACGCGGGTTTTGATAAAGAGCCCAAAGAAATTCAAACCTTATCGGTTCCTAAAATCAAATCAGGCACAGATATCTACATGATTTCACCCGAAGGTAGGGGAAAAACAACTGCTTTAGCAATTGGAGTAATTCAGCGTTTAAAAGCTCCTTTTGAAGAAGCTCCCCGAGCATTAATTATGGTTGAAACCAAAGAAAAAGCTTATGAATTTGAAAAAATTTTAGATAAATTAATTCCGGGAAATGAACTGCGCACCATGATAGTGTTTGATAAGGGTGATATTCAATATCAAAAAGATGAAATCTATGAAGGCTGTGATGTTGTCATAGGGATGCCTCGCAGAATAAATGAACTACTCAATATTTCAGGTATTCCGTTAACAAAACTGCAAATGCTGATTGCGGATGATGCCGACATTTTATTTAAACAAAAAGCTCAGGCGATTTACTTAAGAATTGCAGATGGAATGCCTAAATGCCAGTTTATTATCACGGCAAATGAATGGTCTGATAAATTTGATTTGTTGGATGATCAAATCATGAAGAATCCTGTTGTTTTAGAAGTTGAATAAAAGTATTTCTAGAGAGACATGGAGACACAGAGTGATTTATAAAAAATCTGTCATTCTAAAATTTTGTATTCACATCGTCACATGATTCAATCGTTACTTCGAAAAATACTTATAACTAAAAAGCCGAATCATTATTACAACGTTCGGCTTTTTAGCTAATTCAAATTTAATTCTATTTCCTAACCAAGCTAAAGGCTAATTAAACCAATTTCTTATTTAAATTTTTGTCGGTAAAAGCTTGAATAGTTTCCATATAACCAACCAGTTTTAAAATTTCTTCATCATTCGGAACTTTCAATGGTACAACTTCTAAAGAACAAAAAAACTGAAATTTATTCACAAATCTGGCACCTTCCAAAATAGAATCGTCATATTCATAAAACTCCTTACCTTCCTGAATCATACCGGATAATGAGGTTGCAGAAGGAATATAGTCGTAACTTAACAACAAGCCCAAGACAAGACGCTCGCCTGCTAATACTGCCAGGTTATAAATAAATTCGTTATCAAACTTCTTCTTGTTTACAGATATGCTCTTACATGTTTTAAGGTACGATAAACCTTCTTTGTAATAAAAATCCCAGGTCTTTTCTTCGTCCTGCCAAAATTTAAGTCCTTCTGCCATATAATTAGTCCTCCTTCTTTTTATTCTATCAGTAAAAAACTACTTAACTTCCTATTTAAAGCAATTAAATACTCAAAAGTAACAATTTGAAACAAGCTCTCCTACAAATACGATATATTATAAAACATATAAATCTTTTTACACATTCCAAATCAAACACTTCCTTTAAAAAGAATCCCTTACTTTTGTACCAATTAAAAACAGTACAGTGAAAGATAAGCGCATAGTTAGTCCAGGACCTGGCCATACCCTCGTTGGAGAATATGGAGAAAAGCTAATTCCTCCGCCCGATTGGGCCTTTTTACCTGCAGGAGATGCAGGAGTTACCCGAAAAGTAACGGCAAAGGGTACATATTGGCGGGTTCAGGTTAAAAAAGGTAAACGCCTAATATCTAAAGGAATTTGGGCTCCCAAAGTAACCATTCATGAAGCTCAACAAACGGTATCTGCAACACGCAACACTGAAGACTATCAAAAAAAAAGAGCTTACGAATTACAACGCCGTGAAAAGAAGCAAAATGAATATGAAATTGAATTTTGTTCGGAGGTAGAGAAATATTTGAATTTTCATCCTCAATATCTTCCTATCGCCAAAGCCATGGCCAAGATGATAACCGACCATGCTATTCCTGTTGGTAGTGGAACGGTTGCACGCACTTCTATGATACCCATCGAAGACAGAGCAGGTAAAGCTGTTATTGCCTGGATGCGCCATCAAACAACGGCTTATGATAATCTAAACATTCCTAAAATAAAAGGTGAACGCAGAGCGGTACGGCGTTTATTGGCAGAGCAATCTGTAAAAGTACTTGCGAAATACAGAAAAGGGGAAACCATTCAACCAACTTGCCCCTTATTCAAAGCCATTCACAAACACATTAAAGCTCAATAATGGAATTTTCTCTCCTTTACAAAGGTTTAATACTTGGTTTTTCGGTTGCAGCTCCAGTGGGCCCTATTGGAATTTTATGTATTAACAGAACTGTAAAAAAAGGATTTCGCTCCGGTATTATTTCCGGCTTAGGTGCTGCAACAGCAGATTTAATGTACGGTCTAATTGCTGCTCTTGGGCTAGGTGTTATTTCAAACTTTTTGATTGAACATAAAATTTGGGTTCAAATTATTGGAGCTATCCTTTTATTACAGCTCAGCATAATAACTATACTGGCAGATCGAAAATCCAATAACTCTGTCAATATCGGCAATAAAAATTACTCAAAAGATTACATCAGTACTTTTGCTTTAGTAGTTTCCAATCCTGTTACCATTTTATTTTTCTTAGCTGTATTTGCAAATCTAGGACTTGGTAATAGCAGTAACTCTACCACTTTTTCAAATAGCCTGTTAGTACTTGGAGTATTTTTAGGATCTTCCCTTTGGTGGCTAACCTTAAGTAGTGTTACTTACAAAATCAAACATAAATTGAATACAAGATTTCTCAAACGAATAGATTTGTTTTCGGGAATACTTTTGTTAGCGTTCTGTGTAGGGATTGTTTACAATTTGCTTTTTAGTGAAATACACTAACTAACGATTGAAAAAAACACTAACTAAGTTATATAGTGTCTTGTGAAATTCCCTCCAAAGCAGATGAAATTTCGATGCTATGTAACTGTTAAAGGTTGAACTTTATATCGAGATGCTTCTTTCCCTCTTAACAAAAGAATTTCAGGCCTAATAACATCTGCAAACTCATCAAGTTCTCTATACCAGGATAAATAATTCTCTAAGTATTTAGTTGCTACACCATGAAAGCGTTGAAGCCACTGTTTCAAACCACTATGATACGCATCGACATTTTCGATGTGAACGATATCTTTTATTTTCCGAATTCCTCTAGACAGGTTAAGACAGCCATGCCGGTATCCTTTTTCCTTTATAAATTTCCTATAGGTTGATTTACCATCGCTGCAAAAAAGTATATCAGAATTTACTTTCCCATCCAGATAGGCTCTTAAATTTTCTCCTGTGAAGCTTTCAAAAATATAATCAATCGTATAAGCTTGACGGTCTCGACAAACTAATACACATACTTGCTCGTGGCTTGTTCCTTTTTGAAATACGTAACTTCCTCTTTTTCGTGGTTTCCTTTCAAGCCGTTTATTACCCTTTTCGGATTTTCTAAAATAAGTTTCACCTGCTTCTACAATACCACTCAACTTTTCAGGTGCTACAGACTTTGCATTTGCGAGGAAGCGATGCCTCCACCTAAATGACGTATTGCGGTGTACTCCACATTCAATGGCTGCTTTTCGAATGCTGATACCTGAAATTAAACAGGATGAATACTCTAACCATTGCTCCTTTTTGCGCAATCTGGAAAGTGGAGTATTACTTATACTATTATAAGTTCTCTTGCAATCCTTACATCGATACCTTTGTAATCCATCTCGTTTACCCCATCGCTGTTTTCTCAGACTTTGACAATGCGGACAATGCATTTTTTGATAAGGCGTTTCAATATTTGCAGCCACTTTATTAGATAATTCGATGGACTTTAGATTCTCTTGCAAGCGTCTAAATTGGTCTGAATTTAGCTTTTCCACTTGTTGTAAAAGCTTCTTAAATGTTTGTGCCTTCATCTTTATTGTTTTGAACTAAATTAACACCACCCCAATCAATTGTCAACCCTTAATGATGACACAGCCATCTATAAACGCTCACCATCCTAACCACCCGAAGAAATTAACATCCGTTAACACCCGTTAAAGTTTTCTTAAACCTTTCGTTGGTTATTTGTTGCTAAACCCTGCTTTTATATTTTTGATCAACGAAAAATTTAACATTATAAATATAACCATGGACATTAGTATAGAGAATCTAACGAAGACCTATGGTGCTCAAAAAGCACTGGACAATCTGTCCTTTCAGGTAAAGACGGGTGAAATCCTGGGTTTTCTGGGTCCTAACGGAGCCGGTAAAACAACCACGATGAAAGCCATTACCTGCTACCTCTCACCGAATGCTGGAGATGTAAAAGTTGGTGGAGTATCTGTTTTGGAGAATCCAAACGAAGTAAAAAAGAACATTGGATATCTACCGGAGCACAACCCCTTGTATCTGGAAATGGGCATTGTAGACTACCTTAAGTTTATAGGTGAACTGCAAGGTGTGGATAAAGCTCATTTGATGGAGCGTGTAAACCACATGATTCAGATATGCGGTTTATCGCTGGAAAAGCACAAAAAAATTGGTGAACTATCCAAAGGATACCGTCAACGTGTTGGTTTAGCACAAGCTTTAATTCACGATCCGGAAGTGTTGGTATTGGACGAACCTACAACAGGGTTGGACCCCAACCAGATCATCGAAATTCGTGAATTGATTAAACAAATTGGGAAAGAAAAAACGGTTATTCTTAGTTCACACATATTGGCTGAGGTGGAAGCCACCTGTGACCGCGTACTAATCATCAACCGCGGTAAAATTGTGGCAGATGGCACAGCTGAAGAATTACGAAGCAAAGCAAAAGGAAATGAAGTATTAAAAGTAGGAATTGCCGGAGCAGAACGAAATGCAGCTTTTGAGGCATTAAAAGCATTACCAGATGTGGAGTTGGTAGACTTTGCAGGTGAAGGTAAAAACCTTTATGAAGTTCATTCTGCACCCGAGCGCTCATCTTGCCAAAGCATATTTGATCTTTGCGCTAAAAACGGCTGGTTCTTAACTCAGTTAACTCCAATTGAAAAGAACCTTGAAGACATATTTAGAGAACTAACAAAAGACAACTAAATCATGAAGCAAATCCTTATTCTTACCAAGAAAGAGCTGAAAGGCTACTTCGATTCGCTCATGGCCTATATATTAATTGTGGTATTTTTAGGTTTAAGCGGATTTTTCACTTGGTTGTACGGTAACGGCGATGTTTTTTTCATTAACCGAGCCACCATGCAACCTTTCTTTGGAATTGCCTATTGGACACTTTTCCTGTTCATTCCGGCATTAACCATGAAACAAATTGCTGAAGAAATTAAAACCGGAACTATTGAGTTATTATTAACCAAACCGGTCTCTGATTGGCAGATTGTGACAGCTAAATTTTTGGCAACTTTAAGTTTAATTGCCATTACTCTAGCATTAACACTTCCCTATTACATTACCATTTCAAACATTGGTGAAATAGATCATGGAGCTGTCATTACCGGTTATCTGGGATTACTGTTGATGAGTGCAGCTTACATCAGCCTTGGAATTTTTGCTAGTAGCTTAACGTCCAACCAAATTGTTGCTTTCCTATTAACACTCATCATTGGTATCTTTTTCCAAATATTGTTTGGCATGCTATCAATGGCGTTTAGTGGGTTTTCGAGCGATGTGTTTGCTTATTTAGATTTACAATCACACTACTCGGCTATTACCCGTGGCGTAATCGACAGTAAAGATTTAATCTACTTTGCCTCTCTTATTTTTGCAGGATTAGCTGCATCAGAATTATCTTTAATTAAGCGCAATTTGCACTAAACACAGATATTATGATTAACAAAAGTCACTTTAAATATTACATTATATTGATGGTGGGTATTCTGGTTTTAGTGAATACTCTGGCCAATCGTTATTTCTTCCGATTAGATTTCACCGAAGATCAACGTTACACTTTAAGTGAATCGACTCTAAACATTTTGGATGAAGTTCAAGAACCTGTAACGGTTAAAGCTTACTTTTCAGAAGGGCTTCAACCACAGTTTGACCAAATGCGGAGAGATTTTAAAGATTTACTAACCGAGTATGCTTCTCGCACCGATGGTCAAATCGTATTTGAATTCATCAATCCAAATAAAGAAGAAAAACTAGAACAAGAGGCAATTCAAGCAGGTGTTCAACCAGTGATGATTCAAGCTCGTGAGAAAGATCAATCATCGACTAAGAAAGCTTTCATGGGTGCCATTATCAACATTGGCGAAGACAGCGAAAACCTGCCTTTCATTCAACCGGGTGCTCAAATGGAATATGCACTTTCAACGGCCATTAAAAAGATGACCAATCCTGAAAAAGCGGCCATTGGTTTCATCACCGGTAATGGTGAACCTGCATTAAATGCACAAGTTCAGGTAAAGCAAGGATTAGACATTCTATATGTTGCAGAGGAGGTTCAGTTATCAGATTCGGTGAACCTGACTAAATACAAAACCTTAGCCTGGATTAATCCAACAGATTCAGTACCTCAAGAGCATTTAGATATCATCAGCAATTATTTAGCTCAAGGAGGTAATGTCTTGATTGCATTAAACCGTGTTAAAGCAGAATTGCAACAAGGTATGGGCTTTAGCCATGCTACACGCATCGAAACCTGGTTAAAGAATCAAGGCATTCAAATTAATGATAATTTTGTATTGGATGCTAATTGTGGTAGTGTAACTGTTCAACAACGTCAGGGACCATTTATGGTGAATACCCCGGTAAATTTTCCTTATTTACCGATCATCTCTAAGTTTGCAGAGCACCCCATCGTTGAAGGCTTAAGTGCAATGGTATTACAATTTGCATCTTCCATTGATTTTATTGGAGACAGCACAATAACCTATACACCACTTGCTTTTACTTCTGATAAAGCTGCCACTCAAGCATCGCCGGTTTATTTCGACATCAACAAAAAATGGCAAACCAAAGACTTTCCATTACAAGCTGTAACTGTTGCTGCCTTGGTTGAAAAAGGGAATTCAAAAATGGTAGTTATTTCCGATGGTGATTTGGCTATTAACGGTTTCGGTCAGGAAATGCGTCAGGTACAACCGGATAATGCTAACTTCATCGTTAACGCCATTGACTTTATGAGTGATGATACCGGATTAATCCAATTACGTTCAAAGCAAGCTAAACTTCGCCCAATTGATCAAATGGAAGATGGAACTAAACAGTTCTTAAAAATCCTGAATTTTGTACTTCCAATATTACTCATCTTATTGTTTGGATTATTCCGCTATCAACAAAGAAAACTGATTCGTTTAAAAAGAAGGGAGGAAAACTATGTATAGAAAAGTTAACCTTAAAACACTCACGGTAACATTTGCAGCATTACTGGCTTGGGTCATTATTTTTAAATCTATCGACAGTAGTTCTGGCGACAGTACTTTACCGGGCATTTTGGTTTCGTTAGAAAATAAGCAAGTAAATACAATTCGCATCTTCCCTCGCAGTTTAAATGGAGAAGCAGTAACTTTAGTTAAGTCTGGCGATACCTGGAATGTAAAACAAGGCGATAAAACTTACGAAGCCGATGCAACAAGCATTGAACCGTTAATTACGCAATTAGATGGTTTAAAACCTTTGCGTTTAGCTGCTAAAAATGATGAACGCTGGTCGAAATACGAAGTGACAGATTCCTTAGCAACTCGCGTTGTTTTAGAAAATAACGGTAGTGAATTGGCAAATGTGTACATTGGTAAGTTTTCATACCTCCAACCAAAGAATGCCATGCCACAGCAAAATCCATACATGCGTCAACAACAAGGTACCATGAATACTTATGTGCGTTTAGCTGATGAAAAGGAAGTATATGCCGTTGAAGGATTCCTTGGAATGAGTTTTAACCGCGATGCGAAGGCATTTCGAAAAAAGACCTTAACGAGTCTAAACAAAGATGCTATCACAAAAGTAACGTTCACTTACCCTGCTGACAGCTCTTTCGTATTAAGTAAGCAAAATAATGTTTGGATGATTGATGGTTTACAAGCAGATTCAACTGCCGTAGATAAATACCTGAGAGGAATTACCAACTTAAAAAGCTCATCTTTTACAGAAAAAACTTTCACATCGGCAACTCATAAAATTTCCATCGAAGGTGATAACATGAGTCCGGTAAATGTAGATGCAGTTCTTACAGAGGATAAATCCTTGCTAGTTTCCAACCAAAACTCAGCAGTATTTGAAGAAAGCATGAACAATAATTTCAATAAGCTGTTTACTAGTAAAACTGCTTTGTACTAGATACAATAATTTTTTCGGAGAGAATCCCTCACGGTCTTTTATCGTGGGGGATTTTTTTATTTAGTGCTTAGTGAAAAATTATTCATTATTCATTAAAACCTATCTTTGTCCTTACTATAAAAACACCTAAAACATGAGTAAAATTGTATGCTTTTGCAACTTCATCAAAGAAGATGAAATTATTGATGCCATTAAAAACGGAGCAACTACCTTAAGTATGGTACAAAATGAAACCCTTGCTGCAACAGGCTGTGGTAGATGTATTCCAACGATCGATACTTTAATTGATGCATTCGCTACCCGGGAAAAAGAATAAAAAAAATCCGCAATTCAGCGAACTGCGGATTATTCTATATACTTCTTTCTAACAATTAAGTTCAGTGGTAAGTTATTGTGCTTTATGCAAGTGCTAAACTTGAAATAATTAAAGACTTAATTCACACATGAGTCAATTTGCACATCAGCACATTAACACCTTTTATCGATACATTTTATTAAGCAATATCTGATCAGCAATTACCATAGCTGCCATTGCTTCTACGATAGGCACTGCACGAGGTAGTACGCAAGGATCATGACGTCCCTTAGTGGTAGAAACAATCTCTTCCCCTTGTTTATTTACGGTATGTTGTTCCTTTAAAATAGTCGCAATTGGTTTAAAAGCCACATTAAAGTAGATGTCTTCACCATTGGAAATCCCCCCTTGGATACCACCGGAATTGTTTGTTCTGGTTCTTACCCTATCACCTTCCATGTAGAATTCATCGTTGTGCTCAGAACCTTTTAATTTTGCAGATCCAAATCCAAGACCGTATTCAAAACCTTTTACCGCATTAATGCTTAACATGGCTTGGCCAAGTTCTGCATGTAACTTACCAAACACAGGTTCTCCTAACCCTACAGGTGCTCCTTTAATGACACAACTGATAATACCTCCTACTGAATCTTTATCTTTACGAACCTCATCGATGAAATCAATCATTTTATCAGCAGTTTCATTGTCTGGACAACGAACAATGTTAGTCTCTGTATTTCCCAGATCCAATTTGGTAATATCTTTATCGATGGAAATTCCTCCCACAGTTGAAGTAAAAGCTTGGATAGTAATTCCATGCTGTTTCAACATTAACTTAGCAACTGCTCCGGCAACAACTCTCGCGATCGTTTCACGAGCCGAAGAACGTCCGCCTCCTCGGTAGTCACGAATGCCATATTTACTTTGATAAGTATAATCAGCATGCGATGGACGATAAACATCCATAATGTTGCCATAATCGTTTGAACGTTGATCTTTATTGCGAATGATAAAACCAATTGGCGTACCGGTAGCTTTTCCTTCAAACACACCTGACAAAATCTCTACCTTATCCTCTTCATTACGAGGAGTCGTAATTTTTGATTGTCCCGGACGACGACGATCTAATTCTGATTGAATAAATACTTCATCAATCTCAGTTCCCGGTAATACGCCTTCAAGGATCCCTCCTACAGCTTTACCATGCGACTCACCAAATGAAGTTAGTCGATATAATGTACCAAATGAATTACCTGACATATATTTTTTTCTTTTAATACTGATTTAGCGGCCTCAAAAATACAAGATTATCAGGAATCTCCCAAAGCTAAAATCGGAACCACAAAAAAGGGAGGTAAAAACCTCCCCTAATATTTATTTTTTATCTCTTAATTAACCACAAGAACAACCACCACCGCAGCCGCCGCCACCTTCTGATCCGCATCCACCGCTACCGCAAGCGTGTACTAATTCATCTTCAGTTGCCTCACGTACTTCAAGAATTTCTCCTTTAAAGTGTAAGTTATCACCTGCTAATGGATGGTTAAAATCCATCTTTACTTTTTCATCGCTTATTTCTAACACAATACCTTGTAATCGATTTCCGGCAGCATCTTGCATTGGCACTTGATTACCAACTTTTATTAAGTCTTCATCAATTTTACCATCTACTTCAAAAATGTTTTTTGGAATCTCAACTACTGCATTTGGATTTACCTCTCCATAAGCTTCATCAGCCGATAGTTCAAAATCAAACTCAGATCCTTTTGCAAGGCCTTCTAATTTTGTTTCAAACATTTCTAACATTTTTCCGGCACCAAATACAAACTCCAATGGAGCATCAGCGTTAGTTTGCTCAACTAACTCTCCGTCTGCGGCATTTAATCTTAACTCATAAGATAGAGTTACATATTTATTTCTTCCGATTTCCATCCTGATAATTATTTGTCTTGTTAATGATTTGCAAAGAAACTTAGAATTTAATTGCTTTCCAATTAAATATACCTTAAAGACGTATTTGCCTCAGAAAAGTTCATCAATCTCCTGAAATTTTATTTTTATTTAGAATAATTAACATTTCTACTAAGCATTCATTCTTCTTCAAAACTCTCCATCAGATCACCATCATCGCCTCAAAAATTACTTAACATCTCTCAATCAAATTCACTAATTTACTAATCAACAAATTAGCAATTCAGCAATTCGGCACCTCGGCATTGTAAAAGAACTAATTTCCCTAGTAAAACACTCTTAACCAAAGCAAAGTTTCAATTACATTAATCCCCACTACACCATTGCTTAAAAGCTTTAACCCGATCACGACTCACAATAATTTCATCTTCTTTATTAACGCCTTTCATTTTAACTTTCAAACGCGAAATACCATAATAAACCATATCCTCAATAGCATCTAAAGCAACCAAATATTTTCGACTAATTCGAAAGAATCTTGTGGGATCCAACTGAGTCTCAAGGGCATCGACAGATTGATCTAAACAAAGGTTTTTACCGTCTTTGGTTCGAATAAACGTAGCTTTATCCTGACTATAAATAAAACTTAACTCAACCGTGGAAATCATTTTTAAATGCTCTCCTACTTTCACTAAAAAGCGTTCCTTGTAACTCTGAGAGCTTACTTGCATTTGGTGAATTAAATTCAACAAGGATGAATTGTTATAAGAAGTTCTTTCATTGAATTTATTTATAGCCGCTAAAAGTTCCTTTTCATCAATTGGCTTTAACAGGTAATCTACACTGTTTACCTTAAAAGCTTTTATGGCATAAGAATCAAAAGCAGTAGTAAATATGACAGGAAAGTTAAATTCTATTTTATCAAACAATTCAAAACTTAAACCATCTCCCAATTGAATATCGAAAAAAGCTAATTCGGGATGCGAATTATTCTTAAGCCAATCTTCGGCTTGTTTTATAGACTGACAAACACCAAGAATATTTACTCCCGGATTATTTTTTTGAATTAAGCCAATTAAACGCTCAGCTGCTAAAGGTTCATCCTCTAGTATTAATAGGTTCATGTTTTATATTTATTAATGGCAAACTTACAGAAAAACTATCTGCATTCTTTTCGATCTTCAATTCCTGGCCTGTTAGATAGAGCAAACGATCGCTCAAACTTTTCAATCCAAAACCACTACTTTCGGCAAATTGTCGTTTGGCTACAAAGGTGTTTTTCATCGTAACATAGTATTCACTAACATCCACTTCAACCAAAACCTTCTTTTCCATAGTTATTGAATTATGCTTAAAAATATTTTCGGCTAACAATTGTAACGATAGAGGAATAACTCTTAACTCCGGATTAAATTCGGTCGGTAGCACGGCATCAAAACTTTCGCCAAAACGGATGCGCTGAAGATAAAAGTAACGTTTCAAGATTTCCATTTCATCTCTCAAACTAATTAACTCATCATTTTTCAACCGGATTATATCCCGATAAAAACGCGCCAATTCAGAGGTAAATAACTTTGCATCATCTACATTTTTATCGATCAATGCTGTTAAAACATTTAAACTATTAAATAAAAAATGTGGATTAACTTGAGATTTAAGTGCTTCGTACCTTAATGAAATGGCCTCAGCCTTCAGACGTTCTTTTTGCTCCAGTTCAGTTCTCCATTCCAGAAAAAATGAGCGTGCATAATACCCGATTGCAATAAAATAGTAAATGACATACTCAATCCAAACCACATGACTATGCGTCTTCATAAAAACGCTAAAAGAGGTTTTTTCAAAATAAGCCAGCCACAAATAGTTTATTCCAAAAATTACAATTGAACAATACACACCACTTACTAGCAAACTAATAATCAAACTCCTAACCGGCCTTTTCATCCAAAACATCCACCTCTTTTCTGTCCACGCTTCAAGAATATCAGTTCCAAACAAGCCATAGCCTAACATCGTGCTATAACCGGCATTACTAACAACCTTCGTCCATGTAAAACAATCAGGAGGGGCTGATAAATAGAAGAAAACTAAGCCCACAACGTTGGAAAACATTCCATAAAAAATTAGTTTTTTAACCAGTTTTGTCATATTCAGTTTCAATTGCCAACTCACCTTTTGCATTTTATAATCTTTTGGGACCACAAATATTAGTGTACTTTTTTTGAGTAACAAATTTTGAATACCAGTCGGTAGAAATACAACCCCAATCAGTTAATTATTATAGATAAACAGTTAAATGCTTTTTTAAAAAAAATAAATTTACTCATTAGATAAAGTCCATTGACTATTTAGTATCTTCGAGCCGTAATATTTCATACAACACAGCCAAGGCTTGTTTAATTTTACGATGAAAAATAAAGTTGTTATTATCACAGGGGCCTCTTCTGGAATTGGCTTAGCATGCGCGAGAGAATTTGCAAGCCGAGGTGCTAGTTTAACTTTGGCAGCAAGAAGCATTGACAAACTTGAAGATATTGCTAAGGAATTAAGTTGCAATGGTACTCAAGTTATCGCTGTAAAAACCGACGTAAGTTGTGAAGCTGATTGCGAAGAAATGGTAAAACAAACCATTAAAGCTTTTGGCAAAATTGATATTCTGGTTAATAATGCCGGAATATCCATGCGAGCTCTTTTTAAAGATGTAGAACTTGAT
This sequence comes from Bacteroidales bacterium, assembly GCA_003249255.1. Taxonomy (GTDB): domain Bacteria; phylum Bacteroidota; class Bacteroidia; order Bacteroidales; family Marinilabiliaceae; genus SZUA-582. The sequence continues at coordinate 99,266 of QKJP01000019.1, forward strand.
GTGATTAAACAAGTTATGGATATTAACTTTTGGGGAGCTGTTTATTGTACAAAACATGCTTTGCCCTACATTTTGGCGGCACAGGGATCTGTGGTAGGCATTTCTTCCATTGCCGGATATGTTGGCTTACCCGGTCGGGTTGGTTATTCGGCATCGAAATTCGCCTTACACGGCTTTTTAGAAACCCTCCGGATAGAAAACCGAAAAAACAATTTACACGTATTAATTGCTGCACCCGGATTTACTGCATCAAATGTCAGAAAAACAGCTCTTACAGCAAATGGCACAAACCAAGGTGAAACACCGCGTAACGAAGAAAAAATGATGTCGGCCGAGGAAGTGGCTACACACATAACTAATGCAATTGTCAGAAGAAAACGCACTCTCATTCTTACCTTAATAGAAGGAAAAGTAACTGTGCTGTTAAAAAAAATCGCCCCTCGTTTATTAGAAAGACTTGCCTACAACCACATGGCAAAAGAACCAGATTCTCCGTTTAGTTAATTCATGATTAAAAACATCACTGAAATAAGAGTCAGATATTGTGAAACCGATCAAATGGGAATTGTAAACAATGCCAATTACCCTATATACTATGAGATTGGAAGAACTGAACTCCTACGGGAAATTGGTTTAAAATACACTGAAGTTGAAGCTGCCGGAATAATGATGCCACTGGCCGATCTCTACATCCAATTTAAAGCTCCAGCCCTTTATGATGAAATCTTAACACTGACCACAGAAGTTAAAGAATATCCTAAAAGTAAAATTCGTTTCGACTACACGATCAAAAATTCAAAAGGAGACTTATTGAATACCGGTTATTCATCATTAGCATTTGTAAACATTGCCACCAAACGACCAATGCGCTTACCCCAAATGATCCAGAAAGTTATTCAACCTTTTTTTTTAATTAAGGCTTAAAGCAAATTTATTTTTATTCTTAACAATCCCCAATAAACATTGCCCTTAAGAGGCATGTAATATGTACTCCTTTATTATCCACACTGAAAAGGCAATACATACAAGAATAACAATGGCACCACCTGCAATTTTATTAATCCAGAAAAGACGGCGTAAATTAATCTTTGATCTAAACAATCCAATCAGCGAGGTAAGTATAAACCACCAGGTAGCTGCTCCTAAAAACACACCACTAATTAAAACAAATTGGTCAATAGCAGATTGATCCGTTGCTACAACTCCTAGTCCTGCAAAAAAAGCTAAGAATAAAAAAATTGCTAATGGGTTAGCGATAGTTAAAAAGAAAGTAGAAAAGAAATCTTGAACTAAACTTTTACTTTTTCTCTTTTGGCGGCGCAATTGAACAGCCGGATTGGTATTAAATATCTTTAATCCCATTGAAATCAATATAATGGCACCAAAAATCTGAATCCACAATATCTGGCTTTCAATAAAACCAACTATAAAAGATAAGCTAAACCCGGCTATAATCGCATAAATCGTATCAGACGTAGCAGCTCCTAAGCCGGAAGCAAAACCAGAAAGTTTTCCTTTATTTAAAGTTCTTTGAATGCATAGTACACCTATTGGCCCAAGTGGTACAGAAGCTGAAAATCCAACTATGATACCATCCAATATCTTACTTATAATCATCAATATCATATTGCAGGCAACTTACTTAGAAAATCTTAATCACTAGGTAAGTTACACCCTATTCTTTAAATTGTCACGTTTTTGGCCTTTTTAAGGCGTCGCAAATTTATAAAAACCTTATTAAAAATGACTAAAAGATGGATATTAAGTAACTCTAAAACTTCCCTTAAGCATTAATCACCTACTATTCAATTCATTAACCTAAACTTAACCATGTTAACAATTAATTAACATTGAATTAACCTATTCAACACAATTTACTAACGATAACTTATTATGTTTGCGGCCGAATTAGTAAAACAAATACTTATTTTCTGATGGAACAGACTTATTTAATTATTCTGGTAGTAGTGCTTTTTGCACTCGCCATATCCGATTTAATAGTCGGCGTATCAAACGATGCGGTAAACTTTTTAAACTCCGCAATTGGAGCTAAAGCAGCTCCAAAAGTAACCATTATGGTAATTGCTGCGCTCGGCGTTTTAATTGGCTCAGTATTTTCCGGAGGTATGATGGAAGTGGCACGAAAAGGGATCTTTAACCCTACGCTATTCCCCTTCTCTTCAATTATGATCATTTTCCTCGCCGTTATGATCACCGATGTTATTCTACTGGATTTATTCAACACCTTTGGGATGCCTACTTCAACTACAGTTTCGATTGTTTTCGAATTATTAGGATCTGCAGTTGCTGTTGCCATGATCATTTCACAAGAAAGTGGTTTAGCGGTAAATGAATATATTAATACAGCGAAGGTACTTACTATCATTTGGGGTATATTACTTTCTGTTGCTATTTCGTTTACAACAGGTGCAATCATCATGTGGATTGTTCGATTTGCCTTCTCTTTTGATTATACAAAACGCCTAGCCTACTTAGGCGCAGTTTGGGGAGGTATCGCCATTACTTCGATTACTTATTTTATTTTAGTAAAAGGAGCGAAAAATGCTTTATTTATGGATAAAGCAACATTAACCTGGATTAAATCCAATACATTCACCATTGTAACGTACTGCTTCATTGGATGGACAGTGCTATTGCAATTATTAAAAATGATTTTTAAAATTGATATTCTAAAAATCATTGTTCTAACAGGCACATTTGCTTTGGCTATGGCATTTGCCGGTAATGATTTAGTAAACTTTATCGGTGTACCGTTAGCAGGTTTCGAATCATTTAACATATTTTCAAATACACCTGGCGCAAACGCAGACACATTTATGATGGGAGGTTTGGCTGGTAAAGTGGCTACTCCTACCTATATGCTTGTTATTGCCGGTATAATTATGGTGATTACGCTATGGACTTCTAAAAAAGCAAAAAACGTGGTAAAAACTTCATTAGACCTAAGTCGTCAAGCTGAAGGAGAAGAACGTTTTGGATCATCTATTTTTGCAAGAACAATTGTCCGTATATCTATTAATGCGAATGAACAAATAACGGCAATTTTACCTAAACCAATTATATCCTACATTAGTAAGCAATTTGACACAACAGAAGCCAATCAAAAAAACAAAGAACTAGGCAAAGAAGCACCGGCTTTCGATATGCTTAGAGCATCGGTAAACTTAATGGTTGCCAGCGTTTTGATTTCAATGGCTACAAATATGAAGTTACCGCTCTCTACAACTTATGTTACATTTATGGTAGCAATGGGTACCTCTTTATCAGACCGAGCTTGGGGGCGTGAAAGTGCAGTATATCGTATCACAGGTGTTATCTCTGTAATTGGCGGATGGTTCTTTACAGCATTCTCAGCGTTTACAGTTGCATTCATCATGGCATTAATACTTTTATTTGGTGGAAAACTTGCTGTGGCAGGTTTAGTTATATTAGCCATTTATACCGTTTACAGAACTCACACCATCCACAAAAAACAATCAGGGGAAAAAACAGAAGTGAGAGAGTTCGAAATTGAAGAACTGGATGGTGAAATTGGCGCTGAAAAAGTACTTGCCACTTGTAAATACAGTGTTACCGATACTCTGAAAAAAGTTTCTCAACTTTATATTCAGGCGATTCACGACATGGAAGCAGAAGACAGAAGAGGCCTGAGAGAAATCAACAAAGAAGTTAGCACGTTAAATCACAAGGTAAAACACCTAAAAAGTAATGTTTATCCTACTGTTAAAAAACTTCAGGAACAAGACATTGATTCAAGTTTATTTTATGTTCAGGTGGTTGATTATTTAAGAGAAGCCACTCACTGTTTATCATATATTACAAAACCGGTTTACAACCACTTAGATAATACACACAAAAACTTCTCTCAGCAGCAGTTTGATGAGTTAAACAAAATTAAAGTAGAAGTACAAAGCGTAATTGCGAAAGCCGTAGAAATAATCACACAGGGTAGTTTTGGAGAAATATCAAATTTAATGGCCAGTCAACAAGAGCTCATTGAAAAGCTAAAAACTGGCCGTAAAAAGCAATTAAAACGTATCAAAAATGATAAAGTTGGTACAAAAAACAGCTTGCTTTACTTAAACATTCTTCACGAAACACAAAATTTATTACTTCACTTAGTTAATATAGTGAAGTCGCAACGTGATTTCGTTGACTACCAAAAATAAAAAAATTCTGTAGGGAGGTAGTAATACTTTCCTACCCTCTATAACTTTTGTAACACTTTGGTTTCAATAACACACTTGAAATCAATTAAATGATTTTTTATTTTAGGTTAGCACATTTGCTACAACGTCAAAACGATTATGATGAAAAAATTTTTATTCGCAGGAATTTTAGCTGCTGCTTGTTTAACAGCTTCTGCAGAAGACAATGCTAACTCATCCGGTGAGTTTACTCCTTCCGGAAAAATGGAAGGTACCGTATTTACAAACTTCCAATCAGCCACAACAGATGATGCAAGAGAAAAGCATGGTAATGGCTTTGTTTTCCAAAGAGCCTATTTTGGATATAAATACCAAATGACGGAGAAATTCAAAGCTCATGTTCGTATGGATGTTGGAAGCATGAATGGTGATCAATATGCTTATTTCAAAACTGCAGCACTGACCTATAAAGAAGGTAATTTAACTGCTTCTGCCGGAGTACTTGGCACATATTTGTTTAAATACCAGGAAGAACTTTGGGGTAAACGTTATGTTGCAAAGCAAATGAACGATATTCAAAAGTTTGGAAACAGTGCTGACTTAGGAATTACTGCTGAATACAAAATTGAAAACATCTCTATTGATTTTGGTATTTACAATGGTGAAGGATATAAAAAACTTGAGCAAGATGACGACTACCTTGCTTCCATTGGGGTTGCCGGTAAATTTCTTGATAAAAAATTAATTGCGAGAGTTTATGCTGACCGTTCAATTGGCAACGTATTTGAATCAACTACTCTAAATGGTTTTGTAGGATACGACCTTGGTCAATTTAACATTGGTGCGGAATACACCATCAAACAAAACCATAAAAATGCAGATGGTGATGATCGTTCTGGTATGGCAGCATTTGCACAATACGAAGTAAACGATAAAATTGCTGTTTGGGGACGTTACGACCAAGCATCACATGACAGCGAAAAAGCAGAATCTTATTTATTAGGTGGTGTTGAGTATATTCTGGTTCCTAAAAAAATCAGAGCTTCATTAAACTATCAACAAACAGATGTAGAAGCTGGTGATAAAACTTATGGTATGGTTTATTTACACATGGAATTCAAATTTTAATCACAAGTGCAAATCGATTATAAAAGCTACCTCTCGGGGTGGCTTTTTTTTATATCACTAAATCTCAAAAACTAAATATTATACGCTTAAAGAAATCACGCATTGCCTCATTGGAAAATCACCACCTTAGTTTATTAACAATTACTTAACCTTACGTAACAATTACATCACATTTACTTAACAATGACCATTCCCAATCCCATTATATTTGCATCATCAGTAATACAACATCAAACCTAATCAAACAAATAAACGAATTTAAGATTCCATCAGAAACAACTCCCGCGGTTTATACCTTGGTATAGCAGCGGGAGTTGTCGATTTTACCGGTTTATAGTTCCTCCTTCACCTGAAGATTTCATTAAAAATTGTATTTTTGTTTGCGAACACAGCAACTTACATTATTATGGATCATCAAGAAATTGAGCTGCAAATAAAAAACCTCAGAGACCAACTTAACCAGTACAACCATGAATATTATGTATTAAACCAACCAAGCATCTCTGATTACGATTTCGATCAACTGCTGAAGCAATTAATTGAGCTCGAAAAAGCTAATCCTCAATATTCGGATCCCAATAGTCCAACCCAAAGAGTGGGTAGTGACATCAATAAAGAATTCGAACAAATAAAACATCAATACCCCATGTTATCGTTGGGGAACACATACAGCGAGGAAGAAATCAAAGACTTTTACACACGAATTGAAAAGTTGATTGATGATCCATTCGAAATAGTTTGTGAGCTAAAATTTGATGGCACTGCCATTGGTTTAATCTATGAAAATGGAGTTTTAGCAAGAGCTGTAACCCGGGGCGATGGTGAACAAGGCGATGTAGTTACCGAAAACGTTAAAACCATCAAAAGTATTCCTTTAAAACTAATCGGTGATTATCCTTCTAATTTTGAGATACGTGGCGAAATATTTTTGCCACACAAAGGATTTGATAAGCTAAACCGTGATCGAGTTGAAAACGGCGAAACCCCTTTTGCTAATCCTAGAAATGCTGCTGCAGGATCATTAAAAATGCAAAATAGTTCATTGGTAGCGAAACGCCCATTAGATTGTTTCCTTTATTATATGCTAGGAGAAAATCTCCCTTCTACCTTTCACACCGAAAACCTCGAAAAAGCCAGAAGTTGGGGATTTAAAATACCCACTCAAATCAAATTGTGTAAATCTATTGGTGAAGTCATGGACTTTATTCATTATTGGGATCAAGAACGCCAAAACTTACCATTTGATATCGATGGTATTGTATTAAAAGTCAACAACATTGATCAACAAAAGAAGCTAGGTTTCACCGCAAAATCACCACGATGGGCAACTTCCTTTAAATTTAAAGCCGAGCAAGGCTATACCAAATTAGAATCCGTAACCTTTCAGGTGGGTCGAACAGGAGCCGTCACCCCGGTTGCGAACTTAACACCTGTTTACTTAGCCGGAACTACAGTAAAAAGAGCCTCTTTGCATAATTCAGATATTATTTCATCTCTGGACTTGCATGAAAACGACATGGTTTATGTGGAAAAAGGCGGCGAAATAATCCCAAAAATTGTTGGTGTAGATGAAAGTGCAAGAAAAAAGGACGCTAGAAAAGTAGAATTTATAACTCACTGTCCGGAATGCCACACTAATCTAATAAAAATTGAAGGCGAAGCTGCTCATTATTGTCCCAATAGCGAATCATGCCCTCCGCAAGTAAAAGGAAAAATAGAACATTTCATTTCCAGAAAAGCAATGAATATTGATGGCTTAGGAACCGAAACCATCGATCTCATGCACAAAAATGGACTCATCCATAATGTTGCCGATTTATATACCCTTCACCCCATGCAGTTATTGTCATTAGAACGAATGGGCGATAAATCTGCAAACAACATTATATCGGGGATTGAAGCCTCAAAAGAGGTACCGTTTTCAAGAGTCTTATTTGCTTTAGGAATTAGATATGTTGGAGAAACAGTGGCAAAGAAACTTGCTAATGCATTTAAATCCATTGATAAATTAATGAATGCCTCCTTTGAAGAATTAACAGAGGTAGATGAAATCGGTGAACGCATTGCGATTAGTATTCAACAATACTTCTCGACCGAAAAAAATAAAACGCTCATTGAGAAGTTAAAATCGCATAAACTACAATTTCAAAGCATCGAAGATAAATCTATCGAAAAAACAAATCATCTTAATGGCATGAACTTTGTTGTAAGCGGTACATTCGCGAACTTTTCAAGAGATGAATTAAAAAGCATCATTGAAAACAACGGAGGTAAAAATTTAAGTGGTGTATCTTCAAAAACTACTTATCTTGTAGCTGGAGAAAAAACAGGACCAAGTAAATTAACAAAAGCTGAGAAACTTGGTGTTAAAATTATCTCTGAAGATGACTTTATGAAGCTAATTGAATAGAATGATCAAATTTATCGAAAAAATAAGACAGTTTATTGCCAAGTTTCTCATGCATAGGGAACTAAAAAAACACCCTCACGAAACTTGCATATACAACCTTAGCACTGCTCAAAATGCAGGTATCATCATAGACCTTAGCAAAACTGAAAATCTAACTTTAGTCAAAGGACTTGTGAAAGAACTTGAAAGCTTTAACATCAAATGTAAAGTCATGGTTTATATTGATACCTACAAACGCGATGATAATTACATTGGTGACAGTACATTTAGTTATGCTTGTAAAAGCGATTTTTCTTTCTTCTACAAACCGAAAAAAGAAACCGTAGAATGGTTCATAAATGCACCATTTAATTTACTAATTGTCTTAAGCAATAAACCCATATTTCCAATCTATGCGATGGGCTTAATGTCTAAAGCCTCATTTAAAGCGGGCTTAGCCGGTATAAACAATGAAGTATTTGACCTTATGATTGAATTGCATAAAAATGACAGCTTACCGGAATTGAAAAACCAAATTATGCATTACCTTTCAATTTTAAATCAAGGATAATAAAAATTATATAATCTGATAAAACTCTAAAAAATGAAAAAATTATCATTAGTAGTACTATCAATTGCAGCTTTTTTATTTTCAAGCTGCTCAACTCATAAAGTTTCACGAGTTGACACCAAAGAATCAATCGATTTAAGTGGCCGATGGAACGACACAGATTCCAGAATGGTTGCTGAGGAAATGGTAAACCAAGTTTTAGGTGGAGGATGGATTTCTAATTTCCAAACCGACAACCAAGGTAAAAAACCTGTGGTTATTGTAGGATTAGTATACAACAAATCTCACGAACACATTAATGCAGAAACCTTTACAAAAGAAGTAGAAAGAGCTTTTATTAATTCAGGAAAAGTGCGACTAGTTCAGGCAGGAGACAAAAGAGAAGAACTTCGCAGAGAACGTGCTGCTCAACAAGAATTCGCTTCTATGGAAACTGCAAAACAATGGGGTAAAGAATTAGGTGCTGACTTTATGATGAATGGCGACATTAATTCCATTGTTGATACCTACAAAAATGAACGTGTCAACTTCTACAAAGTTAACCTTGAGTTAACTAATTTGGAAACTAACGAAGTGGTTTGGATTGGTGATAAAGAAATCAAAAAATACATTCAAAACTAAATTCATAAGGAGCTATAATTCATAGCTCCTTTCTACTTTAATCTAACATTTATCCTTAGTCGATTTCAAATTTTGTGCATTTCTCCACCATTAAAAATTGAATATTTAATAAATCAACTTGCACATTATTACATTTGCACCTCAGCACATAAACAAATTCACTCATTACAGCTTTAACCTTCGATTTTAAAAAATGCCTCACTACATCAAAAATTTCAACAAGCTTTTCTTCATCTTTGTATGCACAGTCCTTTTAACTTCGTGCGCCACCTACTACGAAAAAAACATTAAGCTTCAAGAATTTATCACTTCCGGTCAATTTGATAAAGCTGATAACCTAATGGCACAAAGTGCAGAGAAAGAAAGCACTAGCATAAATAGAATGCTCTATTGGTGTAACCGAGGTACCGTTTCATTTTTTCAGGGCAAATATGAAGAAAGCAATACTTACTTTAATGATGCAGATCTATACGTAGAAGATTATAGAAAATCCTTTGGAAACGAGGCCCTTGCATTGGTATCCAACCCAATGGTTAAACCTTATAAACCTGAAGATTTTGAAGCTGTAATGGTTCACTATTACAAAGCGTTAAATTTCATCTATCTAAAAGATTATGAAGGTGCATTAATTGAAGCCAGAAGAGTAAACATCCTTCTCAACCAGTTTAACGAAAAATATAAAGAAAACAAAAACAAGTATACCAGAGATGCTTTCTCTCATCTATTAATGGGGATTATTTACGAAGCTTCTGGAAACAATAACGATGCCTTTATTGCCTATAGAAATGCTTACGATGTGTATGAAAACGACTACCTAAAGCTTTTCAATGTAGCTCCTCCTTTACAATTAAAAAAAGATATCATAAGAACAGCCGGAAAGCTCGGTTTTGGCTCTGAATTGGATTTCTATGAACGAAAATTTGGACTAAAATACAATCCTCAAAACGAAGAAGATGGTCAATTAGTATTCTTTTGGATGAATGGATTTGGACCGGTAAAGGATGAGTGGAGTATTAACTTTACAAATACCGGATTCAACGATGGATGGGTTTATTTAGAAAACTCTGATGAAGGGCTAACATTCCCAATTTACATTGGAAACAGATCAGGCAATGATCAAAATTCCATTAAAAACTTATCATTTTTAAGAGTAGCATTTCCAAAATACCGCGAAAGAAAACCATTCTTTCATTCGGGTCAATTAAAAGCTCAAGATCAAGCTTACAACTTAGAATTATCACAAGATGTTAATCAAATAGCTTTTCAATGCTTAAAAGACCGCATGATGCGTGAGTTAGCCAATGGAATCATGAGGTTAGCAACAAAAAAGGCACTTGAGGCTGTTGCAAGAAATGAAAACGAATACTTAGGAGCTTTAGTAAGTCTTGCAAATGCCGTTACAGAAAAGGCAGATACCCGCAACTGGCAATCTTTACCACACAGCATTTCCTACAGTCGAATATCATTACCTGAAGGCATTCATAAAGTAACTTTAGAAACCCAGGGTACAAGCACCAAGAGTACTGATTTTGATTTCATTATCAAAAAAGGCGAAACCACCTTTTTTGCATACCAAAACCTGGAAAGCTCAAGTCCTCAATAAAGGCTTGAGCTATATAGTACGGATATGCTCAACAGTTACTGATTCAATTTTAGAAAGTCGACCTTGCAAAGCATCAGACAAGGTCTGACGGGTGCTTAGCTCAATTTTACATCGCAAATTAAATTCCTGATTGACAATATTGGGTTCTTCTTCTTTGATGATGCGCATTACATCATTCATTACCCCATAATCAAATTCTATTTCAAAAAAATCATTCACTGTCTTTTCGATAGTGGAAGAATTATTAATAACATCAATAGTAGCCTCTTTATATGCCGTTATCAATCCACTAGTTCCCAATTTAGTACCTCCAAAATAACGAACGACCACCACAAGAATATTCGTGAGTCCATGAGATCTAATTTGGCCTAAAATAGGCTTACCGGCAGTACCTGAAGGTTCTCCATCATCATTCGCTCGATAACGCTCACCATCTACCCCCAATTGCCATGCATAACAATGATGACGGGCATCGTAATATTGCTTTTTAAGCTCTTGAACTATATCTTTTATTTCATCTTCGGAGCTAATCGGGTAAGCATAAGCAATAAACTTACTGCCTTTTTCTTTATAAATACCTTCTGCGTTTGACTCTATAGTCTGATACTTATCATGCTGATCCATCCAACTTAATTTCTTTTGGAGGTAAAATTAGCAGAATATCGGGCATAAAAAAAGCCGCTTTGTGCGGCCTCTTCTTATTTTGTAATCAAGTTAATATCATCCATCAACTTATCTTTGTAAGACTTTCCTATTGGAATAATTTTCGAACCTCCTTCATGTTTAATAACCACGGAGTTATCTTCAATAACTTTAATTTTATTGATATTTACAATGAATGAGCGATGAACCCGAACAAATTTTTCAGATGGCATCTTTTCTGATATAGCTTTCATGGTAAAGTGAATAGTGAACTTATCCGAAAAGGTATTCAGTACCACGTAGTTTTCTAAAGCCTCAATCCATAAGATGTCATCGTACTTCACTCTAACTAAAGAGCTATTATTTTTGATGAAAATCTCGGTACTTTCCCTTGCAACCGTATCCTTTTCTTCTAACCTTTCGCGACCTCGGTTTACAGCTTTTATAAAACGGCCATATTGCACAGGTTTTAATAAATAATCTGTCACATCATATTCGTAAGATTCAAATGCATATTTTTCCTGAGAAGAATAAACAATAACCTGAGGTAATTCATCCAGAGATTTTAGAAATTCTATCCCACTCATTTCTGGCATCTCTATATCCAGAAAAATTAAATCTACAGGTTTATGATCAGATTTAGACAGGTAATTGATTGCACTTACTGCACTATCGAAACTTCCGGCTAGGGTAAGATCATCAGTTTTCGCAACAAATTCTTCTATAATTTTTGTCGAAAGTCTATCGTCGTCTATAATAATGCAATTCATATCAAAGTATTTTATATCAAAATTAAAAAAATATCAGAATCTGCAATGGCTAAGTGCAAAAATTTTTATAATAAAATCATTTATTTCTCGTTAAAAATTCTTTCTCAATAACATGGCTTCTACGAATACTCTTTTTCAGCCAATTTAACAAAAGGTCATCGTATTCTTCCTTTGTTAACTTCCAAGGTAGATTACTATTTCTTAACTGATAAGTTAAATAATGCAATGCGATAGCAGCTGAAACAGAAACATTAAAACTCTCGGTAAAACCATACATTGGTATTTTCATAAAACCATCGGCATTTGCTTTAACAATTTCAGAAACTCCGGTTAATTCAGTTCCAAAAACAAAGGCACTTTTCCCTGCCGACAAGTCAAACTCTTCCAATTTCTGATCGTTTGTGTGTGGTGTTGTTGCGATAATTCGATAGCCCTTATTTTTTAATTCATTAATAGCCTCTAAGGTATTGTTTGAATGCTTATTATATTTATGCATATCCAACCACTTATCTGCCCCTCTAACCACATCCGGATTAACATTATATTCATTTCTGTTTTCAATAACATTTACATCTTGTATACCAAAACAATCACAAGTACGCAAAACTGCACTTGCATTTTGTGGCTGAAAGATATCTTCTAATACAACAGTTATATATCGAGTGCGATTAGATAATACACTTAACATTTGCTCTAACCTTTCTTCTTTCACTAATTCAGAAAAAAACTTTATCAACTCTGCTTTCTCTCCCATGTAATTTTTCTATTTGATCTATAACATTCACTAATCTCACTCTCTTCTAAACAAAAAAAAGAGAGCACTAAAATAGTACTCTCCCTAATTCTTTGGGTTAACCTTAATTTAGTTTACACCATCTGTAAGTTCACTACCAGGTTTAAACTTAACTACATTTTTGGCAGGAATTTGAATTTCTTTTCCTGTCTGTGGATTTCTTCCGGTTCTTGCAGGTCTTTCTGAAACACTAAAAGATCCAAAACCCACTAGAGCAATTTTATCTTTTGCTTTCAAGGTATCTCCGGTTACTTTAATAAAAGCATCTAATGCTTTTTTAGCGTCAGCCTTTGACATTTCAGCCTCTCCAGCCATTGCATCAATTAATTGAGCCTTGTTCATAATATTAATGATTTTTAGGGTTCAAACTATATTCTAAAAATTTTTCTTTACAAATATAGAGCATTTAGGTATTCTTCCAAATAAGCTCAAGGAAAATCTGTATAAAAATGTTTATTTTTTACAAAAAATGTTTTTACAGTGAAAATATTTAATAATCAACGACTAATAAATCAAAATTAAGTTAACTAACATAGCCCTTAATTGAAATCTTATTTTCAGAATCTTCTTAAAATAGCTAATTTTGCAACAATAAATAAGAGTTGAAACTTTAAAACATATAAAATTGAGTAATTATAGCCCTTCTAAAAAACCTTCCCAATGTAAAAACATTACTGATGTAAGAGATGAAATTGATGGTCTGGATCAAGAAATCTTAAGACTTCTTGGTATAAGGTTTCAATACGTAAAGGAAGTAGTTAATTACAAGGAGAAAACAAAAGATTCGATTGTTGCGGTCGAAAGACGAGAAAAAGTTATCGCTCAACGAAGAGAATGGGCAGAAAAAAATGGATTAAGTGCTGATGTTATTGAGGACATGTATCGAAATTTAATCCGTTATTTCATAGCCGAAGAAATGAAAACTATAAATCTTGAACAATAAGACGAAAATCAATATGTATAAAAAAGAAATTAAGGTACTGGATTGTACTGTTCGCGACGGTGGTTTAATGAACAAATGGCAGTTCAGTAAGGAAATGGTTAAAAGCGTTTATGATTCTTGTGTTGAGGCAGGAGTTGACTATATGGAGATTGGTTACATCAGTAGTGAAGATCAGTTTTCAAGAAGCGAATTTGGACCATGGAAATTTTGCAGTGAAAGTGATGTGCGAGAAATTGTAGGTGAAAATAACACAAAAACTAAACTATCTGTATTAGCGGATATCGGGCGTATCAATTTTAATGATATCCGTCCGGCTTCTGAGAGCGTAATAGATATGTTTCGAGTAGCTGCGTACGATTATCAAATCGATAAGGCAATTGAATTAGCTCATCATGCAATGGATAAAGGTTATGAAACAACCATAAACCTTATGGCTGTAACCAAAGTTAACGAACGTAGCCTGAACGAAGTATTATCTGATGTCCAAAAATCACGTGTCAATACATTCTATTTAGTAGATAGTTTTGGTAGCATGTACTCGGAAGACATTCAAATGTTTATGAAAAAGTACAAGGATGCTTTACCTGGTAAAACAATTGGTTTCCACGGCCACAATAACATGCAATTAGCATTTGCGAATACGATTGAATGTATTATTCAAGGTGCAACTATGCTGGATGCAACTATGTTAGGGATTGGTAGAGGTGCTGGAAACTGTCCGTTAGAGATACTTATTTCGTTCTTAAAGAATCCAAAGTATCGTTTAAAACCAATTCTACAAAGCATTCAAGATCACATTAAACCTTTACAAAAGGATATTGATTGGGGATACTTCTTACCTTACATGATTGCTGGCTCGTTAAATGAACACCCACGTAATGCCATGGCTTGGATGAATTCGGATAAAAAAGAAGATTATGTAGGCTTCTTAGAAGATGCTTTTGAAAAACGTGAAGATCTAAAATAACAAATCTGTAACAATACTAAAAAACCTCAATCAATGAATTTTGATTGAGGTTTTTTTATATCGTTTTAATAAGATTGTTTTTTCAAAGATTGCTTCTTGCATCATTAAGAAAAATCAAAAAGCCAAAAAGCTAACTTTCATATTTTCAAATTTCCTAATTGAATCATCAGCAAATTAATAATTAAACCCTACAGCAAGTGGTTTAACCCCCACAGAATATTGTTCTTTTAAACTCCCTTTTTCTTCATCGGTATTTTCTACAATCAATAATTGGCCTGCTGACTCTCCATTCGAAATTAAGCAATATAAATTACCTGTTCTAGGATCTACATTTAAACCGGAAAAGGAAACTTTATCATAGTTATCAGACAGGAATTTATTAGTAGATAATGTTCTATCAGAAAGTTCATCTTCATGATAAACACTCATTTTTATAACATTACCATTTACAAAAAACAAAGAGCGCTTATCCTTAGAAAGCGTTAGGCAATTATCCATATTTTTCACTCTTTCTCCTCTGTATGCGTAAACCCTATGAACCAATTTTGTGGTTATGAAATCACGCTCAATTTTCACTAAGCCAAATTCAGATCCATCAGCATGACCTTGACAATACACCCAAACATGACCATCTGCATCTACTTTCATGTCGATAGGCTGAGCTAATACACTTAATGTATCCTGAGCTTTATTGCTGCTCATATCATAAACATATACACTGTCAGTTTTTTGATTGGCTACATATAAAAATTTACCGGATGTTACCATCTGAGAAACACCATCACTTATGCTTAATTTATCTTTAACATCAAGTGTTTCGATATTGTACTCATATAAGGTATCTATTGTTGCTGCGTACAAGGCGTTATCAGTAACAGGATTGCTGCATAACATTTCATGGCTTTCAACTAAATCAAAACTTTTTTCTTCGCTTTTGGAATCTAAACTGTAACTTATGGCAGACCCAACAACCGGTAGGTTGAAAAAAGCTTTTGCACTACTGCCTTCTCCAATAATTCTCATCGAATTTGCTTTTCCTTCCAGTACAATATAATCAGAAGTACAAGTTTGATCTTCATAATTATAATGACTTAAAGAACTCTTACTTATCCCTTCATTTAAAATAAAAGCCCCATTATATTCATTTAATATACTGGTATCAATCTCTTTACAGGATGAAAACAAAACTACACAAAGAGAGACTAAAAGAACTATTTTTCGCATTACGATCACTATGTTAAATCTTTAATTTTATGAAGCCAAAGATATTATTCATTTTGAATAAAGCCTACCCAAAGTCATAAAAAAGGCCGATCGGATCGGCCTTTTAACTGGATACAAACGCTATAATCTTATTATACGTTACTTATTCACAAAAATAGCTGAATTGGGTGATATTCCAACTTCGTATTCTGCTGTAAAGCTACCATCCTTTTTAAACACCACCAAACTACCGTTAGTTCCCAAAGCCGAACCAGAATTTAATGCATAAATATCACCGGATTTAGGTTCGACTTCAAGGCCATAAAAGGTAACATCGTCATATTTAGTACCCGTTACAAATTTAGCCGTTGGAAACTCAGATGCATCAATACTCATTCGGTACAATCCATTATTTGAAAGATATACATATTGACCATCATTTGACACAGCCAAATTTTTGATACCAGAACCATACTTTTTACCAATCGAAAAAACGGATTGCTCCTTGGTAGATAAATTCACCTTTACTAAGTTCGCATCATCTCTGACCCAACTATCATTTGGTGCACCTATACATAACACCCATAAGTTTCCATCTTTATCTTTTTCCATATCTACCGGACACATTTTCACAGAAATCGTATCTACTACTACATTAGCATCAAGATCAATAACTGAAATGGTATTATCATTATTTCCCCATCCTCCACTATTGGGAACGTACAACTTATTATCAATATGAATCATCTTTTCAGGACCTCCACCAACTTTAATCGTTCGAACTACAGCATTAGTCGTTAAATCGATTTCTACTACTTCATTTTGAGCTACACTACCATCCTTTGTTAATCCGTTTCCATTGGTGAAAAATGCTCTGGTATCAGACACGGCAATAATTTCACGAGGGTAGTCAAACTTCTCAATTGTTGCAACGCTTTTAAAAGTTAAATCATTAACAACTTCAATATACCCGTTATTATCAGCCGTGGTAACGACTATATAAAAATGATCATTACAATGCATCATGCTTTGTGCATACTTCCCCAAAGTAACACCTTCATTCGAAATTTCATATAAGTCATTAATCACCTCCACCGAGTCTGCTTGGAATAATGAGATAGTTGAATGTGAACTACCTTCATTCAACACAAAGGCACCTTTTAATTCCTTTGGAATTTCAGGAGTTGGTTCAGCATCCTTATCCGGGCTACATCCAACAAAAAAGGCCATTAAAGCCACATACCAGAAAAAATTTAAATTTTTCATTTCATATTATTTAATTGATTAAAACTTATTTCTACCCCAACATAAAAGGCTCTTCCCGGCATTTGATAATATTCAATGACCTGATAATCGACATTAAACACATTTGCAACTTTAAAAAAAGCATTTAACTGGTGGTGGTTGTATTTCATTTGATACTTAAGCTGCGCATTATGTATCAAATAGGCATCCATAATACCTGATGAACTATTTTCTTCGGATGCATATCTCCATCCTGTATAATTTCCATTCCAAGACAATAAAAATTGTTTATGTTCGCCTATTAAACCATAACCAACTTTTTGAAGTGGGGTATATGTTAAATAATGCCCATAGAAAATAGATTTAGGGTCATTATTCACCGTATGATTAAAAGAATAATTAACGTTGAATTTTAAAAAGGTCTTTCCTAGAACAAGCTTATTACATCCTGAGAATTCGAAACCGAGAGACCTTACCTTTTTATTGTTTTTGGGAGCCATCCCCGCACTTTCACCTTCATTTTTCGGAGCCCATTCGATCCAATCCTTTACATCCGAATAATAAGTGTTAAAATCACACTCTATTGAATTCATCCCTAGGTTAAAATAACCACGTAAACCGCTTTCAACTACATAACCTTTTTCAGGATTTAAATCAGGGTTACCATAAGGCTCCCAATATCTATCGTTAAATGTGGGTTGACGGTATTTGGAAGAAATACTAAAGCGCCCTATTAGTTTTTCATCACGAAATTTATACTTACCACCTAATGCAAAAACAGGAAAACTTCCATAGGAAGAATTATATACCAAACGACTGGATGCATTTAAAGTATATTTTACTGTTCGAAACTTAACGGCTGAAAACAATGAGCCATCATTTTCAACAGTAGTAGTTTTCTCATAATTAGAAACCTTGGCCCATAAAAGAGCAAATTGTCCACCTACATCAAATGACAAATTAGTCGTAAGAAACATTCGAAGATTAATGTTTTCATACCATCTCTCGTTATGAATATTAGAAAGAAAATTTTTATCTGTATAAATCAATGTTTCAT
Source organism: Bacteroidales bacterium (assembly GCA_003249255.1). Lineage (GTDB taxonomy): Bacteria > Bacteroidota > Bacteroidia > Bacteroidales > Marinilabiliaceae > SZUA-582. Next base: position 117,367 of record QKJP01000019.1, read on the forward strand.
TGAAATAAGCTGTTTTATACTCAAAGCTATACTTATCTCCTAGCTTCTTCCATTTAGCCATCAATCTGATAACACGATCGGTTTGATGTTGATAACTTTCTGCTGAAAGCAAGGAATTCATTGTTACAGGGATATCTTTATCTCTTACTTGATACCATGCACCAAGTCCAAATTGCCCATATTTTTGGGTTTTAAAATCTAAATAAGGCACTAGAGCCAAAGAATTTAGAGAATTATGATCATTATTTCGTTTATCACCTCTTGCGATATGATATGAAAAGTTATTTTTCGCATCTATACAGTTGGCATTTAAACTAAAGCTTAGTTTCTCACCACCTAATCGAACACCCAGAACACCTTTATTATGACTAAAACTACCAAACTCATAGGAGCCAGAAATATTTGATTCATCTTTGCTAAAGGATTGCTGATCGATGTCAATAACACCATCTACTGCCCCGGAACCATAAAGGGCTCCTGAAGCCCCATAAATTATAGAAACTTTATCACCTTTATTGAAGCTTAATAGAGATACATCTGCACTCCCGGAGGTTAAACTATTAATGGGAAAACCATTCCAGTTAATTTGAGTATGATTCCCACTTCCTCCTCTTAAACGAACACTTGAAAGCGAACCAGCAGAACCATAAGTAACAAGCTGAATAGGAGCAATATATTGAAGAACATCTTGCAAGTTTTCATTGACAAACAGTTTTTGGGATAATGTATCTACAGTAAAGGTTTTAAAATCTTCAGTGAAAAATTGCCGTTGGCAGGCAATTACATCAACCTCCTCAACTCTAACGGTATCAGTTATACCCGCCACGAGTAAATGGGGTAAACAAAACACTACCAAAACAAAAAACAGTTTTAATCTCATCGCGCTAAAAATCTTATTCTAACAAAACTGTTCTTGAAAAACGGAGACGCAAAAACACAAAGGTATTTTTTGCTCTGTATTATAGTCCGTAATACAATGAACAATTAACAACCTTGGCAGGTCTTCTGACTTATTCCCCTCTTAAGCAACCTTCCCATCACACTAATGTGCAACAGTGGTATCGTAGACTTAAGAACATAATCTCTTTAAAAAGAGATCCAGGACTTACAGCAGCGGATACTGTTACCGATTTTCACGGTATTCCCTTTTCATTGCTCCAATTAGACGATTAGAGCAAAACCAAAATCAGTGCAAAGCTATAAAAAACTTTAAGATTTAAAACGAAAGTTCTCTAACTATTATAGGTTAGTAACTTTAGAGAAATCGTTATATTTTAAGGAAATTGACAATAACAAAGTACAAAAAAGGCCGTATTAAAAAATACAGCCTTCAAATATTATAAAGATTTTATTTATTACGATTTCAATTGCGCCTCTATTTCTCGTACTTGAGACTTAAACTCTTTATCGGTCTCTACTAAATTATTTACTGCTTTACAGGCGTGAAGAACAGTTGCATGATCTTTTTTACCAATTTTTGCACCTATGGTTGATAGAGAAGAATTAGTAAGAACTTTACTAAAATACATCGCAATCTGACGCGCTTGTACAATTTCTCTTTTTCTTGTTTTGGATTGAAGTAACTCTAAATCTAATCCAAAATAATCACACACTGTTTGAGAAATTGATTCAACTGACAATTCTTTCACTGATTTTTTAACCAATTTATCTATAATGGACTTGGCCATTTCAAAATTGATCTCTTTTTTGTTTAAAGTGGCTTGCGCTAACAATGAAATTAATGCCCCTTCTAATTCACGTACATTATTTACAACATTACTGGCTATATAATAAATAACATCTTCAGGAACTTCTAACCCATCATTATAAACCTTCTGTCTCAATATTGCAACTCTGGTCTCAAAATCAGGCGATTGTATATCAGCAGCTAAGCCCCACTTAAAACGCGATAATAATCTTTCTTCTAATCCTTGTAACTCAACAGGCGCTTTATCACTTGTTAAAATGAGCTGTTTCCCGGTCTGATGCAGATGATTAAAGATATGAAAGAAGGTATTTTGAGTTTTTGTTTTACCTGCAAATTCCTGAACATCATCAATGATTAAAACATCAATCATTTGATAAAAATTCAAAAAGTTATTCAACTCATTGTTACGAACTGATTCGGTAAATTGAGTTTGAAACTTATTCGCATTTACATAAAGTACCGTTTTTTCAGGAGATGATTTTTTCACTTCAATCCCAATAGATTGAGCTAAATGCGTTTTTCCTAACCCCGAATTACCATACAAAAACAATGGGTTAAAAGCTGTTTTTCCGGGATTTTGAGCAACAGCAGTTGCTGCATTTCTTGCCAAACGATTACATTCCCCTTCAACGTATTTTTCAAAAGTATAATCTGCATTTAATTGCGGATCTACATTTAACTTTTTAATACCCGGAATAACAAACGGATTACGTATTGTAGGTTTTTCTTGACTATTTACACTAACAGGTCTATTTCTTAAATCCGTTTTATTATTAGTCGGAAAATTTAAAGTATAAGGTTGATTATTCGCAATAGGGGAATTTGCCAAAACAACTTTGTACTCTAATTTAGCATTAGGGCCAAGTTCTCTACGTAATGTCTTACTTAACAATTCAATAAACTGCTCTTCTAAATATTCGTAGAAGAAAACGCTAGGTACTTGTATTGTTAAAACATCATTTTCTAGCTTAACAGGTATAATAGGTTCAAACCATGTTTTAAAACTGATTTCCGGTATATTGTCTTTAATAATTTGTAAACAACTACTCCAAATTGCTGCGTAATCGGCATTCATTTCCCTTATCTAATTTACTGAATTATGTTAGATTGCTTGTTTGTTCTGTGATACAAAGCTTGTGAAAAATTAAATGAAAAAAAAATTCACTTTTTCTTGTACAATTAACATTCATTGTGGCGAGTCTAGTTTTCAGGCATTTAATAAAAACACTTACAAAAATCACAATATCAACAACATAAGGCTTCCACTTAAAACAACTCTCCCACCACAACAGTTGTCAATCCCTTTATTTTTACGAGGTTTAGAACAATGCAAAAAAAAAATTAAAAAAGGGGTGAAAAAATTCACCCCTTTCCTATTTAACAATATGTCAAAATTTAATCCGTCTTCTTTCTTGCTTTTTTTAGATTAATTTCTATTCCATTTTCAAGGGCTACAACTTCCGCTTGAGGGTACTCATCCTGAACCTTGTTTAAGATAATTTCAGCATCAGAATACTTACTTTCCTGACCTATTGAATAGATAAACTTCCCATTTCTCATATCTTCATAAATGCGTTGATCAACATTCACATGTAGGCTATCTTTGTTTATAGGCTTATCAGATTCTATTAATTTAACCTGAAAATAGATTCCTTTAATTCCATAAGCTTCTTCGGATACATATACTTTTTTACCAAAATTAACAGCAGAAAAACTAACGTATCTGTCGGGTCTGTTTCGCACATCCATTAACAAGCGATTGAGATTAACAGACGCATCTGTAAGCGATCGATAAAGTTCTTCGTCACTTAACAACAAGCCTAAACTTCCTTCCCCTGAATTTGCTTTCTCTAACAATGTGGAAGTCTCATCTAACGTTTGCTTCAGTGAAAACAGAGAAGAATCTATTTTGGCATTTTTTATTTGTTGCGATATGGTCTCAAAATTTGAAATAGCAGAAGCTAATTTCGGGCTTTGTTTATTAAACATGATCAATAATGAATCTACCCTTTTTAACATTAAATTCAACTGCCCTTTATCATCCATTTTTTGAACCAGCGAAGACGTTATCTTATCCAAATTTTGCAGGGTTCTATCTAAATGAAAAATTGTTTTCTCAAGGTTTAAACTCGTTAAAGTAGAATCCAAATTTGTGATCAAATGCTCGGCTTTATCTTTTAAAGGCAACACCTCATTACTTACCTGATCCATAAAATCACCATCTACTGAAGTTCTAATGGTATCGCCACTTTTTAAAAGGTCAGTACTGATCCCAAGTTCAAATTCTACGGCTTTGGAGCCCATCAAATCCAAACTATATATTTCTGCCCGGGAATCTTTAGGCAATCTGATCTTTTCATTTAAAATAAATGTAACTACAAATTGCTCATTATTTTGAGGATGTAGAGTTATATTTCGGACAGTACCCACTTTAAAACCTTTAAAATAAATAGGACTGGCTTCTGTTAATCCGTTTATTCTTGAATAAACCCCATAATATCTATCTACCCCAACTATAAAAAGATCTTTCCCCTTCAGAAAATTAATTCCCCAAATGGCAACAAAAGATGCAATAAATACTACTATCCCAATTTTAATTTCTTTTTTCATAAATTAAGGTGTCAATAGGCCAATAGATTATAACCCGTTTCATTTTCGTTATTTTGTTATTGTTTGAGCTTTATCTAAAGAAATCCTCTCTTCTCCTAAGAAGGCAACCACAAATGCATCGGCAATTTTCGTCCTTACATCGTCTTGAATTTTAAGAATTTCATTATAATCAGAAGTCTCTCCCGTTGTATATTTAAATTTATTGTTCTCAATATATTCCCAAACATTAGGAAATTGAGAATAAACCCTTGCATTATCACTAAGTTTTTTAGGTGATGATGCAACCTGAACCCGATACGTTACTTTCTCTTTCTTCTTTACTTCTTCAATGCCGTTATTTAACTCAAATTGTGTTTTATAATCTCGAACTGAACGAAATAAGGCGGATGCTAAATAAGTCTGTCCTTCTTCGGAAATCATAAATTTCTCTTCCACTTTATTACTCAAGAAGCCTAACTCAACCAGGATGGATGGCATACTCGTTTTGCGAAGAACCAAAAAACCGGCTTGTTTAACACCTCGATTTTTACGCCCAACCCGATTTGTAAATTGATCCTGTACAATACCTGCTAAATTTTGACTTTGATCCAAAAAAGCAAATTGCATCAACTGAAACATAATATAGGATTCTGAAGAATTGGGATCAAAACCTTCATACTTCACAGAATAATCTTCCTCATATAAAATTACTGAGTTTTCTTGTTTTGCCACTTCAAGCTGTTCGTTGGTTCTATGATTACCCAATACGAAGGTTTCAGCCCCATACACAGAAGGTTTAGAAATGTAATTGGCATGAATGGAAATAAACAAATCTGCTTTGTTTTCATTTGCAATTTCAGCCCTCCGATCTAACGGTATAAACACATCTTTATCCCTGGTATAAACAACTTTAACCTCAGGCAAATGCTCATTGATGTATTCCCCCAATTTTAATGCTACATTTAATACAATGTCCTTTTCATTGGCCTTACTCCCCTGTGCTCCCGAATCTTTTCCTCCATGCCCCGGATCTATCACAACCGTCTTAAACCTAATCTTTTCTTGCCCATTAACAATGCTCCAAGACATCAAAAACAGAACCAATACTGAAAATAAGTTTAATGCATGCTTGCGTGTATTACAATAGTAGATTGTCATAAACGTACATAACTTTTAAAAATTAATGTTCCAAAAATAAACATTAATCAAGAGAATAAAAAAAGGTTGAAGACACTATTATTTTACAAAAGCAAAAGAGGGTATGACCAATTTTTATTTATTTTTGTGGCTTTGAAAAAAATAACGCGTTGACAAAACAAAATATCATTTACTACCTATTAAAACAAAGCACTCGATCAGTGCTTGTATTACTGACTTTAGCTTCATTTCTTTCACCCTCTGAAGCTCAAACAGATAATACCACAAGCTCAGAATCTGACAGCGTACAATCTTCTCAACTTAAGCTTGAAACTCAAGAATCAAAACCATTTATTATTGACTCTGAAATTAAGTACAAAGCAAAAGATTCAATTTACACAGATTTAAAAACAAAAAAAACCTATTTATATGGCGAAGCTGAAGTAAGCTATCAGGATATTTTACTAACGGCACATACGATCATCTTGGACAATGATAGTAACACCGCCATGGCTTATGGAACAGTAGATACCTTGGGTAATGAAATTGGACTCCCCATATTTACCGATCCCAGTGGTGAATATACCATGCGAAGTATGAAATACAACTTCGAAACAGAAAAAGCTATTATCGAACACATTATTACTCAACAGGGGGAAGGTTTTGTTGTTGGGCAAAAAGCAAAAAAAATTGAAGACGATGCGTATTGCATGGCCAATGCCAAGTACTCAACCTGTGATAATCATGATCATCCTCACTTCTATTTAAACTTAACAAAAGCAAAAGTAATCCCCGGCAAAAAAACAGTTACCGGACCAGCTTATCTGGTTATTGAAGATGTGAAAATTCCATTTATTGGTCTTCCTTTTGCTATTATCCCAAGTACATCAAAGTACAGCTCAGGATTTTTGTTCCCATCTTATAGAGATGAACAAACAAGGGGGTTTGGCTTAAGTGATGGTGGTTATTATTGGGCAGCCAGCAATTATTTTGATGCCATGATAAGAAGCGATATATACACCAATGGATCATGGGCAGCCAGATTTGCATCTAATTATAAGGTACGTTATAAATTTGGTGGAAATATCAACATGCAGTACCTCACCAACATAGTTGGAGAAGAAGATTTACCAAATTATAGAAAAACGAAAGATATGTCTGTTACTTGGTCGCATCGCCAAGATTCAAAGGCAAATCCTTTACGATCCTTTTCAGCTAATGTGAATTACTCAACCAGTTCTTTTGATCAAAACAACATCAATAATTTATACAACGGCTCTACCTCTAATCTTTCTCGAAACACTAAAAGATCAAGTATTTCTTATAGTCGACGCTGGGCTGGATTGCCTATTAATTTCTCGAGTAGCTTCCTCCACTCACAAAACAGTAGAGACAGTACAATCGACTTAACTTTACCTGATTTTACCTTTACCATGAGTCGCATTTACCCCTTTAAGAATAAAAACAAAGTGGGTACAAAAGAAAACATCTTTGAAAAAATTAGTCTTCAATACACCGGTACTGCCAAAAATTACATTCATACTAAAGAACGCGATTTAAGTATAGGTACATCTAGCTTGCAAGAGGATTGGAAAAATGGGGTTAAACACTCAATTCCGATAGACATGAATATCAAATTCTTAAGGTATTTCACCGTTACTCCTAATTTCAATTACACAGAACGCTGGTACTTTAAAAAGGTTGAAAAAGATTATGACTATGAAGAAGGAAAAATAATAGACTCTAAAACATCTTATGGATTAAACAGAGTTTATGACTATTCAATGGGAGCAGGAACCTCCACCAAAATATACACTTACTTTAGACCATGGCGTAAATTATTTGGTGATAAAGTTAATGCTATAAGGCATGTTGCTACACCAAGTGTAGGTTTTAATTACAGTCCGGATTTTTCACAAAACAAATTCGGATTCTATGACGAGATAGAATACTACGATGAAAAATCAGAGGAAATAAAAACTCATAAATATTCATTCTACGATGATGGAATTTATGGAAAACCGGGTAGTAGTACTGTTGGTTCTCTTAACTTTTCTTTAGGTAACACGCTCGATATGAAAGTTAAAAGCGACAGAGATACAACTGGTTTTAAAAAGATAAAAATTCTTGATCGCCTAAATTTTGGTTCAGGCTATAATTTTTTAGCGGATTCGTTGAATCTGAGTAAAATTAGCATGAATGGATCAACAAAACTATTTGGAACGAATATTAATTTTGGTGCTAATTTTGATCCATACGCGTTGGATACAACAAAAACAGGACAACCCATAACGGTGAATAAATACATGCTGAATGAGCATAAAAAAATTGCCCGCTTAACGGATGCCAATCTAAGTTTTTCCCTTCGATTTGATTCTAAAAAATTCAAACGGAAAAAGGAAAAAGGTTCTAAAGATGAAGACTTAGAAGATGAAGCAATCGAAGATGAATTCAATAACTTGGAAGATCCTTTAAATCCAAATAAATTTGATCCTCAAAAAGAATTTGCTAACAATGAAACTGAAATTAAAAAAGACGATGAAGGTTACGCAAAATTCAGTATTCCCTGGAATATTAGTTTAAGTTATTCATTCAGATATGTCAAAGACAAATTTAATCCTGTTAAAATGGATTATGATTTTAAAATGACTTCGAATGTGAATATAAACGGACGAATTTCAATTACTCCCAAATGGAATATTAATTTTTCTTCAGGTTACAACTTCGATTTAAAAGAAATTGGACATACCAACATTGGAATAAGTCGTGATTTACACTGTTGGAGCATGAATTTTAACCTAGTACCGATAGGACGATACAAATCATACTTTTTTACGATACGTGTAAATTCAAGCATGCTACAAGACTTGAAGTGGGAACAGAGAAATCATCCAAGGGACAATCCTGGATTCTATAACTAGTCTTTAAACACAATACTCCATATTCTGTTATAGTATTAAACTCTTTTAAAACCATTATTGATGAAGAAGATTATAGTAACGCCCCACGCACCTGGAGCAATAGGACCGTACAGTCAAGCCGTTGAAACCAATGGTACACTATATATTTCGGGACAAATCCCCATCAATCCTGCAACAGGAAAAATCATTGAAGGTGGAATTACTGAACAAACCGAACAAGTCATGAAAAATATAGAAGCCATTTTAACAGAAGCTGGTTATACTTTTGCTGATGTAGTAAAATCGACTTGTTTATTAAGTGATATGGCCAACTTTAAAGCAATGAATGAAGTTTATGGCAAATGCTACCCGGAAAAAGCACCTGCACGAGCAGCATTTGCAGTAAAGGAGCTACCTCTGGGCGTATTAGTCGAAATTGAAACTATTGCTGTAAAATGATTCTGATTATTAGAAAACAGATATTAGACATTAAAAAAAGGCTGCTTTTTTAAAGCAGCCTTTCTCTTTATGAAATTAATGTGTATCTCGATACTCATACATATCATAACAGGTTTCTCGAACTTTTTGAATCAATTCTTCATAAGGATAATCTACACCAGTTACAAAACCAACATTATAGTTTTCACCATCACCTCTACCGGTTACCGGTTGATCTAAATACTGAAACCAGTGGGCTCCTACTATTTGTTCATTTCGCAAAGCCCCTTGAATATAATCCTGATATTTTTGACCTCGATCAGCTTGATTTTGAGCTGCCTTAACTCCGAGATGTGTCATTCCACGATCCAAAGCTCCAAAATGAAACTCCCCAATCATTATCGGGCAATCCACACCTTCCGGCATACGTACATTCTCTACGCTATATTCATACTTATTAAAACTTACAATATCAAGATATTTAGCAGCTGCTTTTAATGTAATATCATTATTAGCCCAGGCAAACCGACAACCAAGATAATTCTGATTTGGAGCAACTTTCTTCAATTCCTCGTTAATGATTCGAAAATAGGTATCTGCAATTTTTTCATAAAAAGCAATCAGATCTTCTGAAGCTAATTCTTCATTGGGCTTATCAGTTCTTTCCAACATATCATCCCAGGAAGCGTAGTATGATTTCCATTTATTATTTAAAGCATCAATATCCGTATACTTAGCTTTTAAATCCTTTATAAATTCAATTTTTGCAGGTTGTATGGAAGGACTTTCTAACGTTGCAACAGATAATGATCCTACTAAACCCCAAGACAATTCATTATCAATAAAATATCCTATACACCAGGGGTCGCCTGCTCCTGTTTTCTGAAATCCAACTGATCGTTTTACAATTTTTCTGAATTCAGGATCAAAAACATCATGAAATTTACCCCAATACCCTTTTGACGCATCAATTTTAGGTGTATCCTGAATCCAAATCGAACCTACATAAGGTGTTTTTTGTTGTAAAGCTGCCCCAAAATCCGACATAAATCCAATGGTATTCATACCCCAACTTCGGATACGTTTATGTGCTTTTTCCCGGAACTTATCTAACCACTCTTTACCATACTTCTTATACAAGTTCAATTTATAAAAACTAAAAGCATCGTATGGAACTTTATCCTTGTAAAAACCATGTGAAGCCCAAGAGCTTTTCTCATAAAAGTATTTGTAGTAACCTTCTTTGGGGGGAAGTTTCTCAAAGTATTTTTCACGTGCCTGAACACCTGTATAACTATTTGATGTAACGCAGTTTAAACCTGCTGTCCAAAACAAATAACCGTCAGGATCAACCAGCCACCATTTACCATGATATTTTTCGGTACGAAAAAAACCGGTAGCTTTTAACTGCGGACCTTTACTCCATCCTCCATATTGACTTCTATCCTGAGGACCTGGGTTTTTGGATAAGTCAGCCTGTTCCTTAGCTTCCAATTCAACTAACTCATCCAAAGAATGAACTTTATCCTTCCAATCACGATGCTTATACTGGCCAAATTCATCTATAAAAGGAAAAAATCCTGTTGTATCTCGCATTTCTAATCGACCAATAGCTCTTACATTATCCACGGTAAAACAACTTGGAGAACTTGCATATCGTGTACTGAATGTAAACTCATCAATAGCCGAAAGATCTGTTTTTATTTTACCCGGAATGCCTCTTAATCCCCGGATATCCAATTGAGGATCATGAGCCCATGGAGTCCAAGCCAAATCAACTGAAATGGTTTTCGATTCTCCAGGTTTTAAATCCACATAATCAGAACAAAACCATCGAATCAAATCATCAGGATCATTACCCACAAATAATTCAACTTGAATACCTTTATCGCTGAGATTTGACACGTCTGCTTTGATCTGATAATAACCCGATAAATCGAAATAGTTTTTCTCTGTTCGTAATAGCTTTACGCCAGGTTCTTTAATGGTAAAACCACTATTAACTTTCATTTTCTTCTGCCCATCAATGTCAATAATTTGATAAGTTCCATCTTGTACAGATACCTGCTTCTGATCAAACTCTCCTTGAAAATCAAAAAGCATCACTTCATTTGCAACATCTGCTTGGTGTGAACTACAAGAAATAAGCATAAATACGAAACTCAACAAAGCATGTTGAACATTTAACTTTCTTAATAATTTCCTTTGTGAAAATATTTTCATAAGCTTGGTAAAAAATAAAGTAAATAATGATTCAATATTAAGGTAAAGCTAGTTTTATTTCCATAAGACTAAGTCCTAATAATTGTGTGCTTAAGCTATCCAAATACGCTTCTTCTCCTTCAAACAAGTAAATTGAATGCTCATGCTCTAAACTTTCTCCAGGAGCCAACTCACTCACACCCGAGGATGTTTCTAATTCGAACATTGGCCCATAAACAATTCCATCTTCATCCACTCCACCATTAAAAACATTTATAGCATCCCCGATATAGGGCGCATTTTGTTCTCCCCATAAAGAATTTACATATGATAATGAGTCAGATAAAGAATAGTGTACCATAGTTAACAAACCTTTTTCCGGACAATAGCATCCGTACATTGATTTTGAAAACTCTTTTAAAATGCCAATTTTGCTCAAATAGCTTCCATCAACCTTGAAGAAAGCTGTATTATTCACAATACTCAAACGACTGTCATTTAGATTTGAAAGATAATCTGTTAATTCTTGAGTTGAATGCTTTAATGGAATGATAACCGTTGAATTTCGGGTAGGAATAAAACAGGACAATTCCCATAACGCAATTAATCCCTTTTCTTTCGTCCATAACTCCTGCCCGGCATTAGTCATTTTTGACATTGCAGAAAAAGAAATACAAGAAATTGAATCGGACAAATAAATAGCTAAATCCTTTTCTATATCAGCCTTACTGTTTAATTCAATTTGCCTTTCTACTGCAATATTAAACTCAAAATCCTGATAATTTTTAAAATATAAATTTGCTGCAAAACTAGCTTTAACAGAATCCTTACTGATCAACTGATACTCAGCCGTATCTAATGCTGCGGGACGAAAAACATTATGTTTTGTTTGCTCTTCACCATTTTTAAAGCATAAACCATAATTCCCACCTTCCGGCCCAAACCACAATCGACTAGCACCTCCTAAATTCGCGTATTTATTTTTATAATGACCGTTTTCAATAAGAGAATCATTGTACCACCCATGTACTTGACCACCATATCCATTTGCAGATGCCACTAAAACTCTTCCTTGCAAATCTGCTGAAATGGCCAGCATAGAATTGCCACTTTGCAAGAGTATTAAATCTTCAACATTATTCAATTTAGACATTTCATATCCAAATGTTCCTTTTTGGTAGGATGGTGTACATGCGACCAAAAGTATTATTATCCCTATAAATAAAAATTTATTCATCTTACATCATTTTGCCTTTTCACAAAATACTAACAATTTACTCATTAATTAAGTCATTTAACAAAAAACAACCCCAAATGATTTCAATCTCACCTGGGGTTACTATAAACATATCTTTATGCTTATTCTTTCTTCAATTCAAAACGAGTTAAATACATCCAACCCCCAATTCACACCATCAGTTGGAGAAGTATTCTCATTTTCCATATCTCTTCAAATACTCAAGATGTCAGACACACAAGAAGCTCTTCCATAAATTTGAAATTCACGCCATCTTCTGCATATTAAACTGATACTTTCTCTGAACCATCAGTTGATTGGATATGTCCTCTTTAGGCGCAAGATAACCTATATCGACAAACCCTTCGAACAGAACATAACAACTCAACTACAAGACAAATAAAATTATTGTTTTGATAAAATACTTTTTAAAGATACTGGTTTAAAAAACCTTTTTTCGCAGCAACTTTTTTCTGTCAACAATAGAAAGTACTGCTTTTAAAATGTAACAGATAGAAATTTGGCTGCACTAAACCACTTTCAACCACGATACAATACGGAATCAGCAAGTTTGTTGAGGTAATACTTGCTCTATAACATCTGCAACCAAGCGATATACATGTACCTTAATATTCACATCGATCATCCTAAAACCTTCAGCAGACAAATCATAAACTCGATAATCATGCCTCACAATTAGCTGCTTTACTTTTTCATACACTTGATTTTGGAATCCTAACTTAGCATCGATTGGCGGAATCTTTTCCATGTATCGACACATATTAATAAGCTCTTGACTCTTCCGGTACTGATTATAACAATTATCTTTATCAATAACTGAATCTGTAAAGTTTAAAAACTCTTCCGCATAATATCCTAATTTCTCTTCCAACACTTCATTACCAATTAATACAGGATAAAAATTAAAGCATACCTCAGACATTTCAGCGATAAACACTTTTTTAAAAGCATTTACCATCTTATCAATATTTTTAAAATTCTCCCAAACGTGTTCCATCCTTACTTTCACCATATTAATTTACATTTAAATATCATTAAAATTATGATATGTGCGTTATGTAATATCGATGGATAAATCACAGAGTTAAATGTAAAGAAAATATAACGTTCAGTTCATTATTCAATCGATACTGTAACAAATTAACAATTAAAGAAGAATTTTCAAAATGCTTTTCCAAAAAAATAAGGCATATTAAAAAATATGCCTTCGTTTATTATTAGTGAGTTGTATCTGAATCCCAATGTGGTTTTATCATTAAGCGACTAAAATCTGTAGTCCTAAACATTACCATTAAATAAGCTATCATACCGGTCCAACCCGTTTGATGACTGGCTCCTATACCTGCTCCATTGTCTCCATGGAAATATTCATAAAACAACAAATTATTCTCCCAATGAGGATCTTCTTGAAACTCTTTATTCCAACCAAAAACAGGACGATAACCATCTTCATCTTTCAAAAATATTTTCTCTAAACGACGAACAATTTCCTGTGCCACTTGAATTAAGGTCATTTCATTGCCTGAACCGGTTGGACATTCAATTTTAAAATCATCTCCATAAAAAGCATATTGCTGGTAAAGTGCACGAATAATAACCGTATTTGCAGGAAACCAAATTGGACCACGCCAGTTAGAGTTTCCGCCATACATATCATTATCTGATTCTCCGGGAACATATTTTACAGTATACTCCTGTCCTTCCCATTCAAACACATACGGATTTTCTTCATGATACTTGGATAAAGAGCGTATTCCAAAATCACTTAAAAACTCATCCTCATCTAACATGACTTTTAGAATTGCTCTTAACTTTTCCTCATTCAAAACCCCTAAAAGACGCCTGCCATTCTTTCCAATCCTTTGTGGATCAGCAATATTCTTAGACAACCGTTTCGTACGAGTTACCATATATTGGTATTGACGATATAACGAAGGAATAAGTTTTACATGATCAGGCTCTAAAACTGTAGTTGCACACAATGGCAATAAGCCGACTAAAGACCGTACCTTTAAACGAGTTGCTGAGCCATCCGGAAAACGTAAAACATCGTAGAAAAATTGATCCTCTTCATCCCACATCTCTTCATCAGACTCACCTATTCTATCCATTGCTGAGGCAATCTCTAAAAAGTGATTATAATAATCCACCACTTTTACACTATATTCTTCATAACCTAAACGGACAAGCTCTAAGGATATTTCCAACATATTTTGAGCATATAAAGCCATCCAAGCATTACCATCAGCCTGTTCAATATAACCACCGGTTGGTAATTGGGCACCTCGATCAAAAACTCCTATGTTATCTAATCCTAGAAAACCTCCATGAAAAGCATTGACAGCACGAGGATCCCGATGCTTGATCCACCATTGAAAATTCCGATTTAATCCTTCAAAGCAGGTCTTCAAGAATTCTTTATCTTTTTCACTAAACCGTTGCATATTGTTTTTATACAAGGTTATGACAGCAAAGGCATGAACCGGAGGATTTACATCATTAAAACTCCACTCATAGGCTGGAATCTGACCATTGGGATGCTGATAATTACTTTGTAAAAACAACATTAACTGATGACGAGCAAAACAAGGATCAACCAAAGTTAATGGTAAGGTATGAAAAGCTGAATCCCAAACTGCGTACCATGGATATTCCCATTTATCAGGCATACTTATAATATCACTGTTCTTTAAATGCTCCCAATCGTTATTTCTCAAATGACGTCTGGGTCCACCCCGATATTCATCCAACCATTCAGAAACATCAAATTCATAATACTGTTTCGACCACAACATACCGGCCAATGCTTGACGAATCACTCTCTTTTCGTCATCAGTAACATCATCCGGATATAAATCTTCATAAAAAAGATCGGTTTCCATTTGACGCAACTCAAGCATACTATCGAAATTATCAAAGGAAAATTTTTTCCGAGTCCCTTTCTTGAGGGTTAATTTAATTTCTACTTTTTCACCTGCAGGAATTACCAAATCATACTTTGCTCCGGCTTTAGTCCCTATTTGATCGGGATTAATTGCTTTTGCTTTTCCTTCTACAATATATTCATTGAATCCATCTTTAACATAAGGAGACTCATTTTCGGTTTGGTATAAGCGTTGGTTATTGGTTTCATTATTGGTGAAAATCCACTGTGGGGGCTTTTCTGCCGTTAGAATGTAATCCCCTAAAATATCGTGGTGTGCAATAATTGCATTTTCCTCTCCTAATCTAATATATGGTTCAGTTGTTTTATTATTCCACCAGGTATTTCTAAACCATAAAGTAGGTAATACTACAAGTTCTGCTTTTTTAGCACTTCTATTATGAACAGTAATATTTATAAATATATTATCGGAATATTTCTTTGCATATTCAACAAAGACATCCACATAATTACTTTGATCAAATATTTTGGTATCCAACAATTCATATTCAAAATCATCAACAGAACGAGATGCATTTACATTAACAAGATCTAGATAAGGAAATTCTTTTAAGGGATACTTGTACAAATATTTCATGTACGAATGAGAAGGTGAAGAATCTAAGTAAAAATAATATTCCTTTACATCCTCCCCATGATTACCTTTAGGACTAGACAATCCAAATAAGCGCTCCTTTAGAATAGGATCTTTCTTATTCCATAAGGAAAGTGCGAAACATAAAAATTGTTTATCATCACTAATACCGGCAATTCCATCTTCCCCATATCGATAGACGCGTGACCTTGCTTGATCATGAGAAAAAGAAATCCATGGATTAGGGTGTGATCCATCATCTTCTCTCACTGTTCCCCATTGCCTTTCACTTAAATAGGGACCCCATTTTTTCCACTTTGCATCTATGTCAAAACAGTCTTCAATTCGCTTTCCTTCTGTTGTCATGGGCTAAATCAGCTTTTGTATTATTCTATTTTTTATACAATGTTTGGTAAAAACACATTTAAATTAGCGTTAAAATTAGAAATATGTTACTTGTTTTTCTCAAATTTAACGCATATTAAAACTTGCTATATAACATAAACCAAAACAGGCATGTAATTTTCATTACACACCTGCCTTATATTCATTATTTTAACCTTTATTTACTTAAGCTCAACATCTTCAACATTCTTCTTTTCATCGCCTCTAGCTTTCGCAAATGAAGCAATCATTTCTTTTAACAACTCGGCTTCTTCTGATGCTAAATTCTTTTGTTGCTCTTGATCAGTTTTCAGGTTAAAAAGTTGATACTCGGAAGAATTTCCAACTTCTATATTTACATCCGTATAAACTTCAGGACCTTCGTAAGGAGGGATCAACAACCAATCTCCCTTTCGAAATGCAGTACGGGTATTCGCCTCAAGAACAAGTTCGTCACGTCCCATTTGACTTTCTCCCATGAGAACTTGCAGTAAGTTTTGACTATCTGGTCCGATTTCATCACTCCCTACCATCGCAGCTAATGAAGACAATATATCAACCTGAGAAATAACGGCATCTGAAACAAGTGGCTGAACCTTTCCTTTCCAATAAACAATAAACGGCACACGGGTTCCGGCTTCATACAAACTATATTTGCCACCTCGCAAACCACCAGTTGGTTTATGATTACCTAATTTCTCAACTGCATCATCATAATACCCATCATTTAAAACAGGTCCGTTATCACTGGAAAAGATAATTAAAGTATTATCCAAAACACCTTCCTCCTCAAGAGTTTTAAGAAACTCTCCAATCACCCAATCGGCTTCAACAATCACATCGCCTCTTGGTCCCATTCCACTTTTTCCAACAAAACGAGGATTTGGAGTACGCGGCACATGAGGTTGTTGTATTGCATAATATAAAAAGAAAGGATTTTCTTTATGATCCTTGACATAACTCTGTGCTTTCGCCAAGAAATGATCTGCCATTTCGACATCATTCCATTTTGCGGCCTCTCCTCCTTTCATGTAGCCTATACGCGGAATTCCATTAACAATACTATTGTTATGTCCATGATGCCATTTCATTGTACAAAGTTCAGGATTATCTTGACCGGTTGGTTCACCTTCAAAATTGTGACTATAACTAACTTCGATTGGATCATTAGGATCTAAACCATCTACATTTCCATTTTCAATATATACCGTTGGAACTCGATCTTGGGTAGCGGCCATAATGTAAGCATGATCAAATCCTACCTCATTAGGACCCGGTGAAACACGTTCATTCCAATTGACATTACCAGAACCTAAACCAAGATGCCATTTTCCAATCACTGCTGTTTGATAACCTTTTGATTTTAAAACTTTAGGTAAAGTCAGCTGATCTGTTGAAATAATGAGAGGGGCTGTACCCGGCAAAATTTTTGCATCTCTGTTTCGCCATGGGTAGGTTCCTGTTAACAAACCATATCGACTAGGTGTACAAGTTGAAGATGTGGCATACCCTTGTGTAAAACGTACGCCGCCACTTGCTAATTTATCAAGGTTTGGAGTTTTTAATTCAGTTGCTCCATAAGCACCAACATCGCCATACCCTAAATCATCTGCATAAATGATTACAATATTTGGTTTTTCGTTTTTTACATTTTTTTTGTTCTGACAAGAAACCAATACAAAGACAAAGAACAAGGCATTTAAAATATTTTTCACCATAAATTATTTATTAGTTTTCCGAAGGATAAAATTCACGATCTAAATACTATTTATTAAATAAAAAGGCATAAAAACGGTATTTTAACCGTTAAATACTCCATACATCATATTATTAATTAAAGTTTTATGTAACTTTATCATCAATATGAAAAACACATCAATTAACCTGTTAAAAATCAACAATTCTTTAAAAAAGATAAGTGAAAATGAAATATTTTCAAAATCACCCCGTAGCATAAGACTTTTAAATTTTCTGGTTCAAGAATCGATTGAAGGAAACCATATCAAGGAACAAACCATAGGACTAGAACTGTTTTCAAAAAAATACGATCCGAATAAAAATGATGGAAAGGTTCGTGTTTACATGTATAATCTCAGGAAAAAATTAGATCAATATTACGAAACTGATGGTAAAAATGATCCACTTCAATTTATAATAAATAAGGGGCAATATAACATTCAATTCATTTCCTCTTCCGCACTGAAAAAGTCCAAAGACTCACAAAAACAAAAAATAATCATCACTGCAGTTTCTTTGGCTACTATTTTATGGATAGCAATTTCCATTTTTTCTCAAACTGAGCTTTATTGTTGGGAAAACTTTTTAAAAAACAACTCTGAAACTACATGTATTATTTCTGACCACAAAATTTTACAAGGTAAATTAAACAGTGGAGAAATCGTTTTCATTCGAAATCCAAAGATTAATACTGAAAAAGACCTCAATAAGTATTTACTAGACCACAAATCAACACATTATACAATCCCAAATTTTACTTTTGTGACAAAGATGGCTCCGGTAGCTTCTAAAGCTCTTACAAAGCTATTCAACTCACATGGTAAAGACTTTAACATTCGATTAGAATCAGAATTCTCATTTGAGAACATTAGGAATCAAAATATTATTTTCATCGGGCAATATAAAACAATGAGTCAGATGAGTGCCCTTTTCCTCAAAAACAGCAAACGTTTTAAAGTATTTAATGATTCTATTTCGTACAAATCTAACGATGGGATTATCAATTACATCAACAAAGGTTATGGCAATAAAAAAACGGACTACGTCTTTGTTTCATTTATGCCAATTGACGATGGGCATGAGATTCTTTTCTTTTCATCAAATCATGACATTGGCGTAATTGCTGCCGTGAATCACTTCTCTGATTTTAATTGGCTCAAGGACTTTTACAAAAGCATTTCAACAACTGAAAAATATTACAATGCGCTTTTTAAAGTAGATGGATTAGGCCGAACAGATCTTAATTTTAAGTTAGAACAAATTGAATGGATTAAGTAATTTGAAACACTGTAATGTAAAAATCTACATCACACGACTACGCATCTTTGGCGCCATGAATATCATGCCATGATATTCATAGCCCTTCAGGCTATGCTTTATGACACCGCATCTTTGATGCTAACGTAAGCTTACTATTGATACGTATTTAACTACTTACCTCAAAATAGGAATCAAATAAATATAGTGTAAACTCGTGATGTGATAATATGTAATGAATCATAAAACCTTTATTTCGGTTCGTCTATTCTTTGCTTTACCCTCCTCAGTATCATTACTCATTAAAGGCTGATTCATACCATAACCCATAAAACTCACACGATCTTTAGGAATATTTTTACTTATAATGTAATCATACACAGCCTTAGCACGCTTTTGAGACAGCTCCATATTATAGTTGGCATCTCCTACATTATCTGTGTGTCCACCAAACTCGATTGTTATAGCCGGATTACTATTTAAGAAAAGAATAACATCATCCAACTCATGATAAGAAGTCATTTTCAATGCATAAGAATCATGATCGAAAAAGACATTATTGAGCACAACTACTTCGTCTTTTTTGATTTTACTTAAATATACTTTCAATTTTTTAGGGTTTTCAATTGTTGCGGACTCTGAAACATTAAAATGATCAGAATAAAACAGATATCCTTCCTTATTTACTTTTAATCCATACGAACTACCTATTGGTAAACAAAACAAAAACTCTCCGGAAAAGGATGTTGATTCTGACACTGAAATATCTTGCCCATCTTCTATTCTAAAAATTCTAAGATGAGCTCCTAAAGGCCTTTGAGTTTCTTTATCATAAACAGTTCCTTTAACGTAGGTGGTTTTTTGAGGTTTAACATTTTCAGGAAGCTCAAATTCATAGATGTCCTTTCCATTTTTTGTGTCACTTAAACCATCTGACGAAAAATACCCCTTATTACCCTCAGCATTTATTACCAAACCAATTTCATCCCGATTTGAATTAATGGGATATCCAAGGTTTACAGCTTCAGTCCAATTTCCATTGGAATCTCTACGTGACACAAATAAATCCATTTCTCCAAATCCGAGCCATCCCTTAGAGGAAAAATAAAGGGTTTGATTATCATGATGAATAAAAGGACTACTTTCACTCAATGGTGAATTAATTGCTTCTCCTAAATTTTCGGGTTTTGAAAACACCGGGCAGCCATTAGATAAAAAACTAATAATTTCAGATTTCCATATATCATTTTTCCCAATTCCACCAGGACGATTAGATATGAAATACAACGTTTTACCATCTGCTGAAAAACTAGGCTGAGTTTCTCCATAGGGGGAATTGACAGGAATTCCAATATTGATAGGTTTTGACCAACCTTCAATGGTTCTTCTTGAAAAATAAATATCACAACTTCCTTTAGAATCCGGCCTGTTACACGAGGCAAAAAACATCCAATGACCATCAGCACTTAAAGCTTGGGCGCCTTCATTGGAATCTGTGTTAATTGATGTAATAGCGGTTCGGGCTGACCAACCTTCCTGTTTTAAATATGACTGATAAAAATCTTCCTGAAAATTCATTGGATTTTTGGGTAAGTCTCCTTGGCTAAACTTCAATATATCATTCGGAACTAAAACTGTAAATACAATATTTTCACCATCGGCACTGATACTAGGCCAATATTCATCGTATTCACTGTTGATAGAAGGCCCAAGATTTACCGGGTTATATGGATTGGGATGATCAATTGCTTTCTGAGCAAAAGCAGCTTTATCAATCCAACTTTGTGGATTTAATTTTGTACGGCGAGTGCCCATGTTATTAGTAAAACGCTTCATCCAGGGTTCTACTTCATTATAACGGCCGGTATTATACATGAGAATTCCCATATTATAATATGTGGGAATAAAATACATGCTATCAATTTCTAGTGTTTTTTTTAATGCCTCTTCCTGTAATTCATACTTCTTAATTATTTCGCAAATATCTGCCTTAAAAATATAGGCTTCAATAAAACGATCATCTTTAGCGATTGCATCATCGAGTGAAAGGATCGCATCCCGAAATTGATTATTGACATAAAATCCTTTTGCTTCCTCGTAAAATGCGATTGCTTTTTTTGATTTAGTTGTTAAACTCTTTTGAGCATTTACATTAAAAAATACAGCACATAAAGCTGATAAAAGAAAAATGTATGTTAGTTTAAATACCATCATCTTGTATTTAATTATTAAATTTGCAGCAATTGACAAAACTTTCCCATTAATTTTATAAACACATTGGTTTCGTAATCAAATCATCTAAAAAAATGAGTTGATCATTTAAAAAACCAAGTTACTATTGATTCAGCAACAATGCTAACAATAAATAAACAAAAGTGTACACAATGTAAACAATGTGAATCATTATGCCCAACATTGTCTATTGACGTACAAAAAAACCGGATTCTCGAAAACTGCATCAACTGCTTTCATTGCATTTCGATATGCAAAGAACAAGCCATTGAGCCCAATGAATTGATTTTAGGCAAACAAGCCTCTTCGGTTATTTCTCCAAAAGAATATAAAACTCTATTACTTAACCGAAGAACCCATCGAAACTTTTCGGATAAAGCATTATCGCAAGAACAAATTACGGCTTTTATCACTGATCTTCGTCATAGTCCAACCGCCAGTAATTCAAGGTCGTTAGAATTTACTGTAATCACCAACAAAGAGGTCATCCAACACATCAACAACTTAAGCATAAACACTATTAAAAAGGCCTTTAAGTCCATAAATGGCATTTCTACCCCTGTTTTGCAATTACTAATAGGAAAAAAGGCCATGCACGCTCTACCAAATTCGAAGCGTAACTTCTTGAACAAAGCAGAGAAAAAACAGCAAATGATTACTTACAATGCCCCTGCAATTATTATAGTGCATGCTCCCAAAGTAAAAACTGGAATGCCTATACATGATGCTTCGATATGGACAGGCATGGCCTGCTTATATGCAGAAACCTTAAGTTATGCGACATGTATTAATGGATACCTTGTAAATGCAGCTCAACGAAATAAAGAATTGAAACAGATGATGAAAATTCCTGTAAACAATGAGGTGCTTTCTGCCTTATTAATAGGATACTCAAATACAAACTTTATTCATAATGTCAATAGATCGATACCAAACATCAGCTATATAAACAACTAAAGACTCTACTATCATGAATTTATCCAAAGAAGATTTAAAACGCTACAACAGACACATCATCCTTCCTGAAATAGGATTAGAAGGACAGCAAAAAATTAAAGATGCTTCGGTTTTAATTGTAGGGTCAGGAGGTTTAGGATCGCCTCTTGCAATGTATTTAGCTGCTTCCGGAATTGGAAGAATTGGTCTTGTGGATTTTGATAATGTGGATGTTTCAAATTTACAACGCCAAATTATGCATGGTACAAGTGATGTGGGAAAACCCAAACTAGAATCTGCTTATAGGCGAATTAAAGACATTAATCCAAATGTAAACCTTGAATTATTTCATGAAAGAATTACTCGTGAGAATGCCTTACAGATTATTAAAGATTACGATGTGGTAGCTGATGGCACAGATAATTTTGCAACACGGTATTTAATTAATGATGCCTGCGTATTACTCCATAAACCAAACGTATTTGGATCAATTCGTCAGTTTGAAGGACAGGTAAGTGTATACTGGGCTGAGAAAGGTCCTTGTTACCGTTGCCTGTTTCCTGAACCCCCGGCACCCGGCACAGTTCCATCATGTTCGGAAGCTGGTGTGATGGGTATACTTCCGGGTGTTATTGGAACATTACAAGCCACAGAAGTAATTAAAGTAATTTTAGGGAAAGGAAGTAACCTGGTAGGTAAACTTCTTAGTTATGATGCTATGGAGATGGATTTTAAAAAAATCTCATTCTCAAAGGATAAAAACTGTCCAATTTGTGGAGAGCACCCCACTGTGACTGAACTCATAGACTATGAACAATTCTGTGGTAAAAAACCACCAAAGAATTTACTAGCTCATCGTATTTCAACACGAGATCTTAAAAAAATGATCAGTACATCAAGTGATCTGTTTATATTGGATGTGAGGGAGAACTATGAATTAAAACTTGGAGTGATTGAAAACTCAGTTCATATTCCAATGAATGAAGTCGCCGCCAAATTAGATACACTTCCAAAAGACAAAGCAATTGTTGTGTATTGTCAAATGGGTATTAGAAGTAATAAAATTGTTGAATTCCTAAAAACCAATGGTTTTAAAAACTGCAGCAATTTAATTGGTGGTATTGAAAGTTGGCAACAATTGCAATTAGTATAAAATTTATTTGAGTAAATGAAAACAAGATTAAGAAATTGGCATAACTCAACCTTAAAACCCATAATATCTTCCATTAAAGATTGCCTTCTTCTTAATGACAAACAGAGACCCCTGGCCGATGTAACATTTATGTTATTATTGGCCTTATCTTCTGTGTTCGCTGCAATTTCAATTTACATCAATGACTATCTGAACCTACCTGACGGCGTAAAGCTCCACAACTACCTTTCTCTAGTTTTTTTCATCCTTGGAATTATTCTTTCAAAGCATGAAAAACGAATTGGTATAGTTCGTTTTTCATATATGATATTCGTCCTCATAACAATTAATTTTACATGGTTAATTTCTGAAGGAAGTCTGGGCCCAACCCTACTCTTCGTTCAGGGATTTCTACCATTAGTGCTTTTTTCATATCCCAAAAAGTTTTTCGTTAGCAGCATTTCAGTTATCCTGTTCAATATCCTGAGCCTCTATTGTATCGAATTATATTTCCCTGAACTCATCCACCATTACATATCAAGAGAACAAAACTCGCTGGATGTTTTCATAGTATTCATCCTATTTCTGATCCTAGAACTACCCATTTTAATTTTTGCTAAAAACAGGGTTTTAAAGCAGAGAAACGAGGCAATATCATCCGAAAATGCAAAAACTTCTCTCATCGCAAATCTGAGCCATGAAATAAGAACACCAATGAACGCTATTTTAGGGTTTGCAGAATTAATGGTTGAAGATGACGCTGATCCAATTGATCAAAAAAAATATTTAAACATCATAAGCCACAACGGCCGAACACTTTTAAACCTTTTAAACAACGTCATTAACCTGTCGAAAATAGAATCGAACAAAGCCATTTTAAGCCCTTCTAAATGCAATGTAACAGAGCTGCTTTCTATGACGGTAGATACGCTCCAACCTTTAAATTTATCTGAAACCGTAAACTTAAAAGCTGATACTTACAATTTTGATCCCAAAGACTTTACAACCGATGGAAGTCTGCTTTTTCAGATTTTAGTTAATCTGGGTTATAATGCTATCAAGTTTACCAATGAAGGGCATATAAATGTTGGAGCAAAGGTTAAAAATAACAAAATCATCTTTTACATTACTGATACCGGCAGCGGCATTAATGAACAAGAAAAGAATAACATCTTTGAGCGTTTTAAGAAACTTGAAGCTGCACCAAGTTTAACTCCAACTAATGGTGCAGGTTTGGGATTATCCATCTGCCTTTCATTAACCAAGCTTTTAAATGGAAAGATTTGGTTTGAATCTGAAGAACAAAAAGGCACTACTTTTTATGTGGAACTTCCTCTTGATTAATTCCTGCGGATGCATGGTCAATGGAATCAATGACTACTGAAACGGTAGCATCTCCGGTTACATTTACCACAGTTCGTAACATATCTAAAAGTCTGTCAACCGGAAGAATAATAGCCACCCATGCAGGATTTAATCCCACCGAATTTAAAACCACCATCAACATTACAATGCCGGCACTTGGAACTGCTGCTGAACCCACACTTGCTAAAGTAGCTGTAAGAACTATGGTCAATTGTTGAGAAAAACTCAAATCAATCATGTGCATTTGAGCCAAAAACACCACAGCCACAGCCTGATATAAACTAGTACCATCCATGTTTACGGTTGCACCAATTGGTAAAACGAATCCGGTAATTTTTGGACGAACTTTTAAGTTTTGCTCCACACATTCCATTGTCACAGGTAAGGTGGCGGCACTACTACTTGTAGAAAATGCTAACATTTGCGCGGGACTAATCCCTTTCATAAACTCTTTATAGGATATTTTCTTTTTAGCGAATAAGCTCATCACAATTGGATAAAATACAAATGCCATCAATACCAATCCTAAAACTACGGTTAGAAAATACCAACTTAAACCTTTGAACAGCTCAATTATTTTTTGCGGATTATCACCAGCCATTTCTGACACAATACCGGCCATTAATGCAAAAACAAAATAAGGTGCACCCTTCATTATAAAATCTACCATCTTAAGAAAAACCTCGGCTAAACCATCTATGACATTCACCACCGGCTGAGCCTTCTCTTTAGAAATAGCGAGTAAGGCAATACCAAAAAACAGAGCAAAAAATATAACTTTTAACATACTGCCGTTATCACTTAATGCTTTAAATACATTATCCGGCACCATATCTTCGATAAAATCTAAAGGCTTTGATCCTTTCTGCGATTGAACTGTAGCTATTTTTTCATCGATTTGATGCGCGGCTTGAATGCCTCTGTTTTGTTTAACTTTATTTATAAGGGATAAATTTCCCTCACCTTCTAATAAAGAGGCATCATCAGCTAAGGCAACACCATTTTGATTTGCCCATAACTCATAAGCTATTCTATTTTCAGTACGTAACTCTTCACTTATCCAAACACCCGGCTTTACAATATTTACAACACACAAACCTAATGAAACTGCAATAATGGTGGTACCGATATACAGAAGTAATGTTTGAACACCAAGCTTACCTAAATGCTTTGGATCTCCCAATCCAACAATTCCACCAACAATGGAAAATAACACCAGGGGCACAGCAATTAACTTTAACAGATTAATAAAAATCCTCCCCCACGGAGCAATCCAATTGGCAGTAAAATTACTAAAACCCATGTAGCCACTTAAAACAGCCCATAAAACGCCAATTATTAGTCCAATGATAATTTTCCAATGCAGTGCTAAGTTCTTCATAAGTTGATCTGGTTTAAGGAATGAGTTCGGTTGGATTCTTAATCCCTTCCAATTCACCGAGAATAATAAACGCATCCTTTTGACAAAGACCACATACGATTTCCTCAGCTTTAAATCCACTGCATACGGCAGGACGATCAGGCAATTCAAATATTGCACACTTTAAATCATCCATTAAATGCGGACACTTAAGGCCAGCAGGTTTGCCTTGGGGCATGGCAGGTATGGCTGATGAAATACTTGGAACAATACAACAGGCTCCACAATTCTCTCTACATTCCATTTTTCTTAATTTTGAGCAAAATTAGACAGAAATCTACTTAATATGAAATTTGAAAATCCACTTATACATGGAACCTTAGTAAAACGCTACAAAAGGTTCTTATCTGATATACGTTTAAATGACGGTACTTTAGTTGTAGCACACTGCACCAATACCGGCTCCATGAAAAGTTGTTTGGAAGAAGGTGCCGAAGTATATATTTCACCAGCCCAGGATCCGAAAAGAAAAACAAAATTTACTTGGGAAATGATTAAAATTAACAATGGATGGATTGGAATAAACACGATGCTCCCCAACCAAATTGTAGCTGAAGCGATTCTGAATCAAGAAATAAAAAATCTTTCCGGATATACTGAAGTCAAACGAGAAGTAAAAATTGGGAATAGCCGCATTGATATATTAGCAACAAATCAGGATGAAAGATGCTACATAGAGGTCAAAAATGTATCCATGCGAAAAGACAATATAGCTCTCTTTCCGGATGCAGTAACCTCAAGAGGGAAAAAGCATTTAGAAGAACTGATTACAATTAAGGAAAATGGACATAGAGCAGTAATGGTCTTCTTAATACAAAGATCTGATGTTGATTCTTTTGCTCCTGCAAAAGAAATTGATACCGAATACGCAATAACTCTAAAGAAAGCCTTTGAAAAAGGTGTTGAAATCATCCCCTTAATGGCAAAAGTAAGTCCTCATGAAATAAAGATTCAAAAAGTACTGTCTTTTAAGCTTTAAATACATAAAAAACACCTCCACCCCTTAAAAAAACAAACTACTTCTCACAAAACAAAAATCCTTTAATGTAAGTTTTTGGATTATTTATGGAGTAATTAAGGCGATTAATCAGATTAAAGAAACATCTCTAAAATGTTTATCTATATTTGAATCAAATCTTTCCTAACAGATTGTTTTCCCCTTGTCCTTTACTTTTCCCCCAGATCAGTAAAGGACTTTTCTTTTTTAAAAGGTTAGATAGCCTTTCATAAAAAAATGGTTTTCCTTCCGCAAAAGCAAACCATTTTTACCTTTTAGTCTGCCAATCCTTTGAGAAAACTTCTTACAGCTTCTACATTTTCAACTTTGTATTTTGCAGCAGTATGTTTAATGCCAACCTTGATCGTATAGGCATCGTTAGGAAGTTCTTTAAACATAAATTCATCTGTCCAATCGTCACCAATGGCCATAATAAAATCTAATTGTTCGTTCTTAATAAAATGCATGGCTGCAATTCCTTTATTAACTCCTCCATTCTTCACTTCAATCACCTTAGAACCTTCCATTATTTCCAAATTTAAATTTCCGGTAAGACCACGAAGCTCATCTTTCAATTCATTGGCTCGAATTTCACTTTGATCTTGTTCAGCTTTACGGTAATGCCATACCAATGAATAATTTTTCTCTTCAATAAAAGTACCCGGCGTTCTATCTACAAAGCGCTCTAAAGTTGGACGTATCATTGGCATCCAGTCATTATTTACAGCCGTGATCGTATCCCATTCTTGCCCTTGCTTTTTAAGCCATACACCATGCTCACATATCAAATTAATAGGCACATCTTTAAACCACTTTTCGAGTGTATACCGATCCCGACCACTAATGATGGTAACTATGTTTTGAGGATCTGAAATTAACTTATTCAAAATATCGAACAGCTCATCATTGGGAATAGCATTTTGTGGGTTTTTATGAAAGGATGTTAAAGTCCCATCATAATCCAAGAAGATTGCTCTTTTGCCTGCTTTCTTATACTTCATTTTAATATTGGCATAAACTGCGCTGGAAATTTTCTTGGCTAAGAAATCATTTTGAACCGTTTTCACCTTATCAATTCTCTCCACAAAATCATTGGCCCACTTGAATACAGAATAGCGCTGAATACGCTCTTGCATGTTACTTATCCTTGCTTTTTGCTCCTCCACAGGCATGGTTAAAGCCTGTTTTAAGGCATCGGCAATCTCATCTTCATTATTCGGATTAATAATAATAGCTTCGCCCATTTCTTTGGCAACGCCTGCCATTTCACTTAAAATCAAAACGCCGGTATGCGTAATGCGTGATGCCACATATTCCTTAGCCACCAAATTCATACCGTCACGAACAGGTGTAATTAACGCGACATCACTTGAATTATAGAGCTCTACAAGATTATCAAAAGGTAAGGAACGATAAAAATACCAAATGGGAGAATAATTAATATCGCCATAAGATCCGTTGATATTTCCAACCAATTCATCCACTTCACTTTTCAGTTTTTGATACTCTTCTACCTGATTACGGCTTGGAACTGCTAACATGATCAAGGTCACTTTGCCCCTAAACTCAGGATATTTTTCCATAAAACGAGCAAAAGCACGTAGCCTGTGAGGAATTCCTTTGGTATAATCTAAACGGTCTATCGATAAAACCAGTTGACGATCCGGAGAAGCTAGAAAGTATTTTTCAAGTTCTTTATATAAATCAGACCGCTCCTGAATAGTCTTATGCATAATTTCTGTGGAAGCTTCATGAAATTTCTGATAATCGATTCCCATTGGAAAGGCATCGGCAATAACAATTCGATCATCAGCATGAATCTGGTTAAATGACACTTCGTATCCTAATAAACGACGAACGCAACTAATAAAGTGGCGCTCGTAATCATAAATGTGAAATCCAATTAAATCAGCACCTAACATACCATTCATCAGTTCCATGCGCCAAGGCAAGATTCTAAAAACTTCGAACGAAGGAAACGGAATATGTAAAAAGAAACCTATTGTTACTTTCGGTTTTATTTTCTTAATCATTTCAGGAACCAACAAAAGCTGATAATCATGTATCCAAACAGTATCTCCGTCTTCGCAAACTTCCAGGACTTTATTCGCAAATAACTGATTTACGTTTTTATATGTTTCCCAATGGTTAGCATTATAACTTACATATTGATTAAAATAATGAAACAAAGGCCAAATCGTTCCATTACTAAAACCTTCATAGTACTCTAAAATTTCCTTTTCGGAGAGATAAACTGCTGAACAACTCTTCTCTTCCAAGGCTAAGTCAATTTCCGCCCTTTGTTCTTCATCAATAGAATCAGAGTTGACACCCGACCAGCCGATCCATTTTCCATTATATCTGGTATAAACGGATTTTAATCCGGTAGCTAAACCTCCAACACTTTCTATAAGCTCGAAATTTTTTCCATCATGATTAACACTATAGGGGAGACGATTAGAAACAATGTGAATTTTTGACATAGACCTATGTTTTTCTTGAGTTTAATGTAAAAGGAGAAACTTTTAAGAAAAAATAACTCGAATAATTAGTAGTTATTCTTATAAAACTCTTTTTTTGTTAAATGTGATAACAAATATAACTTTTTCGCAACAGTTATATTAGTAATTCCCCTTTTATATTGGGTTTATTTTAGGATCATCGCTTATGAAAAATCTTGACTACGGCATTATTGGAAACTGCAGAAGTGCAGCCTTAGTTTCGGACAAAGGTAAACTCGAATGGTTATGCCTGCCTCATTTTGCATCTCCTTCGGCATTTGCCAGTTTGTTAGATGAAAATAAAGGAGGCTACTTTTCCATCACGCCTACTATTGGTTACGATACTGAACAATTTTACTTAACCGGAACCAATATTCTTGTTACCCGATTTATGTGTGCTACCGGTGAGTTTGAATTACATGACTTCATGCCACGCTACATGAATGAAAATGGAATGCTGTATACGCCACCTGATGTTATAAGATACATCAAGCACCTAAAAGGAACTGTTGATGTAATCATAGATTTTAATCCTCAATTAGAATATGCCTTACACCCAACCGCAACACGTATTGAAAACGACTGCATAAAGGCTTACACTACCGATGGTGAATACGATTCCATGTATCTGTATTCGAGTTTTGACAAGCATAAAATTCACGATAAAAAACCGGTAACCATATCTCAAAACGAATTCCTTCTACTTTCTTACAACCAAAAATTACTGAAACAAGATACGAAGCGAACCTATCTTAAACATCAACGAACAAAAGTATATTGGTTAAACTGGAGCGAAAGAACCACAACCTTTAAACGTTATGGCGAATACATCCTACGTAGTGCTTTAACATTAAAGCTTCTGAACTATGAAAAGTCCGGTGCAATATTAGCAGCACTCACAACTTCTTTACCCGAAACAATTGGTGAAGTTCGCAATTGGGATTACCGTTTTTGCTGGATTAGAGATGCCTCTATGGTGGTGAAAATATTGACCAAAATTGGTCATAATTACATTGCCGAAAAATACTTACAGTTCATCCTCAATCTCATGCCCGATAAAGGTGAGAAAATGCAAATTATGTATGGTATTCATGGGGAGAAAAATCTGGAAGAATTTGAATTGGAACATCTATCGGGATACGAGAATAGCAAACCGGTTCGAATTGGAAATGCGGCATACATTCAGAAACAAAATGACATCTATGGCATTTTGATGGATGTTATTTATCAACAGTTCAAACACTTCTCTAGTGGTCTTGATTACAGCGAGGATATCTGGACCATTGTTAGAAACATTGCAAAGGTAGTACAAGACAACTGGCATAAACCGGATAAAGGAATTTGGGAGATTCGATCTGAAGATAAACACTTTACTTTTAGTAAGGTGCTTTGCTGGGTTGCCATAGACAGGGCTGAAAAAATTGCACACCTCCTAAATCAGGATAAATATGCCATTAGATGGCATCAGCTAAAAAATGAAATCAAACAAAACATATACGATAATGCCTGGTCTGATGAAAAAGAAGCGTTCGCTCAATCATACCACAGTGATGATCTGGATGCGTCTGTGCTTTTAATGGAGTCTTATGGTTTTATCGCTGCAACAGACTACAAGTACAAACAAACGGTATTATCTATCCAAAACGATTTGGAGCACAAAGGATTAATGTTCCGCTATAAAAATCAGGATGACTTTGGTACGCCAAGTTCGGCATTTACCATCTGCTCATTTTGGTTGATTAATGCACTTTATAAAATTGGTCTGCACGAACAAGCAGCTTTAAAATTCGAAGCTCTATTAGCTTGCGGAAATCATTTGGGATTATTTAGTGAAGATTTAGAATTTGATACACGCCGAATGTTAGGAAACTTTCCACAAGCGTATTCGCATTTAGCTATTATTGAAACAGCCATCACCCTGTCTGGTGAAGAAATGACCGATGAAGAACAATTATTGAAGACTTTATATTAGAAACAAAAAAACCGGCAAAGGCCGGTTTTTTTATCATTTATTCATTTCATTAAGCACCTGTACTATCAGCAGATTTAGCCTGAGCACGTAGACCCATAATATCTTTATCGAATAAGTATAAATTATGATCGCCAATTAAGGCTAATTTATCACAAATACCTCTTACCGATGCTTCTTCTTCAATTTGCTCAGTTACAAACCATTGAAGCCATGTATGTGTAGTGAAATCACCTTCCTGAAGACAAGTACCTACAATATTATTGATTAATTCAGAAATGTAAGTTTCATGTTCTAGTACTTGATCAAACATGTCTTTAACGCTTGCAAATGTTGTAGGTGGCTGTTCGATAGCCGGAATTACTGCTTTCCCACCTCTTTCGTTTACATAACGAATAAACTTAAACAAGTGTAATCTTTCTTCCTCAGCTTGTGCATACAACCAATTTGATACACCTTCAAACCCATTGGTCTCTGCCCATACTGCCATGGCTAAATATAAATTGGAAGAATAAGCTTCTTTCTCAATTTGGTTAACTAAAACCTCTTCTACTTTCGTTTTAAGCATAACTATTATTTTTTAATCTTTTCTTAGATAACAAATATATAGTATATAACCCCTGATTTATAAAAGGTGTTCTAGGACATAATCTATTTATATTCGATCCAATTAAGTATAAGCATACCTGTTTTCAAAAATTCTTACTAAGACTGAAAACGAGAAATCTCTTATTACATAATCTTTTTTAAAATAGAATTCTATGATACACCAAAGGGTACCCCTTAGCCAACAGGTACCCTTTGTCCAAACACTACTTACTCGAACTAATTGATAATTATTTTTTGATAGTGCACTTGACTTTCGCCTTTATAAACCACGATAAGATATACGCCTGCCGATATATTTAAATTCAGAGATTGATTTACCTTTCCTTTTCGCAGGATTTTTCCACTCATTGAAAATACCTCAAACCTAAACCAAGCATCATTTTCAATTCCTTCAATAACCAAATCACCTTTAGATGAAACAGATCTTATCCTTATTTTTGATTCTTGACCTTGTGATATAGCGGTTGGAACTGAACAGTTTTCGTAATTATCATTTCGATACAACATCTCCTCACCCAATGTACAACAAATTAATTCATGATTCACACCTACCAGCATAACAGGCAAATAACTACTAAACAAGCCTCGCACATCACCAACACCTTCAATCCAACGTGTGTAACTTAAATTCATGGGATCATCCGCATCATATAGGCCTAAAACTCGTCTACCCTGAAATTCAGAATTTTCTAATTGTACAACTTTAAATGCTGTTTCCTCCGGACCCACCTTTACAATGTCTCCTTCCCCAACTGTAAAATCATACAACAAATATTCGTCGCAGCCATCATAAGGCAAACCACTTTGATCTAACTCAAACACCTTTCCGTTTTCTTCTCTGATATACCTCGTTATGACGGCATCCCATTCAGTGGTAATCACCTTATGATAAAATTTACCATTCCAACAAAAAGCTTGAGGATCATCATCGGCGATAATAGAAACTATAGGCTCGGAATATACATTGGGATTCACAACTGCATGTGACTCATACCATTTTTTTCCGACTTCGATCAAGGGCTTATAATCCTGTGGTAATACAGGGCATACATCTCCATTAAAATTTATTTTCTTAATTCCCTCTTGAAATTCACCCAAATCAATTGTAACATCATAATCACACATACAATCACAAGCTTCATCGGTTACATCATAAAACTTAAGATATTTAACACCTTCATCAACATCGGTGATTTCAAGGGTATGTACTGCACAACATTGATCTTTAACAACAGCATCAACATATAATTTACCATTTTCAATACGCGTACAAACGCTCTCGATTTGTCCACTTTTTAACCCGGAACATTCAGCAGTAAAATCAGTAGAAAAACGAAAAGTTTGCGAATTTAAAACCGTCGAGGTTATAAATACCTGGATCATTAATAGATATATTCTTCTCATCTGCATAAAATTTAGTTATTGGAAATTCACCAAAAATTTCTTTGCCATTAAACAACTTCAATACGATAATCAAATCCAGTGTAATCTCATGTTGAGAATTCTCTCATTACACATTCTTTATGATTTCCATAATACACTACAAGTCAAAAGATAAGAACTCCCATAAATACCTGTTAATAATTTCAAAATAATGACTGGCAATAGTTTTAATTAGAAATAGTATCTTCGCTTTCCCAAAAAAAATAAACAGGATAACAAAACCAGTAATTAAATGATTGTTTGCATTGCAGAGAAACCAAGTGTAGCTTTTGAAATTGCTCAAATATTAGGCGCAAAATCGAAAAGAGATGGTTACTACGAAGGCAACAACTACCAGGTTACCTGGACCTTTGGACATTTATGCACCCTTAAAGAGCCGCACGACTACCTTCCCGAATGGAAAAGATGGAACATGATTACATTGCCCATCATCCCATCTCAATTTGGAATAAAATTGATAAACGACAGTGGTATTAAAAAGCAATTTAAAACCATTGAAAAACTGGTTGCTACTGCTGAACAAGTTGTAAACTGTGGTGATGCCGGACAAGAAGGAGAAGTCATACAAAGATGGGTTCTTCATAAAGCAGGAACGAAATGCCCGATCAAGCGTCTTTGGATCTCGTCATTAACAGAAGAAGCCATACGTGAAGGCTTTGAAAAATTAAGAGAAAACAAGCAGTTTGATAACCTTTATGCTGCTGGAAGCTCCAGAGCTATAGGCGACTGGCTTCTGGGTATTAATGCAACCAGACTTTACACCTTAAAATATGGTCAACAAGGTCAGGTATTATCCATAGGCCGTGTACAAACTCCAACATTAGCACTGATTGTTGAGCGCCAAAAAGCCATTGATAATTTTAAGCCGGAACCGTATTGGGAACTTAAAACAAAATACAAAGAGGTTACTTTTTCAGCCACCAAAGGGCGTTTCCTTGTAAAATCAGAAGGAGAAGAGTTCCTGGGCAAAATAAAAGAACATCCGTTTACAATTACAGATTTCTCTCGTAAAAAAGGGAAAGAAGCGCCTCCGCGCCTGTTTGACTTAACCTCTTTACAAGTTGAGTGCAATAAAAAATATGGTTTCTCAGCGGATGATACGTTAAAACTAATTCAAGCTTTGTATGAGAAGAAATTAACAACCTACCCGCGGGTTGATACAACTTACTTGAGTGATGATATTTATCCCAAAATACCTGGAATACTAAAAGGTTTAAAAGTCTATGAACCAATCATAGCTCCAATTTTATCCGGTGGAAAAATCAGAAAATCCCCAAAGGTTTTTGACAATAAAAAAGTAACTGATCACCATGCTATTATTCCAACCGGAGTAAATCCCTCAGCAATGGGACGAGATGAAAAACTGGTTTATAACTTGGTTGCTTTGCGTTTTATCGCCAACTTCTACCCCGACTGTACTATTTCAAACACTCAGGTGATTGGCGAATCTGATAACATTCAATTTAAAGCCACCGGAAAACAAATTTTAGATCCTGCCTGGCGAACTGTATTTGCAAAAAATGACAGTGATGATAAAAAGCCGGAAGAAATAATGCCCGAATTTACAGTAGGTGAATCGGGTCCACATGAGCCGGATTTATTGGAAAAAGAAACTCAAGCTCCAAAACAGTACACTGAGGCAACTCTGTTAAGAGCCATGGAAACAGCAGGAAAGCAAATCGATGACGAAGAACTTAGAGAGGCCATGAAAGAAAATGGCATTGGCCGACCTTCCACCCGAGCCAATATCATTGAGACAATTTTTAAGCGAAAATACATCACCAAAGTTCGAAAAAACATCGTTCCGACGGTGACCGGGATTCAATTGATTGATACCATTAAAAATGAACTTCTAAAATCGGCAGAACTAACCGGTCTTTGGGAAAAAAAACTACGCGAAGTTGAAAAAGGCGTATACGATGTAAAAGCCTTTATGGATGAGATGAAACAAATGGTTTCTGACATTGTATTCGAAGTGAAGCACGACCGTTTTGCAAAAAAAATTGAACTTGTGGATGAAGAAGAACCAAAACCTGATTTAAATAAGCAAGTTGCAAATCAAAAAGAAGCAAAATTAATCTGCCCTAATTGCAAGAAAGGAGAAATGCTTAAAGGAAAAAGTGCCTGGGGTTGCTCTCGTTTTAATGAAGGTTGCAAAACCATTATCCCATTTGAATTTCAAAGCAAACAATTATCTGACAAACAAGTAGAACAACTCATAACTAAAGGAAAAACACCATTGATTAAAGGATTTAGCCTTAATAATGAAAAAGTCAATGGCAAGCTAATCTTCAACTCAAGCTTTCAATTAGAAATAGAAAAAGAAGAAACTGCTAAATGGATTTGTCCGGCTTGTAAAAAAGGAGAAATCATAAAAGGAAACTCAGCTTATGGTTGTAGCAACTACAAAAATGGATGTAAACTACGAATTCCTTTTGAGTTTTTCGGCAAGAAATTCAGCTCTAATCAAATTGAAGCTCTAATTACCAAAGGAAAAACGCCGGTTATTAAAGGGTTTATTCATCCTTCGAATGGTAATAAGTTTAATACTGCCATTGGTTTTGATGAACAGTTTAATCTTAAAAGTGTCTGATTAAACTTTTATTTTTAACGTGTAAAGAATAAACAGGTAGATACTTTTGGCATGCTTTTTTCGTTTTTTATTTTTGTATAACGTACATTTCGACTTTTTAATTAAGAACTCTTCATTCTAATGAACAAGATATTTAACAAACAATTGCTTTCAATCTTAATAATTCTTTCTACAAGCCTTGTGACTCCTGCTCAAATGAGTGAAGATAAACCGGGCGAAAAGATTGTTATTGATGGAAAAACCTACTATTTACATGAAGTAAAAAAAGGGGAAGGCCTGTTTCGCATAAGTGCCAACAGTGGGATTTCTCAAAAAGACATTCTTGAAGTTAATCCGGAAATAAAAGAAGGCTTAAAAGAAGGACAACTTATTAAAATACCGGTAATCGAAGGCAGAAACAGCACCGCGGAGGAAATAAAAAGAGAACAGTTTATCTATCATACTGTAGAAAAAGGGGAAACTGCATATTTTATATCGCGAAAATACAACGTTGATGTTGAAACGATATACAATAACAATCCGGGTGCAAAACAAAAACTTGTAAAAGGTGCCATTATTAAAATACCAAAGCAACAAGTTACTTCAACTCCCAGCCATACAACTCAAAAAACAGAAGCAACTGAAACAAGTAATGCTTTTATTTTTCATACCGTTAAACCTAAAGAAACCCTGTATGGCTTATCTAAAAAATACAAGACCAACATCGACGATATCATCAAATACAATCCGGCTTTAAAATCAGGTAAACTAACAATTGGAAGCAACATTAGGTTCCCGAAGTTTCAGGAGAAAAAAGACACTCAAAAGAAACAAAAAGATAAAGCTCTGGAAGATAAAACATTTGTATATCATAAGATAGAAGCCGGGCAAACACTCTACAGCATCGCAAGCCTTTACAAAATTAATGTAGAAGATATAACGGTAGCAAATAACAACATTAGCCCTGATGATTTGGAAGTAGGATACTTGTTACGAATTCCTAAGAAAGCTATTGAAGATATCAAAAAACAAGAAGATGATGAGAAATACTTTACGCTTCACAAAGTAAAAAAAGGAGAAACTTTGTTTGCCATTGCTCGCAAATACGAAATAGACATCGAAGCTCTAAAACAAGCAAATGACATCAACTTAGAAAACATCAATAAAGGAGAAGAGATAAATATACCAAATCAACTTTGGTTAGCAGAAAAATATGACTCGTTAAACGACTCTTCATCAGCCACTGTTTTAACCCATGAAACATTATATGCATTAAAAGCGGCTTGTGATTCTTTTAACTATTTGGATCACAAACCTGCAATACAAGTAGCAATTCTACTCCCTTTTGCGGTTGAAGAATCTAAAAAGGCAAACGCCATTTCAGATAAGACAAATGGGCAGGAAATAATTAAAGAACGTAAGGAAAAAACAATCTCTCTCCGGTCTAAAGTTTTTGTAGAGTTTTATCAAGGTGTTTTATTAGCCGTTGATTCATTAAAAAAACAAGGTACAAACATAAACCTTGTCGTTCATGATATTTCTCCCGACACTTCAAAAATCAACCAAATCTTGGCTCAACCTCACATGCTGGATGTTGATTTGATCATAGGACCTGCTCGTCCTTATGAACTAAGAGTGATTTCTGAGTTCTCAAAAAAACATAACATCCCTGTTGTTTATCCATTTTCAACTAATAATCCGGATATTATAAACAATCCTAACATTTATCAAATGATGCCGGTAGATACGTTATTATTTGACATCTATGCGAAGAAAATGACTGAATCTATTGAAGGTAAAAGAATCATCATGATTCGAACCGAAAAAACAGATGATGCCTTTGAAAATAAATTAAGCCAGGTATTACGCGATAAAATTTATTGGGAAAGTTTTAGAAAAGGAATTCAACCTGATTTTGTTGAATATAATTTCAAACAGGACGATTTACCAAGTCTTCAATACATGTTTAAGAACGATGTTGAAAACATAATTCTTGTACCATCTATCGAAGAAGCACAGGTCAATAGAATTATTACAACGGTAAAAGGTGCAGTTGCAAAAAACAAATGTACAGCTACAATTTGGGGATTCCCGGAATGGTTGAAATTTCAAACCATTAGTCCTGAAGATATCCATAGTTTAAATGGAAAAATTTTCTGTCATTACCATGTTGATTACACCTCAAAATCAACACAAAGCATTATAAATAAGTATCATAAATGGTTTAAATCAGAGCCCATTGCATTCTCACCCTACTTTCAAAATGCGACGGTTCATTCCAACATGAGTCGCTATAGCCTATGGGGATATGATTTAAGCTATTTCTTTATCAGTGCAATTAAAGAGTATGGAAATCACTTCGATCCATGTATTACAAGTCACCATCCCTTTACCGTACAGTCTAACATACAACTTCAACGAAAAAACAATTGGAGTGGCTATTACAACACAGGGCTATTTATTCTAAATTTCACCAAAGATTTGAAGTTCTACAAAGAAACAATTCAATAAAAAAAAGAGCTTAACATTCTATCTGTTAAGCTCTTTTCGATTTATAATAGCATTCTTAAATTACAAATTTGCCAATACCTTCTCTTGCTTCACAAATACAAAATTATCTTCACTCAAAGTATTCTCTCCATTATACCTATAGGCAGCCAATCTCCCCTCACCCGCAATACAGGCATCTACACAGCACACATTTTCTGACACCACTAAAGGTCCATTACCCATGCAGTAATGTCCCACAAATACAATTGGTGCATCTTTGGGATATATGGTATAATCATGAATAACTTCATTAGGAATGGTATAATCCGGCAAAGTGAATTTATTCCCAAATCCTAAACTCTTAAAAGTCTCTCCCTGTGCTTTTGTCCACCATTTAATTCGAAAGACCGGTCTTGAGATTTTAGCTTCATCCTTAATTACAAGATCATCAGGTAAGGTGATTTCAATACCTTTTAAAATTTCATTAAATGGACGATATAGAGAAGAGGATTTCTTGGTGGCTTCTTTTAAAAAACGCTTTCTTAACTTCCCATTCTTATACATCGAAGGTAACTCATTAACATAGTCATCGTTCCAATATGCATGAACCACTCTAAAGCTTCCCATATCCAAACAAACCGGTAAAGTTCGAAGCCACTTTATATCTTCCATCAATCGCTCTTCTGATGGATATTGACTTTCTACCTCTTCAAGCATTTTTTGCCCACTTGCACTAGGAACTTTTAAACGCTTACCGTCTGAGCCTTTAGTAAAATATAAGATTGCATTGATCTCATGATTACCCAAGACAGCAAGTGCCTTACCACCATTGATCATTTTTCTGACAAATCCAATCACTCCCATACTATCAGGCCCTCGGTCAATAAAGTCCCCTACAAATACAGCCTTTCGCTCTGCGTGCCCCCATACACCGGCATTATCTGTATAACCAAGTTTTTTTAATAAACGGATCAATTCTTTTTTATATCCATGTACATCTCCAATAATGTCATACGCACTACTCCCATTTACAGAAGAGAACCAAGTGCTACCCTTAAAATCGTTTATCCCCATTTGTTTCATGGAATTCTTACAGAATAATATTCAAAAAGTAAACATTGAATTTTCAAATTATTAATCGCAAATTAAATAAGAAATGTTTCAAAGTGAATTAAAATAACGTCTTTCCATTAATGTTTTTAATATTTTTTAATAATTGACATAAATAAAATTAAGTAGGCTTATTCTAAATACACTTAAAACATAGCCACATATGTAAAAATGTACTAATGTATAGTTCCTATCCAGAATCTCAGACATTATGAATAAAGTAATAACCTATTCCATCATAACAACTATTCTTGTTTTGCTCCTGGTTAATATACTACATCGGCCAGATCCGATCAATTTAGCTCAATATAAGTTAAAACAAGAATTCGTATTCAAGCATACCCCTTCTGTAGACCATTCGAAAT
This sequence comes from Bacteroidales bacterium, assembly GCA_003249255.1. GTDB lineage: Bacteria > Bacteroidota > Bacteroidia > Bacteroidales > Marinilabiliaceae > SZUA-582. Next base: position 157,636 of record QKJP01000019.1, read on the forward strand.
TTGATATACTCCAAAAAGATTTTGAAACCCCTCAAGAAGTAACAGAAGCATGCATAACTTGCCACAATCAAAGACATGAAGAAATTATTAAATCGAGTCACTGGAACTGGGATCGAATCGCTTATATAGAAGGAAAAGGCATTGCCAAATTAGGAAAGAAAAATGTAATTAATAATTTCTGCATTGGAGCCAGTGCAAATGAACAAGCCTGTGCAAAATGTCACATTGGTTTTGGCATGAGTAATAATACATTTGATTTTAACAATGCCAAAAATGTTGATTGCATGGTATGCCACGACAAGAGTGACGAATACATCAAAGGCGCAGCCATGGCAGGTTATCCGGACAGACATGTAAACCTAAAAAAAGTAGCCCAAAGTGTAGGGAAACCGGGAAACATCAACTGCGGATCATGCCATTTTTACAGTGGCGGCGGCAACAATGTTAAACATGGAGACCTGGAAGAAGCTCTACTTTCTTGTGACCGAAATACAGATGTACATCTGGCTCAAAATGGTATAAATATGACCTGCGTTGATTGTCATGGCGATGATAAACACAAAATTAAAGGAAAGTTATACTCAGTTTCTTCAACGAATGTAGATCGATTAAGATGTGAGAAATGTCACACCTCTAAACCACATTTCAGTGAGACATTAAATAAGCACTATTCTAAAATTGCTTGTCAAACTTGTCACATTCCTACTTATGCAAAAGAAAATGCTACTAAAATGGCTTGGAAGTGGTCAGAAGCAGGCCAACTCAAAGATGGCCAACCATACCATGAAGAGGACACTTTAGGCAACCATACCTACATGTCAATAAAAGGTAAATTTATTTGGGATAAAAACGTTGTTCCGGATTACATATGGTTCAACGGCAATGCAACACATTACGCCTTAGGAGATACAATCTCAAAATTCCCGGTTCAAATTAATCGTTTACTGGGTTCTGCCGAGGACATTCATTCGAAAATATTTCCAGTTAAAATCCATAAAGGCGATCAAATATACGACCCAGAAACCAAACTACTCATCCAACCAAAACTATTCTCAAAAAACAAAGGCGACAGTGCCTACTGGAAAGACTTTGATTGGGGGCTAGCAGCAGAAGCTGGCATGAAAAGAGTTGGGCTACCGTATAGTGGAACATACGAATTTGTTGAAACTGAAATGTACTGGCCAATAAATCACATGGTTGTTCCTAAAGATCAATCACTGCGATGTGAAGATTGCCATGTCAGTAAAGGAGGTCGCTTTGCAAACATCGAAGGTTTATATATTCCTGGCAGAGATAGCAACAAGAGGATAGGTATAATTGGCAAATTGTTATTCTGGATATCTATCACCGGAGTTCTTATTCATTCACTGGCAAGAGTTATTAGCGCTATCGCAAAAAACGAAGTGGACTCAGAAGAAATTAAATATGAATAATTATGAAACGCATATACGTCTATAAAAAATTCAACCGTTTTTGGCATTGGAGTCAATCAGCTTTAATCTTCTTTTTAGCATTAACAGGTTTTGAAATTCATGATTCCATTCATCTATTTGGTTTTGAAAAGGCAGTGGAACTGCATCGAAACGCATCGTTCATTCTTTTGGCACTAATTGCGATGGCGATCTTTTGGCATATCACCACTGGTGAATGGAAACAATATATCCCTACACTATCAAAACTTAAAGCACAAATCCATTACTACACTGTAGGCATGTTCAAAAATGAACCTCACCCTACTTTGAAGTCGATAAGAAATAAACTCAATCCACTTCAAGCGGTTGTTTATTTAGGCTTTAAGCTTGTAATGGCACCAATGATAATCTTATCAGGCCTGTTGTATTTATATTATAAAATACTCGATGCCAACAACATTGTTATCGTGAGCGACATTCCACTTGATGTCATTGCTGCTATTCATACCCTTGGCGCTTATCTGATAATGGCTTTTGCGGTTGTTCATGTTTACATGACAACTACCGGACATTCTTTAACTGCAAATATCAAGGCTATGTTAACAGGTTGGGAAGAAGTTGATGATGATCATCCGGATCTGTACCGGGAAGATGAAAATTCTAACTCGAAAACAAAATAAAATGAGTGGAAAAGCAAAAAAATATATGAATCCATATTTAGCAGGATTCTTTTTAGGTTGTGTTTTATTAACTACTATTTACATTACTGGTAGAGGTTTAGGTGCCAGTGGTGCATTTAAGAGCGTGGTCATAAAAGGTGTTGAAACCTTAGCACCAATGCATGCTCAAAACACGGCATTTTATAGTGAATATTCCAAAGCTCATCCCGAAGGCCCCATGAAATCATGGCTTGTTTTTGAAGTCCTAGGAGTCATCATTGGCGCATTTTTATCAGCTGTTGCTGCCAATAGAGTATCACTAAAACTCGAAAAAGGTCATGGTGTTTCAAATACAACAAGAATAATTGCAGCCCTTATTGGTGGTGCTCTATTTGGCTTTGGCAGTCAATTAGGACGAGGTTGTACATCCGGGTCTGCACTCAGCGGAATGGCCGTAATGTCGTATGGGGGAATCATCACAATGGCAGCAATATTTGGAGCGGCTTATGCTTTAGCTTACTTTTTTAGAAAACTATGGATTAAGAAAGGAGAATAACTATGGGACCATTAGTACCAGATATTATTAGTGGAGAATTCAATTACATAATTGCTCTAATATTAGGGATTGGATTTGGATACGCTTTAGAACAAGCCGGTTTCGCATCCACAAAAAAACTTGTTGGCCTTTTTTATGGAAATGACTTTACTGTGCTTAGAGTTTTCTTCACAGCTGGAATTACGGCTGCGGTTGGCGTTATAGTATTAAATCATTTAGGCTTACTCAATGTAAATATTATTTTCATTAACCCAACATACCTTTGGGCAGCATTAATTGGAGGAACAATTATGGGTGCAGGATTTATCATCGGTGGTTTTTGCCCGGGAACCAGTGCATGTGCCGCTGCAACAGGCAGACTGGATGGATGGTCGTTTATAATTGGTTCAATCATCGGAATCTTTGCCTTTACTGAAGGCTACCCATTTTTCAAAGATCTGTATTATGCAGACTACCAAGGTGAACTTCTAATAAATGAAATGATGGGCCTTTCAAGAGAATCGTTTGGACTTTTAATGGTGTTCATTGGAATTTTGGCATTTGTAGCAACACAAAAAATTGAAGACATTGTTAATAAGCGGAAAAATAAATGGAGTTCGGCAAGTATTAGAAAATTTACACTTATATCTTCTATACCTGTTTTGATTATCTTAATAGTAATGATTACTCCCAACAAAATGGAAGTTATGAATCAAAGGATTGATACCAAAATTGCTGCAGGAGAATGCAAACCGCTTTTAATAGATGGAGATAAACTAGCCTATGAACTCATGAATAACTACTACTTATATAATGTTATAGATGTTCGTTCTAAAGTAGAGTTCGATAAATTCCATATTCCAACAGCCATAAACATCCCATTAGATGAATTATTCACCATTGAAAACCAACAACTATACCTCCAAAATATAAAAACAAACATCTTTTATGCAGACACTGACATTCATGCAAAAAAAGCATGCATGATCTCAAGATATTTAGGCAATTCTGATAATTATGCATTAAATATTTCAGCAGCTCAATTTGAAGAAAACTTTTTTAAACCGGAGACCAAAACTATACCAAAATCAAAATCAGAAGATATTATTTATAATTTTAGGTTAGATGCAGGTAAAAAACTTTTAGAAATTCAAGAAGCTGTCTTAAAAATGAATAAACCGTTAATAAAAAAAGAAAAACGCGTAGCCGGAGGATGCAGCTAAACATTTTGTATTTTAGATCATTAAAACCTCCATATATAAAAACCACGAGTTTCTTATACGCTAAAAATTATGCAAATTCATTGAATAATCTTATTTTAACACTTTTAAAGCTATGGCACAATAATTGAAACCATAGCTTTTATTTTTGAGAAACTCAACACTTAGATATGGCAGAAAAAATGAAAAGAGTGATCATTGGAATTATTGCATTTGTAGCATTTAGTATTTCCTCATACAGTCAAGCATATAAAATTGGTGATAAATTACCTGACATTGTACAATCATCAGTAAATGGAGAAGCAATTAAACTATCCTCACTAAAAGGACAGATGGTGTTAGTTGATTTTTGGGCTTCATGGTGTGGACCTTGTCGCAAGGAAAATCCAACAATTGTTAAAGCTTACAATAAATTTAAGGATTCGTCTTTCAAAAATGCCGAAGGCTTTACTGTTTTTAGCATTTCCTTAGATAAAAAACACAGTTCTTGGAAAACTGCAATAGAGACAGATGAACTCAACTGGGAATACCATGTGAGTGATTTAAAAGGCTGGAAAAACGAAGCAGCTGTTGCATTTGGAGTACGTACCGTACCTACCAGTTATTTGATCGATGGAGAAGGAACTGTGATTGGTGTGAATCTAAGAGGAAAATCACTTGAAGATGCACTTAAAAAACAGGTAAAAGGAAAAATGTTTGGTTTGTTTTAAATTACATATTTAAATACTTAAAAAGGGATCATTAAAACAATGATCCCTTTTTTCATGTTCAATTTAAATATCCTAATTGTTATCTTTAATTGCAGCTTGTGCAGCGGCTAACCTTGCAATTGGAACACGAAATGGAGAACACGAAACATAATTCATTCCAACCCCATGGCAAAACTCCACTGATCGAGGCTCTCCTCCATGCTCACCACAAATTCCGACCTTTAAATCAGGACGAGTAGATCGACCCCTTTCGGTACCCATTCTAACCAATTGCCCCACTCCTTCTTGTTCCAATACCTGAAATGGATCATCTTTCAAGATCCCTTTTTCTAAATAAACAGGTAAAAATTTACCGGCATCATCACGAGAATAACCAAAAGTCATTTGTGTTAAATCATTGGTTCCAAACGAAAAGAATTCTGCATGTCTGGCTATTTTATCAGCTGTTAATGCTGCGCGCGGTATTTCAATCATAGTACCTACCTGATAATCAACCTTGATACCTTTTTCTTCTTGAACAAGATCTGCAATATGCCTAATAATTTCTTCCTGGTAAACAAATTCCTCCACTGTACCAATTAATGGCACCATGATCTCAGGTTTAGGATTTAATCCTTTCAATTTAAGATTACAAGCTGCCTCCATTATAGCCCTGGCCTGCATTTCTGTAATTTCCGGATAAGTATTACCCAATCGACATCCTCGATGACCCAACATTGGATTAAATTCATGAAGTGATTCAACTTTAGCTTTCACCTCTTCAACCAGGACTCCTAATTCTTTTGCCATTAAAGCTTGTGCAACACCTTCATTTGGTGTAAACTCATGCAATGGAGGATCCAGTAAACGGATGGTAACTCCATAACCATCCATTGCTTCCAATATACCTTCAAAATCCTCACGCTGCATTGGCAAGAGTTTATTCAAAGCTTTTTCTCGTCCTTCCAAATTACTGGCTAGGATCATTTCGCGTACCGCTTTTATTCGATCTCCTTCAAAGAACATGTGTTCTGTCCGACACAAGCCAATCCCTTTAGCGCCAAATTCCCGTGCCACCCGGGCATCATGAGGGGTATCTGCATTAGTTCGAACATACATCTTCGTATATTTCTCTGCTAGATTTAATACGCGTTCAAAATTTCCCGATATTTCAGAATCGACTGTTGCAATTTTACCAGCATAAACCTCTCCGGTTGTTCCATTGATAGATATCCAGTCACCTTCCTTAAATGCTGTTCCATTGATATCCATCGTTCGGGTTGAATAATTGATCTTTAATTCTCCGGCACCGGAAACACAACATTTACCCATCCCACGAGCTACAACCGCAGCATGCGAAGTCATTCCTCCACGAGCTGTTAGAATACCTTCTGCGGCATGCATACCACGTAAATCTTCAGGTGAGGTCTCAATGCGAACCAAAACCACCTCTTTACCTTTCGCTGCCCATTCTTCCGCCTCATCAGCAAAGAAGACTATCTGACCGGTAGCTCCTCCCGGCGATGCAGGTAAGCCTTTGGTTAATGTGACAGCTTTTTCAATAGCATCACCATCAAACACAGGATGCAATAATTCATCTAACTTATTGGGATCTTGCCTCAACAGAGCTGTTTTTTCATCGATCATGCCGGAATCCAGCATCTCCATTCCTATTCGAACCATTGCAGCTCCTGTACGCTTTCCATTCCTAGTTTGCAACATCCATAGTTTACCGTCTTGAATGGTAAATTCAAGATCCTGCATATCTTTATAATGATTCTCCAATTTCTCTTGCACATCCATTAATTGAGCAAATGCTAAAGGCATCGCTTCTTCTAATGAGGGATATTTTGATAACCTATCCTCTTCTGATACCTGCTGCATCTTGGCCCATTTGAGAGAACCATCTTTAGTGATCACCTGAGGAGTACGAATACCAGCGACAACATCTTCTCCTTGAGCATTTATAAGATACTCTCCGTTAAAGACATTCTCTCCCGTAGCAGCATCACGTGTAAAAGCAACTCCGGTAGCTGAGTTTTCGCCCATATTACCATAAACCATAGCTTGAACATTTACAGCGGTTCCCCATTCTTCGGGTATATGTTCTATTCGCCTATAGACTTTAGCCCTGGGAGTATTCCAAGAATCAAAAACAGCACAAATGGCTCCCCATAATTGATCCCATGGATTTACCGGAAAATCCTGACCTGTTTTAACCTTCACAAGGGCTTTAAATTGCTTTACCAGCTGTTGTAAATCGGCAGGTGAAAATTCTGTATCATAAGTATATCCTTTGGCTTCCTTTATTTGATCAATTTCAATTTCAAAAGGATCATGACTTCCTTTTTCAGCTCCTATCCCCATTACTACACCACCATACATTTGAATAAAACGACGGTAAGAATCCCAGGCAAATCGCTCATTACCGGATTGTTCAGCTAGTAATAGAACTGAATCATCATTCATTCCCAAATTTAAAACGGTATCCATCATGCCGGGCATAGAAACTCTTGCACCGGAACGCACAGAAAGCATTAATGGAAAAGCTTCTCCTTTGGAACCAAATTTGGCTTGCATGACGTTTTCTGTTTGCTGAATACCAGCTTCTACATCTGCTTTAATGAGCTCAATAACTTTCTCTTTGCCGAGTTGATTATATTCTGTACAAACCTCAGTTGTAATTGTAAATCCTGCCGGAACGGGAACACCAATCAAATTCATTTCAGCCAGGTTAGCGCCCTTTCCTCCGAGGAGGTTTCGCATATCTGCTTTTCCTTCAGCTTGGCCATTACCAAAGGTATATACTCTTTTAGTGCTCATAGTTGGATTATTTTTGTGGTTTAATATTACATCTCAAAACAACCTAAGATTTTAATTGAATAGGTTATAAACATTATTTACATAACAAATTAAAAAATTTACAAGGAAAGCCAAAGAAAAGAATCTATAATTCAACCATTAAAAATGCATTACTATCAAAAACTTACCTCTGTAATCTTTTTCATAAGAGACAACAAATAAATGAATTAAAAAAAAGCCCAAACAATCGTTCGAGCTTTCTTTTAATATTTATACCAAGCAATTAGAATAGTTGGTCTGATATTATCCTTTACAAAACTGATAAATGTTGTATCTCAAGTAAGGGGATAACACTTTTTCTTATTTTCTATTTAATATTTAATCTAATTATAAATTTTTAACCTTAAAATAAGCTACAATTTTCTTCAATCCGTCTGACTGAGAAGATAACTCATCAGCACTTGCAGCTAACTCTTCACTGGATGATGCATTCTGCTGTGCGATATTATTTAATTCCTGAATTGCAGCATTTACTTGCTCTGCACCGCGTAACTGCTCTTCACTGGATGATGAAATCTCACTTACTAATTCCGTTGTTTTATCAATTTCGATCATCATTTCCTTCATGCGTCTTCCGGTTGTTTCTGTTAACTCTATGCTATCTTGAGAAATCTCCATAATTTCGTTGGCTGCCTTTTTACTTAAATCAGCCAATTTTCTAACTTCTCCTGCCACCACTGAAAACCCTTTTCCATGCTCACCCGCTCTGGCTGCTTCTACTGCTGCATTTAAAGCTAAGATATTGGTTTGAAATGCAATATCATTTATCACTCCAATTTTTTCTGAAATATCTAAAGTAGCTTGGGCCGCATTTGAAGCTTTATCATTGACATCTACCATTCCCTTATGTGCAGAATCAGACATGTTTTTGGTAATTCGTGCATTTTGAGAATTCTGTTCGATGTTAGATACCATTTCTTCCATTGTGGAAGATACTTCCTCTAAAGAAGAGGCTTGTTCATTGGCACCATGAGACATTTGTGCAGAGGTAGATGTTAACTGATGACTTGCTGCCACAATACTATCTGCTCCGCTTATGATTTCAGAAACTACTTTTCGTAATTTCTCTATCATTGAATTCAGTTCTTTGGCTAATACCCCAACTTCATCTTCCTGATTGATATCCAAATTAGATTGTAGGTCTCCTTCTGCAATTCTTTTAGCAAATTCCACACTTTTATCTAATGATTTGGTTATTGATCGACTTATGGTTGTATTAAAAATCATAAAAAGTACGATAATAATAACCAATGCTACCCCTAAGGCTATCCGGGTATTATTTATCCCTTTCATCAGATCACTACGGGGAATCGCAACAATATTATAACACTTTGCCTGTGTTGAGAACGCATAATAAAAAATCATTTCCTCTCCTGTCTCATTCACATCCTCAACCTTACCAAAAACCTGCCCTGCTTTATAGAGTGCATCCATTTTTTTAAAATAAGGATTATCCTTTGCTGTCCCCATAAGCTTTGAAGCTTTAACAACATAAGTTCCATCTACTCTCTCTTGAAGCAGATCACTTGTTTGATGAGGACCTATGATATAGGCCCCATCCTCATTTAACATAAATGGATAACCAGAATCCAGATACTTTCGCCGTTCAAAGATATCAATTAAGGTATTTAAATTTTTATCTTTCACTAAAGAGCATAAAAATCCTTCTACTTCGCCATCAATCGTTATTGCAAAATAGGCAGTTTGATAAATCTCATTTTCAACCACTTCTCTTCTGGCAGCCCAACCATTATTTATAACATCATTCACAATTGAATTATCCAATGCTTTATACTGCCCTATTATCCGTAAGCTATCTTCTCCTTTAACATTGGAGGAAACACTCACAAAACCATTGTCGCCCTTTTGATACATACTTGTATAAGCATAAGTTAGAAATTCCAAATAATCAACAAATGCAGTATCTTTGTACAATACTCGACCTTCGTATAACATTTCAGGAATCCTAACTTCGACTGCTTCATTTGTAGCTTCATCCATGGCTTTCACCGTAGTTAACTTCTTTTTATCAACCTTTATTTCAGCTCTTTTCATTTCCTCAATGGCTATCCTAAAAACTGAACTTAAAGTATATCCTCTCTCTATGGACATTAAAGTCACTAGCTCACTTAAATCCGAAGCTTGAAACTCCATGGATTGGTCTGTACTTTCTACGGCTTGATTATATTGCATATTAGTGATAAAAAAACCCAAACCTAATACACTTATAATAACCACAGAGCCTAAAACAATATTTAGGCGCTTTCCTATATTAATATTATTTAAGAACCTCATAACTCTACACTTTTAATTAATTATAATAAAGGCAATCTATTTACCATAATTACGATTCTATCTTAATCTGGTTACATTATATCGAACAATTTATATAATTTCATACATAAAACTATCAATAACATACAGTTCTACATTGTTTAATAAGTAAATATAAGGCAATTTCATGTTCTATACCATCATTTTAAGAAAATTTGAATATAATTGCAAACCGAATTTTTAAGCAAAAAAATTAATCCCTAAAAAGTGAATATTGATAAAAAACAAAGGCCTATCCATCCAATAAAAAAACATCAAAAGATTAGAAAAAGTAATTTACGGTTCGCTTAAATTATCATGAATAACCTATTAAAAAGAAACAAATGAAAAAAATTAACCTATTCTTAGTATTAATATCAATTGGAGGACTCTTATTAACCTCTTGTGGATCTAGTAATGATGATGAACCACAACCAAACAATAATAATGAGACACCTTCAGAAACTGTGTCAACTTTAAAACCGGAAGAACACAAGAACAAACTGGAAAGCGAAGGAGTTGAATTTGTACAAAACATGGAAGAAATTGGAAACCTAAAGGTTTATTCCGTCATGAAAGATTTTATGGCATTAAATCCAATATCAATGTTTGGTGCAGATGAAGAGCCATCAGCAAACATGACAATGGCTTTATTTGGAAGAGTTGAAAACCTGAAAAAAGGTCCCCAAGGAAGTTCTAATCTAAAGTCTTTTGCGCTAAACCTTCAAGACGAGGGATCATCAAGCCTTTCGGAAATGTTTGACATGCTAGCCGGAGTCTATACTTATAATGAGTCAACTCAAGAGTTTGACAGGACGGAATCTACAGCTGAAATCACCTTTAAGTTTAAACTTTCAGATAATAATCCGGGAGAGATTAGCATTTCTAAATTTGAAGTTAAAGCAGCAGCAAACCAACTTCCACAAGGGATGACGCTTGAATTACCAACAAATATTCAAATGCACATCAAAGCGGGTGATGTAAATGTATGTACTTTCTCACTGACCGGTGAATATTGGGAAAACGACACACCAAAAAAATTAACGGAAACTTTTACGCTTGAAAATTTCAAGGCGGTTACTGATTTTGATTTAACAACTAAATCAAAGTTGATTTATAATTATGCGTTCACCCACAACAACACTACAAACATTATTTCAAATGGCTTTACTTTAGAAGGCAACATTGACTACACAGCTATTGAGCAACAAGTAGGAACCGCTGAGCAAAATGGCACATTCCCTAAAGATCAGGAAATTATCACAAAAGCTTCAGCTTATTTCCAAATTGGAAATATAAAAGCAGATGCTTCTATTGCCGTAAAAGATATGTTGGCAGAAGTAACAACTGCTGACATCGAAGATATGGCTACTGAGGATGCAGTTACTTTAATGAATAAGCACATTGCGATGAAGGTTCTTTATGCAAAAGAAAATCAAGTAATCGCAAAAGGTGAATTCTATAAAGAATTAAAAGAGGACATGTCGGGAACTATGGAATATGAGCCGTCGATGAAAATGGTATTTGCAGATGATTCATCGATAGATGATAATTTCTTTGAAACGGGCTTTGGAGATATGGTAACAGAAATTAATAAATTAATCACAACCATGAATACCAATTATAAGGCAAACATGGAGCCTTTAAATTATTAGATAAAATTAATTGAAGTTCGTAATAAAAAGGAGACTTAATTGAAGTCTCCTTTTTTATGATATCATTATCTTAGAGATTAAAAGAAAAAATTGAAACTCTTTAACCTTACTATTTTTCTCATTTTTCATTTCACCTGCTATTCTCAAAAAACAGCATGGTGCTTTAAGGGCTTATTATTTGATGAAGAAAATAATAAGCCTATTGCTTATGCACACATTTCAACGAATGATTACACGAATGGTACAACCACAAATGAAAATGGTTCATTCGAGCTTTGTAAATTATCCCAAGACAATGTTGAAATTATCATTCAACACACTGCCTATGAGAAAAAGAAAATTAGCATTTCTAAAAATAAGAATTCGGAACAAAACATCAGCTTAAAACTAAAAAAACACGAAACAAGGGAAGTCACCATAATTAGCAACTCCACATCCACCACCAATGCTTATATCGCAGGTAAACAAACGATAAAATCACAAGAAATACTTATTACTCCTACTTTATTAGGAACTCCAGATGTTGTAAGAACTCTACAACTAATGCCGGGAATTCAATCTGTTAACGAAGGTAATTCCGGCATTTATGTAAGAGGTGGCTCCCCGGGACAAAATTACATTGTATTTGATGGTATCGAATTACTGAATCCATCTCATGTTATGGGTTTTTATTCCGTTTTTAATCCTCTCTTGGTTAATCAAGTAGATTTTTACAAAGGAAATTCTCCAATTAGATATGCAAATAAATTAGCATCCTCCATTATTGTGAACACACACCAAAATGTTTCCACAGGATATAATTGGTCAGGAAACCTTGGAAATATTTCATCAAACCTAACCTACAATGGCAAGTCTAAAAACGAAAAATGGTATCTAAACACAGGTTTTAGAAGAAGCTATATTGAAATATTAAAACAAGTAGGAAGTCTGTTTATCGAAGATGAAAAAAACTATTTTCAGAAAAATGATTACGCGTTTTACGATTTCAATGGTAAGCTACGCTATCAGCATCAAAATAATACACTTAACCTATCGTGGTATAGTGGACAAGACCGCTTTAAGCTTTACAATCAAAAAAATAACATTGATGCCACAACAAAATGGGGCAATCAAGGTCTTGCTCTTGCCTGGAAACATCTCTTCTCACCGGCATTTACCATGAATAATTCTTTTGATTATTCAGGCTACTTTTCTAATTTCAATGCGAATTATACATCCGATTATATTTTTCTCTCAACTCACTATTCCCACCTCAAATACAAAAGTGAATATCTACTATCGCAAAACAACAATACAATGAGGTGGGGTATTCACTCTACTTACTACTACATTACACCTCAAGAATTAGACATCAGTGCTTTTTCGAATTACCAAAAGATAAAAAGCACCTTTAAATCACTAAGCAACAAACTATTCCTTAGTAACTTACTCAAGATTAAAAATAAGTGGAGCTTGTATACCGGAGTTGCCATTGAAAACTATCAGGTTTTACCCCCTGACATTTCTCCTTCACAAAATCAAGTAACCTACCAATCGAATGACTGGAAATGGAATTTTTCATCTTCTTTAAATTTCAACCCTACACCTTCCTCTTCCCTGAAAGCCTCTTATGCATTTATTTCTCAGAATATGCACTTGGCCTCTCTAGCAGCTATACCTTTACCTACTGACGTTTGGATGCCTGCTACATCAGTAGTTCCTCACGAAAAGGGAGAACAGGTAACACTGGGATTCTTCAAAGACTTTAAATCATACGATTTAGAATTTGGAAGTGAGATCTTTGGTAAAAAGATGGATAATCAATTATTGCTTCAAGTAAATACAAATAATGAAATAATAAACCGATTTGAAGATTATTTTATTGGTGGAGAAAGTCGATCTTATGGAGCCGAACTTTTTCTAAAAAAGAAAACCGGCAAGCTATACAATTCTATATCCTATACCTTAGCATGGGCGGATCAAAAATTCCCATCCATCAACGAAAACACCTGGGGACCTGCTAAATATGACCGCAGGCATGATTTAAACCTTTTAACGAATTACAAACTAAACAAACGAATTGACTTTGGCTTAGTATTCATTTATGCAACAGGAAACAACATAACTCTGCCTGTTGGGAGATATTGGATGATGGGCACCATTGCGAATGACTATGGGGGTGAAAATAATTATAGAATGCCCCCTTACCACAGATTGGATCTTTCGTTCAATTATCATTTAAAATCAAAATTCTTTTTTGAATCAATAATCAATATTTCCATCATAAATGCCTACAACAGAAGCAATCCTTTTTTTATCTATTATCACATAGATCAAAACAAGGTAACGAATCAATTAACTATTAAAGCTAAACAAAGCTCACTTTTTCCAATTATTCCGTCTGTTAGTTGGCGATTTAAATTTTAATTTCAAATGAAGCATCTATATTATCTCTTACTTTTAGGCATTTTAAATGCTTGCTCCAGTGAATTCGAAATAGAACAACTAGATTATGAGCCTAAAGTTGTGGTAGATGGTTGGATTGAAAACAATGGCCAGGCAAAAGTTTACTTAACGTATAGTTCACCTTTTCTAACTCAGTATGATTCTACCACGATTAGAGAAACTTTTTTAAACAATGCCAAAGTTACACTATCTACTGATGATGAAACTGAAATTCTTACCTTATACAAAGAGGATAATTTCTTTCCTCCATTTATTTATAAATCAAACCGAATACTAGGACAAGAAGGACAAAGCTATACAATTGACATTGAAGTGGATAACAAAATCATCACCAGCACAACAACCATTCCCAAACTACCCCATATTGATAAAGTGAAAATGAACGCTGTTTCTGATACAGCTAGTATTATTTTAGCAACAATTAATGACCCTGTGGAAGCGAGAAACTACTATTATTTACAAATTTTCAACAAGAATTATTCTACTCAATTTCATGCAACAAAATTCCCGATGCTCAACGACAGAGATTTTAATGGAGAACAACATACCGTACAAATAAGCAGAAAAACACAACCAGATCCATTTAACACCAACAACTTTAATTCAAACAGAAATTTACTTCCGGAGGAATTTGGGATTAATGATACTGTTTATGTCAAAATTTCTACGCTAGATAAAACATCTTTTGAAGTGCTCAACGGCATATATATTGATCTTTTGAATAACGCCAATCCGTTCTCATTTATAAGTAAAAAGACAGCTACCAATATAGAAGGTGGCATTGGTCGATGGACCGGTTTTGCTTCGGTTACTTATTTGGTGTACTTAAATCAAGAATCAGCTATCCGAATTCAATAATCAAATTTTGCTCATTTCTAGTATTAAACCTTTATACAGTATTAAAAATTTAACTCGCCTTCTTTTAGCTTTTCAACAGATCCCACATCAAACCACTTTTGATGACCCGGCAACTGCCAAGCTCCAATTTGTTTATTAGCAGCACAATGCAAGTAACCTTTTACAATCGAAAAGACTTCACCTATGTTTAAGTCGTCGATTAATGAATAATTAATGACTTGAATTCCACAAAACCCAAAATCGATTGTTTCTAAAACCTTTCTGGCTACAATTTCTTCACCTGTTACAACATTCTTCCACCCGCTTAACCGAAGTTGATTATCAAAAACCAGATAGCGTGTACCTTTTCGTGACTTTACTAATAAAGTGGCATCATTTGTACTCTTCTGATGGTAAGAAACTAATTCAACTAAATTTTGATCAGTTACAATATCTGCATTGTACAGAATAATGGGTAAATCTTTAATAAACAAATCTTTAGCCTTAACAAGACCACCTCCGGTATCAAGCAAAAGACGGCGTTCATCAGAGATTTGAATTTCGATTGGCCAATTATTTGAATTTAAGTAGTCAATAATTGTTTCGGCGTGATGATGAACATTTACAATAATCCGAGTTGCCCCTGCATTGATCACTTTTTGAATGGCATGCCAAAGTAGGGGCTTTCCTTTAAAAAGTACCATGGCTTTGGGTTTATCCTTGGTGAGTGGCATTAATCGGGTTCCAAGGCCGGCAGCAAATATCATGGCGTTCATTCGATCTTCTTTTATGGTACGGTATTAAAAAAAATTCAAATATACATCTAATGAGGCAAATAGCAATTATTGCCAACTAAAACATCTTTTGATTGGATATAATAGATTTGAGGTCAGTAGATAAGTACATACATTTCTGCATTAATCTACAAAGCCCCAAAGTGGGCGATATCCTAAAGCCTAGCCTGTAAGGACGAGGATATTAATCAGGTATATTATTTAAGCGCCAAAAGGTGCGTAGTCTTAATCACACGACAACGCATCTTTGGCGCCAACAATATCATGGCATGATATTCATAGCCCTTCAGACTATGCTTAATGACTCCGCATCTTTGATTCTAACGTAAACTTCCAATTGATAAGTATTTAACTACTTACCTCTAAAATAGATTTTAAACCAACCAGCTCTTTGTCACTAGCTGCTAACTTTAGCTTATAGAACTATCTTCGGCATGCTAATGAAGTTGATAATACGATCAAATATTAGACTTCAATTAGATCAGATGGTTATTTTCATTCTAAAGAAGTTTTCTTCTGAGGCTTACAAAGCTTCTTCTTTTTTTTAGCAGGAAGTCCACATTTCGCACAAACATACTCATGTTTAGGCATAATTACCTTTTCCAACTTACCTTCTTTACATTTTTTACCGGGCATATCTTTACTATACAAAAATTAACATCACCGCCTTTTCATTTCTTGCTCTACATGTGCTAACTTAATGCTAAGATTGTATTTTTCTTTCAAGTATTTAGCCAGCTTTTCGGCAGAATAAACAGAACGATGCTGTCCACCTGTACAACCAAAACTAACCATTAAATGTTTAAACCCACGTGTTAAATATTTCTCAAC
Source organism: Bacteroidales bacterium (assembly GCA_003249255.1). Taxonomy (GTDB): domain Bacteria; phylum Bacteroidota; class Bacteroidia; order Bacteroidales; family Marinilabiliaceae; genus SZUA-582. Next base: position 173,888 of record QKJP01000019.1, read on the forward strand.
CGATTGTTCGACTATTGGAAACACGCCGGATAAAAAGCGATCCATTTCCGGTTCATTATTAAAGAACTCGATAACTTCCTCATCCATACCTGTTTTATCCTTATATTCAGCATATCTTCCCGGATTATGCACAGCTCTACAATCAAAAACATGGCCACCTCCATTACCGGAAAAATCAACCGGAATTCCTCGTTTATAGGAGAAGCTATTAATGGTTACTATCAACTCATTTGATTCATTTCCTATATTCATTAATTCCTCAGATTCAGCAACATTTTGCAAGGCCATTAACAATGTAGGAATTTCAACCGGTAAAGAAACTTTTTTCAATAAGCCTTTCAAGTTATTAATAGCATAAGGGATGCTTTTTAAGAAATGCTCTTTCTTTTCGTAAAAACCTCTAAAACCATAAGCTCCCATGGCTTGCATTATCCGGATAAGCACATACCCATAATAATGCTGCTTAAACTGGTCTTGGTCAATGGTTTTGAAACTTGACAATTGGGAAATGTAATAATCTAATATCTCATCTCTTTTTTCTTCAGGAATATCAGCTTTAGCATCGTACAGCAAGGAGGCTAAATCGTATTGCAAGGCACCTTTTCGTCCGCCTTGATAGTCAATAAACCAAGGTTCTTCCCGATAAACCATAATGTTTCGAGATTGAAAATCGCGGTACATAAAATAATCACAATCGGCCTCTAATAAGAAATCGATAAACGTATTATAATCATCTTCCAGCAATTGTTCATCAAATGGAACTTTTGCTAATTTCAAAAAATAATACTTGAAATAGTTTAAATCCCACAGCATCGACTGTTTGTCAAATGCTTTTCGTGGATAACATTGATTGTAATCCAGTTCATTTGAGTTAAACTGAAATTTGATCAGACCGTCAATTGTTTTTTTATAAAAACCCAATAATTCATCCGGAAACTCTTCTCCTAACCTTAGCGCCTGAATAAAACTGTATAATGACACATCGCCTAAATCCTGATGCAGATAAATGTAATTTTCATCATTACGATCGTATATTTCCGGAACACTTAATCCTTTTGCATGAAAATAATCTGTAAAAGCAAGAAAGGCATTATTCTCCTTTAAATCTGCATTATAACAGCCAATTGCAGACCTAGTAGAACCGGTAATTCGATAATACTCGCGGTATGAACCCGAAGGTGGTAACATCACAAAGGAACGAGCTTCTTCTCCGGCCCATTTTACAAACATTTCAATTAATAATTGCTTCGTATAATCTTTCACTTAAGGTGTTTTAAGGAGTCTGACAATAAAAGCTCGAAAATACGATATTTTATTATAAGATCTTAACACATGTTAAAACACTTACAAGTTACAAACAATGATGAGCTTTATTGTTGATAATTATCATTATTTACCATTGTACGTATAGGGATAATTGGTATTTTTGTAACATTAAATTAAAAGATATTTATGCAGGATTTCTTGCACGCCAATCAAGATGATGTACAAGATGATATAGAGCGTTACAAACGCATGATCAGTACAGACAAAGAGCTTTATTTTGATGTTCACCAAATTGAATCAATTAGTGATTTTTACATTGAAAAAGGGCTCTATGATAAGGCATCTCATGTGCTTCAAATTGGCATGAAGCAACACCCGCTAGCATCATCACTTAAAGCCAAATATGCCGGAATATTGGCAGACAATGGTCAATTAGATGAAGCGTATGAACTTTTATTAGAAATAGCCCCTCTGGAAGAAAACAATTATGAAGTCTTCATTACATTAGGCTGGATATTATTACAAAAAGATGCCTTAAATCAAGCACTTAAACACTTCAGAAAAGCAATAAAAGTTTCATTTGATGATGAAGAAGAAGTTTTACTTGAAATTGGCTTTAATTTAAATCAATATGATGCTCATCAGGAAGCACTAGAGTTTCTTGAACGTTTAGTTCATAAATATCCTCATAACCCATCCGGCTTATTTGAATGTGCTTATGCCTATGATAAAATTGGTGATTTTTATAAAAGCATTGAAACCTACGAGCAACTGATTGAATTAAACCCATTTGCAGAAAACGGCTGGTATAACCTGGGAATACTTTACAACAAAACAGATAACTACATAAAAGCCGGAGAAGCGTATGAGTTTACTTTGGCTATTAATCCATTGCATAGCGAAGCTCATTTTAACAGAGGCAATAGCCTTTCGCACGCCGGGCATTTTGACGATGCCATTGATGCTTACATAGAGCATATATCTTTAAGCAAAGACATTATGCTTTCATATCAATACATTGCTGAGTGCTGGGAACAAACAGGCGATTATGATATGGCTGTGAGATTCTACCAACTGGTGATCAAACACCTGCCTAACAATGCGGATGCATGGCAAGGATTAGGCACATGCCTCATGGAAAAAGAAAATTTTGAAGGAGGACTTCAGGCAATTGACCAAGCTATTTCGATTAACCCGGTCTGTGCTGATTATTGGTTTGCTCATGCCAGATGCTTATTTGAACTGGAAAAACCGATGGACGCTTGTCGAAGCCTGGAAAACGGATTAAACATTGATCCCGAAGAACTAACCGGCTGGATAGAATTATTAAAACTAAAAATACTAAGCGATACAGCTTTTGATATAAATGAATATTTAATTCAAATCAATCAAAAGCACCAATCTTCCGTTGCAATAAAATACCTATCAGCCATCATCTGTTTTAAATACCTCGAAGAAGAAAACATAGGCTTGGAATATTTAAGAGAAGCTTATTCGGAAGACAAACAAGGCATGCTAATTATTGATGAAGACTACCCTGAAATTTCTAATTTACCACAAGTTCAGAAATTAATTAGCATTTCTAAATAATACATCTTATTCACATCTACCAATCTTAAAAATGGACAAAAACAACCGACTATTTTATGTCAGCACTTTTTTCAAAGGAATTGCTATGGGTGCTGCCAATGTTATTCCCGGCGTTTCCGGAGGAACCTTAGCGCTAATATCCGGCATATTTGAAAGACTTATAAACGCCATCAAATCGTTTAACATCAAAGCCGTAAAGCTTTTATTTTCGGGACAATTTAAAGAATTTGCCAAACACATTGACCTTCAGTTTTTAATTGCGCTCTTTTTAGGAGTAGGTGTTGCCATAATTTCATTAGCAAAGCTTTTTAAATATCTGTTTGAGTTTTATCCAATATACATTTGGTCATTTTTCTTTGGACTCGTATTGGCGTCCATCTACTTTGTAGGCGCAACGGTCAAAAAATGGAGTCTTTCATCCATTATCAGCCTCCTGGTAGGAACAGCAATTGCAGTTGCCATTTCCATCATTAATCCGGCGAGTGAAAATGCTTCATTTTACTATTTATTATTATGTGGAGTAGTTGCCATTTGCAGTATGATTTTACCGGGCTTATCCGGTTCTTTTGTTCTTATCCTAATGGGAAACTACCAACTTGTAATGATCAATGCAGTTAGCGAAATGAACTTAAACATACTGTTGCCAATTGCAATTGGGGCTGCCGGAGGACTTGTTGCATTTTCGCATTTCCTATCCTGGTTATTGAAAAAGTTCCACAACCAAACCATTGCCTTGTTAACAGGTTTCATTGCCGGCTCATTAGGTATTCTTTGGCCTTGGAAAAATTCTTTCAACAGTGGCGGTGAGATCATTCCTACAAATCAATTTGGTGCATTTATCCATGCCAATGGCGCTGTTATCCAAGAGAAAATCAAAGTCTATAGCTACGATTGGTTTTTACCTGAAATGAATGGACAATTGGCATTTGCCCTCCTTTTAATGATTTTAGGGATAGCAAGCATAATGGCTACCGAACTATTTGCAAACAAACAAAAAGCTGAAAATTAAGCATGAAAACATACGGATTATTAGGAAATCCCCTATCTCAATCATTCTCTCAAAAATATTTTTCTGAAAAATTTCAAAACGAAAACATTGATGCGGAATATTTAAATTTTGAATTACCGACCATTGATGCTTTAAAAGATTTATTAGAAGAACGTCCGGATTTATCCGGTCTTAATGTGACCATTCCATACAAAGAGCAAGTCTTAAAATTCTTGGACGATATGGATGACAGCGCTAAAGAAATTAAAGCTGTTAATTGCATTAAGATCTTTTTAAAAGATGGGAAACCGTATTTAAAAGGTTATAATACTGATGTAATTGGTTTTTCTAAATCATTGTCTCCTTTATTAAAAGAACACCATACAAAAGCTTTGATTTTAGGTACCGGAGGATCTTCTAAAGCCGTTGCTCATGCTTTAAAATTATTGAGTATCGATTATATTTTCGTATCGCGTACCCCAAAAAGCGACAAGGAAATAAGCTATGCCGAATTAAGCCCTAAAGTTTTAAACGAGCGCACTGTTATTATAAACACATCTCCGGTTGGTATGTATCCTAAAAACGATACTTATCCGGATATTCCCTATCTCCTTTTGAATAATAAACATTTATTGTACGATTTGGTGTACAATCCACTAACCACAACTTTTATGCAAAAGGGAATGGAACAAGGTGCTTCAGCTAAAAACGGTTTAGATATGCTACACATACAGGCCGAAGAAGGTTGGGCTATTTGGAATAAATAGTATTTTTAGCCGCTAGTAGTAAGATTCTAGTGGCTGGAAGCCATTATCCCAAAAACAATACAATTTAACCCCAACGCTGACAGGTAAATAAACTGTCAAGTTAATAATCTAGCTTTACCACAACAATAAATGCTAATTAAGCAGATATGCGAACTCCCGACATAGTTTTTTTTTCAAATTCCTCAACATTAAATAGCAGATTTTATATTACAGTTTTTATTTTTTAACTCAATGGAACATAAATATCTATTTTTTACTTCAGGAATTGCATTTGTCTTTGCAGTATTTCTTATTACTTCTTTGGCATTACAATCTTGTTCGTACCCTATCATTAGTAAAGGCGTTTATTCGAAAAACTACACGATTGAAAAAATATCTGAAGAAACCTACAACGATATATTATACGATGGTTTAAATAACTATTTTATAATCCATTCAGAGGATGTAGAATTATTAAAACTCGATAGTGAGGGTAATCAGGTTTTCAAAATGAAAATGAACGATTGCAGTTTATCAAATACTTCGCATTACGTTTTTAAAGATAAGGGCATTATCGACCTTTCAAAAGACAGCATTGTTTTAGAAGAGCTTGTTGACATTTTAAATGCCGACTTTACTATGAAGTTGCCGGAATTAAAAAACCTTTTTAATGAACTTTATACTAAAGCAAGTGTTGTTATCTATGATGATGGTTATTTTGGCGAGCATAAATATGATCGGGCCTATTTCAAAATTAAAGATTCATGGCTTTTATTATTCGTAAGTCCCATTGATTTGCCTTTATGCAGGTATGAAAAGAAAAACAGAGAAGTAATATTAGACAGAAAAGCAAATGCCATTTCATCAATTAATGGCATGCTCGAAAAGACCAATCGTTTGCTTTTATTAAGAGATTCTAAAAAAGGACGCTACTCTAATTGTGAAACCACACCGGATTCTCAATTATACCCAAATTATAGTGCTCGATTTCCTTTCCCTGATGATTATTTACCCTGTAAACGCATAATGGCTTGGCGTTCCAACATTAAGGCTATTGAAAGTTTTCCCTACACCCATATCCCTATTATGTGGCGTATGACCGGACACTATAGACTAAAAGTAGATAAAGAAGTGCTAAAGTTTAAATGTGTAGCATTTAGAGGGTATACTTCATTATTTAATAGTTCAGGCATGTATTGGTATCGTATACCACGCGAATACAAAAAGGCTTCGGCAGTGAGTTTTTTAAATGTTGATTGTTATAACAATGCGTATGATGAAAGTGAATTTTTAGGTCAGTATATTATCAAGAAAAAACACTAAGCCTGAGGTTTATCCTAATAATTGTTAGGACACAAGCTAATCAGTAACCATCAATCTTTTCACCTTGTTAAAATATTCCTAAAACGGCAAAAATTTCTTCACCTCCGGTTTAAACAACTCCTCCGGATATTTTATATCAGTTAAAAACAAGGCTTGAGGTTGTGCTGATGATCCTGCCCTGCTTCGATCCTTGGCTTCTATAATACTTTCAAACTCTTCAACTGAGAGTTTTCCTCGACCAACCTCCAACAAAGTACCCACAATGGCGCGCACCATGTTTCTTAAAAAACGGTCAGCCGTTATTTTAAACACCATTAATTCGCCTCGCCTCTCAAAAGAAGCTTCTTTTACATCACAATTATTGGTTTTGGTTTCTGTATGTAATTTACTAAAGCTGGTAAAATCGGTGTACTTCAAAAGACTTTGTGCAGCTCTGTTCATCACATCATAATCCAATTGATAATAAGGGCGAAAACATAAATCATTATAAAAAGGACTTTTTTGAGTTTTGATGTAATAATGATAGGTTCGCGAAATAGCACTAAAACGACTATGCGTTTCCAAGTCTACTTTTTGAATAGAAAAAACAGATACATCGTCATGAAGTATCCTGTTCAATTTATAGACCAACTGTAGGCAATCAACAATTTCTATATCTGTATCAAAATGTGCTACAAAATAAGATGCATGAACACCCGTATCAGTTCTTCCGGCGCCTACAACATGAACATCCTGCCTTAAAGCTTTCCAAAGTGCATCATCCATTACAGCTTGCACTGAAATAGCATCCGGCTGCACTTGCCAACCATGATAATTAGCCCCATTATAGGCCATCTCAACAAAGTATCTATACATAATTCTGAAAATTCTGATGCAAAGGAAAGCTTTTCATTCAGGAATTAAAAATATCGATCAATTTATTGATTTCATTGGCCAATAATATGCTTGACACAGCATCTATCCTACCGTAATTTGAGATTAACAAGAGCATTAAAGAGCTTTTTACCCAAACTCATTGACTATTTACTTTTAAAACTAACGGTCATGAAAACACATCAGCAAATACCCCGGCAAGAAAATGAATTAGAACAAGTTAAACGCGTTCTTAATAAACTATTAAAAGCTCAGGAAAATGGTGACACCAATTCCTTTATGGAATGTTTCGCTCACGATTCTTACATGATTAACATTGGTACCGACATTGATGAAATATGGAAAACCTGGGATGAATTTTACAATTACATGGACAATGCACTGGATCAAAACAGGGGTGCAAATATTTCAACTATGGATACAAATATAAAAATCAGTCAGGATAAAAAAGTAGCCTGGTATTCCCAATTAGTAGATACCTGTTTAGAAACCAAAGGTGACCACCACCGTCTTGAAGGATTCAGGCATACCGGTGTGATGGAAAAAAGACAAAATAAATGGGTCATTGTTCAAAGCCATATTTCCATCCCTTACAAACCACCTGTAGAATTGGAGGAAATGGTTTAACTAATTTTGAAAACAGAAAGCGGTAAACCTTTGGGTTTACCTTTTTTCATAGAAACTTTTTCATAACACACTGAAAAACAAACGCTCAATAAAAAGAAAACAAGACTAATAGGTTATAATTTTTCGATATTTTTTTTGGCTAAGATAATTCAACAAGATAGAACGAGCATCTCTATCTTCATCAAACCTTTGAATATAATCTTTAAATTCATCCGGTGAATTAACTGCCTCATCATGCGGAAAATAACCATAGCCTAAATACACCCCATTCTCTATCACAACGATAGAAGATTCATCATCTTCTCTTCCTTTATCAATAATAACAGCATTAGAAATATCATAGGTAAACTTTCTCAACAACTGATTAACACGTTTATTATAATCATCAGCAGATTCTTCTCCAACACAGGCACCATAACAAGATTTAATCTGATATTGAAAACAACCGTTTTGACCCTCATATAAGCCTGCTAATTTTTGACATAAACAATATTCCTCGACCCAGTCTAAAAGACGCTCTCTTGCTTCCGAAAAGTTAAGAAAACCAACCTCTGGATGATTATTGCCATCTATCGTTTGTAAATGCAACCTTCGATATCCCTTACGATCGAAATAAGTATATAAACCTACGCTGAGTTTTTTGCGACGAAGAGCACGGTTATAAATCGGTGTTAGTTCTTTGATCTCTTGAGATTCTTTTAGCAAAGCAATTATTTCACTGCCCGTTAACACAACAGAAATATCGGCAATTTTACGCTTCATTTCGATCCCCTTTTTTGTTTTAGGATTTACAAGATGCGTTAATACTCTACGCTTTATATTAGTACTTTTTCCAACATAAATAACCTCTCCAACATCATTGTGAAAATAATAAACACCAACTTCTTCAGGTAATGATTTAATAAAATTTAAGGTCAAATTAGGATGAAGCTCTTCAACTGAAAACTTACTATAAGGATTTTCAGGAAGAATGAAACCGCCATTCTTTTGAATCAACAACTCAAATAAAGCAACGGTTGCAAAAGCATCACCGGCCGCACGGTGACGCGCAGAAATTGAAATCCCTAATTCTTGACATAAATTACCTAAACTATAGGAATCATAACCCGGTAAGAGCTTACGGGATAACTTAACCGTACAAATGGTTTCTTTAACAAAATCAAAACCTAAAGCTTTAAATTCGGCTTGAATAAAACCGTAATCAAAGGCAGCATTATGCGCTACAAATGTTGCTCCATCACAAATTTCCACAATTTGCTTAGCAATTTGATAAAAGGTAGGGGAATTCTCAACCATTTCATTGGTTATCCCAGTTAATCCGGTAATGTACGGAGGTATGTAACATTCAGGATTAACTAAACTAACAAATTCGTCGATAAGCTTTTCTCCATCATGTTTGTAGATAGCTATTTCAGTTATTTTCCCATTTTTAGCATTCCCTCCTGTGGTTTCAATATCTACTATTACATACATTTCTCTTGTTTTTAAGCTAACCGTAGTGTTGCTATTAAACCATGATAATTTCTTTAGTCTGAACTTTGATTCGTTTCAACTTATTGTCACGAAGAAATCTAATAAAACAAGATTTAGATGGAAAGGATTTCATTTATAACTAAACACACGAATGATTTCTTCACTTTGATAACTCTAACATTTTAAAATTAAACTACATATCAAAATTAACATTTTAATTATCAAAACCTTCTACCTACAACGTCTATAAAAACCCTCCAAACACTTGCAAATATTGGCTTAAAGGAGTATTTTTGATATACACTTAGTGAATAAAGTTTACCGCATCAATAGTAGATTGTTAAACTCAACACTACAATTATTCCGAGTGACGCTATCGGTTCAAAGAGCGGGCCTCGCCTACGGGTTATCAATAATGATACGGAGGATTATCGATGAATTAATGCACTCAAATCCTGTATGACAGGAGTTTAAATAATCCATTTTGGTGCGGTTCCCATAAGGCCTTTCAGAAATGAGAGGCCTCTTTTTTTTGGGCTTCAAAGCGATGTCTTGAAGACATGTTCAACACTTTTTCGCTTTAGCTATCTAATCCCCCTAAAGTTTAGACTGATTAAATATCCTTTAGCAAACAATCTTCTGGAAAATGACTTAAACGACTTTGCATTTTCAATAACAGTCTTCTAATTTCAGTAAGAGTAGAACTTTCCTCGAAATGAAAATCTGAAGAACCATAATCTTCCAATGATTGAATAATGTTCATAATGGTTAATTGATTGATATCTTTTCCCGGTTGATATTTAATGGATTTATCCTTTGAAACGCCAATCTCAGATACAACCCGTACATTGACCAAATCGTATAAAATATCATTAACAAGCCTAATCGGTAACTTTAAATCGTAAGAAAGATCTTCGGCAGTTGGTGCATTCTTTTCCTGCACAAAATCTGAAATAACTCGGTGGCTTATAAGTAAAGCAACCACGCGCTTATAGTTATGACTAATAGTTCGAGTATCAGAATCAAACTCAAAACTTCTAACATTTTGCGCGGCGAAAGATAATTCGGAACCAAACATGACTATCAACCATGAAATCTGTAACCACAGTAAAAAAAGTGGAAAGGCAGCAAAACTACCATAAATGGCGTTGTATTTAGAGACGCCTATCTGAGAATGAATATAGGAATATTGTAAAATTTGAAACAAAGTACCGGCAATGATCCCACCAAATAACGCTGCTGAAAACTTAACTTTTGTATTTGGCATGATATACAATAAGAGCGTGAATACGATCCACACTAAAGCTACCGGAATAAATCGAAATAAAATTGAACCAACATTGGATATTAATGCAACTCCTTGTAATTGTTGATTGATAAATACAATCATACTTCCGGAAGAAACTAAAAACAAAACCGCTATTATCGTTAATGAAATATAGTCACTAAACTTGCGGATAAAACTTCTCGCTCTTTTAATATCCCAAATATCATTAAATGAAGCTTCAATGCTACCCAGAAGATTCATGACAGACCACATTAAAAAAATGGCACCTATCCCGGCAATCATACCTCCTTTAATAGACAATAGGTATTTATCTGCAAAATTAGTAACCCATATTAAAATATCTTCCTGCCCTGCAAAACGAGTTTGTAATTGTTCTTCAAGATTTTTCTCAAACCCAAAACCTTTAGCAATCCCAAAAGCCATTGCAGCTAAGGGAACAATTGAGAATAAAGAATAATAAGTAAGTGCAGAAGCTTTAACCGAACATCCATCTTTTATAAAACCACGCACAGCCAGAATAAAAATTTGAGCTAAACGTATAAAGAAGAATTGCTTTTTATCAGCGTGTCTTGAAGATACTTTCCAGATATCCTCTGAAAAGTATTTAATGATGGATGAAACTCTCTTCCGGATTTCCATAAGTAGAAATTAAAGTAAAAAAAGCAAGCCTATAAGCCGGGTCCTGTCCTATATAAATATAGTGCTTATCATTTATCTAAATTTACAGTTACCTGTAAACTTTAGCGACCTACCCCCCTTATGTTTTCAAATGAAAAACAGGACGAGCAACCCTGCTCCTAAGGACCATAAGGTATACATGGTCTTGCAACCTGTAAGATGTACGGCTGGTGTTGTTACCAAAACCACCGGTGAGCTCTTACCTCACCTTTTCACCCTTACCAAGCAAAGCCTGGCGGTAATTTTCTGTTACATTACTATATTCTTTCGAATATCTTCCGGTTAAGAAGTACAGTGCTCTATATTGCCCGGACTTTCCTCTCCTACTCAAGTAGCAGCGATAAGCCGGCTTGCATTTTTTATTCTATCTTGTAAGGTAGATATTTCTCCAATTCCACCAAGTGAGCATCTCTGAACCCCTTAGATCTAATCGTTTCAAGCTCTCTTAAAGCCTGACTCCCTCTGTAGGATCCAACCGTGTATCTAAATATTTTATCATTTAAACGGAATTCCATAACGTTCTCTAATCCTTTAAAGAAAGTTAGGTATACCGGATAACGAAATGCACTAACTTGTACAGTGTAAGTTTTATTAGGATCAATTTTTGAGGAATCAAAATTTTTCGAGTTACTTCCGGAAATTTCTCTATTTGATAAAGCAAACTCAGAAGTATTTACAACAAATGCTTGATCATACCCTAAACCTTTAATTCTATCCACATCAGCAAGAGCTTCTTCTTTGGTGTTATAACTTCCAACACAAAATCTTAAAAAACCATCAGTACACTCATATTCACGAGCTTCATCTATATCCTTAAAAAAACTAGGATTAGTTGGAGCTTCTCTTAAAGCTACAATTTGAATGGCATAATATGGAGCACTTGATGTCTCCATGCTAATGATCTTTTTACTTGATCTTAATTTTGCAAGTTTATCACTGCCTTGAGCTGTTACAAAACAAAATGTAAGTAACATGCTTAAGGTTAATTTTAATAGTCTCATATTAAATGGGTGTCCAATTTATTATGGTACAAAGATAATTGATATTATTAATTAAGAAAGCGCCATACAGCAACTTCAACACGTCTATTCATTGAATGTTGAGATTCGTCACAAAAAACACCTTTTCGGCATTTATTAAGTAAGTAACGATCAGCGTATCCACGCGGAATGATATTTTTCTCATCAACACCTTTTGAGATTAAATAATCTTTACAAACATCAGACATTTTTTGAGATATATCCAGATTATTTAATTTTTCTCCTTTAGAATCTGTATGACCATTCAGTTTTATAACTACATTCTTATTAGCAACTAAAAAACCAGCTAAACGATCTAAAACAACATATCCTTCTTTGGTAATATTCTTTTTGTCATGAGGCACAACCATTGTTCCAATTTCATCTAAAACAACATCATTGAACACTGGAGTCATGGTTAAACCATTGCGCTTTATGTCTTCAAGTTCCATAACATGAACAATCATACGCTTTGAACCATATTCACTCCCTTTCGAAACCTCAATTTCAAATTCTTGCTCATCGTTTCTGTACTGATCATCTAGAGCAATTGACACATTTCCATTGACATCTGATGAAGCACTCCCAATAACTGCACCTGTACTCGTATCTTTAATGACAACTTTTGCTCCTGAAATTTTATCACCATTAAAAGTGCTGGTTATTTTCATTTCAAGAGCAGATGGAAATGCAGATAAATCAACTGTCGGTTCAGCTTCAATTACCGGTTCAGTTTCAATTATCGGTTCCGGTTCAACCTCTACTACAGGTTCAGGTTCTACGACAGGTTCAACTTCAACTACGGGCTCGGGTTCTACTACAGGTTCCGGTTCTACTTCAACGACAGGTTCGGGCTCTACTATTGGTTCCGGTTCTACTTCTACGGGTAAATCTTCTGCTCCAAATACAGGAGGAGCCTCAGTATTTTCAGTTTTCTTAACAGTTTTAGGTGCAATGGTAAAGATCACATCACCACTACCACCTCGATTGGTAGAAATAAAACCTCTACTTGGGTCTTTGGGATCAAGAACATAACCAAAGTCATCTTTAGTACTGTTAATAGGCATTTTTAGGTTTTGAACATTACCCCATTTCCCATTAACAATTTCTGCAGAATAAATATCTAAACCTCCGTATCCAATGTGACCTTCTGAGGCAAAATATAAAACATTGTTTTTATCTAAGAATGGCCATTCTTCATCTCCAAAAGTGTTAACACCTTTTCCTAAATTTTCAGGCTTCCCTAAACTACCATTAACTTTAATTTCAACCCGGTATAAATCTTTACCTCCAAAACCACCTCTTTGATCAGAAACATAATAAAGATAATAATCATCCGGTGAAACTGCCGGTTGAGCAAAGTTAAACTCGTCATCATTAATGGTTAATTCTTTTTCATTTACCCAATCATTTCCATCGTATTCAACTGAAAAGATTTTAACACGACTGTCTCCTCCACGAATACGAACACTTTTGGTAAAATACATTGTTTTATAATCACTGGTAAATGAAGTTGCTCCAACGTGGTAATCAAATTGTAAGTTCTTTGAAAATGGTTTTTTATCATCTTGAATTTCGCCATCAAGCATGGACGATGTGAAAAGATTTAGAAATTTACTTCCTTGTTTATCCACATTTTTACTACTCCCCTCACTTTCAGACGAGTACACAACAGCATCCTTAAAATACTGAATCCCAAAAGATTGTCCTCCAATTAAAAGTCCAGCAGGGTTTACAAGTACTGTTGGATCCATTACTTGATTTTCAAGTGCCCAATTACAGGCTTTAATTAACTCTTTAACTTGAAGAGGATTAGCTCCTTCCTCTTTGGCTTTTTCATACCAGGAAATCGCAATTTCAAAACCGCCCTCTTGGTGCCAACACGATGCATAATAAAAAACATCTTCTCCTTTTAATTCACTTTCCAATTCGACATACGAACTAAATGCAGTTGTAATATCGTTTAAATGATAATGACAACGAGCTATGTTAATCTTATCTTCGTTCGTCAATTCGGCTTCTTTTTCAATGGCTTTATTGTAATATTCCAAAGCCAAAAAATACTCCCCTTTGGCGAGATATCCATTCGCTTTTTTTATTTCAAATTTCTGACTAAAAGAGGACGCAGTAATAGCGAAGAACAATAACAAAACCGATATTCTATAGATAGGCATAATATTATAAGGTAACTTATTAAATCAAATTTTAATTAATTCATTTTAGAAATATCTAATTGAACGCATTCCCGGTCTCTTATTGAAAGAGAAGTCGAACTGCAGTGCAATTTCGTGTGTTCCAAATTTTCCATAACGTGCAATTTTTGATAAGGAATAATCAAACGAATACCTTACTGTAAATTGCCGGTTGATAATATATTCTGCTAAAATAATCATTTCTGAAACAGATCTATATGATAATCCAACCCAAACCTGCTCTGCTAACAACACATTTGCTGAAAGATCAAAGGTTAATGGTGCTCCAATTATGGTACGGATTAATGCTGTAGGTTTAACTTTCACATCTCCCCAATCGAAAATATAACCTCCATACCAATATGAATGAAGATTCCGTATATTCACTTTACTTACATATTTATCTTGACCATCTTCGAACACTGGTTCAAAAAACCTCGGTATAGAAAATCCGGCAAAATAACGTTCATCATAAAAATAGGTTCCTATTCCAAAATTAAATCCAATAATAGATTCTTTACTTTGAAAAGCAGGATCACCATATTGGTTGGTTATAGCTTTAGTACCATCATAAACATTAGACGATAAACCCATTTGTAAACCGAATGAAATAAACCGAGTTTTACGATTTAAAGCCAGTTTATAAGAACCCGCAGCTGCAAAATTAAAATTATTACTGAAACCTAGGTTATCATTTTCTAAAATAACTCCAACACCAAGGTCAGTATCTGTTATGGGACCATGCACATTTAAGGCTTGATTCATGGGGGCATCTTGCATACCAACCCATTGATTACGATGAACTGCAATACCACTTATCAAATCCCGAGTACCGTTATAGGCAGGATTTAAAAGGCCTTGGTTAGCAATATAATGATTGTATTGTGAGAGGCTCTGCCCAAAGACAGAACCATTAATCATCAATATCAATAGTTTAGGAATAAGATATCTCATACAAATTCTTTTATCGTCTTAATTCAATGAAACCATTGTACTCTTCGGTAACTTTTTTTCCGTCATCTTTATTGACTTTATAATTAAAGATATAGAAATATGTACCATTAGGTAAATTCTGTCCTAAAGAAACCATATTACCTTTATTACCCTTTCCATCCCAGAATTTTCCATCTTTACCATATTTAGAACCTTCTGAACGATAAACGACTGTTCCATATCTATTGTAAACTTCTAAATATGATTCTGAAGGTTCATTATCAATAGAACCAGATATGATAAACTCATCATTAATACCATCTCCATTTGGTGAAAAAGCATTTGGTATCAATAGCTCATTATCTTTATCAACGTCCACATTTCCAACAAAAATATAGACTGTTGCAGTATCGATACGTTCATTATAGGACGTATTGTAGATAATGTATTGAGCAAAATCATAACCATAAAAGGCTGGTTGTTTAACAAAGGTAAGTCTACCGGTTGTTTTATTAATAGTTACCTGATTACCATAATCTGTAGTTAATAGATCAAGATCTTTCATTTCTGGATGTTCAGGATTATATAATCGATAATAGATATTTTGATTCTCACCTGAAACGCTATCAAGCACATTATCACGTATATCATTTTCATAAACTAAGGTATCAGCATAAGATTCTCCAAACTTAAGGGCTAAATAATCTTCAATTGCAACTAATGGACTATCAAATAAATTAATATGACCAATCATTGGAGTAATACATCCTTCTTGCGTTACACCTTGTAGTCGATATAATCCACGCATATCCTGAGGTCCAAAATCTAATTCATCGCCAGTTCCTTCTAGCTCACTAATTAAATCAATACCATTATAAATTTGATACGTCACTTCTTCCTCAGAACCACCAAGAATAATATGACTGCCTTTAACTATTCCTGTACATGGTGAATTTTCGGTACAATCTCCTGGATTAGCATCACCTGGATATACTTCCTGTACAGCTGCAAGCTGATTCTTTATTATAAATACAGAATCTAAGGAGCGTGTTTCACAACCTGTTTTGAAATCTAAGGCTCTAACGTAATACGTTATAGTATCTTCAACTATACCTTCAACAGTTTGTTGGAAAGCACCACCAAAACTACCCACAAATTGTACCGAGTCATTTCCATTTCCACTGACAAATCCAACATCTGCAGGATTTATACCAATCTCTCGAGATAGTATATATGCTATTCCATTTTGAGTTCGACCTATTCCAATATGAATACTATCCGAACCTGCACAGTAAGAAACAGTCTCGACTAATACAGTTCCTTCTTTCATTGGGTAAATGCTAAAGTCATTAGGTCCCTCGACAAAATTAATCGACACACTACTTGTTGTTGATGTACAGTTATTGTTTTCATCACTTGCAATCACAGTAAATGAGGTTTCTCCACTACCGTTTACATCCCAAGTTATTGGAGTACCATCTGTACCAGGTTGAGTATCAAAAAGATTTAAATTCTTTCTTAATTCATAATTTACTCCAGATTGACTCTCATTAATAGTGACAGTAGCATTTTGTTCAGATGCACACGCTGTAACTCCAGAAGCTGATAAAACAAAACTATTAGGAGCCACATTTCGAGTAATCGTAATCTCATCTTCGGCAGCCAATTTAACTTTACAACCAGAATCAATATTTCTAGCAATTACAGAATACGTACCCTCTCCATATCTACCTGGGAATGATTTATCGTTTCCTGTACCTGTTAAATAACTAATGGTATTATCTCCACTATCAATTAACTGATAATCAACACCTGTTTCTGAACTTACAACTGTAAAAACAATACTATCAGCATTAGAGCAATAATCCAACCTATTGGAACTCAATTCAGGAACGTTTGGTTCTTCTAAATAGTTTATTTCAAATATAGGAAAATCAGTAGTACATGCACCAGTTTCATCAGTAGCTCTAATTTCATACGTAGTTTCTGCAACATCCGGATCACTGATAGTCCATTCTAATGGTTCTCCATTACCGATTGTTTCTAAGATAGATGAAGGATTTTCAGGATCATCAATATTAAATAATTCATATTTAATACCATTATCACTGCCACTTTGCGTAAACGTAAGCGCTGATGAACTACATAATTCTGAATCAGGAATATTAACACTAAATACATTAGGACTAGTAATACTCTCAATATAAATGGTATCATTGTTATTTGATGCATTTCTCATTTGAGTAACACAACCATATTCTCCATAAGATCCGGTAATTGTATAGCGTCCTTCGGCTTGTGGCTCAAAACCAGAAGCAATACCTGTATACTCCGAAACTACCTCGTTATTAATATCAAATACTCGGTATAAAACATCTTCTTGCTGACCTGTTAATACTATTTGTGCCCCTGCTTCAGCTGAACAATACTTGAAAGTATCAGCAGTTGCTAAATATGGCTGAATGTCAACACCTTCTTGAACACGAATGGTATCAGTCATACTAGAAGTACACCCTGCATCTGAAATACTAAATACAGTATACTCGTAAACACCACTATTTGTAAAACTAATTTCATATTTAAAATTAAATGCTGAACCTGTACCAGTAATAGTATCAACTGGAATATTTCCATCACCATCATTCTCTAATAGGACATAGGAATAAGACGACTCTGAACCTGATAAACCTAATATTGCAGGACTAGAAGAACAGTAGCGTTCAGCACCTATTAACTTATAAGCTTTTGGTAAAGGATTATAATGTACTTCAACCTCCCTTAACATTGCATTATTACAAGATTCTCCTGCGACATAAGTACCATAATGACCAATTACAGAATAGGTACCTTCAGCAAAAACAGTATTAATAATTGTATCGTTGGTTGAGGTGGCTGTTATTGAGTTTATGACATTGCCTTCTCGAAGTAAGGTATAACTAACTCCTACATCCGGAGTATGTAAGGTAATAGGTACTCCTCCGCTACCAACACATAATGGAGTTGATGGAATAGATATTTCTTTTTTACCTACTACACCTGCAATATTAACGTGAATTATTGGATAGTTTAGAGGATCTATAACTGTACTACAGGTTCCATTATAGGCTTCAACTCTATAATCTCCTCCCGAATCAAATAAAGCAGCAAACGTAGTATCATTACCCAAAGAAGTATTAGCAATGATGTCGTAACCAGGAACAATTTCATCTGTAGCCATACTCACAATCACATAACGGATACCATCCTGAATATCTTTCACTGTAATTAAAGTTCCATTATCACAATCCGTTCCAGGAATAACATTTAAATTTTTATCTATTGGAAGAGGATTCATTACAACATCTAAGGTATCATTCATGTATGACGGACCACATAAAGTTGTTGGGTTGTTCTTCATGGCTTGAACATAGAAACTCGTATCTCTATCAACAGCAATGTTAAATATTAATTGACCACCTGAAAGGACACCATGATTACCGGTAGGTATACTTGTATCATCTGATCTATTGTATCCTACAAGTTCATAAATCACATTAGCTTCAGGACTAGCTATTGATAATTCAATTGTACTACCACCCTCACAGAATGTATTATCACCTTGAACATCCGCAGCAAGAGGTAAAGCATCTGCAATTAATTCAACCGAGGTGTTCATAGGTGTAAGACAACCCACTTGGTCAATTTCTCCAATAACACTATACATTCCTTGGGTAGCATATGTACCTGCAAAATTAAACGGAAGTCCAGGTTTATTAGCACCATTATAAACATCTAAAGCAGTTGTTAAATCACTTTCATGATATAATGAATAGATAACACCCTCTCTTTGATCAGCTAAACCAATCGTTAATCCTACAGCATCATCCGCACAATAATGCCCATCATTCTCTACAATCATATCAAATGCAGTAGGATTATTTACAATTGAAAGATCAGCATAACCGTTCATTGGGAATTCACAACCAGCATTAGAAATAGTACGTACCGTGTATATTCCTTCAGCTGATTTAGTACCAAACGAGATTTCACCACCAGTACCTGATACAACTGTTCCTTCTGCTACTCCATCAACATATAAAATATAATCTACTGCCTTAATTAAAGGATTAATAGAATTAGTCAATCTTATTTCTTTGCCACTACCACCATCACAATATCTTCCATCGCTAGGATCAGTATCATCAGCAGGATCAACTACAAATACATCGTATGCAACATCAGTTCCATCACCTTCAATTTCAAAGGTGTTATTCATTGTTTGAGTACAACCGGTTAAATCATTCACAGCTTCAATGCTATAAATTCCAATAATCTGATTTGCAGGATAACTTAATACACCATCAACACCAGGTTTTGTTGAAACTTGTACACCATTTAACAATAAATTATACGTAAACCCGCTATCTGAATTACTCAGTGTTATATCATGTCCTGTTCCTCCGTTACATCCAACAACACTAACTGTAGGATTTAGGTCGTAAGAAGTAGGTAGTGGATTCTCTGTAATAGTTACTCTATTAAGCATTTCAACTCTAGTTGAAGGAACAGATGAATAATAACCCATTACATAATATGTTTCTGTACCTGTTAAATCAGTCCACTCAATAATGTTAGTTCCATTAAAGGTAATAGAAGAACCTACTTTAGTATCATCAGAAGCTTGTACAAGATCGTAAGTAATACCAGCTTGTGGATTTGTAATATAAATGTTTAGACCTGTTGGATCAACATCCATACAATACTCTACGCCATTGCTAAGTACATCCAATTTTTGAATTTCGTCTAAAACATTCATCGTATGGGAAATTTGCTTAGAACAACCAGTTGAGGAAATTACAACACTTGCTGTAATAACTTCACGATCTACCAGACTTGATGAATTATAAATATTAGTCGTGCTCTGAGCTTGTATCTCTCCATTAATATCAGAATTAAACACGTATTCATCACTTAATCCTTTTGCATCACTAGCAGTAAACAAGACATTGTTTCCAGCAACAATTGTTCCAGAAGGATTAACAATTAATTGCGGTGTAGGTGATGGATTAACAGTAATTGGTAATACCGTTGGAACTAAGGCATTACAAGAACCATTAAGAGTATAGTCTACAGAAATAGTTTGAGGACCATCTGTATTCCAAATCACTTCAACAGTACCAGCTACATCATTTTGCGATTGGATACTTCCACCAGCGGATACAGTCCACACATAATTTGAAACTGATGATCCTGATTCTGTTGAATAAGTGATCGGATCACCATTACAAACAATGTTATCTCCTGTTATAGTAGGTACCGGGGTTTCTTTAACGTCAACAACTAATTGAGTTGCTTTCTCAGGTTGACAAGTGTTTTCATCCGTATAGGTAATTGATAAACTTTGATTATTTATTGTTGTCCATACAACATCAATAATATTATCATTAGCAGTTGGATTTATTACCCCGCCAGTTATTTGCCAATCATAATTTGACTTACCAGCTTCTGTAATATACTGAATGCTAACATTCTGACATTCGCTTGCATGATTAAGAGTGATGGTTGGAACAGGCAATGAATGAACTGTTAATGTCGTTCTGTTGGCCATTTCAATAGGACATCCGGAACCATTATCACCGTAAGCGTAATATTCACCAGCCTCGTTGGCTAAATCAAAAGAAATTGGGTTACCATCACCATTTTTTGCGGTACCAATTGCTTTATCACCTCCAACTCCATCAATCAGGAATAATTTATAAGTAACACCAACTTCTGAACCATCTAATCCGAAAGCTAAGCCGGCTTCACCACTACAAATCGAACCAGAACCTGTCAAGGCGAATTGCTGAAGTGCTCCAGGCACATCAATCTCTACTGTAGATATAAGTTGATTTTCACAGCCATTATAATTGGCTAAAATCACATAATTATCAACACCAGGATTATCGTTTCTATCTACAACTCTTGTAAAACCAACATTAGAACCATTTCCGGTTATAATATTACCAGTTGGCACAGGTAGGCCACCTGATAATTTAGCTAATTCATAAATAACACCAATTTCAGAAGCTAATACATGAATTGAATCACCTAAACAGGTAATGATATCACCTTCGTCGGCAACCTCAGCGATTACATTCACATTAGCATAAGGCTTGGCAGTAATTAAATGAGTTCCATTCATACTTACAGTACAATTAGTAACACCATCAGTGCGTTGACCTTCGATGCTATAATTACCACTTGCACTAATCGTAAATGTTAACTGACCTGCGTTACCATTTTGCCATACTCCGGTGGATGCATCATCTGAATTAACCCATCTATATTGAACGTTTGGTTCTGAATTTTCTAAATAAAGGTTTGTGCTACCTCCTGTACAATAGTCACCATCTGTTGAAACATCATACACCTGAGGTAAATCATCAATACTAACATCTATCGTATTACTCATAGAGGTTATACAGCCTACTTGAGCAACTTCTGCAGTAACGCTATAAATTCCTTCATTAGTGTATGTTCCGGCAAAATTAAATGGAAGACCAGGTAAATTAACTCCTGTATAAACATCTAAAGCGGTAGTCAAGTCACTCTCATGATAAAGTGAATAAATGATACCATCTTCTTGATCTTCTACTCCAATAGTTACACCATTAACATCATCAGCACAATAATGACCATTATCCTCAGAGATCATAGTAAACGCGACAGGGTTATTAACTTTAGAAATTACTGCTGAGCCATTCATTGGGAATTGACATCCACTTGCAGATAATACGCGAACTGTATATGTACCTTCAACTGCTTTTGTTCCAAAAGAAATTTCACTACCAGTACCAGCTACAACTGTACCTTCTGCTACTCCATCCAGATATAATACATAATCAACAACTGCAGCAGATGGATGTATAGAATTATCTAATCGTATTTCCTTACCTGTACCTCCATCACAATATCTACCATCTGTTGGATCTGAAGCATCAGCAGGATCTACAACATATACATTATATGGAACATCTGAACCATCACCTCGAATTTCAAAGGTGTTATTCATTGGTTGAGTACAACCTGTGTTATCATTAACCGCTTCGATACTATAAACGCCGATAACTTGATTAGCCGGATAAGTTAATACACCATCAATACCAAGTTTTGATGAAACCTGCGTGCCATTTAATAATAAATTGTAAGTAATACCGCTATTTGAATTACTCAATGTTATATCATGGCCTGCTCCTCCATTACACCCAACAACAGGGACTGTAGGATTTAAATCATAAACAGTAGGAAGTGGATTTTCGATAATGGTAACTCGATTAAGCATTTCAATACGATCTCCAGGGACAGAGGCATAATAACCAATAATATAATAGGTCTCAGTTCCACTAACATCGTTCCATTCAACCGAATTAGTTCCATCATATTCAATAGAAACTCCTACTTGTGTATCATCTGAAGCCTGGAATAATTCATATGTTATACCATCCTGTGGATTAGATATATATATATTAATGCCAGAAGAAACAGGTCCTTCGCAATACTCAGTTTTATTACTTAAAACATTTAATTGAAGAATACCATCTAATACATCCATTGTATAAGATGCTTGATCAGAACAACCTGTTGATGAAATTACGACACGCGCTGTAATAACTTCACCATCAACAAGACTTGATGAACTATAAGTATTATTCGTGCTTTGAGCTTGTAACTCCCCATTAATATCTGAATTAAACACGTATTCATCACTTAATCCTTTTGCATCAGTAGCAGTAAATTCAACATTTGTGCCAGCTACAATAGTACCAGATGGATTTGCAGGTAAACTCGCTGTAGGTGACGGATTAACATTCACAGCTAACACTGTAGGTGTAACAGCATTACATTTCCCATTTAGTGTATAATCTACTGTAAGCGATTGTGCACCATCAGTATCCCATAATATATCAATGGTACCATTAATATCATCTTGTACTTGAATAGAACCTCCGTTAACTGTCCAAACATAATTTGAGATAGTTGGACCAGATTCTGTAGTGTATTTATAAGTATTACCATTACATACTGCCGCATCACCTGTAATTGTTGGTACTGGTGTTTCATTAACTAAAACATCTAATTGGGTAGGAGCAACTGGTTGACAAGTATTCTCGTCGGTATAAGTAATTGTTAAGGATTGATTCCCTAAATCGGTCCAAACTACATCTACGATGTGATCATCTGCAGTAGGAGTAATCGTACCTCCAACTATTTGCCAATTATAGGCTGACTTACCTGCATCAGTAGAATATGGAATAGTTACATTCTGACATTCAGACGCATTTACTGGTAATATTTTAGGAATAGGTAATGTATGAACAATCACATCTACTCGAGTAGGATCTACCGCAGAACAACCATTAAGGTTATCGTAATTTATAGTCACATAATTATCTCCTTCAACATTCCAGGTAACACTAATTTCATCAGTTCCTTCACCAGAATTAATTGTTCCGTTGTTGACAACCCATTGATAATTATTCTGTCCTGCTTCAGTGGAATACGTAAGAGTTTCATTATAACAGGCATCATTATCACCATTAAGAGATACAACAGGAATTGTATTTACTGTTACTGGTAATACCGTAGGCGCAACAGCAGGACAAGATGCTACTTCGTAATTTACACTCAGTTGTCTAGCTCCACCTGAAGTCCAAATAACTTCGACTTCATTTTCATTAACCGTTGGGAAAATAGTTCCTCCAACAATTTGCCAATCATAGTTAGTGGCTCCAGCTTCTGTAGAATATGGATATCTGTGATTTTCACAAACGACGTTATCTCCATTTATTCCGGGAGTAGGTAAATCAATAACTTCAATCGCATAAGTAACTGTATTACCCCAACATCCATTAAGATCTTGATAAGAAATTTCAAGATTATGCATACCAATATCAGTCCAATCAATCGAAACTGTTTCACCTGATGGTGTTGCTATACCACCTGAAACAAGGTTCCAAGAATAAGCTGTCATACCAGCAGGCATTTCATACACTTTAGTTATATTGTTACATACTATAAGCGCAGGATTATTAATCAACACAGGAACTGGTAGTGGATCCACCTGAACACCATAGTCTGTGGTATTAGATCGACACCCATTCAAATCAACATAATTAACAGAAATTGTTTGAGCTCCATCCGCGGTCCATGTAACAGATACAGAATTAGTCCCTTGTCCTGAATCAATAGTTCCTCCAGTAATAGTCCACACATACAATGTTTTACCCGCATCTGCAGTATAAATCTCATTTGTTGAATTTACACATAACTTACTGGATCCTAAAATAGTAGGAGCTTCTAAATCATTAACAGTAATAGTTTCGGTATAATCTGCTACAGCCGAACAATCTCCATCTGATTCTTCATAATTGATACTAACTGTCGTAGGACCAGTAACGCTCTCCCAACGAACAGTAATATTTGAACTCGTAGTAGGATCAGTCGGATTAGTAATAGTTCCACCTTGAACTTTCCAGGAATAATTATTCTTTCCAGCTTGAGTTGTATACACAACTTCTTCATTTAGACATACATCCTTATCAGGTGCAATCAATGTTGGTGTTGGTAAACTATTAACAGTAATAGTTTTGGAAGTAGAAGCAGCAGCTGTACAACTGTTTGCATCATCGTAATTAACAGATACATTATAATTTCCAGCAGTCGCACCGCTCCAATCAACAGTTATAGTACTGCCATTATTAACGAAAGGTACAGCTGGAGCTATAACCCAATCATAACTAGACATACCTGTTTCTGTTCCATACTGTGATGATTCACCAATACAAACATCTAAATCTAAAGGATCTGGTATAGGATTTAAGGATACAACCGGTAACGAATTTACTACAATATCTTCTTGAGTTAAAGTAGCAGGTGAACAACCATTCAATTTATAATTAAAGCGAATATTGGTAGTTGTTGTAGAATTCCATAATACATTAACAAATGCGTTACCATTTCCTCCACCTACTACTGTACCGCCATTTACAACCCAGATATAATTTGAGATTCCGGCTCCACTTTGTGTTGTATAAGTTTGAGTAGTACCAATACAAGTAGGAGAAGCAATCGGTACAACTAACGCAGGAATTGGTAATGGGTTTATGTTTATGGCTACACCTCCAGATTGAGCTGGACATGAAGGATTGGTTCCTTTGGATGTTATTACAAACAAAGTACCACTTGTAGAGAAACCGGCATTATGGGTATACGAATTTGTTCCCTGAGAGGAAAGTAAAACTAAACCTGATCCATCATCAAAATAAAATTCATAATTCGCGATGCTTGCATCTGCTGTGGCAACTATGGTAACGGCCTCATTTTCACAAAAAGTAGTTCCTGCAGCTGGTGAAGAGATATTAGCTGGCGGGAAAGTTTCCATGTTAATGATCTGAGAATCATTATTGGAACAGTTTGTAGCATAACCTACATCTGTAATTGTTACACTTACAGTAGTAGGATCAACTACAATAGGCACATTGGGCAAAGTAGGAGAAGCCGTAGCAGCACCTGTAGAAACGCCATTCACGAAAAACTCGTAGATATAGTTTCCTGAACCTATACTTCCATCTGGTAAAGCTGTAAAACTAAGTGTACTTCCCTGACAAACCTTAGTTCCGGGAGGAGCAGGATTTATTTGTAGATTCACTCCTAAAGTATCTACCCGGACATCTGTTGTTGTAGAATTCGTACAACCAGAACCATCAACCACCTCTAAAGTATAAGTTCCATTCAGGGCTACATACCCACTAGTTGACAAAGTAGGATTTTGAGATATGCTTGAATAGCCATTTGGTCCACTCCAGGTATATTTAGCCATACCATTTGGCAAACCAACTAAATCAATCTGAGTACCAGAACAATAAGGACCTGCATTAGAAGCAGATGGGTTTGGTAAAGGATTAATATTAATCAATTCAGAATATGGTAAACTTTCACAACCGTTTTCATCTCTTACGGTAACTCCATAATTACCACTATCATTTAAAACATCAGCAACAGCCAAATTATATACTGCATCAGTATCTCCTGAATGTGTACCTGGAACACTCCAGGTGTAATTAACATAATTACCAGTTCCTCCTGAAGCTAAAGCTTCAACACTTAAAGACAGTCCAGCACAAAGTGGACTAGAAACGCTATAACCGGTAACAACAGGTTGATCAGTGGCTTCCACAGTACCCACTTCAAGAAAATCAGCGGCTACAGCATTACAAAGACCATCGCTTAAACTAACTAAAGAATATGTAAAGGTATTATTTGATGGGGGAGTAACAGTTATCGTATGAGGACTTGTCAAAATATTATTTACTGTAAATGTTGTAGTACCATCAGTATACTGCAATTTCCAAGGAGCTAAACCTGTTAGAATAATATCTAGTGTTGTAGATGCGCCCTCACATATTACTTTAGTTCCACTAATTCTCCCTGTTGGCCTAGAATTTACATTTACAGTGACACTTGCAGTAGCACTACACTGCGTATTTATAGAAGTACTGGTATCAAATCCTTCTACAACAATTTGTTGTCCATCGGTAAGTACAGCACTTTCATACGTATTATCTGTACTCCTTGCTTGTAATAA
>QKJP01000067.1 GCA_003249255.1 Bacteroidales bacterium
CTTAGAACCATTTACAGTGTAATTAAAAACAAAACACCATATAGTCATGAATACATTTGTTATGATCCGAGAGAAATAAATAATACTAACAGCTCCAATAAAAAAGTGGCTTAATTACTTGCTTTTTATTAGAGTATATGTGCTAATGAATCAATATTCGATTACAACAAAAGCCCATTCCAAATCAATGAAACAGGCTTTTACACATTTTCTACCACTAAGTACCTTACACATATTATCATCCTATCAATGTGCACTATACACTAAAATCACACCGAATTACGGCTCGCATTAATATTTCCAAAAAGCGACCTCATCACCATGTTTTCATATTCGTGCAAGTATTTTGAATCCCCTCCCTCTTGTACTTCATGAATCTTCATTAAAGCAAATTGCTGAATGGATAGCAATGGCAAAACCACACGCTCACGTAAACCAATACTCATACGGCTACGCGCATTGTCTTCCAATAATTCTTTGTAGCCCGAAACTTTCAAAACCATCTCTTTACTTAAGAGGAACTCATCGTAAATAATCTTCCAAAACGCACCATATTTAGGATCTTTCTCCATGTATCGAGTGATGTCAAAGTTGGTCTTACTCATACTCTGCATACTGTTTGCCAACAAAGCTTTGAAAAAGATGGATGAATTATATAAATCGATACAAGCCTGAAGATTGCCTTTTTCTTCTTGAGCTTTCAAAGCAGTACCTACCCCAAAGAAACCAGGCACATTTTGCTTTAACTGACTCCAGGCTCCTACAAATGGAATGGCTCTTAAATCATCAAATTCCAATTGTTTTTTAGCCCCACGCTTAGTTGGGCGGCTTCCAATATTGGCCAGACCATAATATTTAAGAGTACTTCGATGCTCCAAGAAAGGCATAAATAAGTCGTGCTGCTTTAAGGCTTCATATTTCTCGTAACTACGCCCGGATAAGTCATCTATCAATTGACGTTGCCCTTCAGATAATTCGGCAGCCGGGTTTTTAAACAAGTTATTTTCGATACCAGCCGTTAACAAATGTCCCAGGTTATGCACTGCGGCATCTTTAATTCCATAGTGAGAGCTAATGGTTTGCCCTTGAACAGTCATTTGAATCTCCTTACTTTCAATGGTTTCACCCATGGCAGCATAAAACAAGTGGGTATTACCACCACCACGAGCCGGAGGTCCACCACGACCATCAAAAAACACTACTTCCACATCGTTCTGGCGAGAAATAAGAGTAATATCTTCTTTCGCACGATAAATACCCCAATTGGCCATTAAGTAACCTCCATCTTTGGTTCCATCTGAGAAACCAAGCATGACCGTCTGGCGCTGTTTGCGATTAAACAAATGGGCTTTATAGGTTTTATTCGAATACAAAACAGACATCGATTGCCCTGCTCCTTTTAAATCATCAATGGTTTCAAAAAGCGGAACCACGTCCAAGGTCAATACCGAATCGCCCCAATTACATAATTTAGCCATGGCATACACTTTGGCGACATCAACCGGACCACGACAATTACTAATGATGTACCGGTGTGCACCAGTCTCTCCATTTGCTACCTGAATTTCTTTAATGACTTTAAATGATTCAAGGGTATCTTTAATGAGCTCATCATCAAAAACCGATAAATCCACTCGCCCTTTCACATTCAGCAACAGGTCTACTTGTTTTTCTTCCGTTTGCTCCCAGATATCCGCGGGTAAGATGGTTGGATTAACCTTCAACAATTCATCAAAAGCTCTTCCTATCACCCGGCTATCCTGACGAACATCCAAGCTGGCAAAGTAAAAACCAAATAGTCGAACTTTTCGCTTAAAGGATTGCAGTTTATCCAAAAATAAACCTTGATGCTCCTTAATTAACATTTCTTCTACTTCATCTAAAACCGAAAGAAGGTATTCCAAATTCAAATTCTTCTCACCACTTGAGTTAGACAATTCTTCATACATTTTATCTTCTAACTCAATAAGTTTTTCATAAACTCCTTTAAAGCTTAAGCGTCGCTTTAATACTTTTAAATCTTTATAATAGCAATTTACCAAAGTAGTGCGTAATCGTTTTGCCACTTTGCGGGTTGTATTTACTGTTACAAAAGGATTTCCATCCCGGTCACCTCCAGGCCAAAAACCCATGGTCACTAATCTGCTATTTTCACCAATAGCATTTGGGAATGTTTCATCGATGCGATCTAACAACTCTCCGATCGCCGGATAAAAAATATTCTCTAAATACCAATTCAAAGCCATTGCCTCATCATAGGCCGTTGGTTTCTCTTTCCGGTAAAAAGGCGTTTTTCCTAATTGCTGCAATAAATCCCGAGATAAGGCCACATCACCCTCTGTAATCGAATGCATGAGATCATTGCAGATGGCTAACACCCGACCCGGATAAAACTGGGTTGGATGCGCTGTTAACACAACGCGAATACCAAAATTATCTAACAAATCTTTAATCCCTGCATCCACTCCTTTTCGCTCAGCTTTTGCCTTAATCTGACCCCATTTATTTGAATCACCTATGCGGTGAATTTTATTATAGGCAGATTCCTCCAAGGCATCAATCAATACAATCTGACGTTCAACATATTGCACCACTTTAAATAAAAAAGCAATTCGTTCTTCTTCATTTAGGCCCTTGTTATGTTCGTTAAAAAATTGATCGATGATTTGAATTGGGGATTTTCCCTCGGCAAAACCTTTAGAACACGTTTCCTGCAACAGTGGCAGTAATAAGCCCGTTTGCTCAACGGCATCTAAAGGAAGTGTCAGAAACAAACTATTGTATAACTGATACTTTAAGTCTACCAGTTCTTTAAATGATTTCCTAATTTGCTCACTCATATATTTCCACTTTTCTTATTCAAACAGTTTTACCTAAGAGTTGTTTTCTTGAACAAAAACTAAATTACTAAATCTAAATTGAACAGAGCAGTATATGTGCAAATTAGAAAATGTAAGAATGTGCAAATAAACTTTCGGATCATTCCTTATTTACCTTATGCACAATATTTGCTATGTGAATAGAGTTCTTTATTTTCCCCAATGCCCACTACAAAAGAGATATGATTTCCACATTGGCAAATCAGCACATATACAAATTCGACCTATCAATTCTAACTTGACCATCTTATCATTTTGAGCTATATTATAAGGAAACCAAGCTCAACCCAAAATGGAAAAATATAATTCATATCTAACTTTTTACATTCAGGATCAACTCTTAGCACTTAGCATTCATGACGTAGAAGAAATTATTGAAGTTGATGAAGACCTTCATATTTCACCATGTATTTCATCGCAGAACGGACTTTATGGGCATATTCTTTATCAAAATACGAGAATACCTGTTATTCATTCACATAAAAAATTTGGCTATTCATCATTTCAAAGCAAATCCTGCTCTATACTTTTAATTCTTTCACTTAAAATGAATCACAACAGGCAACTTATTGGACTTACTGTTGATAAAGTCAAAGACATTGTAACTGTTGCAGAAACTAAAATACAAAAAGCATCCCACTTCATTACCAACACCTTAGAAGACTTTGCTATTGGTACCTTTGCAGCCCATCACTCACAAGCAATGATTGTTGACTTCAACACAGAACAATTCTTTGAAATAGCTTCAGCCAAAACAAAAGAAGGATTTAAATTAAAATACAAAGCCTCAAAATCACCAAATAATAAAAATCATTCATTCCTTTATTCTGAATCAGATATTGGCCTTATGAATTAATAAAACAAAAAAGGTTCACAAATCGGAGTTTGTGAACCTTTTATTACCATGAAAGGAATATTAATATTTAGTTCTATTCATGCACGAACACATCGAAGATCAAGACTGAGTTTTGAGGGATCAAAAGAGAATCTCTATCCTCATATCCATTTGCATCAGTTTTAAATCTACCTTGCATACCATAAGCATATCTGGATGGAATATACAGTTTTATTCGTCCTCCTTGTTTGACATACGGTAATCCCATTTTCCAACCCTTAATTGTTGTAGATAAACTGATGGTAGTTGCATCTTTTTCCTCAACTTTGGCAAACACACTTCCATCTAACAATTCTCCTTTGTAGCTAACCTTAACCGAACTGTACGCGTTAATAGCCAAGCCATTCCCTTCTTCGGTTACATGATAAAACAAGCCTTCCGCATCCATTTCTGCCTCTAATTCATTCTCTTTTAAATAATTTTGAATCAAAACAGAATCTCTTTTTGCATATTTATCTGTATTAAAATCTAAAAGTTCAATATCATAAACAATTACAGAATGAGCAGGAATAAGCGAACTACTTGCCGATCCGTAAGCTAAATCGGAAGGAATGTATAAATGAATTTTACCACCCTTACCAATTTTCTGTAAACCAATACGAAGCCCTGGTATTTCATATCCCAGGTAAAATGAAGCAGGATATTCTTTTGATTGTCCAATAGCCTTTCCATTTAACAATGAAGATTTATAATTAACATCCAAAGCGGCTTCCATCGTTGGACTGTCTCCTTCGCCTTCTTCATCAATTAAATAATATAACCCGGAGGCATCTCTTACCGTTCCTTCGATATTGTTTTGGGCAATGTAATTTTTAATCGCCTCTTCATCTTGGGCTGCATAATCAATCACCTCTTCATCCGGCAAACACCCAACAAATAATATAGTACTTAAAGCCAAACTTGCTAAATACCCTAACTTCTTTCTCATGTCTTTAAATTTTTGCATAAAAATATAAGAAACTCTCAAGTTTCGAAAATCATACAACTCAATTACCTTTTTCACCCATTAGAAATCCGGCAAAGAATTATTATCTTTGCAACGAATTTACAATCCGACAGTTCGAAACCATCCTGTCGTAAAACAAAACTACGGAACTACCTAAAGCCTTGGGATTCTCTCGAAGGTTGGTCTGTATATTGTTTGCTGCTTGGTTTCTTCTGTCTTTGGCAAACAAAAAAAATGAAAAAAGCAGTTGTTTTATTATCCGGAGGTTTAGATTCTGCCACAGCACTTTACCTGGCAAAAAGTGAAGGTTTTGATGTGCACACCATTTGCTTCAACTATGGTCAACGTCATGACCGCGAATTAAATGCCGCTAAAGAAATTGCTGATAAAGCAAAAGTCACAGAACACCGTGTGGTCTCAATAAACATGAACCAATGGGGCGGTTCTTCATTAACTGACAAATCGATGGATATTGAACACGGTGATGTGAATCGCACAGACATTCCGGTTACTTATGTCCCTGCCCGAAACATGGTTTTTCTGTCATTGGCTGCTTCTTATGCCGAAGCCATAGGTGCACAAGATATTTTCATTGGCGTTTCAGAAGTTGATTATTCGGGCTATGTAGATTGCCGACAGGAATTTATTGATGCCATGGAAAAAACCATCAACCTGGGCACTGTAATGGGCGCTGAAAAAAATCAACCCATTCAAATACATGCCCCTTTTGTAAATAAAACAAAGAGTGAAGAAATTGCCATAGGCATGCAACTAGGTGTGGATTACGGATTAACCTGGAGTTGCTACAATGGAGGTAAAGAGCCATGTGGCACTTGCGACAGTTGTCTTTTAAGAGCAAAAGCTTTTGCAGAAGCAGGATATGAAGATCCAGCACTAAAACAATAATTCATAAGCACGAAGAAGTTAAGATGGAAAAATTAATATTATCAGAAGAAGGTGTATTCCCGGTAGTTTATGATGAGAAAGGACAACTTATTAAGGATTGTCCCAAAACAGGCATGCAAATTTCGGGAACCGTGCAAGGCGAAGGTAAATTAGCAGGTGTACCATCCTTATTTATACGCTTATCCGGTTGTAACCTAAGGTGCATCTGGCAAAAAGAAGCTGGTGACTTTTGCGGATGCGATACGTCTCATGCATCCTTCTTCCCTAAGAAAACACAAACGGTGGATGTAAGTTATGTTTTTAATTTGGTAAAACACAACATTGGCAACATGCGCCATGTGGTAATTACAGGTGGTGAACCGGTATTACAACAAGTTGTTTTGGCCAAGCTTTGCCAACGTATAAAAGAGGAATTAGAGCTACACATTACCATTGAAACCAATGGAACCCTTTTTAATGAAGAATTATGTAAGTGGATCGATCTGTTTAGCATTTCGCCTAAATTGAGAAATTCGATTCCATCACCTGAAAAATTAGCGCAATACGACATTGACTACTCCGCTCCCTTTAAAATGCATGCACAAAAACGTTACAATTTAGAAGTACTTCAATCGTATATCGATCTTTGTAACTCAAGCAATAAAGAATTACAACTAAAATTTGTAGTTGGCCGCAACAGTGACCGTGAAGAAATCATTACAGATTACCTTAACAAACTCACCAACTACCACAAAGAAGATATTCTATTAATGCCTCTAGGCGCTAATGTGGAAGAATTACACCAAAGCTCTCCCCTTGTTCTTGAGATGGCAATTGCTAATGGTTGGCGCTTCACCCCAAGGATACACATAGAGTTGTTTGGGGCGAAAATAGGAGTTTAATTTTTAATGTTCAATTATTAATGATTAATGGGATTTACGTAACTTTTAAATAAACGTAAAAACACATTATGAAAAATATCATTAAAAAAAAAAGCTTCCTATTAGCTATTGAAATCGTAAACCTTTGCCAGCATTTACAAAATGATCAAAAAGAATACATCCTTAGCAAACAACTAATGAGATCCGGAACAACAATTGGAGCATTAGTTAGGGAGTCTGAATTTGCCGAAAGCAAAAAAGACTTCATACATAAACTTAGTATAGCACAAAAAGAAACAAATGAAACTCTCTATTGGATAGAATTATTATCAGCCACCAATATTATTACCAATTCACAATATGATTTTATTTATCCAATGACCTCGGAAATTATGAAAATAATCACTTCTATAATCAAAACAGCGAAAGTAAACCTACAAACAAAAAATAAGCGCTCAATCTAAATTTACTTAATCATTTATCCTTAATAATTAAACATTAAATAGATGGAAAACCGTTTTCTAGGCAAGCAAGTTGAGTACCCACAAGAATATGCACCGGATATGTTGGTAGCTGTGCCACGATACTTAAATCGTGAGCAGTATGATTTAGATGAAAAGAATTTACCGTTTATTGGGGTGGATACCTGGCATGCTTATGAATTGAGTTTTCTGACTGAAAATGGCTTACCGGTAACAGGACTTTTAAAGCTTACTTATTCGGCTACAAATCCTTCCATTGTAGAGAGTAAATCATTAAAACTTTATCTGAATTCCTTTAACATGCACCGCTTTGGGGCAAATTCTAAGGAAGGATTAGATTTGGTTTTAAGCACCATCAAAAAGGATCTTTCTAAACTTCTGGAAACAAATGTTGAAGTGTACTTTTACCAAAAGGAAAGCCATGATAAACTGTATGATTTCAGTACCTTTGAATTTCTGGAAGAACTTCCAAATGTGGATCAAATAAAGTTCAAGCACTTTACTGAGACTCCGGAATTATTAGGAAATCCAATTTCTTTTAAAGCATCTAGTACGCAACAAGTAGCCACAAACTTACTTCGCAGCAATTGTAAAATTACCAAACAGCCTGATTGGGGAAGTGCTTTTATCCACATCAAAGGAAAGCAATTGCCTGAAAAAGAAAATCTTCTCCAATACTTAGTTTCTGTCCGAAACGAAAACCACTTTCATGAGGAAATTTGTGAGATGATCTACAAACGCCTTTGGGATATATTTCAACCGGAGGAACTTATGGTAAGCTGTATTTATACCAGAAGAGGTGGTATTGACATCTGCCCTACTCGTGCCAGCCATATAAATCTTCTCCCCAAAAACCTTTGCAATCCAAAAGTTTTAACTCTTAAATTATTAAGACAATAGAAAAGCTCCCATTTAATTTGGTTAGAAACCTTAGGAGCTTTTCACTATTAACCGACTAGATTTCCATATACTCTGAATCTTCCTTATCAATCAATGAAAACTCATACTTATGTTCTTTGGGAGAATTAAATATTGGCTCATTCTTTTCTGTATTGCGAAAGCTTAATCCAGTTTTTGAATGATGCGATTTTGCGAATGAACCGCCATACGCATCCACTTTAAAAAATCTTGTAATCTCTTCTAACTCCATGGCCTGAGAAGACATTTCTTCAGAATTACTAGCCATCTCTTCAGAAGCTGAAGCGTTTTGTTGAGTAACCATACTTAAACCTTGTATAGCAGAATTAATTTGATCGGCACCTGTTTCCATCTCTCTACTAGATGTTGAAATTTCTTCTACCAATCTAGATGTTTCTTTGATATCAGGCACAATAGCTTTTAACATTTCAGTTGATTCTTGTGTCATTTTCATCCCTTTGTCTGCTAATGCTACAATCTCTCCGGCAGCGCTTTGGCTACGTTCTGCTAATTTGCGAACTTCAGCAGCAACCACTGCAAAACCACGTCCTTGGTCACCGGCTCTTGCAGCTTCTACTGCTGCATTAATAGCTAACAAGTCTGTTTTCTCGGCGATCTGCACAACCACACCAATTTTATTATATATATCTCTCACCGCATTCATACTATCCTCTGATGCAATAGCTACTTTCTCCATAGATTTCGCCGCTTTTAACGAAATTTGTTGCGTTTGAATTGAATTAGATGAATTCTGCTGAATATTAGCAGCCATCTCCTCCATTGAGGAAGAAATTTCTTCTGTGGATGCGGCCTGCTCACTTGCTCCGGACGATACTTGTTGCGAACCGGTACTTAATTGTTGGCTGGCAGCTCCAATATTGCTTGCTCCCCGTGTGATACTCTCAACCACTTCCCGCAACTTTTGCCCCATTGCAGTTAGGGCTTTTGCTAACTGGCCAATTTCATCTTTTTGATTGACATCAATACGTGCCGTTAAATCTCCATTTGATAAACTTTTGGCAAATTCTACACCCTTATTAACCGGAAGTGTGATCGCGCGAGTTAAGAAATAAGCAAATGCGATTCCTAAAATCAATGCAAAAATTAACCCTATCACCAATGTTGAATTAGAGGCTTTTAAAATATTTATGGTATCATCAGCTATTTTTTGTGTACCGATCAAACCTGCTGTTGTAGTTGCAGCACAAGCGGTGATTAACTCTCGACCTGCATCGTTGCGTTGTTTGGCTAAATTCTCTCGTTCCAACCAATGTGTTAGGAAACGATCCATCGCACTACGATAATCTTCAGCTTCTTTAAGAACTACAACTAAGGCCTCTAAATCTTCTTTTTCTTTGGTATATTTTCGAAGTTCTTCAACCCTTGAATAAATGAATGAAAACTTCTCAAGAGCATCTTTAAAAATATCAGGACTTCTTTTAGCTTGAGCTTTAAAATTCTCAACACGAATCTCATTTCCAACATTTATTATCTCATTAATCAATAAGACTTTCTTCAATCGAGTTGAAGAAGCGTTCTTCGCAAAGATTTCTCTTTGCATAGACTCATATTGGTTATTTTGATACAAAGTACAATTCTTCATATACAATCCGGCAGATTCATCCATTATTTTTCGATCGTTTGCTAAAAGCTTATTTACCTCATTGGTTTTTTCGACCAAATCAACATAAGTCGTCGTTGCCTCTTCTGCCACTCTCAATTCTTCTGCTAATTTAGTCAGGCGCACTGCTCTTTGGTTTAATTCTTCACCTTCAGATATTGCCTTTTTAATGGATTCAATTTCAACAAGAGCTCTTTCATAAAATTCTTGTTCTTCAGTATAGCCATAGCCACGCATTTCGTACATGGTTCGGTTTGCAGCACCTCTAAGATCGGTCGCTATCTTTACTTCGGGCACATACTCTTGAGCTAAAAACTCAGACTCAGTAGTTACTCTTGACATGTTTATTACTGCCATTCCACCAATTATCATGGAAATGGTTATCAACAATCCAAATCCCATGGATAATTTGGCACCTAGTTTTAAATCTTTTAATCTCATATCTGTTAAGTTTGGTTATTAGTATTTAGGTTAATTATTCTATTGTACGACCAGTTCATCAGTCTTAGCTTCCTCTGACAGACCTTTTAGATCAATTATGTCATCTTTATTAATAACTGCCTTTATATTTAAAAGCATAATAAACTGACCATTACGATTGAGCACTCCTTCGATATAATGAGAATCTATACCTTTACCCACCTCCGGAACATTCCGTATTTCGGACGGATTAATTTCAATAACATCCACAACTTTATCAGCCATTGCACCCACGATGTGTTCTGTTTCATGATATGGAATATTAAAAACCATAATAACAGACTTTTCTTTTGCCTGACGTGGCTCGAGGTCAAACTTTTTTCGGGTATCTATTACCGGTACAACATTACCCCTAAAATTGACTACTCCAGAAATTGTTTCAGGTGCTTTGGGCATGTTTGTAATCACATGTTCATCACCAGTTTCAATAATCTCAAGAACTTGAGAAACGTTTACTGCAAACAAGTCGTTGAGTAATCGAAAGGTTAAATAAGAATCAATTGTTTTTTCATTCATACTAATCAGAGTTAGGTTTTTTATTATTACTGCGAATCAATAGTTTTGTGTTTGAAGCAATGGAAAGTATGTACCTCCATTTTTCACTTTCTCTATAACATGATTTATTTCATATAAAAAATCTCCTTTTTCAAGGTATGCATCAGCTCCTGCCTGATGCACATATTTAAGCGTTTCAATTTCGATATAAGGACTTAAAACAATCACCTTTAATTGAGTTGAGCACATTTTTCTTAGATACATCAATGTCTCAACTCCATCCATTTCAGGCACATTCACTCCTAGCAGAACAACATCTACTTTGACTTCTCCAGATTTCTCTAAAAAATCTCTTCCATTTGAATCTACGCCTACTACACAATGCTCCGTATATTCACTCAAATACATTTGAACAACTGTA
Organism: Bacteroidales bacterium; assembly: GCA_003249255.1. Lineage (GTDB taxonomy): Bacteria > Bacteroidota > Bacteroidia > Bacteroidales > Marinilabiliaceae > SZUA-582. Next base: position 10,904 of record QKJP01000067.1, read on the forward strand.
CGAAATGGCGTATTTCCATCAACTATAAAAATATTAAGCCCCATACCTTTGTTTTATTTATCATCATGAGAACGTCAAATCTCTTTTGAAACATCTGAAATATTACAAGATCCATTTTCTTACACCCTGATTAAATACATGACTTACTTGAGAGTGATTTCAGATTCTGAATGCTGTCATTGAAGTAAAATTGAAATAAACAGAAGATGAAATCCACCTTTAAAACCATCATTTTTTCATAGTCAATTTTATGATTCAGATAGCCACATTTAAGGAGTTTGAAATAGCTACATTTGACTATTTAGCACTATCAACCTTTAATAAAGAGCCCGACTATTTCATCTGTTTTAACAGCTAAAATAGTCAGGCTACGTATGGATCAAGCTATATTTCTGGGGAATAGTAACCTTATTATTTTATACTCCACAAGTTTTCGAATTGATCCCTACGTATCTAGTTATTTTGGTCGGAGTTAAAACTAGATTTCTGATTTAATCTAAAAATGCTTCTAAAGGGCGATATCCTAAAGCTTTGCTTGTTAGGACAAGGATATTAATCATTTATTTTACAGAAGCACAAAAAGTGCGTAGTATTGCAGGGATTTCCCTTTATCATTTCTGGTAGGAAACAGAGTTTAAGCACATGTTTTTCTGACAGGATTCACACGATTAACAGGCTTACAGCTAGGATTTTTAAAAAACCTTGTTAATCTTGTCTCAAAAGCAATTTACAGGCGTAGTCTTGTGATTAAGACTATTCACCTTTGATGCTCACCATATCCAAATTGGCATTATGATTTATAGCCCTACGGACGATGCTTCATGACACCACATCCGGGATACTTTAATATACTTCACATTAACAGGCATTTACCTGTTGAATTAGCCAATTTATTTCGATCAACTATACCTCTACTAAATTTCTTTTTATGGCATGAGCCAGAAGAGTAATTGTATTTTTCGATCCTGTTTTAGAAATTAAGTTAGCCCGATGATTAGCCACTGTATTTTCACTAATAAATAGCTGCTTAGCTATCTCTGTACTTGTTAAGCCCTTCGCAATTAAGGACAAGACTTGTAGTTCCCTTTTTGACAATTTCGGTTCCTCTTTTTGATTGTTTTTAGGGACATATTTTTTAGTAAAATATGATAACAATTCTTCGGAATAATATGGTTTATCCTGAACCAGTACTTTTAATGCATATTCCAGATCATCAGCATTGGTATTCTTTAAAATAAATCCTGATGCACCGGCGGAGATCATATTTTCCAGATACACTTCATCATCAAACATAGACAGGGCTACGATTTTTATTTTAGGATATTTATCAAGCACTTGTTGAGTAACAGTAACACCATCCATATCAGGCATCTTAATATCCATTAAAACAATATCCGGCGTACAATTAGTTAAGACATCCATAAGTTCAAAACCGGATGATACCTGACCAATAACTTCTACAAAATCAATATGAGAGATTGCGGAAATTACGCCTTGTCTAAATAACTGATGATCATCAACAATAATAATTTTCTTAATTCTCGCCATTGGTCCGGTTACTTTGGGTATAAAACATGATGTTATAAGTTATTCCTTGTGGAGATTTATTCACAAAAGAGTAACTACTCTCTAAAAGTTCGATTCGATTAAGAATATTAGTTAAACCCAAACCTTTTTTTAAGGTTAACATTTCATTTAAGTTAAATCCAATGCCATCATCCTGATATTCTAAATTTATTCCATAATCTGTTTGCGTTAAAACAATGGTTATATTATCAGCTTTTGCATGTTTTATTGTATTATTGATCAACTCAATTAAAACACGGTAAATCACTATTTCAAGGTTTGAGCTTAATGTGCAGGACAACTCATCAACCTCTAAACTTATCATTATTTCTTCCGACTGATTGATGCGATTACAAAAGGTTCGGAGAGCTACCTCCAGTCCATAATCAGACAAAACACTAGGCGTTAAGCGATTAGATATACTTCTGATTTTTTCGATGGCTTCCTTTACCAAATTATCTAATGTATTCGCAATCTCGAGAATAACACTCGGATCATGACATTTTTTAGACAAACTGCCGGCTAATAAACGAATACCGGACATATGAGGCCCTAACTCATCATGCAAATCCTCAGCAAAAAGCTTCCTTTCTTTCTCTTCAGTATCGATAATTGCTTTTAAGAGTTTTTGCTCTGCTTGCTTTCGATAAGTAATATCGCGTACAACAGATAGGCGAAGGCGCTTATTGTTGATTTCTACATATCGACCATTTGCTTCTACATGAATGAGGGTATCATCCTTTTTTATCAACCGCATTTCGTAGTCAAGGTCTCCGCCTCCCAAAAGCTTTTCTTCTACAATTTGATGATCACCGGGAAAAACAAAATCAAATATGGGTTGACCGATCATTTCTTGCTGTGAATACCCTAACATCCTACATAACTGATCGTTTATTTCAAATATTTTTTCTTGATAGATGTAACAAATTCCTTCGAAGGTTGCATTGGCCAGTCTTTTAAATTTACTGATTGAAATATCTAAATCAATTGATTTTTGAATTTCTTCAGTAATATCTCGGATTATTGCTACAAAATGGTTCGTTTTTCCCTGTTCTTCATTCAGATAAAAAACAATGGTTTCTCCAATAAAGTCATCGCCATGAAGACACTGGTAATGGATATTTTTTTTGTAAGTGGCTTGAGAAAAATTACCTGTAAGATCTTGTTCCAAATCCTGAAAATGATTCAGATCGTAATAAATATTGGATGCATGTTGACCTTTTAAGTCAGCAATCTTATAGCCCAATAATTTTTCAAAAGCCGCATTGGCATCCTGAACAATAAAATTAGAATCAAAAACCAAAAGAGCATCCCGATTTGAGTCAAACAAGCTCCTGTATCGCTTTTCACTTTCAATCAATGCCTGTTCAGCCTTTTTCTTTTCTGTGATATCATGGACGATGGAGAGCAATCTCTTCTGGCCATCTATGAAAATTGGGGAAGAATAGACTTCAACCGATTTGGTTTTACCATTGGCTAATTTATGGGTAAAATTAAAATACAGCTTTTGCTGACATTGGGCTTTACTAAACTCTTCGTACACCTGATGCTTCGGCAAACAGTTCAGATCAAACACCGAAAGTTTCAAAAACTCGTTATGCGAATAACCATAAAATTTTTCTGCAGCGTAATTGCAATCGATGATACTACCACACTTGGGATTAATAACTAACATTATGGTGGCACTTTCTTTAAACACAGCTCTAAATTTCGATTCGCTTTCTGCCAATGCTAATTCAAATAACTTACGTTCGGTAATATCCATCACATTGCCATAAACTTCTACAATTTGCTCTTTTTCAATACTTGCACATCCGTTTATTTTGGCCCATATAATATTATTGTTCGCAGTTGTAAGCCTTACTTCTTCTGAATATTCTATTCCGTATTCGACACAGTTAAAAAAAACATTTTTTGCCAAGGCAAGGTCATCTTCATGTATATATTTGGTAAAAACATCTTCGATTGTAAGGGGCGTACCAACAGATAATTCGAAAATTTGAAAAGTTTCATCGGTCATGGTTAGTACATCACTTTCCAAGTTGTAGCACCATCCACCAAGCTTTGCGGCTTTTTGAGTTTCTCTGTAAAGCTGTTCACTGGATTTCAGTTGCTCTTTTACTGTTACAAGTTGATCGTTATAAGCTTTATGACTCTTCTTTAATTTCGCAAATTCAGAAAAGCCATCTGAAGAATCATGACGATGATTCTGTTCATTTTTTGGAGAAGAGTTTTTCGTCATCTGTAAAGGTTAGATTTTCAATCTTTTAAATAGTTTGTTTAGAAAATTATTCAACCAAGCCTATTCAATTTACAAATAATCTTTAGAGAAAAACACTGGCATTTTTCCAATTTTAAGCTATAACGGTCAAGCCACCTAAGCTTTCAAATTTTCTTAGGACCTAACTCAATCACTTCTAAATCCTTGACCGCCTGACCTTCAATTGAAAAACGAAGTGCTGTTCGCACTGCATGGAAACCGGAAACTCCTGCCGCACCGGGATTCATGTGTAGCAACTGTAATTTCTCATCAAAAATTACCTTCAAAATATGAGAGTGTCCGGCAATAAATAAGCCCGGAGGTTTTTGTTGAAGTTCTTTTTGCACCCGCCAATCATATTTTCCCGGATAGCCGCCAATATGAGTGATCCAAACATCCAAGTTTTCACACGTAAAACGTTCGTGTTCGTTGAGTTCTTTTCGTAAAACGGCATCATCAATGTTACCAAATACAGCCCGGGTGAGTTTAAAGTTTCGCAATTCATCTAAAACCCTAATATCTCCAATATCTCCTGCATGCCAAATCTCATCAACCTCTTTGAACAATTCAAAAAAACGCTTGTCTAAATAAGAATGCGTATCTGAAAGTAAGCCAATGCGTGTCATAAGATGCAGATTTAACGGTTTTGAAACACAAAAGTAGGCTAATTTTTATATTTTTATCCGCTAGAATAAAAACCACCCATGGCAGCAAAATCAAGGTATTTCAATAGAGACATCAGTTGGCTTTCTTTTAACCACCGTGTATTACAAGAAGCAAAAGATAAAAACACGCCCCTGTACGAACGTTTAAAGTTTTTGGCAATATACTCCTCTAACCTTGACGAATACTATAAGGTACGTGTTGCTGATTACATTAACAAAGCAGTTACTAGTAAGTCTTGCGAAGAAGTAAAACAATCATCCAAGATACTTAAAGAAATAAACTCTATTGTAAATGGCCACTGGTTAGATTACAGTAAAATATTAAAAGATGATATTCTTCCGGAAATGAAGAAACACAACATTCATCTTTTACACCGTGAATACCCAACTGATCCGGAGCAAATCGACTTTCTTAAAAATTTCTTTCAAACAGAATTAAGACCTTATGTACAGCCGGTTATTTTATTGCGGGGAATTCGAAATTTCCTGCGCGATAACCGTTTGTATTTGGCCATCAAAATGTTTCGCAAAACAAAAAACGATGAAAGTGCAGAAAGAAGAGCCCGTTATGCCATATTAAAAATCCCCAATGAATTCGCTCGATTCATAGAGCTTCCTAAAATGGGTGATCAGTATCATTACATGTATTTGGATGACATCATTCGATACAACCTGAATGATTTATTTCCCGGCTACGACATTGAGGGGAGTTGGTGTATTAAATTGGTGCGCGATGCTGATTTAGGATTAGATAACATTGAGGCAAACATCGTTGATAAAATTCGTCACAATTTAAAAAAACGAAAAATTGGAAATCCCGCAGGTTTTCATTACGACCGAAAGATTCCTAGAGATCTGCTCATTTTTTTGCTGGATTTCTTTGAAATTAAACCTATACAGTTGGTAGAATCAAGCACTTACCAAAACACTCATGATTTCTTTAAGTTTCCAAACCCATATTCTCCAAAACTTGAATGGAAAGCGCCTAAACCTATCAGGCCTCACAAAATAGAAAAGGAACATTCGATGTTTAATGCCATCAAGCATAACGATGTTATTTTACATTATCCTTATCACTCGTTTAATTATTTAATTGAGTTTTTATACGAAGCTGCCGGCGACCCCAAAGTTGAAGAAATTCGCTTAACTCAATACCGCGTTGCCAGTAACAGTGAGGTTGTTGGAGCTTTGATTGCAGCAGCTCGAAACAAAAAGAAAGTAACGGTATTTGTTGAAGTTCAGGCTCGATTTGATGAGGCCAATAATCTTTACTTTGCCGATTTAATGGCCAAAGCCGGGATTGAAATCACCTACAGTATACCGGGCTTAAAAGTCCATGCTAAAATGGCCTTGGTGATTCGTCGTGAAAACGGAATTAAAAGACGCTGTTATGCCTACTTAAGCACCGGTAACTTTAACGAAAATACCGCTCGATTATATACCGACCATGGCTATTTCACGTGTAAAGAAAGCGTGATCGAAGACCTGGAAAACTTATTTGATTACCTGAAAGATCAAACCAAGAAACCGAATAAGTTTAACAAACTATTGGTGACCCGGGTAAACTTTCGCGAATCCATTATGCAATTCATCGATCAGGAAATTGAATTTGCAAAAGCCGGTAAAGATGCTTACATCCTGTTAAAGATGAACGGCATTCAAAACGAAGGGCTCATTGACAAACTTTATGAAGCGGGTCAAAAAGGGGTAAAAATCGACCTGATTGTTCGCGGTATATGTTGTTTAGTGCCTAACCAGAAATTTAGTAAAAACATACGTGTGGTTCGTATTGTTGATAGTTTCTTGGAACATGCCAGAATTTGGGTATTTGGTAATAATGGTAATAAAATCATTTACCTGTCTTCGGCCGATTGGTTAAACCGTAACATTAACAGACGCATTGAAACGGCATTTCCGGTGGAGAATCTGGAAGCGCAAGAAGAACTTTGGAACATTCTTCAATTGCAGTTAAACGACAATGTAAAAGCCCGTCACATTGATGAAAATCTGAATAATCTACCGGTCATAAATAAGCTTAAACCGGTGCGCTCTCAAATGGAGACCTATAAATACCTGTATGAAAAAAACAAACTCAACAAACCATTGAGAAAAAAATAAACCTCATCCGGATGAAAACCTTATTACTAATTCGCCACTCTAAAACAGAGCAAATTCACGATGGCAATAAAACCGATTTTGAACGTAAACTGCTGTTACGCGGTTTTGAAGATTCAAAAAACATTGCTGAGCAAATAAAGAAAATGGATCAGATTCCAGATTACATCATATCAAGCGATGCCGTAAGAGCCTTGCAAACCGCTAAGGAATTTGCCAAAGTATTTGACTATCCGGAAAACAAAATAGAGCATCATCGCTTTTTATATGATGGTTATACAACCGCAGAGTTTCTTTATCTGTTTACAAAGTTCGATACTCAATACGATACAATTGCTGTAATCGGACACAATCCGGACATTGCCATGATGGCCAATAACCTGGGCAGTAAAAACAACTACCACTATCCGACTTCGGCTGTTACTGCTATCGCTTTTGACGTGGATAATTGGAAAGATATTAATGCTCGCGAGGGTATCACTAAATGGTTCATTACTCCTAAAGATTTTAAATAGATCTGAGGTGTTAGATAATAGACATTAGACAAACCCCAAATACACTGAACCTAAAAACAAATACCCATTTTAAAACTACCAGTACCCCTACTCCATTAAAATTATAATACAGGAAGACAATAACTTCAGACTTCGAACCACGAACCTCGGACTTAATAACAATTCTTCAATGAGAACAATAGCATGATGAAAATCTATTTAATGAGACACTTAAAAGTGGACTTTGAGTGGAAAAAGAAATACAATTCGGCTGAATTTGATTTTGATTGGAATGCTTATGATTTTAAACCCATTATCAAATCTGATAAAAAACTAGACTTAAAGATAGATAAGGTATTTATCAGCGAATTATCCCGAACGGCAGAAACCGCAAAAGTCTTTGCTTTAACCCAAAACATCGAACATACAGCTTTACTGGATGAAGTTCCCATGAAGTCTTTCTTCGATACCTCTTTTCGTTTACCGCTAAACATCTGGTTAGTAATAGGCCGCCTACAATGGTATTTTAACTCAAAGCGCCAGCCCGAAAGTAAAACGCAAACTATGCAACGCGTTTCTGAATTCATTGATAAGATTCATTCTGAAAATAAAAACTGTTTAGTGATCGGTCATGGTTTCCATTTTCATCAGTTAAAAAAACAATTGCAAGCTCATAATTACAAAGCCAATAAGCGGATGAACTATAAAAATGGAGAAGTGGTTGAGTTTAAAATGAAGCAATGTGCGAATTAGAAAATAAGAGAATTTACTTGATAACTATTCGATATAAACTAATAGCTTAAGGTGGAAATCTATTCAACTAACAATCATGGAAAATGAATTATAATCACGAAAAACACAAAAATACACGAAACTCAAAAAAGTAGGAATTCAATACGAAACCAATCACTAAAGATTTAAATGAGAGAAATCAAAGCAAAATCAATTCTGGGAATTGGTTCTCCGGAAGGCGATCCTTGGTTTGGCACGTCTTACACACTTAATATCTACCGGGGATGTTCGCATGGATGCATTTATTGCGACTCCAGAAGTACTTGCTACCACATTGATGATTTCGACAACATACAAATCAAAAGCAACGCTCCCGAACTTCTCCACCAAGCACTTAAAAGCAAAAAACGCAAAGGTACCATTGGCTTTGGTGGCATGAATGATTGCTACATGCCCATCGAAAAAGACAAAGAATTAACACGCGAAGCTTTAAAAATTATTGCCTACCATAAATTCCCGGTTCACATAATTACCAAGAGTGATTTGGTTTTAAGAGACATTGATTTACTGAAAGAAATTAGCAAAGTTTACGCAGCTGTTTCTTTAACCATAACATCAGCGGATGATGAACTCTCTAAAAAACTTGAACCCTTTGCGCCTGCTTCATCTGATCGTTTTAAAGCCATCAAAGAACTCAGAAAAGCCGGCATTTATGCAGGTATGACTTTAATGCCTGTGCTCCCATTCATTACCGATACAAAAGAAAACATTGAAGAACTCATTTCGAAAGCTTCGGATAGCCAAGCTGCCTACATCATAGCTTCGATGGGAATGACCAACAGAGAAGGACAACGGGAGTACTTCTATCAACAACTGGATAAGATTTTCCCTGATGTGAAAGAAAAATACATTGAAACTTATGGAGATCAATACGGTTGTGGTGTACCAAATCACAAGCAGCTCCAAGCTCTTTTTACGCACTTATGCCAGGAAAATAGCATTCCTACCAAAATGAAATTCTATACTCCTTTAAAAGATCAACAGCTCAATTTATTCGATTGAATATGGTAAATTTGCACCTAAACTAAAACACTTTAAAAAGTACAATATGCAAAAACTTTACTATGTATTCCTTCTAATAGTAACAATTAGCGTTAATAGTTATGGACAATTCATTTCTACCGTACCTCAACACAATGAAAGCTTTTATGAACCAGTGATGATTGGATCTGAAATTCCAATCGAGCTTTCTGTATACACCAACAATATCGATTCCCTCAAAAAAAACGGAAGTGAATATAGCCTTAGTATAGTAGTCACAAATTTCATATGCTTCTCAAACGACTGGACTACTATCATTAACAGCTGCCACTTCCTGATTGACAAGTATACATTTCAACCTAGTACAATAATAGATCCAGAGTTAGGAGAAGTTGGAATTAGTGAATGGTCTGGCACCTATAAAATTGGCGACAACTATTGTGATGGAGAAGATTGGCCAAGCTCTGAAGTCTATTCTAATGGAGAAATTGTAAAGCTGGAAAATGGGTTTCCTAAATACATTTACTATTTACAACACCAATTATCATATGAAACTCCAGGAGATCCTAATAGTCAATTTGGAAGCTTAGCACCTGAAGATGATGGTAAAATGTATGTAAATATATGGTTAACTTATGATCCTGTAGTCGTTGCTGATTTCCCGGTTAATGTAACAAGTGATGAGTGTGAAACTTTTTCTATAACACCAAATCCTAGTACAGATGGAAACTTCGTTATTAATAGCGATAAGGATGTATTGCAAGTAAAAATTTACGATATATCCGGTAGCTTAATAAATGAGTTAAAACAAAAAGAAATAAACTCCAATCTCAATACCGGTATTTACATCATTGAAGTTCAAACTGACAAAGGAACTGAAACGGGTAAGCTAATTATTGAATAAGAAACTACAGATAATATAATAAAACACAAGCTCCTAATAAATATCAGGCGCTTGTATTATATAATATTACTTTCTCAATTTAAAAATCAGCAAACCTATAATCTATTCTTCCGATAAATCCTTTGCTCCGGCTTCTTCTAATAGTTTTACGATTTCTTCTCCGTTATATTTTTCCTTTGCATAGTACAGAGGGGTATAAACATTTCCAGACTCAGCAGTTCTACCCTCATTCACATCCACTCCATTATCTATTAAATAACGAACCAATTCTATATTCGTACTTTTAACGGCATAAATCAAGGCAGATGCACCTTCAAGGTCTTTCTGATGAATACTTGCTCCATTTTTTACAAGCAACTCAACCAGTTCAGTTCCTTTTGAACCCACACAGGCATACAACAGGGCATTAAAATGATAATTATCTACGCCTTCAACTTTTGCGCCCTTCTGAAGTAAATATTCCACCAATTCATATTCACCACCATGGCAAGCCATCATTAAGTAGGTTTTATCGCCCTCTTTACGACCATTTACTGAAATGATTTTTTGCGAAATCAATTCCTTAAAGAAATCATAGCTTTCGGAATACAGAGCTAACATTCCAATGTCGTACCCTTCGTTATTTACCTTTGTTACATCAGCTCCACGTTTCATTAACTCTTTGGCATGCTTAATATTTCCCGATCGAACAGCTCCCAACAAAGGAGTGTGACCATAATCATCTGTACACTCTATGTCGGCTCCATTGTCTAGCAATATTTTTAGAGTTTCTAAATCCCCTTGATGAGCAGCAAAATAAAGTGGACAAACGATGGATGTATCATTTACCAAAGCTCCATGATCGATAAGTATTTGAGCACATCGAGGTGATTTTTTTCTAGCAGCTTCCACTATAGCAGTAAAACCATATTCATTTTTGAAAGAGATATCAACACCACTTTTAAGCATAAATTCCACAACTTCATGATGTTTATTTTCAACTGCTCGCATTAAAGGAGAATACTCCTGACCGTCATACGCATCGAGAGATACACCTTTGCTATACAAATACTTAATTACTTCAAGGTTACCTTCACGTGCATAATCCTCTACATAACGTAAGTCTCTTCTTTCTTTGGCTTTTAACAAGGTTGAATCTTTTTCTACGATAAGATCTACGAGATCAAAACGTTTTTGATCTAACAATGAAAAAATGGCATTACGATAATTATAATAATCATCCGGAGTATAGGGTAAGGATAAAACCTTTTCGACAAATTCCTTCTTACAAGTCTTTAACAAAAATTCTTTCTCATCGTCAGTTATTACATCTTGCTTCTTGAACAATAACTCTGCAACTGCATATTGTTCATTTTCCAAGGCATAGATCAAAGCTGTTTTTCGATCATCTGATTTCGCTTTTAGATCACATGACTCAAGTAACTTTTTGACTTTTATTTCATCGCCCAGTGCGGAATAAAACATCAATTCATTAACTCCACGGCAAGGCTCATATTGCACTCCTGCATCTAACAGCAGTTGGACTTCCGTCATTCTGGAATTAACAAAAAAGTGGTGCAAAGCAGTGTACCCATTCTCATCTTTATGATTAACATCAATACCGGCTTCTAACAAAATCGGAATTTTTTTTGCACTCGCATAAAAGAGTACCGTTTTACCTTTATACAACTGATTAATATCGACATCACATTCTAAAAAAAGCTTTAAACGTTCGATTACGCTTGAATCTTCCTGACAGACAATCATGGGAAAAGCACCAATTTCTTCAGTCTCTAATAATTTTGCCCCTTTACTTTTTAGCCATTTAATGGAATTCAATTGACCATATCCAAACGCACAACTTAATAAATAAACCTGAGGCTCAGAACTTACAACTTCATTAACTGATAATCCTAAAGCTACCATCTTTTGAAGCACGATAGTGGAATCCAAACGTACTGCAATAATTGGAGCCACCATTTGCCCTTTATCACCTATTCGTTTAAAATCGGCACCTTGATCTAGCAAGTATTCGGCTATTTCTAATTGGTTATATAAAAGAGCTAATTCTAAAATGGATAATTGTTGATTATAAAAAGTAAAAATAGTATCAACATTATTTCCGGATTCGATATACTTTACTACTTCAGCAGAATTTCCGTCCTGAACAGATTTAAAAATACCTTCTTGTGAAAAGGAATTAATGGCAATGCACATTAGTAAAAGTGCGGATAAAACTTTCTTCATTTTTAGTTTTTGTAAGGTTTAATTGAAAAGGGATAATGTGTATCCATTTTTACGCCTAATTATATTAATACGAGGCACAAAAGCACAGAGTTGGAGTAAAAATACTTTGTATCCCAGCCTGCAACTGGCCATAGCCGTCAAGCTAAGAAATATATAGAGCATTAAGTCTTTGATTATGTGATAGTGCCCCCTTTTTAGAGTCTCGTTTTAATTTTGAAGTGGAGATATCTAACAATGTAGATAGCCACTCAGCTATTTTAAGTTGAGATT